>CAVSDH010000005.1:0-324899 GCA_963726765.1 uncultured beta proteobacterium | reverse complement strand
GCCGCTTTGCGCCAGGTCGGTCTTCGTCCTAAAATCGCGCGCGTAGCTTGTCCCACCCACGCTTGGCCCATGTGCGGCGATGGGATGGGTCTTTGTTCCGGGCTTACGATTGAGAGGGCGCGATGAAGTGCCACCAATGTGATGCTGCCGTCCGACCGGGCCAACGCTTCTGCGAGGCCTGTGGCGCGCAAGTCGACAAGCTGTGCCACGCCTGTCATGCGCCGATGCCAGCGGACGCCCGATTTTGCGGGATGTGCGGTGCGTCCATTGCCGTCAAGTCGGATGCGGCGCCTGGCGCCGAAGCACCGGCGGGCGCCACGCGCGGGGCGCAATCACCGGACGGCGAGCGACGGCAGTTGACGGTTCTGTTTGCCGATGTGGTCGGTTCGACAGAGCTCGCGGGGCGCCTCGATCCCGAGGCGCTGCGGGATATGCTGCGGGCGTACCAGGGGATCTGTGTGGAATGCGTCGCACGGTACGGCGGCACCATCAACCAGTACATCGGCGACGGCGTGGTCGCCTTTTTCGGTTATCCGACCGCGCATGACAACGATGCGGAGCGCGCCGTTCGGGCGGGGCTTGCCATCGTTGCCAGAGTGCGCGAGCTCGGCGAATCGCGCAATTCACGTGGTGAAACCGGTATTGAAGCGCGAGTTGGCATCCATACCGGCCTGGTGGTGGTCGGCGCGATGGAGGCTGGCGGTGGCAACATCGACCATGCGATCGGCGAGACACCCAACCTCGCCGCACGAATCCAGGCGGAAGCGATCCCGAATTCAATCTGTATCAGCGCGGCCACCCTGGGTCTCCTGGGCCGGCGCTTTCAAGTGCGCGCGCTGGGCCCCCGGGTCCTCAAGGGTTTTGCGTCCGCTGCCGAGTTGTACTCGGTCACGGGCGCAATAGAGTCCACGCCGGAACAGCACTCGGAACGCGAAGTGGCGCCCCTGGTCGGCCGGGAAATGGAGCTTCGGCACTTGCTGGAGCGATGGAACATGGCGCAACGGGGCCAGGGCCAGGCCGTGTTCATTTCGGGAGAAGGCGGGATCGGCAAATCCCGGCTCCTGGCCGCGTTGCGCAAGAGTGTCGCTCCCGAAAGCACCGCGTGGCGCAACATCCATTGCTCACCGTTCTACCAGAATAGTGCGCTTCATCCGATCATCGATCTCATCGAGCGAGCAATAGACGCTGCCGCTAGCACGACCCCGTCGGATCGCGCCGCCGCGTTGCGCCACGTGCTAAGCGACGCGGGGATGGGCGATGACACCACCTTTGCTCTCATTGCGTCTCTGCTAGGTATTGCCGGCGAACACACGCAGGTGTTGAGCGACCTCGCTCCCGCGCAGAGAAAGCGGCGGACATTCGACGCGCTCATCGCGTGGCTGCATGCGGACGCGCGAAAGCATCCGCTGGTGGTCGTAGTTGAGGACCTGCACTGGATCGATGCATCGACGCGCGAACTATTCGGCACACTGCTGGAGCGCATTGGTGAGTTGCCCGTGCTCGTGGTGCTGACGTTTCGTCCCGAGTTTGTCCCGACCTGGGCCATGCATGGGCAGATTTCAATGATCGCCCTTACGCGTCTGCCCTCGGAACAGGTCGTGACGGTCGCGAACGGCATTGCCGGAGGGAAGGCGCTTCCAGCTCGTGTCATCGACGAAATCATTCGACGCACCGATGGCGTACCTCTCTTCGTCGAGGAACTGACCAAGGCAATCCTCGCGTCCGCACTGGTCGTCGAGCGTGATGGCGTGCTCGAGCTCGCGAGCGGGCAATCGGCGCAACTCGAGGTCCCGGCGACGCTGCGCGACTCGCTGATGGCCCGCCTCGACAGGCTCGTCGACGCCAAAGCCATCGCGCAGCTGGCTTCAGTGCTGGGCCGCGAATTCGAATACGATGTGCTGCAGTCGGTGTGCGACATCTCCGAGGCCGATCTCGAAGAGCGGTTGGCGGCATTGAATCACGCTGACATCATCCAGCAGAGCGGCATTCCGCCCCGTTCGCGTTACATTTTCAAGCATGCGCTGATCCAGGAGGCGGCTTACGACACGTTGTTGAAGAGCGTTCGTCAGCAGCACCACCAACGGCTCGCGCACTCCTATGTCACACGTTTTCCGGAAGTTGCGCAATCGCGACCGGAGCTTGTGGCTCACCACTACAGCCGAGCAATGATGCCGGCAGCGGCGGTGCCCTACTGGCAACAGGCCGGCGAACTCGCGGTGGCTCGCTCAGGCTACGAGGAAGCGATCGCGCATCTTGGCGAAGCGCTGGAGCAGGTACGGCTGGTGCCGGTATCGGAAGCGCGCGCCGCGACCGAACTCGGCTTGCGGGTGAGCATAGGCCCGGCACTTATCGCCGCCAAGGGCATGGCAGCGGAGGAGACCGGCGCAAATTACACGCGCGCGTGCGAGCTGGCGGAAACCCTCGGCGAAACGACGGAGCGCTTCGCGGCATACTGGGGTGATTGGTTGCACAAGAATGGCAGAGGGCAGCTGGTCGAGGCCGCACGCCGTTCCGAGGATCTGGTCATGCTCAGTCGCAAGCTCGGCGACGACGGATGCGTACTCCAGGCCCATCACTCGCGCTGGACAAATTTCTTCTTTCTCGGTGACGTAACCATCTCGCGTGCGGACACGCTGCACGGGATTCGACTCTACGACCGGTCGCGTCATCGGCATCACAAGCATATATACGGCGGCCATGATCCCGGCGTGTGCGCGCTCAATTTCGGAGCCAACGCGGCATGGGCAGCAGGACACACCGAAGAGGCGCTGCGGCTCGCGGAAACGTCCGTGTCGCTGGCAAGAGAACTCGATCATTCGTCGAGCCTGGCCACCGCCTATCTATTTTCGCTGCAGGTGCTTCACTATGTTCGCGATCACGTTGCCGCTCTGGCCCGCGCGGAGGAATTGCTCGCAATCTGCGACAAGCACCGTTTCCCACAATGGCGGGGCTCCGGCCTCGTCCTGGCTGGCATGGCCCGGACCGCACAGGGCGGAACCGAGCTCGGGCTCCGGCTGGTTGACGACGGACTCAAGACCCATCGGGCGACCGGGCACGCGGGCATTTCGTTGATGCTCCTCGCATTGGCGGCGGAAGCACATGTTCAGGTTGGCAACAATGCCCGCGCGCTTGAACTGCTGTCGGAGGCAGTCGACGTTGCGGAAAAGAGCCGGGTGGGCTGGTATCGACCGGAAGTATTGCGCCTGCAGGCGGAAGTCATGCTGCAATCAGAGCAAATCGCAATCGACGACGCAATTGCGCGCGTCGAGCACGCAGCGTGGCTCGCGAATGGTCAGGGTGCGATCGCACTGGAGTGGCGCGCAGTGACAACGCTTGCGCGCTTGCTCGCGCTCAACGGTCGACCCGTAGAGGCACGCGATCGCCTGTGCGCAGCTTGCGGCGCCTCCACCGAGGGCCATGACTCCCAGGAACTCGATGACGCGAGAACGCTTCTGGCAAGCATGAGCTAAGCAGCAGCCGGTCGTTGAGGACCGCTATCGATCACCGGCCCATTTCGCCCCCCGCCTGACCCGGCAGACGTCAAGGATTTCCTGACGACGATCCTCGACCGGGTCGAACTGGACCCGGACAAGGCGTCACTGCGGTTGTGCTACCGAATTCCACTGCGCAGTGGGAACAAGGCGGCGTCCCCAGGCCGATCAGTCGCTATTCCCACCTTGGTCTTCAAGGGGTTAGTGTGGGCGATCTGAACGCCATCACCGTCCGGGACGCGTTTCACCAGGCGGGTGGCCCAAATGGCTGCTTCCAGCGCGAAGCTGCCTGTCGATCGCACGCATAGCGGTCGCTCAGCCTTTCCCGGCAAGCCCGAGCGGTCCTTGTATCATCGGCGTATTGCGCAATGCGAATCGGCTGATGGTGGACGGCGGCGGATGAAACAGCGAATACGCTTCTGCACGTCACGCGACGACGCGCGGATCGCCTTTGCGACGGCGGGCGACGGTCCGCCTCTGGTGCGCGTCAACAACTGGTTCACGCACCTCGAGCTCGATTGGGACAATCCGGTCTGGCGCCATTGGTCCGAGGCCCTCGCCGAACGGCGGATGCTCGTCCGTTACGACCCGCGAGGCTCCGGACTTTCCGATCGGGACCCGACCGATCTTTCCCTCGATGCCATGGTGGCGGACCTCGAGGCGGTGGTCGACGCGCTCAAGCTTCGCCGCTTCCCGCTGCTCGGCTTGTGCCAGGGCGGCGTGATCGCCGTGGCCTACGCAGCACGCCATCCCGACCGCGTCAGTCGTCTGGTGCTCTACGACAGCTACCCCTACGGCGCCTTCGTGGATGACGCCGGCGAGAAGCTGGCCAGACAGGCACAGGCGTTCTCGCAGATGATCGAAGTCGGCTGGGGCAGGAAGGTCGGGGCGTTTCGCGAATTGTTCGCGAACCTGCTGATGCCTGACGCCTCCGGACATCACCTCAAGTGGATCGGCGAACTGCAGCGGCGCAGCGCGTCGCCGGCAATCGCATGCGAGCTATGGAAAGCCTTCAACACTTTCGACATCCGCGGCGAGGCGCCCAAGGTCACCGCGCCCACGCTCGTCTTCCATGTTCGAGGCGATGCCATGGTGCCGTTCGAGGCGGGCCGACGCCTAGCCGCTTCGATACCGAATGCTCGCTTTGTGCCACTCGAAGGGAAGAACCACATCCTCCGGGCCGACGAACCGGCGTGGCTGACCTTCAAGAAAGAGCTGGATGAATTCCTCGGCTCGGAGGAGCAGGCCGATTCTTCTCCGGTGGAGGCGTTTGCCGTGTTGACGGCACGCGAACGAGAGATTCTGGACTGTATCGCGCGCGGTCAGACCAACACTCAGATCGCGGTCTGTCTGCACATCGCCGAGAAGACGGTGCGCAATCACGTCACCAGCGTCTTTTCGAAGCTCGGTGCGGAACACCGCGCGCAGGCCATCGTGATCGCCCGCAAGGCCGGCCTCGGCCGCGAATAGTTACCGCGAACTTGCCCGCTCCGCAGGCGCGTTATTCACGAAGAACCGCCGGAGTAGGACCAGCGTCCCATAAAACGACTGCTCCGACCCAACCCATTGCGCTGAAACATGGCCGTTGCCTCATGACGACGTCCGTGCCTGGTGCCACTCTGTGATCGTCACAACCACGAGGAGGCATCATGGGCACGAGACGAGCAAGCCTGGTCCAGCGACGGCAAGACCCGCTGCGCGCGCGTTACCGCGACGACCCGGCGGAGGCCCGGATCAGCGACGGAGCGCAGACGATCAGCGCGTGCGGCGGGGACCCATTTCACGGCGTCGTCGTGCCCGCCAACAGTGCCGACGCGCCGTTGCAATTCGGGATTCACCGGGCCGTGGGCGGATTTCACGACTATCCGAATCCGGGCGATCTCCTGTCAGCCGCCCTGGCCGCGTGCTTCGATTCGACGTTGCGGATGATCGCCGACCATCTCGGCATTCGCCTGGAGTCCCTGGAGGTGAAGGTCGACGCCGAATGCGACGTGCGCGGCTGCCTGCTGGTGGAGCACACGGTTCCCGTCGGATTCCAGCGGATGCGCTGCAGCGTAAGGCTTGAGACCCGGGATCCCATCGACGAACAAACGATCAAGACGCTCGTTGCCGCGGCCGAGCACAGTTGCGTCGTCATGCAAACACTTCGCAATGGCGTCACCGTGCAAACGCAAGTCGAGACAAGCCATGCCGCGGCGGCCATTGCGGCGTCCGCTGGCCCCGATGCGTGTAGCTCAATGCCGTCGTCCTGACCAGGAGAACCGCCATGCTCGAAGTCACTTCCACCTCCTTGCCCACCGTCGACCTCGCCACCGTGAAAGGCCGACAGCACGCCGCGTGGTCCGCCGGCGACTACGCCGTTGTGGGCACGACGCTGCAGATCGTCGGCGAGACGCTTTGCGAAGCCCTCGACCTGCACGCCGGGGAGCAGGTGCTCGACATCGCCGCCGGCAATGGCAACGCGACGCTGGCCGCGGCGCGGCGCTGGGCCGATGTCACGTCCACCGACTACGTCCAGGCGCTGCTCGAACGTGGGCGCGTCAGGGCGAGCGCCGAGGGCCTGACGGTACGGTTCGAGCAGGCGGACGCCGAGAGCCTGCCCTATGCCGACGCGAGTTTCGATGTGGTGTTGTCCAGCTTCGGCGTGATGTTCGCTCCCGACCAGGAGAAAGCCGCGGCGGAGATGGCGCGGGTCTGCAGACCGGGCGGCCGCATCGGCTTGGCGAACTGGACGCCGTCGAGCTTCGTCGGCGAAGCTGTTCAAGCTGCTCGGCCGCTATGTGCCCCCGCCGCCCGGCGTGCGGTCGCCTGCGCTCTGGGGAACCGAGGAGCACCTGCGTGAGCTGTTCGGCCATCGGCTCGACTCGATCACCATCGAACGCAGGGATTTCGTGTTTCGGTATCGCAGCGCGGCCCACTGGCTCGACGTGTTCCGCACCTTCTATGGACCGATGGTCAAGGCATTCGGCACGCTGGACGGCACGAAGCAGGAATCGCTCGCGGCGGACCTGATCGCCCTGGCCGAAAGATTCAACCGCGCGACCGATGGTTCGCTGGTTGCCCCAAGCCAATACGCCGAGGTCGTCATCAAGCGCAGGTAGTCGATCGGCGGGGCCCTTCTAACCACCCTGCTCCATTTTCGCAATCTCATGGCCGCCGCCGGGGCGGTTCGGACGCCTGCGTCCGACCCGCAGCAGCCGCACGCCGTGCCCTAAAGCTGTCGCGCGGTGTTTGTGAAAGCAGCCGTTCGGCTCGAAGTCGACCTTCGCACCTAGAGTAACGGTGAGCGCCGCACAGGGCGGCGCCGCCCATCCGACTTCTGATTTTCAGCGCCTAATCTTTCGCTTTGGCGATTGCTGCTGCGACTTTTTTCTGGTCCGCTGCGGTCAGTTGCGGCGGAAAGCAGATATCGGTATGGCGGCGATCAGGAACCGCTTCCTCCCCGGCTCGCACACCCCTGCGTGGCGCCTCACGCACAAGAAAATCCGCCAGGCAGGAGCTATCGGGTGCTGAGAACCTTTACACCATCTATACATCGCCGCACGCGTACTTGACACCACCTATGCGGAAACAGCGCCATAGTGACTGCATGAGCGATCTCGCTCCGTTCCCGACTGGAGGGCACAGATGGATATCGTATTTGTCGGCGCAATGATCGCGTTCTTCGTTCTGTCCGTCGGCCTGATCCGGTTCTGTGGGCGACTCTACGACGGGGGGCAACGATGAATTGGATCTACTGGATTTCGGGCGTCGCCGCGCTCGCGGTGTTCGTCTACCT
Source organism: uncultured beta proteobacterium (assembly GCA_963726765.1). GTDB lineage: Bacteria > Pseudomonadota > Gammaproteobacteria > Burkholderiales > Casimicrobiaceae > CAIWHR01. Next base: position 317,630 of record CAVSDH010000005.1, on the reverse strand, counting down.
CGTTGTCGCGCTGTTCAAGCCGGAGTTGTTCTCATGAACATACTCGGATGGCTCCAAGTCGGGCTCTACCTTGTCGTGCTGATCGCCCTCGTCAAGCCGGTCGGCGCGTACATGGCCGACGTATACGAGGATCGACCGGGATGGCGCAAGAGGATCGGCGCGCCGGTCGAACGCGGTGTCTACCGGCTGGCGGGGATCGATCCCTCGCGCGACATGCGATGGGCCGACTACGCGCTCGCGATGTTGTGGTTCAATGGACTCGGCGGCATGATCGTCTACATCCTGCAGCGGCTGCAAGCATGGCTTCCGCTCAACCCGCAGTCGCTGTCGGCCGTCGCGCCGGATTCCGCGTTCAACACGGCGACGAGCTTCATCACGAACACCAATTGGCAGGGCTATGCCGGTGAATCGACGCTGAGCTATCTCACCCAGATGCTCGGCCTCACGGTCCAGAACTTCGTCTCCGCGGCGACCGGCATGGCGGTGCTGGTGGCGCTGATCCGCGGGTTTGCCCGCAAGCAGGCGGCCGGCATCGGCAACTTCTGGGTCGACCTCGTGCGCTCGACGCTGTACATCCTGCTGCCGCTCGCATTGCTGCTTGCCGTCGTACTCGTCAGTCAGGGCGTCGTCCAGACCTTCGACGCCTATCCGACGGCGCAGCTGGTGGAACAGCCCCTCAATTACGACCAGCCGAAGAACGGCCCCGATGGCCAGCCGCTCAAGGACGCGAGCGGGAACCCGGTGACCGAGCGCGCAAGCACGACTGAGCAGTCGATCGCGCTCGGCCCTGCCGCCTCGCAGATCGCGATCAAGCAGCTCGGGACGAACGGAGGGGGCTTCTTCAATGTCAATTCGGCGCATCCGTTCGAGAATCCGACGCCGCTGTCCAATTTCTTCGAGATGCTGGCGATCCTGTTGATCCCGGGGGCCCTTTGCTACACGTTCGGCCGGATGATCGGCGACACGCGCCAAGGTTGGGCGCTGCTCGCCGCGATGGTCATCGTGCTGGTGGCATTGCTCGCAAGCGCCTGCCTGACCGAGACCGTGCCGAACCCCACGGTCGCACAGCTGGGTGTCGACACGACAGCTTCGGCCGATGCCTTGGGCGCCAACCTCGAGGGTAAGGAGGTCCGCTTCGGCGTCGCCAACTCGGTGCTCTGGGCGACCATCACGACTGCGGCCTCCAATGGCAGCGTGAATGCGATGCACGACTCGCTGATGCCGCTGACCGGGCTGGTGCCGATGTGGCTCATCCAGCTCGGCGAAGTGATCTTTGGTGGTGTCGGTTCAGGTCTCTACGGCATGATCATGTTCGCGATCATCGCCGTGTTCATCGCCGGCCTGATGATCGGCCGCACCCCCGAGTACCTCGGGAAGAAGCTCGGCGCATTCGAGATCAAGATGGCGTCGATCGCGATCCTGATTCCGCCGCTGCTCGTGCTCGGAGGCACCGCGGTCGCCGTACTGGTCGACGCTGGCAAGGCCGGCGTCGCCAACCCCGGCGCCCAAGGCTTCAGCGAGATCCTTTACGCGTTCTCGTCAGCGGGCAACAACAACGGCAGCGCCTTCGCCGGATTGTCGGCAAACACGCCGTTCTACAACACTGCGCTCGGTGTTGTGATGCTGTTTGCGCGCTACTGGCTCGCGATTCCCGTGCTGGCGCTGGCCGGGGCACTCGCCTCCGCCAAAACCGTACCTGCCAGCGAAGGGACGCTGCCGACGCACACGCCGCTGTTCGTCACGGTGCTGATCGGAACGGTGATCACGGTAGGTGCGCTGACATTCGTGCCGGCGCTGGCCCTCGGCCCTTTGGCCGAGCATCTGCAGCTCATTGCTGCCAAGTAGCCAAACCTTTCCCGAGGAATCTGCAATGACTACTCTGACCGAACGCCGCGGCACGCTCGCCTGGTTCGTCGAGCCTACGCTGCTGCGGCCGGCACTGCTCGACAGCATCCGTCGTCTGACGCCGCGCTACCAGTGGCGCAACCCGGTGATGTTCGTCGTCTACATCGGCAGCATCCTGACGACGCTGCTGTGGATTCAGGCGCTGATGGGAACCGGCGAGGCTCCGGCCGGCTTCATCCTCGCCGTCACGCTGTGGCTGTGGGCAACACTGATCTTCGCCAATTTCGCCGAGGCCATCGCCGAAGGACGGAGCCGGGCGCAGGCGGCAACGCTGAAGAGCGCTCGGCGGGATACGATGGCGCGGAAGCTCGCGCACGCCAATAAGGACGCGGCGCAGACCCAGGTTCCATCCGCGCGGCTTCGCAAGGGAGATGTCGTGCTCGTGCAGCAAGGCGACATCGTCCCGGGCGACGGTGAGGTGATCGATGGGGCGGCGTCGATCAACGAAAGCGCGATCACCGGCGAGAGCGCCCCCGTCATTCGGGCCGCGGGCAGCGACTTCAATACGGTGACCGGGGGAACGCAGGTGCTTTCCGACTGGATCGTCGTACGAATTTCGGTCAATCCAGGCGAGGCGTTCCTCGACCGGATGATCGGCATGGTCGAGGGGGCGAACCGCCAAAGGACGCCCAACGAGATCGCGCTCACCATCCTGCTGGTCGCGATGACGCTCGTGTTTTTGCTCGCGACGGTTACGCTGCTGCCCTATTCGCTTTACAGCGTCGAGGTGGCCAAGGCAGGCACGCCGGTTTCCATCACCGTGCTGGTTGCACTGCTGGTCTGTTTGATCCCGACGACAATTGGGGGTTTGCTGTCTGCAATCGGCGTCGCCGGTATGGGCCGGATGATGCACGCCAACGTGATCGCCACGTCGGGACGGGCGGTCGAGGCGGCCGGCGACTGCGACGTGCTCCTGCTCGACAAGACAGGCACGATCACCCATGGCAACCGGCAGGCAGCCGCACTGCATCCGGTCGCGACGGTGACTTCGCAGCAACTCGCAGAGGCGGCGATGCTCGCCTCGCTGGGTGATGAGACGCCGGAAGGCAAGAGCATCGTCGTACTGGTAAGGCGGTCTGCAGGGCTGACGCCTCCGCCGCTCGAGCCCGGCGCGTTCACCATCGTCCCGTTCTCCGCGCAGACGCGCATGAGCGGCGCGACGTTCCGCGGCCGCGAGGTGCGCAAAGGGGCGTTGGACGCGATCCGCGACTGGCTCGCCGCGCAGGGTGGCGTCATTGACCCGGAAGTCGTCACCCGGGTCGAGGAGGTCGCGCGCCGCGGTGCGACCCCGCTGGTCGTGGCCGAAGGTCGCCACGTGCTCGGCGTGGTCGAGCTGAAGGACATCGTCAAGTCGCAGATCAAGGAACGCTTCGCCGAGCTGCGCCGAATGGGCATTCGCACGGTGATGATCACCGGGGACAACCGCCTCACCGCGGCGTCGATCGCCGCCGAGGCCGGCGTCGACGACTTTCTCGCCGAGGCCACGCCTGAGACCAAGCTGAAGCTGATCCGCGACATCCAGGCGGAGGGCAAGCTGGTCGCGATGACCGGCGATGGCACCAACGACGCTCCGGCGCTCGCGCAGGCCGACGTGGCGGTCGTGATGAACAGCGGGACGCAGGCGGCCAAGGAAGCGGGCAACATGATCGACCTCGATTCCAATCCCACGAAGCTGATCGAGATCGTCGAGATCGGCAAGCAGCTGCTGATGACGCGCGGCTCGCTGACGACGTTCTCGATCGCCAACGACGTGGCCAAGTACTTCGCGATCATCCCGGCGGCGTTCGCCAGCACCTACCCCGCCCTGGGTGCGGTGAACGTCATGCAGCTGACAACGCCGGCCAGCGCGATCCTTGCGGCCGTCATCTTCAATGCGCTGGTCATCCCGGCGCTGATACCGCTTGCGCTCAAGGGCGTCCCTTACCGGGCGGAAGGGGCGGCGAAGGCGCTGCGTCGGAACATGCTGATCTATGGCGTCGGCGGCATCGTCCTGCCATTCGTCGGCATCAAGTTCATCGATGTCGTCCTGTCTGGGGCCGGATTGGCCTGATCGGAGGAAACCATGTTTTCCAATATGCTTCCTGCGTTGCGCATGCTCGTCGTGCTGTCGGTGCTGACGGGCGTCGCGTATCCGCTGCTGGTTACAGGAATCGCGCAGCTTGCCTTTCCCTGGCGGGCCAACGGCAGCCTGTTGATCCAGAGTCAGAAGGTCGCCGGCTCCGAATTGATCGGGCAGCCGTTTTCCGACGCGAAGTATTTCTGGAGCCGCCCCTCGGCGACGACGCCCCAGCCCTACAACGCCGGAGCCTCGTCGGGCTCGAATCTCGGCGCGCGCAACCCGGCGCTCGCGGAAGCGGTCGCCGCCCGGGTCAAGGCGCTCCGCGACGCCGATCCGGAGGCGACCGGGCCTGTGCCGGCGGATCTCGTCACCACCTCCGCCAGCGGCCTTGACCCGCACATCAGTGCGGCCGCGGCCGAGTATCAGGTCAGGCGCGTCGCCAGGGCCCGCGGCCTCTCACCCGACGATCTTCGCGCGCTGGTGGCGCAGCATACCGAGCCACCGACATTCGGGATTCTCGGCGAGAAGCGGGTGAATATCCTGCAGCTCAACCTCGATCTGGACCGGGTCGCGCGAAAGAGGTAGCTTGAGCAGAGCAGTCGCATATCGCCCCCGCCCCGAGGAGTAATGACCTCCGACCGTCCCGATCCCGACCGCCTGCTCGCCGAAGTGCAGGCCGAGGCAGCGGCGCAACAGCGCGGGCATTTGCGCATCTATTTCGGCGCCTCGGCCGGCGTCGGCAAGACCTTTGCCATGCTGGCGGCGGCCAGGCAGCTCCGGGATTCCGGGACCGAAGTGGTGGCAGGTGTCGTCGAGACGCATGGCCGCCGCGAAACCGAGGCGCTGCTCGACGGCATCGAGGTCTTGCCCCCGCGAAGCGTGAGCGTGAATGGCCGGTCGATGACCGAGTTCGACCTCGATGCGGCGCTCGCGCGGCGACCCTCGCTGCTGCTGGTCGACGAGCTGGCCCACTCCAACGTTCCCGGTTCCCGGCACAGCAAGCGCTGGCAGGACGTCGAGGAATTGCTGGCCGCCGGCATCGACGTGTACACGACGCTCAACGTCCAGCACCTCGAAAGCCTGAACGACGTGGTCGGCGGCATCACGGGCATCCGCGTCTGGGAGACGGTCCCCGATACATTCTTCGACACGGCGGACGAGATCCTGGTCGTTGACATTCCGGCGGACGAATTGCTCGCCCGCCTTGCCGCCGGCAAGGTCTACGTGCCCGAGCAGATCGAGCGCGCGGCCAGGAACTTCTTCCGCAAGGGCAACCTGATGGCTCTGCGCGAACTCGCGCTGCGCCGCACGGCGGACTTGATTGAGGAGGATGTCCAGGCGTATCGAGTCAAGCAGGCGATCGAGCCGGTGTGGAAGACCGAAGCCTCCCTGCTCTGTGGCGTGGGTCCGCGACCGGGAGGAGACGAAGTGATCAGGAACGCTGCCCGCCTGGCGTCGCAACTCGGCGTGGACTGGATGGCTGTCTATGTGGAGACGCCGCGGCTGCAACGACTTCCCGCCAAGGCGCGCGACGGGATTCTGCGCACCTTGAAGCTCGCGCAGGACATGGGTGCCCGCACGGCCGTGCTTTCCGGGGCGGATCCCGCGGCGGTGCTCGTCGACTACGCCCGCTCGCACAATTGCTCGAAAGTCGTGCTGGGACGGCCACAGGCAAAGCCATGGTTGTTTGTCGCGCCATCGCTGATCTCGCGTGTGGGGGGACTGGCCGATGACCTGGACGTGGTCGCGGTTGGTAAATCGGCGAAATCTCGGGCGGCGCCGTCGCCAGCGACGGTGGAAGCGCCAGACGGCGCGGCCGCGCGTGACCCCAAGCGTTGGCGTGCGTACGGCTGGAGTGTCTTTGCCGTTGCGGCCGTCGCGGTCGCCGCAACGCCGCTGCTGCCCCATTTCGACCTGGCGAACATCGTCATGGTGTTTCTGCTCGTGATAGTGCTGATCGGCGTACGGCTCGGGCGCGGCCCGGCCGTGTTCGCTTCGTTCCTGAGCGTTGCCGTGTTCGATTTCTTCTTCGTTCCGCCACGCTTCTCCTTCGCGGTGTCCGACGTTCAGTACGTCGTGACCTTCGCCGTGATGCTTGCAGTCGCGCTGGTGATCGGAAATCTCACCGCCGGTCTGCGCTTTCAGGCGAAGGTCGCCTCCACCCGCGAGGATCGTTCGCGCGCGGTCTCGGAATTCGCCCGCGAGTTGTCCGGCCTGCTTGAGACCGAGCAGGTTATCGAGGTCGCTACCCGGTTCATCGAAGGGCAGTTCCGGGGGCGCGCCGCGATCTTGGTGCCCGATGCCCGGGATCGATTGGATGGCGCAGCGGTCGCCAGAATCGAGGGCGCCGACGAGGGAACCGCGCGCTGGGTGCTCGATAACGCCCAACCCGCCGGGCTCGGCACCGACACCCTGGCGGGGCGCCGGTGCCTGTACCTGCCGCTGCGCGCGCCGATGCGCAATCGCGGTGTCCTGATCCTGAAGCCGCAGTCCACGCACGTTCTGCTGGTGCCGGAGCAGCGGCGGCAACTCGAGACGTTCGCTTATCTCACCGCCATTTCCCTCGAGCGCGTCCACTATGTCGAAGTCGCACAGCAGGCATTGCTCAGGATGGAATCCGAGCGGTTGCGCAACTCGTTGCTGTCCGCCCTCTCCCACGACCTGCGCACACCGCTGGCTTCGCTGGTCGGCATCGCCGAGTCGCTGTCGGCCAGCCAGCCGCCGCTGAGCACGTTGCAGCAGGAGAGCGCACGCCAATTGGCGACGCAATCGCGGCGGCTCGCCTCCCTCGTCGAGAACCTGCTCGAAATGGCCCGGATCGAGACCGGCGACACGACGCTGCGTCGCAAATGGCACCCGATCGAGGAAGTGATCGGAAGCGCGATCAATTCGGCCCGTCCGGCGCTCGGCAGCCGACCGGTCGAAGTAGCGATTGCTCAGGACGCCCCGTTGGTGGAGATCGATGCAGTGCTGATCGAGCGGGTCCTGTACAACCTGTTGGAAAACGCGGGCAAGTACACTCCCCTTGATACGCGAGTACGAATCACCGCGGAACCCGACGGATCGAACCTCCGGGTCGCGGTCAGTGACCTCGGCCCAGGGGTGCCGAAAGGGCAGGAGAACGTGATCTTCGAGAAATTCACTCGTGGCGTCGGCCGCGAATCGAACACCCCCGGCGTCGGCCTGGGACTTGCAATCGCGCGCGCCATCGTCGAGGCTCATGGCGGCCGGATCTTCGTTGCACCGGCTCCGGGCGGCGGTGCTTCATTTGTGTTCACCCTTCCCCTCGGAAATCCGCCGGCCGGCCCTGACGAGGCCGAAGTGGAGTCATCGCCGCATCGAAGCGGGGGCATGGCATTGTGAACGCGCCGCAACCAACTGCGCTGATAGTCGAGGACGAAGCGCCGATTCGCCGCTTCGTGCGAATGGCATTGGAAGCGGAAAGCTGGAACGTCGTGGAGTCGGGAACGATGCGCCAAGGACTGATCGACGCAGGGACGCAAAAGCCGGACCTGGTCATCCTGGATCTCGGGCTGCCCGATGGAGACGGCGTCGATCTGCTACGTGACCTGCGGGGGTGGTCGACAGTCCCGGTCATCGTTCTGTCGGCCCGATCCGACGAGCAGGACAAGATTGCGGCCCTTGACGCCGGCGCCGACGATTACCTTACCAAGCCGTTCAGCACGGGCGAGCTGCTGGCCCGCGTCCGCGCCAATCTGCGCCGCGCGGGAACGGCCTCGCATCAGGAGACGAAGACGTTTCGATTCGGTGACGTGGAGGTCGATCAGGAGGCGCGCGTCGTACGCAAAGGACAATCCGAGGTTCACCTGAGTCCGACCGAGTATCGGCTGGTCGCATTTCTCGTGCGCAATGCCGGCAAGGTCCTCACCCACCGCCAGATTCTGCAGCACGTCTGGGGGCCGGCCTATCTGGACCGCGACCATTACGTGCGCATCCACATGAGCCATCTTCGACAGAAACTCGAAGCCGATCCCGCGCAGCCACGGTACCTGTTGACCGAGACTGCGGTCGGATACCGACTTGTTGAACAGTGAAGTTACCCACGTTTCGTGGACAGTGGACTTCCCCTGTTGGACTTCCCCTGTTGGACTTCCCCTGGTTTCGTGAGCAGTCCGGACCTATGATTTGAGCATAGGAGGAAGGCCATGAGTACCCAGCGATTTACGCCAGAATTCAAGGAAGAAGCCGTCCGCCAGATTGTGGATCGAGGCTATTCGGCGGAAGCGAGGCGACGAAGTGCAGACAGGTCTCCATCCAACGTAGCAGTTCCCGGTCGGACTCGAGAGCCGGCGCGTCGACGTAGACGTACCCCTTCATCGGCTTTCCGGTGAAATCCATCTCCCGGACATGCGGCTTTTTCAGCGCGGGTTCGTACTCGATTGGGCCGACCCGCGCCATCAGGAAATCGCCGGTCACGCCGACGAACATGTGGCCGTTGGCCATGAACGCCAGCCCACCGAACATCTTCTTTTCGGTGATACCCGCCCGTCGATGCAGGCAGTCGCGAATCCGCTGGGCAAGACCTTCATCGAACGCCATCGCGCCCCCCTTCCAACGTAGGCAGCAGCAGGCACATCACAACACGCCCAACAGCGCGGGCAGTTCGGTCAGCGTCCGGATTTCGCAATCGGGGGCACCGGGCAGGCGTTCCGGGCGCTGCTGATAGCGATTGCACCAAGTGACGCGCATGCCGAACGACGAGGCCGCGTAGGCATCCCAGGCATTCGAAGACTGGAACGAAATCGTCCGCGCCGGCAGCGCGAGCCGGTCGAGGGCCAGTTGATACACCTTCGGATGCGGCTTGTAGACGCCGACTTCCTCCACCGAGAGCACCGCGTCGAACAGGCCGGCGAGACCGGCTCCGTCGACGGCGGCCGCCAGCATGCGGGGCGTGCCGTTCGAGAGGATGGCAAGCCGCAGGCCCGCGGCTTTCAGCGTCGTCAGCACTTCGCGCACTTCCGGGAAAACGTCTAGCGTCAAGTAAACCTCCATCAAGCGGGCCCGCAGCTCCGGACGCCCAATGCGCAGCGTCTCAAGTGCATAGTCGAGCGCGTCCCCGGTGACCTGCCAGAAGTTCGCATGCTTGCCCTGTGCCGCGCGCAACCAGGTGTACTGCAGTTGCTTGTCGCGCCACAATGCGGTCAACGCTGAAGCGTGCTCGCCTAGCCCGTCCTCGCACCGCCGCGCCGCCGCCGCGAAGTCGAACAGCGTGCCGTAGGCGTCGAAGACACACGCCTTGATTTCCGTCAGCCGAGGATGGGCCATGGGTATGCCTCAGGTAAGCGCGGAAGCATGGCGGCCGAACAGATAGCCGGCACCAACGATGACGGCGGCTACGCCGAAGTTCCACACGAGCACCATGACCGTCGCATCGAGGTCGTGGAACAGCGAGAACGCCGTCGCAGCCATCGCCGCGAGCAACCGTGATTCCAGGCGCTCACGTAGACGTTGTTGACATCGCAGAGAATGCCGCAGTTGGCACGCGCCGCGACGGCTGACGTACAGCCGACCCCACGGGTCGACGCGATTCTCGAGCGTCATAGGTGCCTTTGCGCGAGCGATGAGCGTGTATTGCGGCCGCTGGGTAGAATCAAGAATTTCCATGGTAGCCGCAAGCTACTTCGCGCGCAAAGCCCCGTAAGCTTCCCCTCCCGGTAGACAGCAAGAACTGGACTTTTCTGGCAGGATTTTGTGCTGGAGGGAAGTCCGATGAAGAAGTCACGGTTCACCGAATCGCAGATCGTGGCGATTCTCAAGGAAGGGGAAGCCGGGGTGACGGTGGCGCAGATCACTCGCAAGCACGGGATCAGCGCGGCGACGTACTACCACTGGAAATCGAAGTACGCAGGGGCTGGCGGTTTCCGAGCTCAAGCGACTGCGTGAACTCGAGGCCGAGAACGCGAAGCTGAAGCGGATGTACGCGGACCTGGCGCTCGAGAACACGGCGATCAAGGATGTCCTGAGCCGAAAACTCTAACGCCGTCAGCCAAGCGCGAGGCGATCCGGATCATGAGCGAAGACCACGGATTGCCGATCATTCGCGCTTGCCAAGCAGCCCGGCTGTCGCGGGCGGCGTATTACAGGCCGGGGATGGATCAAGCCGTGCGCGATGCCGAGGTGATCACGGCGCTGCAGGCGATCGTGGTCGAAGAGCAGCGCTGGGGCTTCTGGAAATGTCGGGACCGGCTACGGGCACAGGGCTATGGCTGGAATCACAAGCGGATCTGGCGGGTGTACTGCCAGCTGCGGCTCAATCTCCCGCGTCGTACCAAGCGCCGTGTCCCGCAACGCGTGCGCCAGCCGCTGCTGGTGGAGCCGCGGATGAATGCCGTCTGGGCCATCGACTTCATGCGTGACACCCTTTATAGCGGTCGCGTGTTCCGGACGTTGAATGTGATCGACGAGGCCAACCGCGGTGCCTTGGGCATCGACGTGGCCGTCAGCATCCCGGCCACCCGCGTCACCACTTTCCTGACCCAGATGGTTGACCTGCACGGCCGGCCAAGCGCGATTCGCTGCGACAACGGCCCCGAGCTGACGAGCCAGACGTTCACCGACTGGTGCAAGGAACAGGACATCGAGCTGCGTTTCATCCAGCCAGGGAAGCCCGATCAGAACGCGTACATCGAGCGCTTCAACCGCACCTACCGCGAGGAAGTACTCAGCGCGTACCTGTTCGATTCGCTGGACGAAGTCCGCGACATCACCACCGCATGGATCGACCGCTACAACGAAATTCGACCACACGACGCGCTGGGAAGCCTGCCGCCGGCGCTGTACCGCGAGCAACTACTGGCCGCGGCAACTCCAGTTTAGAACTGTCTACTTGACGGGGAAGCTTACGTTGCGGTCTACGGGGGGGGCGGGCTGGCAACCTATGTGTTATCCGGCCGCGACCGATTTCACAGCATTTTGTGGTTCAACACGACGGTACGCTCACATCTCAACTGGCGCTCTTCAGGTCAAGTGGCTGAAGTACGGCGTCGCCAAGGGCGCGCATTGTCACGCCGTATTCGACAGATCCGAAGGCGATCCAATACACCACCGCTCAACGTCCGCTTTGGTAAGGCATACCCCACCGGCTGCTTGTGGCCGACGAGAGACTGTCGCCCTTCAGGATTCGCGGCTCGAAAGCTGCCCTTCGCCAACTACGGGAGTCGACCCTAAGTTGACAGTTACTGTGCTCGGAAAAGGACCTTGAATTCTGCAGAAGCCGTCATCTACCGGACGCGAATTTTCAATTAGATTCTAGTAGCTGCCCGTCTAGTCGCATCGAAATAGATGCGCGAAGGCCCCGGGCTGCGCAGACGTCGACAATCGGCAAATCTACGAGGACAATTGCCGATTCCCATTCGGCATGCGAAGAAGATCGCTCGACGAGGCACTTTCGCCTTGAGCGCCTGATCGCCCGAAACCCATGTTTGCGTCCTTCGCCCTTGGTGCGCTCGCACAGCTGTCGCTGGTCCTTAGTGGCCTCGCGGTGTTCATGGTCGAGGTGCCCAAGCGCACGGTCGGCAATCTCGCGGGATTCGGTGCTGGCGCGCTGATTGCCGCCGTCGCCGCAGATCTGCTGCCGAACGCAAAGCTGCTGGAGATGTGGCAGGTCGCGGTGTGGACCATGCTCGGCGCGGGCACTTTCATTCTCGGCGAGCGCTACGTGGACCGCAAGTTCGGCGCCGAAGGCGGCGGCGGTCCGCTCGGGATTGTGGTCGGGGCGATAGTCGATGGTGTGCCGGAGTCCATCATCTTCGGCGTGCAGATGGCCAGGGGGACCGAGATAAGCCTCGCATTTCTCGCGGCGGTCTTCGTCTCAAATATTCCCCAAGCACTGGCTCCCTCCGCCGGCCTCGCGGAAAGCGGCTGGAATTGGCGCCGCGTCGCCGGCATGTGGCTGTGGGTCATGCTCGCCTGCGGTGCTGCTGCCGCGTTCGGCCATTTCGCGGCGACGACCTTTGGCGGCGCCAATGGCGCGCGCTCGGCCGCTTTGGCTTCGGGCGGCATTCTGGCGATGCTGGCCAATTCCCTGATCCCGTTTGCCCATGAGCGCTCCGAGAGTGCCGGCACATGGACAGTCGTAGGCTTTTGCTCCGCTCTGGCCATGGGCGGATGACGCGCCATCGAGTCGCCGCCTCAATGCGACTCCTGCAGGCAACTTCGATCTACTCACTCCATATCGGCTTTCACGCGCCCTGAGCGCACAGCCTTCTTGAAGATGGCGTGATCGCGTTCGCTTTGATCGGCGTAAGCCTCAGCAAAGGCCGCGACGGCTTTATCGAAGGCGTCGCTGTTGCCAAGGTATCCGCTAATCTGTGCCGACGCGCCGGTGCGCGCATGCGCTCGCGCCAGCGTCCAGCCGCAAAGATCAGCGTACTCGACCATCTTGCCCGATCCAAACTGCCCAACTGGGGCTCCGATCTTCACGTCCCTGAGTTGGCGGACGTAGAAATGCCGTCCGTGTCTGGTCTTCAGCCAGCCAAGGAAGATGTCGCTCGCAGATTGCATCAGGCGGCACCCGTTCACGACCCGCTGCCCATGGTTCGGGAAGATGCTCTTACCGACATACTTCTCCAGCACCGAGGGGCCCGCCTCTTTCATCTGGAGAAATAAGTGATCCCTTCCGCCGGCCGTCATGAGCACCGCGCTGCACCAGGTTCCAACGCTGCCCACCCCGACCACCTTGAGCGCGGCATCCGCAAGATCAAAACGGTCGAAAAGCGCACGTCGGTCCTCCGACAATGATTTCCGGTAGTCGGCAAAGGACTCCCGGACGAGAACGTCGATTGCGTCTTCACCTCGAGCGCGCGGGTGTTGGATCAGAGGCGGATTGTCTTGGATGGTCGGCAACTGGCCGGCGCGGATGACGACTTTTGGAAAGTGGTGTTCCGACATGCTGCTCGCGCGGCTGGCAGCAAGCCGTCTAAGACCCCGCCGGCGGGTCTCCGCGTCTTCGATTCCGGAGATCATCTTTTCGATGTCGATACTGGCATACCAAACTTCCAGAATTGTCATGTCGCAATATTCGGCCATGCGTCGGCGATACGACCGGACGCATGACAGCGCGGCATCATTGGCATCGCCTCGACTGAGACCATTCGCACGGGACGCCAGAACGAAGCTTGCGGCGAGGCGCTTGATATCCCACTCCCAAGGCGCGGGGAGCGTCTCATCCAGATCGTTGATGTCGAAAACGATCCTTCGCTCGGGCGTGGCATAGGCGCCAAAGTTGTACAAGTGGCAGTCGCCGCACGCCTGCACGCGCAGGCCCATTGCCGGCGTGCCAGCCAGGTCGGCCGCCATGTTGAGTGCCGCACCCCGGTAAAAGGTGAAAGGTGTCCGCACCATGCGCCCGTGGCGGATGGGAATCAGGCTGGCAATGCGCCCCTTGTCCGACTGCTCCAGCAACCGCAACGGATCTAGACGGTTGCTGGGAGCTTTCCATACCGCATGTGAGCTTCGCGGACACCTATCTCGCAGACTCTTGCCCATGGCGCGGAGCTGAGCCAGAGAAGGCCGCGACTCTGCCGGCTGTTTTCGGATGGCTTTCATAGTTGTTTCAATTCGGCAGCGCGCAGCGAGTCGACGATCAGCCGGTCAACGCGGATGGCCCGATGCCGCCCGTGGTCTGCAGCGCCTGATAGCGCTCGATTGCCGCCCGCGCGTTGAACAGCATGCGATCGCGACCCAATCGCTGCTCCAGCCCGGTGTGGCGAACGACTTCGAGGACGCCGGGGTTAAGCCCCACCAGCCATACAATGACGCCGCGTTCGGTCGCACGCTTTTCGCCCTCCATCAGCGCCTGCAACGCAGAATATTCGATGTCGGGCACCCGGCTCATGTCCACCGCAAGCACCCGCGGCTTGTGTTGCTCGATCAGCGCATCTACCTGCTGTGTCACGTTCTGCGCATTGACGAAGTAAAGCCGTCCTTCGGGTCGCACGATCAACAGACCCTCAAACGTCTCATCGTCAGGATGCTCGGGCGACAGCGGTCGCAACACGTCGGCGCCCCGTTTGCGGCCAATGACGGACACGCGTGGATGGGCGGTCTGCGCGGCCAATCCGATCATCGACACGATGATCGCCACGACGATGCCCTTCAGCGTGCCGAACACCAACACGCCGACGCACGCGACAATCGCCCAGCGAAACTCCATCGAGCGCACGCCGCGGATGGCGCGGAACTCCGCCGGCTGGATCAGCCCGATGGAGTAGAAAATGACGACGGCGGCGAGCGTCGCGTACGGCAACAGGCCCAGCACCGGCGCCAGCAGCAGCATTGTCGCCAACGCAGCGCCGGCCGTGACGAGCGACGCCTTCTGCGAGCGACCGCCCACGGCGCGCACTACCGCCGTCTGCGACGTGCCACCGCCGGCGGGCATGGCGCCGAACAGCGCGCCGCCGAGATTAGCCGCTCCAGTGGCGACAAGCTCGCGGTTCGCGTCGATCGGAGGTTCGCCGGGGCGGGAAAAGGCGCGTCCCGCCGCGATCGTTTCGGTGAAGCTCATCAGCGCAATTCCGAGCGCTCCGGGTGCCAACTGCGCGACGAGCGCCATTTCCGGCAACGTGAGCGACGGGAAACCCTGCGGAATCAGGCCGACCGTCGCTACGCCGGCGGCATGAAGACCGAAGAACCAGGATGCGGCAATGCTGCCGCCGACGACCACCAGCGGCGCCGGTGAATGCGGCCACAGGCGTTCCATCGCGATCAACACTACGAACGTCGCCACGGCCGCCGCCAGCGTGATCAACGAGGTTTCCGGAACCTGTTGCCCGAGGCTAAGCAGATCGGCAAAGAAGCCATGTTTCGTTATGTGGACCCCAAGGAGCTTGGGCGCCTGGTCCAGCACGATCACGAGACCGATTCCTGCCTTGAAGCCGGTCAGCACCGGTGCCGAAATGAAATTCGCCACGAACCCCAGCTTGAGGAGCCTTGCTACTAGAAGCATCGCACCGACCAGCGCGGCCAACGTGGCGGTTGCTACGACAAGCTTCGCGGCGTCGCCGTCCGGCACGACCAGTCCGAGTTGTGTGGCGGTCAGTATCCCCAGCGTTGCTGTGGAACTGACGCTGAGAACACGCGACGAGCCGAGCAGTGCATAGATCGCCATCGGGATGAAGGCGGTATAGAGACCTACTGCAACGGGCAGCCCAGCGACCGTCGCGTAGGCCATGGCCTTCGGCAACACGACCGCGGCCGCCGTTAGTCCGGCGACGATGTCGAAGCGTAGCGAGGGAGCAACCGCCTCGCCGGCGTGGTTCGTGATCGGTGTTTGCGTCATGCGATTGGCTCCCGCTAATTCAGCGAATTGGGCGAAGGAGATGTTTCGTCGCGACCGACGGACGCTTCTTCGTGGCCATAATCAAAAGGTCGCGCCGAGCATGCCGACGAAGATCTGCTCGTTCGACCCTGGGTTGAACCAGTAGCCGCCGACCGTAACCGGGCCCCAAGTCAATTGCGCAAACGGCCCGCGCTGGAACTCGCGGGCGCCACCGTAGATTCGAGTGCGCTGGCCGGCTATTCCGATACGTAGCCAGTCAACCATACGAAAGCCCAATTCGCTCCACGCATAGGCATAACTATTGGCATGTTCTCTACTATCGAGCACGTACTCGGCCTCGACGTAGAAGTCGAACTTTTCCCAGGTTATCGTTGCTTCGAGTCCCGGCACGAATGCCTGTGTCGTTCCCCATGCGCCACCCAACAGCGGCGTCAACTCCCACTTGATTGTCTCGCCGCCGGAAAAATTCCAGCCCATGAAGGCCGAGCGGGCGCCGACCGACTCGTAGTTGTATCGTGCCTCGAAATGCAGCTGACCCCGATCGGCGGTCGCAATCGCCGACGTATAGTCTTCGCCGCCGCGAACGACCGTGGGATAGGCGGTGAGCGCAAAATTCCACGACAAATCTCTGGACGCGGCAGCGGCGGTACCGGCGCTTTCGTCTTCGGCGGCGAGCGCTGTCGTGGCCACGACAGCCGTAATTGCGGCGAAGGTGCGCAATGCGGGTTTCATCCGCCGAGCGCCCTGATTGCGGCTACGAGCACTGTGCCGAGCCCCGCCATCAGCAGTCCCGCCCGCCAACTGCCGTAGCCTGCAAAACGACCGAGCGCGAGCCCGCCGAAGAACAACATCGCCAACGCGATCACCCGCGACAGGTTCTTGGCCAGGGCGACGTTCTCGATCAGCATGAAGGGCAGCACGACCGGAAAGGTCGAGGCGGTGACAATCAGGAACACGGCGAAGGCCGCCAGCAGGTCGTCCCGCTGCAACCTCGGTCGCGACGGCACGTTCGACTGCGCTACGATTCGCCCGCGGATTGCCTCTATTTCCACCGGGGACACGAGGCCCGCAATGGTCTGCGAAAGCGAGTCCTCGATGAGTTTGCGCCCGGCTTCTGCACTCGCGGTCGCACGAACGGAGCGTGCGAGTGTGAGGGATCGGCCGCGATCGGTGATCGTGCGTACGAGATACATGACCGCGTCGGCCAGTCCCCACGCGAGGTTGCAGCCGAGCGCAGCGACCAGCATTCTGCGAATCTCCACGTCCCCTGCCTCTGCGACGGACACTGCGCCGACGAAGGTAAGCGCCATGAACAGCCCGAAGAGCAACTCCGAAACGCGATCGACCGGGCTCAGGACGGGTGCGCGTGCAGCGTTGGACTCGCCATCCGGTTCGGTCATTGCCTACCTCCGATGGCCGCCGCGCCCAACCGAAGCGGCAACCGCAAGCGATCCAACTTCACCCACGCGGCCACGCGTCGTTCAAAAGCGCTCGGGCACATACTTGAACGGAATGTCGGCAGCCTTGTAGCGGCCGACCTTTCGCTCCGGGAGCTTGACCTTTGGTGCCGGGATTGCCTTGTAGGGAACCCGCTTCAGCAAATGGCTTATCACATTGAGGCGCACGCGGTTCTTGTCCTCCGAGCGCGCAACGAACCACGGCGCCCACGGGGTATCGGTGGCGGCGAACATCTCGTCGCGCGCCTTCGTGTAGTCATCCCAGCGATCGTAGGACTTGAGGTCCATCGGCGATAGCTTCCAAGTCTTGCGGCCGTCGCCAATGCGCCCCTTCAACCGGCGCGTCTGCTCCTCCGGGCTCACTTCCAGCCAGTACTTGAGCAGGATGATCCCCGACTTGATCATCAACTGCTCGAACAGCGGAATGACCTGCAGGAAACCTCTTGCATGCTCCTCAGTGCAAAACCCCATCACGCGTTCGACGCCGGCGCGGTTGTACCAGCTGCGGTCCCAGATGACGACCTCGCCCGCCGCCGGCAGGTGCGGCAGGTAGCGCTGCCCATACATCTGGGTCTTCTCGCGCTCGGTTGGTGCGGGTAGCGCGATCACGCGAAACACCCGGGGACTCACGCGCTCGGTGATGGCTTTGATCGTGCCGCCTTTGCCGGCACCGTCGCGGCCTTCGAAGACGATGCAGACCTTGAGACCCTTATGCACGATCCATTGCTGGAGCTTCACCAACTCGACGTGGAGCTTCTTGAGTTCGCGCTGGTAGTCCTTGTTCGACAGCTTCTTGTCGACGGTCGCAGCTTTGGACTCGCCCGCGGCGATCTTGGCGGCGTTGCCTTTCTCCGGCTTGCCCTTGGGCACGTCCTTCGCCTTCACGCGCTTGTTCCGCATAGCCATCTCCCTCAGTTGGAAGTTTCGGATCGCTCCGCTTCCAGCGAAGTGGCGCGCCTGGACGCAGCGTTGCTCGTTACCCTGCGCGATGCAAGAGAACAACCGGCCCGGATCTGGAAGTTCGAAGGCATGGGTCACTGAGCAGTCGGAGCGCAACGACCGCGAGCAGCGATTCATTGCGCGGACTCCTCGTCATCTGGTCTGTACCACGCCCGACGCAAAGGCCAGGGCGGCGGCCGCCGTAAACACGTTGGCGTGGGCATCCTCCGTCTGCGCATCGGCCATCGCGAGTGAACTCAGTTCGCTCGCCACGTCGGTATACGTTCCGACACCACCATTGAAGGCGCCCAGGGCCGCGTCGTACGCTGTCTGCGCCGCCGCGCGCAACGCCACGGCCGCAGAGTAGGCGGCCAGACTGGTCTTCAGATCGTTGTACGCGCTCACCACCTGCAAAGTGGCGGCATCGCGTACCTGAGAAAGGCTGTCGCGCGCCGCCGCGACCTCGGATTGCGCCGAGGCAACGCGGGAGTCGCGCCCTCCTCCATCGTACAAAGGGACGCTCAACGTCAGCAGGATGCTGCCACCGGGTTTGTTCACAGTGGACCACGGGCCGCCGTCGGTGCTGAATCCACCGATGTTCTCGAAAATCTGGGCGCTAAGCCCAATCTTCGGATAATAGTCCGCGCGTCGGCTCTTCAGCGCACCCTCGGCAGCCTCGATCTTGCCGATCGCGGCGATCACATCGGGACGATGCGCCAGCGCGTCGCGCAGCACCGCGTCCATGTCTTCCGGCGGCTCCGCCGGCAATGGCTGCTGCGAACTGTCGACGATGTCGATGCGCGCATCGGCCGCGACGCCCAGAGACGCGATGAGGTTCGCGTATGCGGTGCGTTCGTCGCCAGTGGCTTTGGTCAGGTAGTACCGGGCCTGCGCGGTCTGCCGCTGTGCCTGGGCCGGCACCACCACGGTGGCCAGACCGCGCTCCCTGCGCGACACCGCGGCGTCCTGCACGGTTTCGGCTGCCGTCACCGCCCGCCGGGCAGAACTCAGCCGGCCCCGCGCGGCACCGAGTGAAAAATAGGCGCGACTAACCGTGTAGACGAGCTTCTGGTGAACCCCGGTGAACGTGACGTTCGCGACGAAGGAATTGGCCCGAGCCGCCTGGTCCTGGCCCTCGCGGCGCCCGAAGTCGAACAGCAGCCATTTCAGCGCGAGGACCGGAAAGATCTCGCGCGTGTCCGAGATGAAATAGCCTGCAGGAATGGTCGTCGTCGGGATCGGCAACGGTGTCCGCTGGTATCCGCCGATCACATCGATCGAAACCTGTGGCGCGTATTCGCTTTCGTCCAGGCCGACAGCCAGCGCGGCCCGTCGTGCCTGTTCCCATGCAATGCGCGTCTCAGGATTGTTGCGCTGCGCTATATCGATCAACTCGGCAAGGCTGTAACGTCGATTCTGTTCGATCGGCACACCTTTGCCTTGTCCGAAGACCGCATCGCGTTGCACCCACGGCCCCGCACGGTCGGCGGTACCGGAGACCGACGGAATGGCCCACGGTTTGTCCGGCGATTCGGGTGCGAGCTGCAGGACATCGGCCGCCCACGCGACTGGCGACAGCAGCATCAGCCACGCAGCGGCGCGGCAAACGTGCTTGGCGAAACTAGGCGGGAAGGGTCGCGACATGCTCGATTTCTCGTTGCAGCAGCACTCTGGCGTCCATGGCTGCTCGAATGTGCGCCCGATCCACGCCGGGCTGGACGGCTTGCGCCTCTACGAAACTGTCCTGGCCGGGCGCTGCGGGCGCCGAACGGGCGACGGCAAAGCGTTCCGCGGTGTCGGTGAACCAGGCTGATGTCGCCGCGTCCTGCTTTCGGCCACCCTCGCCAATGTCTTCGTCGTGAGATTGGCCGACGACGACGAACACCGCCGTGGCGAGGCGCTCCAGGTGAGCGATTGCCGTTTGCTCGAAAGTCTTGCGTAGCGCGCCTCCCTGCAACAGATTCCTCTCGAATGCGGCGACCGACGTGAAATGCCTTGCCTCGGTAAGCCTTTGCACCGCGGCGAGACGGACATCGGCTGGGGGATGAGCCGCATCCCGCATCAGATTTCCAAGCGCACGCAGTGCCTGCGCGATGGCGGCACGCGCGCGGTCAAGGGCGCTAATTGGCCAGACGACACTGAAGACGAGCGACATCAACAAGTTGCCGAGGAGAACCCCGACGACGCGATCCCACAACACCGTAAGGCTGGTGTTGGGGCCGTAGCCTTGCAACACGCCGAGGAGAAAGGCGAGCGCCATCTGCATGCCCATATAGGAGAGGCGGTCGCTGCTGGTCGCGACCCAGGCAAAAATGGCCGACACCACTGCGATCAGCAGGCAGAGCTGGCCAATGTCCGTCATGTGCGGAAGCAAATACACAATGCACAGACCAGCTGCGAGGCCGCCGATCAACGCTCCGGTGATCCGCAGCCACATCTTCTGGATTGTCTCGCCCATGCTTCCCAATGCGACGACAAAACAGGTGGGGACGGCTGTCGAGATGCCCGGCCAATCGAGTACGCTGTAGATGAAATAGGCCGCCATCACCGCAAGCGTCGTCTTCAGCGCAAAGCGTACGTGCTCCGGATTGCTCCAGGCATCAGGCACGAACAAGCTCTTCGGCGACCGTACAGGCGGCGACTCACTGGCGGCGCGACGGCGCGCGATGTCATTGGCAATGACGACCCAGCGCACCGTCGATCGCCACCACGATCGGCAAGGTCTCGGCGGTCAGGCCGTGCAGCAACTCAGGGGGCACGACTCGTCGTTCCGGAGCGCGGGCATCTCCCGACGCCAATGCGTGACGGCATTCCACGCTCGCTTCGACGAGCCGCATCCGGATTTCGCGCGGGAGGTCGCCAGGCATCGCACCGAGCAGCGTCAGCAATTCGACGAGTGTCTCGATCAAGCGATGGTCGACTTCGGCATACTCGCGCAACTGGCGGTCGGCGATCTGCGCGTCCTTCCGCAGGGCGACAAGTCCCAATGCGTCCGCTTGCTGTCGGGCTATGCCGGGGGACTGGCGTTCGTCCAGCGTTGCTGTAACGGCATCGAGCAAACGCAAGGCCGTCCGCAGAGCAAGTTTGGCCGGGTCCTCACCGAACACAAGATTGACCAGCGTGGAGAGCACGGCGGGAATCATCACCACGACCCACAGCCAAAGCACAAGCCTCGTCAGCATCTCCGGGGAGGGAACGGTATCGACGAGGGTTTGCGTCAGCACCATGACGAAACCCACGAGATAGCCGAGCGGCCCGAGCGTGGAAGTGCGCGCCAGAAACATGCCGAGAAAGGTGATTGCCGCCATCAAGGGCAGACGAAGCGCGGGATTGCCTGCATCGAGGGTCAAGAGCGTAATCGACAGCGCCACCGCGAGCGTGGCGCCAATGGCTACGCTGACTGCAGTGATCAGCGTTGCGACGGACTCCCCTCGACTGATCACGAAAACCAGATAGACCACGTACGCCGCCAGCGGGATTTGAAAGACCATTGCAATGCCCACGGCGATGGTGCAGCTCCCCGCGATGCGCGCTACCGCCGCTACTCTGCCCGGCCGCGGCGCCAGTTCGTCGCGGAGCCAGTCGAACAGTTCTGCTCCGCGCATCGCGGATTCATTGCCTTGCGTCATGCTCCACCCGAACCGACGCCGTGGCCCCGATCCGCATATCTTGCGGGGGAGCATCCAGCAGGCGAATCCACACTGGAAAGCGTTGCGCGACGACGACCCAATTGAGCGTGCGCCCGACCACAGGCAATCCCGGGCCGCCAGATCCATCCCCGGTCTGGGGCTGCACGCCACTATTCAAGCTCACGACCTGACCCCGGATCGGCCGGGCCTCATTGGCCATCAGCCAAACGGTCGCAGGATCGCCCACAGCGATGCTGCCGAAAGCTCCGTTTCGCGGAAATCGGCAATCGCATACCAATCGGCGTCCTTGATCAGCGTGAACAGCGGATGCCCCGCGACGGCATAGGTCCCCTCCGCGATCTGGAGGCCGACGACGGTTCCATCGAAGGGGGCGCGCAGCACCGCCTGGCCCAAATCGCGTGCGGCCATGGCCTCGGCGGCTTCGGCGCCGGCAAGCTGCGCGACGAGATTGGCGGTACCGCCCACGGCTTCACGCGCCTGGGTGGCCTGCTGCGTGGCCACGGTGAGCGCCACCGCCGCATTTCGCTCGTTGGTTCGTGCCTCGTCAACCTGCTGCTGGGTCACGTAGCCCTTCGTGAGCAGTGGTTCGAGGCGGCGCAGATTCTCCTGCGCCAACGCGAGCTGCGCCTTGGCGTGATTGATCTGGGTCGCCGCCGCATCCGCGCCGGTCATCTGGGAAGTTACCTGTCGCGATGTCAGGCCGATCTGCGCCTTCAATGCCTGAACCTGCGCCTGCGCCTGACGCTGCCTCAGCTCGAACGGTTGCGGATCAATCTCTACCAGTGGTTGGCCTTTGGTCACCCGCTGATTGCTCGCGACATGAAGCTTGACGATGCGCCCGCTGACCTCGGGGGCCATCGCGGCGCTGTACGCGAACAGGTGGGCATCATTGGTCTGGGGTCGCCGGCTCAATGCCGCGAGCGTCGCGAATCCGAGAACGACGGCGGCAGCCACCGCAATCAACGCGACGAGGCGACCCCGCCAGGTAACACTGGAATTCATTGACTTGCTCCGCCTAGGCCAGCCATAGAAGCCACGCAGCAAAGGAAAAGGCAATCGTGAACGCCAGGTAAACCACGATCGGAGCCGGCAATTCCCTCTCTATGCCCAGTTTCACCAGAATCCAGCGAATGACGATGGACAAGCCCATGCCAATCAATACGCAGACCATCCAAGACGGAAAGTACGAGCCCAGGATATTCGTCGACGGCGCCGCACTGCACCCCACCAACGGCAGTAGCGCAGCGACAACGATTACGCCTCGCTTGATCAAATAGGTCCGCATTTTGAATTGAAGGTTGATCGACTGGACCAGCGTGGATTCCTCGTTTTCTGAAGCACGCAATCCAAACCCACACAGAACTTCCCTTGCCAACCGGGAGCGAGTTAGCAGCTGCCGTGCGCAGCGAGGGCGCGCGGCTTGTTGTTGTGTTCGGGGCCAGCGCCAAGAACGCCTATTGTCGGAAATTGGCAACGAGGCGCTAGACAATCGGGGACACACAATTGATAATTTGGGACAATGACAGCGATTTCTTCTTGAAATAGATCAAACATGCGACATCTAGGTACGACGCGACCGCGGACAGTCAGCATCCGCCGCAAGGACGCAACAGTGCGCATCGGCGGCACGCTGGACATTCCGGAGGTCCTTCGGAGCATGGGCTTTGACCCCGCCGAAGTGCTGGCCGAGGCGGGATTCGACCTCAAGCTCTTCGACAATCCCGATACCCTGGTTCCCTTCGCAGCGCGGAACCGCCTGATGGCGCATTGCGCGGCTCGCACCAACTGCCCTCACTTCGGACTGCTGGTCGGTCAACGAGGCGGCCTGCACTCCATGGGGCTCGTGGGTTTGCTGGCGAAGTACTCGCCGGACGCAGGAGCAGCATTGCGCAACATCGTGCGCTACGTCCACTTGCATGTTCGCGGTGCCGTGGCGGACCTGACGGTGGACGGCGAGTTGGCAACGCTGCGCTACGAAATCTACCAGCCGCATGTCGAGGCCACCGACCAGATTGGGGACGCCGCAGTCGCGGTCATGTTCAACATCATGCGAGCGTTGTGCGGCCCCGATTGGAAGCCCATTGAGGTCCGGTTCGCCCATCGCAAACCGAAGGATGTCGGGCCGTTCCGCCGGTTCTTTCGGGCGACACTTGTCTTTGACGCCGCAGAAAACGCCATGGTGTTCTCCACCGCTTGGTTGAATCGTCGTTTGACTGCGATCGAGCCGGAATTGCAGCGCCTGCTGCAGAAGCACATCGACGCACTTGAGGTTCGCCACGGCGACGACTTTCCGGCGCAGCTGCGCAGTGTGCTGCGTACGGCGCTCGTCACCGGTCACGGTGCGGTCGATCAGGTTGCCGAAGTATTCTCGATGCACCGCCGCACATTGTCTCGTCGCCTTAGTGGCTTCGGCACGAGCTTCCAGGCGCTCGCGGACGAGTGCCGTTTTGAGATTGCCCGGCAAATGCTTGACGACTCGGCAATGGCGGTGAGCGAAATCGCTGCGTTACTCGACTATGCCGACGCGAGCGCCTTTACGCGGGCATTCCGCCGATGGAGCGGCACGACGCCGGCGCAATGGCGAAATGCGAGGAAGGACGCTACTCAGTATTGACGGAACGCGTGGCGGAAGATTCCCGTCTTGGGGCGGGAACGGCTCGGCGTTGACCTAGCGCAAATGCGCCCCGGCGCCTCGGCGGTAGCCTAAAATGTCGTATTTTTGTAGGTCTTCGCCTGTCGACAAATGCGTCCGCAAAGCCTTACATCTCTGATCGTCCTCGCCGCGCTAATTTTGCTTGGCGGTTGCGCCACGCGCCCGATCAACCCCCCAATCGAGCAGGTCGATCTAAGCAAAGGCTATCGCTTCGACACCCGCTGGGCGCACCGTAGTAACTATGACGCCGAAAACCTGGTTGTCCTTGCCTTTTCGGGAGGGGGCACCCGCGCGGCTGCATTCTCCTACGGGGTTCTGGAAACTCTCCGGGACATGGAGGTGATAGGGCCCAAGGGCAGGAAGTTCCGCATGCTCGACGAAGTGGACCTCGTCACCGGAGTTTCGGGCGGCAGCTTCACGGCACTGGCCTACGGCCTGTATGGGGATAAGCTGTTCGACCTCTACGAGACCAGTTTCCTGAAACGCGATGTGCAGGGCACGCTGATCGCCCGCGCCCTCAATCCAGGAAACTGGGGCGCCCTGTCGTCTGAGACCTGGGGCCGCTCGGAACTGGCCGCGACCTTTTACGACGAGATTCTGTTCCATGGCGCCACCTATGCTGATCTGGATCGCGGCACGGGCCCCCAGATACTCTCGAGCGCCACCGACATCACGACCGGTGCCCGACTGGGCTTCACGCAATACGCCTTCGACTACCTCTGCTCGGACCTGAACGCCGTACCGCTCTCCCGCGCGGCGGCGGCATCGTCTGCCGTGCCCTTCGTGCTCTCGCCGGTGACGCTCAACAACTATGGCGGCAAATGCAAGTTCGCTTCGCCGAAGTGGGTCGAAGCATTTGGCAATCCCGAGACTGCGCCGCGGCCGGCCGCGCGGGCCCTCAGGACACGCGAGGACCTGAAGTCATTCCAGGATAGCGATCATCGGCCTTACATCCATCTCGTGGACGGCGGCCTCGCCGACAATCTTGGCATGCGTGCCGTGCTGGAGGAACTGGAGGCCGCCGAGGCCCTGAATATCCTGGGGCAGCCGACACCGCTCGATCATGTGCGCAGGATTATCGTCTTCGTGGTCAACTCGCGATCCTCGCCGAAGTCCAGCTGGGACGAAGTCGAGCACGCGCCCGGCAACGTCGAACTTTTGATCAAGGCGACCGGCGTGCCGATCGACCACTATTCCTACGAGGCCGTCGAACAGTTGAAGGATACGACGGCCCGATGGCAAAGCATGCGGCGTATTCGGGAATCGGCGACATTGCCCGGGAATCGCGACCCCGAACTCGCAACGCTTGCCCGAGCGCCCGACATCGAACTTCATGTCATCGATGTGTCCTTCCCGGCGCTCAAGGACGCGGCTGAACTGGAATACCTAAATAATTTACCGACATCGTTCGTCCTGCCCCCTGAGGCGGTCGATCGCCTCCGCACCGCGGCGAAGACGATAATCGTTTCATCGCCCGAGTTAAGGCGGCTGCTGGAAGACGCGGGCGCAAAGTTCACCATGGAGCCGGCGCCGGCGACAAACAAGATTGCTCCATGAGTTCCATCCTCATCGCCGTCCTCGTATTCGTATTCGTCTTCGGCGGGGCGCTTGCGGGTCTCGCCATCCGCGTCCCGACGCATCACCAGGATAACGAAACGAAGGATGTGGTCAAACTCGTGATGGGGCTGGTCGCAACGATCGCCGCCCTGGTCTTGAGCCTGCTGATAGCATCCGCGCACAGTTCATACGATAGGCAGGCGAGCGAAGTGCAGGAACTCGGCGCGCAACTTGTTCAGCTCGATCAGGTTTTCGCCCACTACGGTCCCGAGGCGAATGACAGCCGCGCGCAGCTACGTCGCATGGTAAAGGTGGAAGTTGAGCGGCTTTGGCCGGATGCTGGCACCGCACGAGCAGCCATGCACAACCCGCAAAAATACGTACCGGCGGAAGACCTGTTCGACACAGTCACCCGCCTGACGCCCAATTCCGAAGCCCAGCGATCTGCACAAGCGCGTGCTCTGCAACTCATGACGATCATGGGAACTACCATCCGCCTGCTGCACCAACAGGCCGGGGGTTCCCTGTCCTGGCCCTTCTTCGTCGTGCTGGTGTTCTGGCTGGTCGTGCTCTTCGCTGGATTCGGTCTCTATGCGCGCAGTAACGCAACCGCCACCACGGCGTTGTTCGTCGGAGCGTTGACTGTCGCGGGCGCGATCTTTCTGATCCTGGAGATGAATCAGCCGTACAGCGGACTGATGGAAATCTCCAGCGCGCCAATTAGGGACGCGCTGCCGGGGATTGGCCCGTAACGGGGCTCGACGGTCTCACCGCCGGCCGACGGCCTACGCCGACACCTGCCTCAGCGCAGTTACGACAGTGGAGACTGCGCCGTGCTGCGGTCCCGGATCACGACCTCGCCGGCCGAGAACAGGTGGGCAGGTAGCGCTGCCCATACATCTGAGTCGAGTCCTGCAAGGCAAATTCACACTGATGGACAGCGTTCGCATTCAAGAACGGGTAATGACCGGTCTGGAGCAAATTGGGAGTCGGCACCGACTCACGACTCTTGGCCGCGAGTTGCCTGTCGGCCTACCGGTTGCAATTGCCTGACTGCAGACGTTCAGATACCGCGGTTCGCGTGCGCTAGTCGCGGCCGATCAATCGAGCAGCACCTTCCGCACCTCGGCGCTGGCTTTGCCAACCAATCTCTTCTTGTTGACGGCTGTGAGGTTCTTGATCGCCGCCTCCAGCCGGCCCGCCACCGACTGATTCGGGCAGGCGAACTTGGTGAGCAACCGACGCGGGGGATTCGCGCGCGTGTAGCGCGCCCCAGTGCCGGCCAGGTGCTGTGCATACCGCGCAGCCACGTCAAGCGCGATCCCGGTGTAGATCGTGCCGCTGCGGCATAGAATCAGGTACACATACCACCGCTTGCCCGCCCGCTCTCGGGCCGCTCGCGACCGGGGCGATGAGGTCGGCATGGCACGATTCTAGGGCCTGTTCACACTGCCGTCCGTTGCAGGTCGACGACATCCGCAGGATGCCGACGGAAATACCTTGCGCGTGGCGCCACGACAACACCGCCTTGACATGGACACCAACGCCTCTCTTTGGAGGACTCGATGTTGGTCAGTGCTGGCTTGGGCAGCGCGGTGGTGCCTACCGACGACGTTGCGCTGCTCGACGACCGTTACGTTAGCTCAGAACGCGGCGAGTAACTCCAGCCGAATTTGGGCGCACGCTGCCAAGCGTCACAGTGACGTCACTGTGACGGTTTCGCCGACGACTGTTCCAGTCAGCAAGACGACAACCGTTAGGAGGTTGCGTCACGGTGACGTTGTTTGCCTCATAGCGTCCACGGTCTTCGGCACCTCCGCCAAGCCGTTGACGGAGCGCCATCGATGCGGTGGCGACGGCTCCTTTCCCCGTCGCAGGTCCACGAAAGACGGGCCGGGAGGTTCACCTCCACGTCCTATCCTGCGTCGCTGGAAAGCAACGCTCGGCAACGCGCCTGCAAAGCGCGCACTGGGAATGTCGTAACGGGTAGACCAATCGTGTTACGGTACTTGTGCAAAGTCGATCGGCCGCGCCTTCGAGCGCTTGGCTGTCGCCAGCGACGCGGGCATTTGCTCCTCGCGTTGGCATAAATGGCAGGAGGCGCCTTGAATGAGGCGCAAGTCAGAGCGCCTGGGCCACGGTCCCGGTCGCTCGCCTGTCATCGCGAATCAGAGGTTCGCGAAATTGATCGACATGAGGCCGACTTTGCAAACAGAAAGAACAGCACCAACGAGCACAACGGTTGAACTTCCCGACGCGAACCAGAAGGGTCTTAGCGTCGCCCCCAAGGACGCGCTCGACGACAAGCACCTCGCGGAAGAGCATCACCTCAAGCGGGTCTCCGCATACGTTAAGGAAATGCCTGCGGCGCCCATTGATTCTGAAAAGAAGGGATCGGCCGTTCGCATGGTGCGCTTGAGAGCCAAGAAGAGTGCTCAAGGGCTGGTCCAAACCTATGTGCCTGCGGACATCCTGGCCATTGCCGGAAACGATGGTGACGATTGGGAGCCGACCCGAACGGCCATCGCAATCGGTCGACGTGCGCTCGCACTCCGTGGCTGGCGCGCGAAGATTTTAGCCCTGCTCCTGCCTCGTTCGTGAGGACGGCAGACGGCTCAGTATCTGGGTACTAGTCCAGCCCCTTTCGTGCGAGGAATCCGGCCATCAGGTCGGCAATCTGGACGTTGTTGATGTCGGCGAAAGGACAGTGCGTATTGCCACGGATGCAATCAACGGCGGAAACAGCTCGTCCCCTCGGGACTCGCGGGAAGTCGCCCGTTGGGCGACCACAGAAGGCGCTTCGCGCCCGGGGAAGCCCCTGTACGGGGCTGGGGAAGCCGCTCCGCGGCAATGGAATCCTCGCGTGCTTGCTCCGCGCAGCGAAGTTCACGAAGTAGCGGGCCAGCGCGTCCTTGATGGTCAGGCGCCCGATGGGCGCGGCAGCGTACGGCG
Organism: uncultured beta proteobacterium; assembly: GCA_963726765.1. GTDB lineage: Bacteria > Pseudomonadota > Gammaproteobacteria > Burkholderiales > Casimicrobiaceae > CAIWHR01. The sequence continues at coordinate 289,159 of CAVSDH010000005.1, read as the reverse complement.
CCAACGCGGCGCGGGTCGCCTGCTCGAACGTCAGCACGTCGCGACCATCGGCGCGCACAATGTCATCGGCATGACCAAGCGTGCGATAGCGATAGCCGCCCCCCATCCATTCGCGGATGACCCACGATCCGGCCTTGCTCATGATGCGCGTGTATCCGTTCTGGATGACCCTGACGGAAACCCGTGGGTCATGAAGTCATTCAGCCTCATCACGTTTCCGGATCAGAACTTCGGTGAGATCGCTACCCTCGGCAGCCGCCTGAAGCTTCCGACGGGCTGGAAGTTCCGGTCCGTGGTTCTCGAACAGGATCTGGTTCTCACTCCAGAAAAGGACGGAACCGCGCACATCACGCAGGACAACTTCGGCAACACCTACGACCGAGCGGGCGGCCCGTACAGCAACTTCAAGCCATAGCATTTCTACGCAAGCATTGGCGCGTCAGCACGCACCGGTGATAGCTACGACCTGATCGGCGTAGCGTGGCAATACTGCTGGGACAGCGGATTGTGATGGCCTCACAATTCAGGTGCCTGCCGTGCTGGCGTTGCTCATACCAGATTGAGGCGCTCTATTCCCGAAGCGTGAATGGCAGCTCCCATCGGTTTCAACGTCCGTTTCCGGTCAAGAGCAGTCCCTCCTCATCGGCCTCCAGAATACTCTGAAGCGGACAGTCAAACGGCAGCACGAGCTGCTGTTCGCGGAACGCCGGCGCGCGAACCGTTGCCGCTGGGAACGTCGACGATCACCAATAGTCACTGCATCCATCGTCGTAGCTCGCATAGAGTAGGTCGTGGGTAACAACGGCGCTGGAATTTCGCCTCGATCTGCCGGATCAACGATAATATTGTCCTAAGACACGCAAGCAATCTGGGCAGCGAATCGCTGCGACATCGACCAACCCGGCCACATGAAAAGACTTCTCTCGCTGTTTGACCGCATCCGAACTTGTCGGCGGGACAACCGAAGTGTTGAGTGCGCTGGCGCGCCAACCACGCCCTCCATGTCATTGACGCGATGAACTGGGTCGAAATCGCCTGGACCATGATGATCGCGGCGAGCCTGATGCTCGGCGTCGTCCATCTCTTCGTCTGGCAGAAGCAGCGACCGCAATACGCCCACCTGCTGTTTTTCGTGCTCGCCACCTCGGCCGCCGCCTACGGCGCTTTCGAACTCGCAAGAATACGGGCCGAGACACCGGCCGGTCTTGCCGAATCGGTACGCTGGTCGCATGTCCCGCTCGCCATCTTCATCATTTCCAGCGTGTGGTTCGTGCGCCTTTACTTCGACGCGGGCCGGATGTGGCTCGCGTGGGTGGTGATCGGGATGCGGCTGTGCGCGCTCGGGTTGAACTTCCTGACAGGCGTGAACGTCAACTTCCTGGAAATCACCGCGCTGGACCACGTGCAGCTTTGGGGAGCCGTCATCGCCGGGCCCGTCGGAGTACGCAATCCGTGGTCCATCGTCCCCCAGCTAGGTAACCTGCTGCTCGTCGTGTTCATCGTCGATGCCTCCATCACGCTCTGGCGGCGGGGGGGCACCGTGCAGCGCCGCCGTGCGGCGCTGGTCGGCGGCAGTCTCGCGCTGTGCATCGCCATTGTCGGCAGCCTCGCCGCGCTGGTCGTTTTCGGTATCGTGCACGCACCCACGGTCCTGATGCCCGGCTTTTTCATCGTCGTACTGGCGATGGGCTACGAACTGGTCTGGGACCTAATCGCTGCTGCGCAGCTCGCGTCGCAGCTCCGGGCAAGCGAGGAGCGCTTCCGCGCGGTCGTCGAAGCGGTTCCGAGCGCGATTCTGCTGGTCAACAGTAAAGGGATGATCACGTTAGCAAATGCGCACGCCGAGACCGTATTCGGCTACCAGCGTGCAGAACTCGTCGCGAAGCCAGTCGAAATGCTGATCCCCGAACGCTTTCGTATCCCCCACGCCAGGTCGCGTGGCGCGTACGCCAGAGATCCGCAGGCGCGAGCAATGGGCGCCGGACGCGAGCTGGTCGCGTGCCGCAAGGATGGCGGCGAAATCCCGGTGGAAGCCTCGCTCAGTCCGATGCCGACAAAGGACGGCCTGTTCGTACTGGTGTCGATCGTCGACATCACCGAGCGCAGAAACGCGGAGCGGGCAACCGCCCGCCAACGCGACGAACTCGCGCACCTGTCGCGGGTCGCGATGTTGGGCGAGTTGTCCGGATCGCTCGCGCACGAACTCAACCAGCCGCTGACGGCCATTCTTAGCAATGCGCAGGCCGCGCAGCGGTTTCTCGCACAGAGTCCGCCGCGCATCGACAAGCTCGCGGAAATCCTCGCCGACATTGTGAAGAGCGATCACCGGGCCGAGGCGGTGATCCAGCGGCTACGGTCCATGCTCAGAAAAGAAGACTCGCAGCGGCATCCGCTCGACATCAACGAAGTCGTCGAGGAGTCGATTCGTCTTATGCGCAGTGACTTGTTGAGCCGGCGGGTAGAGGTGAGCACGGACCTTGCCGAGGCAATGCGAGCCGTGAGCGGTGATCGGAATCAATTGCAGCAAGTATTGCTCAATTTCGTGGTCAACGGATGCGATGCCATGGACGGCCAGGAAGTGGACCGACGGCTCATGGTGCGAACGCAAACGACCGTTCACGGCAATGTAGAGGTCTCCGTCGCCGACCGGGGCCTGGGAATACCTTTGGCGAATCTCGAACGCATTTTCGAGCCGTTCGTGACCACCAAGGCGTCGGGCATGGGATTGGGTCTGGCAATCTGCAAATCGATCGTCGAGGCGCATGGCGGCCGTCTGTGGGCAACCAACAATGCGGATTGCGGTGCCACGCTGCACTGCGAATTGCCTGCCAAGGGGGCGTAACTTCCATGGGAGAGCCGGCGCCAACGGTGTACGTAGTCGACGATGATCCTGACGTGTTGAAGGCCATCGAACGACTGCTTGAATCCATTGGACTGAACGTTGCGACGTTCTCCTCGCCGCACCGGTTTCTCGAAAGCTACGACCGGAACGATCCGGGTTGCCTCGTGCTCGACCTCGCGCTGCCTGGCTTGAACGGTCTCGATGTGCAGCGGGCGCTGGAACAACGGGCGAGCGTGCTGCCAATCGTCTTTCTCACCGGCCGTGGCGACATCGCGGCGAGCGTTAAGGCGATGAAGCGTGGGGCGGCGGACTTCCTCACCAAGCCGATAGACGACACTGCGCTGATTGCCGCCATTCACGAAGCGCTGGCCAAGGATCGGGTGTTGCGCCCCGCGCACATGGAGCGAGAGCGCGTCGCGAAATGCCTTGCGTTGCTTACCGAGCGTGAACGACAGGTTCTCGAGTTGATCGTTGCTGGAAGGCTGAACAAGCAGATCGCCGCCGAGCTGGGCACGACCGAGAAGACGATCAAGTACCACCGCGGCAACCTGATGCGCAAGATGGGCGTGCGGGTCGTTGCCGATCTGGTGAAGCTGGCGGAACGCGCTGGGGTCGGCGCGATACCGAGGACCTGAGACGGCGTTACCTCGCCCGGACCGCCTTCAATGCCTGGACCAAGGTCCAGTTTCCTCGGTCGCCGCCGCTTGATAGCGTGGGATCAAGATGGCAAAAGACGCGCCGCTGCTGGCCGTGGTGGACGACGATGCAGACGTGCGCGTCGCGTTGACGCGGCTCGTTTCCTCCGCGGGTTTTGCCGTCGAGACGTTCGCATCGGGCGCGGAGTTCCTGCGCTCTGTTCAGGACCACGAACCGGACTGCGTCGTGCTCGACCTTCACATGCCGGAAATGAGCGGGTTCGACGTCCAAGGTGCGCTCGCGAGGGGTCATCCGGCTGTGCCTGTCGTTGTCATGACCGGACACGACACTCCCGAATCGCAGGCGCGGGCCGTTCAAATGGGCGCGAAGGTCTATCTCCGCAAGCCCATCAACGACGAGGCGTTGCTTGCGGCGATCGGCGACGCCATCGGTGGTGTGTCACCTTGATCTCGGTAATGCGGATGATGTCGATTTCCACGAAACGTGCCATCGGAGTGAGGAGAGGCGCCATGAGCGCGAAGAAATGTCTTGCGGCGGTTGCGGTATCGATGTGCCTGGTTGCGCCTCCGGTCGCGGCGCAGATCTTTTCCTGGGATCCGCTCAAGGACGTGCAGGAGGCGCTCCCCGCAGGTGTGCCGAGCGAAGCCAAGATCATTCAGGCGAGGCAGCAGGTGCGGGAGATGTCGCAGGACGCGCTTGCCTCGCTCTACGAGATCGCGCCTGGCACCCACCGGACCATCGAGCGTTCAGCCGGCTATGCCGTGTTCAGCACATTCGGGGTCAAGCTCTTCTTCGCCGGGGGCACCACTGGCAAGGGCATGGTCGTCAACCTTCGTACCGGTCGCCAGACCTTCATGAAGATGCTGCAGGTGCAGGGCGGCCTGGGTTTCGGTGTGAACCAGAATCGTCTGATCTTCGTCTTTGCCAACGAATCGGCGCTGAAGAACTTCATCAGCCAGGGCTGGGAGTTCGGGGGCCAGGTCAATCTGTCGGCCATGGCGGGCGGCCAGGGGGGCATGTTCAGCGGCGCGGCAGCCGTGTCGCCCGGCGTGTACCTCTACCAATTGACACAGACCGGCCTTGCGGCAACGCTTACGGTCGGAGGGACGAAATTCTTCAAAGACGGCGATCTGAATTGATTCGGTTGCTTCGATAGCCAAGTCACGAAATCGAACTCGACGTGACACGAACGACGGACACTGTGGGAGAGACTCGATGAATGCACGCCACGTATTCAATTTGCTGACCTCGGTGTTCGCAATGGCCTCATGCCTGGGATCGGCCTCGGCCCAGCAGGTGACCGGGGTGCTGGGTTCGCCGAACGCCACGACGACCCTCGACGGCAAGCAGTTGCCGCCGCCCGACCCCAAGTTCGGGGGGGTGATCAAGGAAAAGGCCTCGGAATCGAAACAGTGGTGGGCGCCGCGCGTCGTACCGCCGAAAGGTGCACCCAACGTTCTCCTGATCATGACGGACGACAGCGGCTTCGGCGCGCCAGGCACGTTCGGCGGCGTCGTTCCGACCCCGGCGATGGACCGCATCGCGAAGGCCGGGCTGAGGTACACGAACTTCCACTCCACGTCGCTTTGCTCGCCATCGCGCGCAGCGCTGATCACGGGACGCAATCACCACGTCGCCGGCTTCGGGGTGGTGGGCGAGATCGCGACGGGATTCCCAGGGTACGACTCAGTCATCCGGAAGGAGAACGGCACCATCGGCGCCATCCTGAGGGACAACGGGTACGCGACCTCGTGGTTCGGCAAGAACCACAACACGCCTTTCTATCAGGCGACCTCGGCCGGGCCGTTCGAGCAGTGGCCGAACGGGATGGGCTTCGAGTACTTCTACGGCTTCGTCGGCGGCGACACCAGCCAGTGGCAGCCGAACCTGTTCCGCAACACGACGGCCATCTTCCCCTTCCAGGGCAATCCGGGCTGGAACCTGACCACGGCGATGGCCGACGAGGCGATCCATTACATGAAGGAGTTGAAGGAGGTCGCGCCCGACAAGCCGTTCCTCGTCTACTACGTGCCGGGCGGCACGCACTCCCCGCATCACCCAACGCCGGAGTGGATCAAGAAGATCGGCGATATGCATCTGTTCGACGCCGGCTGGAACAAGGTGCGCGAGACCATCTTCGCCAACCAGAAGCGGCTGGGCATCATGCCTCCCAACGCCCAACTCACCCCGTGGCCGAAGGACCTGCCCGAGTGGGATTCGCTGAGCCGCGAAGAGAAAACGCTCTTCATCAAGCAGGCCGACGTGTACGGCGCCTACCTCGCCTACACCGACCACGAGATCGGCCGCGTGATCCAGGCGGTCGAGGACATGGGCCAGCTCGACAACACGCTGATCATCTACATCGCCGGCGACAACGGCGCCAGCGCCGAAGGAATGCTGAACGGCACGCCGAACGAGTTCACCACCTTCAATGGCGTTCCCGTGCCGGTCAAGGACCAGTTCCTCTGGTACCCGTTCTGGGGATCGGAACGGACTTTCCCGCACTTCGCGGCGCCTTGGTCGTGGGCGATGGATACGCCGTTCAAATGGACGAAGCAGGTGGCGTCGCACTACGGCGGCACGGCACAGGGCGTGGCCGTGTCGTGGCCCGGCCATATTGACGAACCGGGCGGCATCCGCCGCCAATTTAGCCACCTCATCGACATTGCGCCGACGATCCTCGAAGCGACCGGCATCCCGTTGCCGGATACTGTCGATGGCATCAAGCAACGTCCGATGGACGGCGTGAGCATGGCGTACACGTGGAGAAGGGCGGGCGCCAACGCCCCGACCAAGCACATGACGCAGTATTTCGAGATGCTGGGCAACCGCGCCATCTATCACGACGGCTGGATCGCGGCGACGACGCCGGCGACGATCCCGTGGGAGCTGAGCACCAAACCGGCACCCGACGTGATCACGGGGTACAACTGGGAGCTTTACAACGTCGGTGATCTGCAATCGGTGGATCCCACCGAGAACAACGACCTGGCTGCAAAGATGCCGGAGAAGTTGAAGCAGATGCAGGACCTCTTCTACGCCGAGGCGAAGAAATTCGACGTGCTCCCGCTCGACAACACGTCACTTCTGCGCTGGAACTCGCCGCGCCCGAACCTTACCGGGGGTCGAAAGGTCTTCACCTATTCGGGCGAACCGATCAGCACCCCCAACAGCGGCGCGCCGAGCATCCTGAACAAGTCGTACACGATCACCGCCGAGGTCACGATCCCCGAAGGGGGCGCGGAAGGCATGATCGTCACCGATGGCGGACGCTTCGGCGGTTACGGCCTCTTTCTGAGCAAGGGCGAGTTCGGAGTCGGACGGGGCAAGCCGGTGTTCCTCTACAACCTGCTCGACTTGAAGCGCACGACGTGGGAGGGGCCCGAGTTGAGCGCCGGCAAGCACACCATCGTCTTCGACTTCAAGTCCGATGGCCCGGGACTCGGCAAGGGTGGGACGGGGGTGCTCTCCGTGGACGGCAAGGAAGTGGCAAGGAACTCCATCGAACACGGCACTCCGATCACGTTCCCGGAGGACGAAACCTTCGACATCGGCCAGGACACCCGCACGCCGCTGGCGCTCATCGAGTACCGCTACGACACACCGTTCAAGTTCACCGGGAAGATCAACAAGGTGACCTTCAACCTCGGTGACGAAAAGCTGACCGCCGAGGAGCAGGAGGTGGTGCACAGGGCTCTCGCTCGGGCGCGCGATGAGTTGTAGCACGGGAATTGCGCGATCGCCGTGTCGGGGACCGAGTGCTTCAACGACACGGACCTCCATTGAGGGCAGTCTGCAGCCGGCATCAATCTCTCGACGTTAACCACATCATCTCGTGACTTATGAACCCTCAAGTCAGACCAAAATGGCTCGCTGCCACCCTCTGCGCGGCGTTGCTGGTCGCCACTGCGTCCGCGCGGGCGGAGATGAGCGCCGAAGAATTGGCGAAACTCGCGCAGAACCCCGTCGGCAACCTGATCAGCGTGCCGTTTCAGAACAACACGAACCTCAACGTCGGGCCGGAGAAGGGGACGCAGAATATCCTCAACATCCAGCCGGTCTATCCGATCGAGGTGAACAAGGACTGGAACCTGATCACGCGCACCATCATCCCGATGATCTGGCAGCCTGGATCCATGCCCGGACAGGGCACGGAATTCGGCTTGGGCGATTTGCAGCTCTCGGGATTCCTCTCCCCGAGCGAGCCAGGACCAGGTGGGCTGATCTGGGGCGCCGGTGCGATTGCCCAGATGCCCACCGACACGAACCAACTTGGCAACAAGAACTGGGGACTGGGTCCGACGGCCGTCGTTTTGCGCATTCTGCACGGCGACCCTTGGGTGTATGGCGTGCTCGCCAACAACATCTGGTCGCTGACCAGCGACAAGCAGGGTGGCGCGTACAACAACGGCCTGATCCAGCCGTTCGTCAATTACAACTTCCCCGATGGCTTTTATTTCACGTCGGCGCCGATCCTGACGGTGAACTGGAAGGCCGACAGCGGCCAGCAATGGACGGTGCCGCTGGGCGGCGGCGTTGGCAAGATCTTTCACTTCGGCAAGCTGCCGGTGAATACGCAAGTTTCCGCCTACTACAACGTTGCGAAGCCGGACTTCGGCGCGAACTGGCAGATCCGTGCGCAGGTGCAGTTGATGTTTCCCAAATAGCGGCGGGAGCCATGACGACTGGCTGTTGCTCCGGTTCCGCGCGATGAGACGGGCGCTGGCAATTGCCGCGGTGGGTGAAGCCGTGACCGGCCTCGCGTTGCTGGTCGTTCCGTCGCTTGTCGGGCAGTTGTTGTTAGGCGAGGAACTCTCCGGCGTCGCCGTGCCCGTCGCTCGCGTGGCCGGCATCGCGCTGATCGCGCTGGCGGTCGCCTGCTGGCCGGGCAAGGCGCGGATTGGCATGTTGCTCTACAGCGGATTCGTCACGCTTTATCTAGCCTACGTCGGATTCGTGGGCGCTTTTACCGGCATTCTGCTGTGGCCGGCGGTCGTCCTGCACGCGATCCTTACAGCACTTCTAACTCGGGCTGTGACAAGTGACCAGGTGACCAAAACATAGACGAATAGTAGATGCCGTCGCCTGTTGGCTCTCCGCACGACGGTCGTGGTTTTGTGTGCGTGACTGAGATGCCAACCGATCATCAAAGGAATCCATTATGAACAAGCGACTCACTCTGATTGCTGTTGGCTTGTGTGCCATCGCGGGCATCACGTATGCGCAGTATCCGATTCTGGACATGGTGGCCGACAGGGTCGTCCAGAAGTACCAAAGCTCGTCCTGCGAGCAACTGTGGCAAAAGAAGGGTGAGCCAAAGTCGATGGAAGAGCAGCGCGTCATCGGCCTCCTGCAAAGCGACCCGCAGATGCGCACCGTGTTCATCAACAAGGTCGCCGGGCCGATCGCGAACAAGATGTTCGAATGCGGGATGATCCCCTGAAGAACGCGTTGCGGCGAGGCTGAACATGAAGAACGGAAATTCCAGGGGCGCACGATGTGGCAGAGTGGTGGCGATGGTCGTCGGTATGGCGCTGACGTGTGGTGCGGGCGCGCAATCGTCTGCGCCAGACGCAAAGACCGCGACACTTCCGCCAAAGGCGCCAAAAGCATCGAAGCCCGCGATGAAGTACACGCCGCCGGAGTTCCGACTTGTGTTGGAGCCGAGGGCGATGGATCTCCTAAAAGCGACAGGCACCAAGCTTGCAGCGGCCAAGTCCATGTCGTTCACCGCCACCGTGAGCTATGAATATCCGAGCAAGCTCGGCCCGCCGATTGTCTACACGTCGCGCTACGACGTGGCCATGGTGCGGCCGGACAAGCTCCGGGTCATCATGCCCGGCGACGGTCCGGCGTCGGAGTTCTACTACGATGGCAAGGCGATGCTGGCCTACGCACCGGCCGAGAACCTGGTCGCCGTTGGCGATGCGCCGCCGACGATCGACGCAACCCTGCGGGCGGCCTTCGAGAAAGCGGCAATCTACTATCCATTCACCGATCTGGTCGTCGCTGATCCCTTTGCGGCGCTGACAGATGGGGCGATGCTCGCGTTCACCATTGGACAGTCGGACCTCGTTGGCGGGACCCGGACCGACATGGTGGCGTGGGCCAGCGACGACGTATTCCTGCAGATGTGGATCGGCGCCGACGACAAGCTGCCGCGGCGCATCCGCGCCGTGTACCGGACGGATCCCTACGCCCTCGGCCATCAGATGGACTTGTCGAATTGGCAGTTGGACGGTGCGCTGGCGCCAGACGCGTTCGTGTCGCAGAAGGCCCAATCCGCGAAACGCATCGCGTTCGCCAGTCCGGCCGGTATCCCGCCCGTGAGCGCCAAGCCGCCGGCCAAGAGGACGCAGGCCAAGCCCTCGCCGTCCGGGTCGACAACCAAATCCCAATGAGGTCGCGTGCCATGAACACGGTGATTTTGCGTACGGCGTTCCTGATGATCGCTGCCTTGGAGGCGGCTGACGCCCATGCGTGGGCGAGCGCCAACCGCTATGGCGGGAGCACCAGCCACAGCTGGGGCTCGACGAGCCATGAGAACCGCTGGGGTGGCAGCTCGTCGCATACCTATGGCGAAGGCACGTCCCACACCAACGCCTATGGCGGCAGCACGAGCCATTCATATTATGGCGGCACTGAACACACGAATGTCTATGGCGGCAGTACGTATGGCCGCTACGGCAGCGGCGCCTATCACACGTATCCGTCCGGCGCGACGTACTACCATCCGCCGACGTACCCGTATTACCACCCGCCGGTCGCGGTGCCGTACTACTCGTCGGGATGCTACGGCTGCGCGGCCGCCGCAGGTGCAATCGTCGGCGCGACCCTGGGTGCTGCTGCGGCGTCTGCCAACTCGGCAGCAGCGACATCGAGCGCGTACTCCGCAGGCGTCGCCGCCGGCAGCGCAAGCACGGCAGCAGCGACAGGCGCCGCGTACACCGCCGGCGTCGCCACGGGCGCAACCCTTGCAAGCGCACCGGCAGGTGAGACGTATGTGACGGGCATCAACTACGCGAGTCTACCGACGGGTTCGATGACCATCGACAAGAACGGGGCGACCTACTACCTGAACGGCAACACGTGGTTCCAGCCGGCGTACGGCGCGAACGGGGTTTTCTACAAGGTGGTGCCAGCGCCTTGAAGCTCGAACGCGTAGCCAACGTCGAAGCAGCTTCCGCAAGTTGCAGCTCGACTTCCTGGTTCGTCGATGAAGCAATTGAGGTGCCTGCATCGCGGCGCGCACGGACTGTTAATCGCTCGATCTTGCCGGGCCAACTGTCCGCGGCGTTTCTATTGGCGGCCAAACGAAGTTGTGCTGTCCCGACCATACCGGCCAGGCAACTTGGGGACGCAGGCAATCGGTACCAACGCTGCTAATGCTCGGCGTTATGCGCGACGCGGGCGGCCGCTCCCAGATTTTCAACGACCGGTTTGGAGCACTCTCACCGGCAGGTCAGGGTCGAAATCGGCCGGTCGCGATCAGTCGCTGCGCGCAGCGCGACGACTGGGCGTCAGACGAACTGATTCTTCAACACGGCTTCGCCGCGCCACAGGCGCTCGAGGTTTTCCAGTAAGAGGTCGATAACGTTATCCTCGTAGCGGCGCGTCTCGCCGGCGGTGTGCGGCGTGATCAGCACATTAGGCACTCCCCACAGCCCCGATGTGGCGGGCAACGGCTCCTCCCAGACGCAATCGAGCGCGGCGCCCGCGATGCGTTTCTGGGTGAGCGCCTCGACAAGTGCCGGCTCGTTCACCACTCTGCCGCGCGCTACGTTGATGAGGTATGCCGAGGGCTTCATCGCCGCGAGCGCCTTCGCGTCGATCAGGTTCTCGGTCTTGGCCGTGAGCGGGCAGGTCAGCGCGACGAAATCGGCTTGCGGCAACATACTGAGCAGGCCCTCCTCGCCAACGACCATGTCGGCCGCCCCCGCGCCCTTGGACGGATCGTGCCGAATGGCGATCACGCGCATGTCGAAGGCCTTGGCGAGCGCGGCCAGGCGCGAGCCGATGCGGCCGATGCCGGCGATCAGTAACGTCTTCCCCCCGAGCTCGTCTTCGCGCTTCGAGATGTCCCCGATCATGCCGCGCCACTTCTTCGCGGTCTGGTTGTCGCGCGCCTCCGGAATCCGCCGCGCGATGGCGAGGATCAAGGCGATGGCATGCTCGGCGACCGCGCGCTCGTTCACGCCTTGCGCGCTGGCGACGCGGATGCCGGCGGCGCCCAGCGCGTCGCGGGAATACTGGTCTGTGCCGGCACTGATCGACTGGATGAAGGCGAGCCTGGGCGCCGCGGGAATCAGTTCGTTCCGCCACAGGCCGGAGCACAACAGCACATCCACCTGCGTGATGCGCGCCTTCAAATCGTCCAGGCTGCGCACCTCGAACCAGTCGAGGTCGGCGTTGCGCAGGGCGAAGCGTTCGCCCATGCGATAGGCGACGTGGGCGAAACAGAGGGTCAGCTTGTCTTTGGCGGGGAGCGGGCGTGCGCTCATGGGATCGATTTCGGATGGATTTGTTTAGGCACTCGAACGTAAAGACTGGAGACGCTCCTGTCAACGCGCACCAGCCATCAGCCTGTTCGTTCCGGGATTGTTGCGCCTATCGCACTCATCTGCGCCGTCGCCGGTAACTTCGCTGAACGGCTGCTCTTGAGAAGTGCGACCGGCCGTTGTGGGTCGGAATTTGCCCCCTGAGTCAGGGGTTCCCTGCCCGGCATTGCTCCCGTATCCTGCAACGCTCGATCATCGACCGGAGTGGGGCATGTCCCAGACGACCACCACCCTCAAGGGCAGTTGCCTGTGCGGAGCCGTGCAATATGAAGTGACCGGCGAACCGAAGCGGTTCTACCATTGCCATTGCTCGCGCTGTCGCAAGGCGACGGGTACGGGGCATGCCTCGAACCTTTTTCTGCAACCGGGGGCGCTCAAGTGGCTCAGCGGTGAGCAGCAGATCCGCTCATTCAAGGTACCTGAGGCCAAGCGGTTCACCAATGCCTTCTGTGCTACGTGCGGCGGCCGCTTGCCGCGTCAACCCAAGGACTCCGACATTGTCGTGATTCCGGCCGGATCGTTGGACGACGAGGCCCCGATCAAGCCGCAGGCGCGCATCTTCTCCAGCTCGCGCGCGAGTTGGTCGTGTGCCGATGACGAGTTGCCCATCTACCCGGAATCCGTGCCCCAGTAGCGGTGGGCTTACGCGGACTGCGTAGCGCCGCAACTGTTGCAACTATGTCCGTGTGGGTCGAACTGGCGTAGACCTGCACGCGCCCGATGGCCGCCGTAGCGTCCTCACCGGACATGGCACCGTCGAAATCGGCGGGCTTGAACCGGCCAGGAGCGGCCGTTCGCTGGCCGCGCCTAGTTCCTGCTGTAGGCGTACGATGGCTGGAACTTTCTCTCGTGGACGAGGTGATTCAGTGATGCGGCGTCCGAAAATGACATGCGGGGCTTCGAAGCGCCACCTATCGCGTATCCTGCTCGCCCTCGCCGCTGTCATTCTGCTGCTACCGCTCGACGCATCGGCGCAAACGTCCGCGAAGGTGTATCGGATCGGCTTCCTTGACACGACACCGCCCGACCGGGGCTCGCCGAATCAGGTGGCTTTCTACGAGGAACTGCGTAAACGCGGCTACGTTGAGGGTCAAAACCTGGTCGTCGAGCGCCGCAACGCGGCCGGTCAGCCTGACCAGTTGCCGGCGCTCGCCAGGGAGCTGGTCGCGCTTCGACCTGACCTCATCGTCGCATCGGGGCCGCAACCGAATCGGGCCGTCAAGGATGCTACGTCGACGATCCCGATCGTGATGGTTGCCGTTGCCGACCCGGTCCGAGCTGGGCTCGCCACGAACCTCGCTCGGCCCGGCGGAAACCTGACCGGCGTGACCTCCGTCGTTGCCGGCGGCATTATGGCGAAGTCTCTCGACCTGTTGCATCAGGTCGTGCCGAAGGCGACTCGCATCGGGATGCTGGTTAATCCGACCAACGAAGTCCATCGAACCCGTGTCCCGCTGGAGATTCCGGATGCGGAGCGGCAACTGGGCGTCCAGGTATATCCCGTCGAGGCGCGCACGGCAGACGAGATCGAGCCCGCGATCAACGCTGCGATCGGCAAAGGAGCCGAGGCCCTGTTTATCCAAGGTGATCCGGTGTGGAACAGCCCACCTGAGCGGCTTCCGCAACTAGTGGCGCGTACTGGCCTCCCCGCGATCTATTTTTTGCGCACGCAAGCGCAGGCGGGCGGGCTGATGTCTTTCGGACCGGACTTCGTGGAGTTGTCGCGTCGCGCCGCCAGCTACGTCGACCGCATCCTAAAGGGCGAGAAACCCGGCGACATGGCGATCGAGCAGCCGACGAAGATCGACCTAGTCATCAACCTCAAAACAGCGAAGGCACTCGGCCTCACGATCCCGCAATCGCTACGGGTGCAGGCTGAGTTGATAGAGTGACGAATCATTGCGCATTGCTCACCGGTTCCTTGCGCTCGCTGGTTGACCAGATTCGTCTGCTTTAGAGAAGACCCAACGGCTGAGAAGGGTCGATAGCCGACATACGAACGGCGCCTATCGGCGACCGGCAGCGTTCGCGAAAATCGAAAGCCTCCCAGCTAGTAATCACCGAACCGCGCGGGCCTACCAGGGATACACACTACGGATCATCTTTTTAGACGATCCCTCGCGGCGCTCGCACGGCGCGTTACCAAACGTATCGGACTAAAGGCCCGCGAATCCGCGCCTACGTCTCCGGCTGTTTTGGGGTTTATTTTGGGACAAACATCGAATGCAGGACCCAAGAGAACCGTAACTATCTGAAATGATTGGCGTCCCCAGGGGGATTCGAACCCCCGTACTCACCGTGAAAGGGTGATGTCCTGGGCCTCTAGACGATGGGGACCTGGTACAGCGACATCGCGGCCGGGCCGGCTGCGATGTTATTCGTGGTGGAGGTAAGCGGGATCGAACCGCTGACCTCTTGCATGCCATGCAAGCGCTCTCCCAGCTGAGCTATACCCCCACGGCCAACAGAAAATTATACCGTTCATGCATGGGCTTGGCAAACTCCGGGCGTCGAGAGCAGCAGCACCGTACGGGAGATTCCGCTATCATCGCCGCCGCCTGCAACACGGGCAGAGCCTTCCAACAATTCAAGATGTGTTATGCCGCTGCCCGACCCTGCCGCAATCGTCGACCGTCGATCTCGCCGGGCGCGCGATCCTCGTCACCGGCGCCACCGGCGGCCTTGGCCGCCCGCTCGCGCACGCTTGCGCCGCGCGCGGCGCCACGGTAATCCTGCACGGTCGTGTCGTGCGCAAGCTGGAAGCGCTGTACGACGAAATCGTGGCGGCCGGGAACCCGGAGCCGACCATCCTTCCGCTGGATCTCGCGAAGGCGACGCGTTCCGACTTCGACGACGTCGCCGGAGCACTCCGCTCGCAGCTCGGCCGGCTCGACGGAATCGTGCACAACGCCGTGTTTCTCGGCTCGCTGGGGCCTATCGAGCACCAGGACCCGGACGCGTGGCGCACTGCCTTCGACGTCAACGTGACTGCCGCGCTGTCGCTGACGCGCCTCGCACTGCCTCTCCTTTCGATGGCTCCCGACGCGAGCATCATCTTCACGCTCGACACGCGGGGATTGGAGCCGCGCGCCTTCTGGGGCGCGTACGCGGCGTCGAAAGCCGCGCTCGCGTCCCTTGCGTCGACGCTCGCGGATGAATGCGAGACCCGCGCCAACCTGCGTGTCAACGCAGTGGTTCCGGGCCAAGTGCGCTCGCCGTTGCGGGCGCGTACCCATCCTGGCGACGACATGATCTCGCTGCCGCCCGTCGAGGCGCTGGTGCCGCTCTATCTGCACTCTGCTCGGCGCTCAGGACAAGACGGAAAGCGGCGCGCTCATCGATGGCCGTGCCTGGCTGGCCGGTCAGCCTGCATCGAGACCTCTCGTCTCTCGTTCGATGTTGGGCCGGCCATAGCGAAGCAGCACGCGCAGCCGCCGGAAATCGTCCGCCGGAAGCACGTCCGGCAGGATCAGGATTACGCGCGAAGGCGAGAAGCGCGGCGCGCGATCCGGACGCCAGACGATCGTCGTGAGCCAGGCGCCGACGTAGGATGCTTCGAGGATCGATCCGTCGCGGGTGCGGCCATCGCGCGTGGTCGCGGTCATTCGCCGGTCGCAACCGACGTGCAGCAGTGCCGGGACACCGCGTCCGGTGCATCGCCAGAACGCTCGTCCCGCAACGGCGGCGATCGCAAGCAGCGCTGCGGCCGACGACCAGGGATCGACCGGCAGCAGCAAGACGAGCGAGGCCATGGCCGTGCAACTGACGGCAATGGCAGCGCAGCCAATTCGTGAAGGGCGTGGCTCGAGGCGCAGGCGCGGCGGCGGATTCATCGCCGCCCATTGGGAGCCGCCGGTGCCGCGCCGTCAATCGGCCGGACGGTCGTCCACGGAATCCCGCATCACGTCATGCCGGCTTCTTGCCGGCGAGCAGCAGCCACGTCGCGACGATCGTGTCCGGGTTGAGCGACATGCTTTCGATGCCCTGCGCGACCAGCCACTGCGCGAGATCCGGATGGTCGGACGGCCCCTGGCCGCAAATGCCGGCGTATTTTCCGGCCTTCTTGCACGCGGCGATGGCCATCGCCAGCATGGCTTTGACCGCGTCGTCGCGCTCGTCGAACGTGGAAGCGATCGCCCCGCCGGCGTCGCGGTCGACGGCAAGCGTCAACTGCGTCATGTCGTTGGAGCCGATGGAAAAGCCGTCGAAATGCTCCAGAAAGCGGTCTGCAAGGATGGCGTTGGATGGAATCTCGCACATCATGATCACGCGAAGCCCATGGCGACCGCGCTCGAGCCCCTGCTCCTTGAGCAGCGCAATCACCATCTCGGCTTCCTCGATCGTGCGCACGAACGGGATCATCAGTTCGACGTTGGTGAAACCCATCGCATCGCGCACGCGCTTCATCGCCGCGCATTCAAGCGCGAAGCAGTCGTGGAACTCGGCCGCAATGTAGCGCGACGCCCCGCGGAACCCCAGCATCGGATTCTCCTCGTGCGGCTCGTACCGCTGGCCGCCGACGAGATTCGAATACTCGTTCGACTTGAAATCGGAGAGCCGCACGATCACCTTCTTCGGCCAGAATGCCGCGGCAATCGTCGCCACGCCTTCGGCGACCTTGCTCACGTAGAACTCGGACGGACTCGCGTAGCCGCCAATGCGCTGGTTGATCTCGCGCTGCAACTCTGGCGGCTGGCGATCGAGCTCGATCAGCGCCTTCGGGTGGATCCCGACGTTCTTGTTGATGATGAATTCGAGCCGCGCGAGCCCGACTCCCTCGTTGGGGAGCTGGCGAAACGCAAAGGCGAGCTCGGGGTTGCCGACGTTCATCATGAGCTTGGTCGGTACGGGGGGCATGCGGTCGAGCGCCACCTCGACCACCTCGACCTCGAGCAGCCCCGCGTAGACGTGGCCGGTGTCGCCCTCCGTGCATGACACCGTGACCTTCGCCCCTTCCTCCAGCACGCGCGTCGCGTCGCCGCAACCGACGACCGCGGGAATTCCCAGTTCGCGGGCGATGATCGCCGCGTGGCAGGTCCGACCGCCGCGGTTGGTGACGATCGCGGCCGCGCGCTTCATCACCGGCTCCCAGTCGGGATCGGTCATGTCGGCGACCAGCACGTCGCCCGCCTTGACCTTGTCCATCTCGGCGGCCGACTTCACGACGCGCACGGTGCCCTGCCCGACCTTCTGTCCGATCGCGCGTCCGGAGGCCAGGACCGCCGATTTCGATTTCAGCCGAAACCGCCGCAACGTGTTGCCATCTTCGCGCGACTTCACCGTTTCCGGCCTCGCCTGCAGGATGTAGAGCTTGCCGTCGACGCCGTCGCGGCCCCACTCGATGTCCATCGGCCGGCCGTAGTGCCTTTCGATGGCGACCGCATAACGCGCCAGCTCTTCGGCTTCCGCATCCGTGATCGAAAACCGGTGCCGGTCGTCGACTTCCACGGGGACGGTGACTGTCGACGTCCCCGCGCGCTGCGCCTGCCCGAATTCCATGCGAGTCGCCTTGGCGCCCAGCGATTTGCGCAGTATCGCCGGACGGCCCGCGGCGAGGTTCGGCTTGTAGACGTAGAACTCGTCGGGGTTGACCGCGCCCTGCACGACGGTCTCTCCCAGACCGTAGGACGCGGTGATGAACACCACCTGATCGAATCCCGACTCGGTGTCGAGCGTGAACATCACGCCGGCCGCGCCGAGATCGCTGCGCACCATGCGCTGAACGCCGGCAGACAGCGCCACATGTTCGTGGCTGTAGCCCTGATGAACGCGGTAGGCAATCGCGCGGTCGTTGTAGAGGCTCGCAAAAACCTCTTTTATTGCATGAAGAATATTTTCTAATCCATTGATATTAAGGAACGTTTCCTGCTGACCGGCAAAGGATGCTTCAGGAAGGTCTTCGGCCGTCGCCGACGAGCGCACGGCCCAGGTGCGCCCGGCGCATCGCCGTTACGGACCCGAAGGAAACCTCGAAATGGCTTCACGCAGCGCCTTGGGAAATGCGCCTGCGGTAATCCATCCCCGGATCTCCGCCCCTGCTTTCGCGAGCGCCGTCACGTCGTCGACGTCGAGCGTCGCCAGTCGCGCGGCGATGCGGTCCTCGAGCGCGTTTTCCGCGAGAAACTCGCGGAACCCGTATGCAGTCGTCGCGAACCCTTCAGGAACGCGGATGCCGGCGCCGGACAACTGGCTGATCATCTCGCCCAGCGACGCGTTCTTGCCCCCGACCTGATCGACGTCGTCCTTCCGCAGGCGGTCGAACGGCAGCACGCGCACTCCTTCGCTCATTGCGTCTCCCTCCGCGCGCAGGACGATGCTGCGACGCGCAAAATTGTCTCCGAAAAGGCAATTCTACTCTGCCGTCAGGGGCAATCGAGGGAATGCTGCGCCGCAGAAACAACGAACCCGCCGAAGCGGGTTCATGCGGGGCCGAACGACGAGGGCGTCGTCAGAACGAATGGCCGCCCTTGGGACCCGATTCCGGAATCATTCCGACGTCGATTTCGGAAAAATCGGAAATGTCAGACGATTCTCCGAGCACGCCATCGTCCAGCGCAAGCGGTGAACCACCCGCACGGTTGCGACCCTTCACCGCGCGCCTGAGCGTCCGGTACAGGTCCGCATGCGACTCCTTCAGATAGCCGATGATCTCGAAGTCAACCCGCTTCACCTGCGACAGGTCGATCTGCTCCACGTGCACGAGGCGCAGCAGCTCGCGAACCGGCTTCGGCATTTCGCGCCCGCTCTCATAGCGGGAACCACCGCTTTGCGTGACGCCGATCTGGGTCCAGAACTGTTCCTGGTTGAGCCCGAGACGCCGCCGAATCTCGCGCGGATTGAGAACACGGTCGAAGAGTTTCACGGAAAGATCGCTTTCAGTTGAGCTTGAACTTCCCACTGCGGACCTTTGAAAATATTCGGGCCCGCGCCACAAAGCTATCCCAATGGCATATTTTTCACCCAAAACCCATCCAAATGCAAGTGCTATTCGTCGGATTGCCCAGTCAGCGCCGTCATGCGGTGCCCGATCCGATCACCCATTCGGGGACTCCTCGAAAGTTGTCGGACCACGCCGGCAATCGCTCATTCCACCAAATATGGCCCGTGTAGACCGGTTCGACGGCTCCGCGGCGTGGACGCGAGCCAATCGAAGGATACGGCCATCATTCTGCTAGAATCAACAACTTAACGAAAGAATTGGGTTCCCCTTGCCTTCTCCTGTGCGTCGCTACGACCTGCATTGTCACTCGACCCGTTCGGACGGCCTGCTCTCCCCCGCTGACGTCGTCAGCCGCGCTGCTCAGCGCGGTGTCGACGTCCTTGCGCTGACCGATCATGACGAAGTCTCCGGAATTGCGGAGGCGCGCGACGCCGCACGGTCGGCGGCGATCGAATTCGTCTCCGGTACCGAACTGTCGGTGAGCTGGGAGGACCTGACGATTCACGTCGTCGGCCTCAGGATCGATGCCGAGGACGCGTCGCTCGCTGCCGGCCTCGCCGCGATACGCGAGGGCCGGTCGACGCGCGCCCGCCGCATGGGCGACGCGCTGGCAGCCGCGGGGATTCCCGGCGCCTACGAAGGCGCACTCAAGTTCGTGACCAGCGAGCCTCTCGTTTCGCGTACGCATTTCGCGCGCTTTCTTGTCGAGGCGGGTTACGCACGCGAGGTCAAGGACGTCTTCAAGCGGTATCTCGTGCCGGGGAAGCCCGGCCACGTGGCACACGCATGGGCGACGCTACCCCAGGCCGTCGAATGGATTCACGTCGCCGGCGGGCAGGCGGTGATTGCGCATCCGGGCCGCTACAAGGTCGGCGCCGGCGGCATGCGGCGTCTGCTCTCCGAATTTCGGGACGTGGGCGGCGATGCAATCGAAGTACTTTCACCGGCGCACACGCCGGCGCAGTACACCGAGTTCGCAACCCAGTGCCGGGTGTTCGGGCTCGCGGCTTCCTGTGGCTCCGACTATCACGGACCGTGCGAGAGCTGGATGGACCTGGGCGACCTGCCGCCGCTGCCCGCTGGCGTGGTCCCGGTCTGGAAGGACTGGTAGGGCGCCCGCCGTACCGTTGGCGCCCGTCGCTGCGCCGTCACGCCACCACCGGAAACCGATGCATACCCGACGCACCGTCTTCTTCATTTCGGACCGCACCGGCATCACCGCGCAGAATTTCGGCAACAGCCTGTTGTCGCAATTCGAGGATTTCGAGTTCCAGCGCCACACGGTGCCCTTCGTCGACACCCCCGACAAGGTCGATGCCGTGGTGCGGCAGGTCAACGAGACGGCAGAGCGCGAGGGCAAGCGACCGATCGTCTTCAGCTCGATCGTCAACGAGACCATGAGCGCGACGATTCGCCGCGACGCGAAGGCGCTGACCCTCGACCTGTTTCAGATATTCATCGCGCCGCTGGAAGCCGAACTGAAGGCCAAGAGCTCGCACGCGGCGGGCCGGACGCACGGCATCGCCAACAGCCACGAGTACTTCGCGCGGATGGAGGCGATCAATTTTTCGCAGGCGCACGACGACGGCGCCGCGACACGGGACCTCGCGAAGGCGCAGGTGATCCTCGTTGGCGTTTCCCGCTGCGGGAAGACACCCACGTCGCTCTACCTGGCCCTGCAGTTCGGGATCCGCACCGCGAACTTTCCGCTGACACCCGACGACTTTGCGGACCGCAAGCTGCCGGCGTCCGTGCTGCCGTATCGCGACCGTCTTTTCGGCCTGACGATCGACCCCAACCGGCTGCACAAGATCCGCGAGGAACGCCGTCCGCACAGCAAGTATGCATCGCTCGAAAATTGCCGCTTCGAAGTGCGCGAATGCGAACACCTGCTCTCGCGTGAAGGCATTCCGGCGCTCGACACGTCGGCCAAGTCGATCGAGGAGATCGCGACGACCATCGTCCACCGCGCGAATCTCCGGCGGCACGGCTACTGACGCGTGCGGTTCGGGCGCGATCCCTGCGCTAGCCCGAGCCCGTAGAACCGCGCGGCATTGCCGCCAAGGATCGCCGTGCGATCGATTGCGTCGAGCGGTCGCAGCAACGCGTCGGTCGCCGCGAGCCATCGCGCGTAGCCTCCCGCGAGATTGACCACCGGCCAGTCGCTTCCCCACATCAGACGTGCCGGGCCGAAACACTGCAGAAGATGGTCGACCCACGGCCGCAGCGCGTCGGCGGTCCAGTCGGGGCCAGCCTCGGTCACGAGACCCGAAATCTTGCAATGGACGCGCGGGTGCCGCGCGACCGCGTCGATCAGGCCGGCCCACGGGTGCCAAGCACCTGCCGCGATGGCGGGCTTGGCGCCATGATCGATGACGACGGCGAGGTCGGGGTGCCGTTCGAGCATCCCCAGCACTGCCGGAAGATGTGCGACCTTGACGAGCGCATCGAAACGCAAGCCCAAGCCCTGCATCGCGGCGAGCGCGGTGTCGACCTCCGTGCGCAGGATCCACTCCGGGTCAGGGATGTCCTGCAGCATCGGTCGAATCGATTTCAGCAGTGGGTCTTGCGCAAGCCGCGACATCGTTGCGGCTGCGTCCGGCGCGGCAAGATCCACCCAGCCCACGACGCCCCTGACCAGGCCGTTGCTGCGCGCGGCGGTCGCCAGCAGGAACTCCGTCTCGGCGACGGTCGGCGCGGCCTGCACGAGCACCGTCGACGCGACGCCGGCGCGCGCGGAAACCTGCGCAAGATCGTCGAGAGTGAAATCCCGATGGATCGCCGCGAGGTCCGGCGTGAGCCAGCCATAGTCGCCGCGTGCCAGTTGCCAGACGTGCTGATGCGCGTCGACCCGCGCGTCGGCGCCGGCAGATGAATCCATCGTCACGGCAACCCCGGCAGCGGCGCATTCCCGGCGACGAGGCCCCGCGCGCGAAGCTCGGACCAGAATGCCGCGGGGATCGGATGCGCGGCGAGCGCAAGGTTCTGCTCGAGCTCCGCGACCGATCGCGCACCGGCGAGCACGCACGCAACCGCGGGATGCGCGCGAGGGAACTGCAGCGCCGCGGCCTTCAGCGGAACGCGATGCGAGGCGCAGACCGCCTCGATCGCCGCGACGCGGGCGACGATCGTCGGCGGGGCCGGCGCATAGTCGAAACGCGGAACGTCCCCGTTCTCCGGATACGCACCGGTTGCAAGTATCCCCGAATTGAACGGGCCGCCGATCACGACACGGACCCCGCGTTTCACGCACAGCGGAAGGAGCTCGGGAAGCGCGCTCTGGTCGAGCAGCGTGTAGCGGCCTGCCAGCAGGAGGACGTCCAGATCCGCGTACGCCAGCGCGTCGACGCACACTCGCCAATCGTTGACGCCCAGGCCGAAACCGCCGATCGACTGCTCGGACTTCAGTCGCGCCAACGCCGGCACCGCGCCGTCCATCGCCTCGCGGAAGCGCTGCGGCTGCAGGTCGCCGTGCGCATCGCGCGCGACGTCGTGAATGAACACGCAATCGATGCGCGCCATGCCCAGCCGCCGCCGGCTGTCGTCGAGACTGCGCAACGTGCCGTCGCGAGAGTAATCCCAGCGTTGGACAAACGGCAGTACGTCGACGTAACCGTTCTGGGTCGTCGGTGCCTCCGTGTCGGGCACGAGAATGCGACCGACCTTCGTCGACAGCAGGAACGAGTCGCGCGGCATGTCGCGCAGCGCCGCGCCGATCCGCTGCTCGGACCGTCCGTTGCCATAGTGCGGAGCGGTGTCGAAATACCTGACGCCGCATTGCCACGCGCGACGAACGAGCTCGCTTGCCGCGTCATCGGTGACGGGTGAGTACAGGTTGCCGAGCGGCGCGCCGCCGAGCGCGGGCACGTCGCTGACGAGATTCATCGCCCGATGAGCGCGCCGGGCAGCCACGTTGTCAGCGGCGGCCAAAGCGTGACGCCCGCCAGCACCACGAGCAAGGGAACGAGGAACGGCACGATCGCCCGCGACATGCGCTCGAAGGAAATCTTCGCGATGTTCGCGACGACGTAGAGCACCACGCCGACAGGCGGCGTAACGGTTCCGATCATCAGGTTCAGCACGAATACGAGGCCGAAGTGCACGGGGTCGATCCCGAGCTTCATTGCGACGGGCACGAGGATCGGTATCAGGATCAGCATCGCGGCGATCGCTTCCATGAAGCAGCCGACGAACAGCAGCAGGAGGTTGACGATCAGCAGGTAGACCATCGGGCTCGCGGTCCAGGTCGTCAGCGATGCGCCGACCAGCTGCGGAATGCGCGAGATCGCGAGACACCATCCGAGGAGCTTGGCCGCCATCACCAGCGCCATCACCACGCCGGTCGTCTCGATGGTGTCGAGGATCAGTCGCGGCAGCGCGCGGATGCTGAAGCTTCGATAGACGAAGAGTCCGAGGATCAATGCGTACAGCGTCGCGACGGCAGCGGCTTCGGTCGGCGTGAAGATTCCGGACAGCATGCCCGCAAGCAGCACCACCGGCGTCATCAGCGCCCAGAAGGCCTCGCAAAATTTTCGCCACAGGAGCGGCAGCGTGGGAAAGCGGCCCTTCGGCAGATCGAGACTGCGTGCCATCACCGTGCAGAGCGCCATGAGAGCGAGCCCCATCAGCACGCCAGGGACGACTCCGGCGATGAAGAGCTTGCCCACCGACACCTCGGCGGCCGCGCCATAGACGACCATCGGCAGCGATGGCGGAATGATGGGTCCGATCGTGGCGGCCGCCGCAGTCAACCCGGCGGCCATTTCCGGAGGGTAGTTCGCGTCGCGCATCGCCTTGATCTCTACCGTGCCGAGACCGCCGGCCTCCGCGACCGCGGACCCGGACATGCCGGCGAAGATCATCGACGCGACCACGTTGGCGTGGCACAAGCCGCCCCGCAGCCAGCCGACGATCGCGGCGGCGAAGTCGAAAATCCGGTGCGTCACGCCGGCGTTGTTCATCACGTGCCCCATCAGGATGAACAACGGCGCCGCGACGAAGGTGAACGAGTTTGCCGCCGACACCTGTTGCGAAACGATGATGATCGAGTCGATGTGCTGGCTCAGCACGAATACCGACCCTGCGAGCGCCATCGCGAGCCAGATCGGAGGCCCCAGGAAAAGCGCAACCACCCAGACGGCGAGGATGACCAGCATCGTGGAGGTCACAGTTGCACCTCCGTCGCCTTGACGTCGCCGCGGCGAACGATGGTGATGAGGTCGCGCACGCCGTAGAGGACGAGGCACGCCGCCGCGATCGGCACGACGAGGTAGACCGGCCAGATCGCGTAATCGATGGACACCATTTGCACATCGACATTGCGCCGCGTGACGGCGACGCCGACCACGAGCAGGACCAGCGCGAACGCGATCGTCGCGGCGCACCAGAAGGCGTGGAGCCAGCGCCGCCCGCGCGGTGGCAGCCGGTCGGCGACGAGTCCGATCCCGATGTGGATCCGCTTGCGCGTCGCCATCGCCCAGCCGAGGAACGAGATCCACACGAACAGGTACGACGCCGCTTCGTCCGTCCAGACGAGAGGCGCATTGAATACATACCGCAGGACGATCTGGACGATGATCGCGCCGAACATCGCGGCGAACAGCGCGACGGCAACGGCGTCGAGGACCTTTTCAGCCCCTTTGGTCCATGGCGACACAGTGCCTTCTCCCGAATCGCTGACGGCAGACCGCGACGCTGCGAACGTCAGGTCCGCGGCGCCGCCCGATGGATCGCGCGGATTGCTAGAGCGCCTGCAACCGCTCGTAGACGCCCTTGCCCCAGCGCGACTCGAACTTGGGAGGAACGCTCTTCAGCACCGCGGAGCGGAATGCGGCGACGTCCGGGGTGATGACCGTCATTCCGCCCTTCCTGAACGTGTCCGCAAGCTCGCCCTCCTGCTTCAGGATCTCGGCGTTCGCGCTTGTCACCGCCTTGCCGAGCGCGGCCTGCACGATCGCACGGTCCGCGGCGGCCAGCCCGCTCCAGAACTGCTCGTTCACCACGACGAACCGGGGCGTGATGATGTGCGACGTCAGCACCAGGTACTTCTGGACTTCGAAGATCTTCGCCGACTGGATGGTCGGCAGAGGATTCTCCTGCCCGTCGACCACGCCCTGCTTCAGCGCAAGGTAGAGTTCGCCGAAATTGATCGGCGTCGGCCGCGCGCCCCAGGCTTCGGCCATCGCATTGAAGACGTCGACCGGCGGCACGCGCAGCTTGAAACCTTCCATGTCCTTCGGCTGGCTGACCGCTTTGTTCGCCGTCGTCACCTGGCGCGTGCCGTAATAGATCGTGTCGACGATGCGCATGCCGCGGTTCTTGACCAGCGAATCGACCAGGGCGCGCGCGTCCGGGCTCGCCATCCCCCTGGCCATGTGCGCCGCATCGCGCCAGACGTAGGGAGCCTCGAGCACCGAGATCGCCGGCACCCACGCGCCGAACGTCGCTGCGCCGTCGGTGTAGAGCTGCAGCGCATTCGACGCGAGGGCATCGATCATGTCGCGCTGCGTGCCGAGCTGCGACGCGGGAAACGACTGCATTTCTATCCGGCCACCGGTCTTTTCCGCGATTTCCTTGCCCGCGGCTTCGATCGCGACCACGCTCGGGTAACTGGCCGGGAGCACGTCGCCGTAGCGGATCACGGTCTTCGTCTGCGCGCCGGCACGCCGAATGAACGGTCCGGTGGCGAGCGCTGCCGCGGCCGCGCCGGTGAACCTGCGACGTGAAATCATGTTTGCCTCCCCCAGGTTGACGGGCGCGGTCGTCACGATGCGAGTCTCCCGCAACGCCGCGCTGCTATGCTTATGGTACCGAAAACACCCGGGGCCGAGTACCCAATGAACGATCCCGCGACGATTCATGGCGTCTGGTGCGCCACGCTGACGCCACTCGACGACGATGGCGGCATCGATCACGCACGATTCGCGGCACACGCCCGCACGCTTCTCGATGCGGGCATCGACGGAATCGCGCCCTTCGGGACGACCGGCGAGGGACAGTCGTTCGGCGTCGCCGAGCGCACGCGCGGCCTGGAAGCGCTCGTTGGCGCCGGGATCGCGCCAACGCGGATCCTGGCGGCAACGGGGTGCGCCGCGCTGCCGGAAACGGTCGAGCTCACGCGGCATTCCGTTGCCCAGGGTTGCGCCGGTGCACTGGTCCTGCCGCCGTTTTTCTGGAAGGAGGTGGCCGACGACGGGCTATTCGCCTACTACGCGGCACTGATCGAAGCGGTCGCCGACGCCCGGCTGCGACTCTATCTCTACCACATCCCGCAGGTGACGGCTGCACCCATTCCCGGCTCCGTCATCGCGCGCCTGCGCACTGCCTATCCCGGCGTCGTCGTCGGCCTCAAGGACAGTGCAGGCGATCTCGACCACAGCCTCGCCCTCAAGTCCCGGTTTCCCGACCTCGCGGTGTTCGTCGGCCACGAGCCCCACCTGCATGCCATGCTGGCGGCGGGCGGTGCGGGCACGATCTGCGGCATTGCCAACCTGTTTCCGCAGGTGATGCGCCGGCTTTTCGACGGCGCCGGCATGCCCGACGGAGATTCGGCGCTCGGGACGGTTCGCCGATTCATCGACATCGCCGTCGAATATCCGTTGATGCCGGCGTTCAAGGCGCTGCTGGCCCATCTCTCCGGCGACGATGCGTGGATCGCCGTGCGCCCGCCGCTCGCCCCGTTGTCCACCGCCGACCGCGACGCGATGCTCGATCGGCTGCGGCGGGCGAGTATCATCTCCGACTGAAGTTCCGCACGGCCCGGCACAGGGCTGGCGTGCAACGCCCAACCGCAAATTCGAGGAGGATCATCATGACCGACCGCACGCGCGTCCAGGGTCCGTCGGCGCACCGCCGCAGGCTTCTGCAAGCCGGAGCCGGTGCCGCTGCCCTTGGTGCAGTGCCGGGCGCGAGCCTGCTCTCTGCGCACGCCCAGGGCACTTTCGACTGGAAGAAATTCAAGGGCGAGAAGATCGAGGTGTTCCTGGTCAAGAGCCCGCGCGGAGACCTCCTGACCAAGTATCACAAGGAATTCGAGGATCTCACCGGCATCGTGGTCGGCTCGGAAATGGTTCCCGAGCAACAGCAGAGGCAGAAGGCGGTGATCGAATTCAATTCCGGCAATCCGAGTTTCGACGTGATTGCGCTGTCGTATCACGTCCAGAAGCGGCAGTTCGCGAAGAACAACTGGCTCTCGGACCTGCGGCCGATGATCGCCGACAAGTCGCTCGCCTTTCCCGATCTCGATTTCGACGACTTCGCGCAAGGTGGCCTCAACTACGCCGTCGAGCCGGACGGACGCGTCAACAGCCTGCCGCTGAATCTCGACCCATGGATCATCTACTACAACAGGGAACTGTTCGATGCGAAGGGCGTCGCCTATCCGAAGAGTTTCGCCGAGATCGTCGACGCGGCCGCAAAGCTGAATGATCCGGGCAAGGGCGTATCGGGCTTCGTCGCGCGCGGGCTCAAGAACGCCAACGTGCCGGTATGGACTAGCTTCCTGCTGGGCTACGGCGGCGGATTCATCGACGCCAATGGCAAGCTCATGACGGACACAACGGAAGCCATCGAGGCGGCCAGGATGTACCAGACGCTGCTCGCCAAATACGGCCCGCCGGGCGTCGCCGGATTCAACTGGAACGAATCGCAGAGCCTTTTCCTGCAGGGCAAGGCCGCGATGTGGCTCGACGGCATTGGCTTCGCGCAACCGATCGAGGATCCGACCAAGTCGCGCGTCGTCGGCAAGGTCGGCTATGGCGTCATGCCGCCGGGGCCGAGGAAACAGGTCTCTGCCCTCTTCGGCGACGGCCAGGGGATCTCGCCGTACAGCAAGAAGAAGGGCCCCTCCTGGTTCTACGTGCAGTGGGCGTCGAACAAGGCCAACCAGACGCGAATGCTGCAATCGGCCGCGGGCGCGCCGGTGAGGAAATCGGCCTACGCCGCCGCACAGCAATCGAGCGATTTCAAGTCGCCGAAGCAGTGGGTCGAATGCATGCTCACCTCGGCGCGCATCGCGCAGCCCGGCCTGCCGATCATCTCGCCGGTCACCGAGTTTCGCGACACGTTCGGAATCGCGCTCACCAACATGATCAACGGGGCGGACCCGGCGACCGAACTGAAGAAGGCGACGGCCGAATTCCAGCCGGCGCTCGACAAGAGCGAGAAGGCATAGGGCCTCCGGGCCGCTTTGTCGGGGCGCTCGGGAAACTCCCCCGGGGTCCGACCGGCTCCACGGGTCGGGGACGAGAACGCGCAAGGCGCGGATCCATGGGAACCCTTCGATGAACGGGGGCACAGTCCGCACCGGCTTCCTGGTGCGGCGCCACAGGCGCTACACGCTGTTCATCGTGCCCGCGCTCGTGGTCGTCGGCGCCGTCATCGTGTTCCCGTGGCTCTTCACGCTGTGGATGAGCGCGTTCGACTGGAAGATCGGCACCGCTGCGCATTTCGTCGGGTTCGAAAACTACACCAAGCTCCTCAGCAACCAGCGATTCATCGAGTCGGTCGTTCACACGTTCTACTTCACGTTGCTGGCGGTGCTTGCACCGCTGATCCTCGGCACTATCGCCGCGCTGATCTTCCACCGCGAGTTCCCGTTCCGCGGCGTGCTGCGCGGTATCTTCGTGATGCCGATGATGGCCACACCGGTTGCCGTGGCGCTCGTCTGGACGATGATGTTCCACCCGCAGCAGGGCGTGCTCAACTATCTGTTGTCGCTGGTCGGCCTGCCGCCATCGTTGTGGGTGTACTCGCCGCAGCTTGCGATCCCCAGCCTGGTGCTGGTCGAGATCTGGCACTGGACTCCGCTCGTGATGCTGATCGTGCTGGGCGGGCTCGCCGTGCTTCCCGTCGAGCCCTATGAATCCGCGCGACTCGACGGCGCGTCCGAATGGCAGTTGTTCCGCTTCGTCACGCTGCCGCTGGTCGCTCCGTTCCTGCTCGTGGCGGCCGTCATCCGCACGATCGACGCGCTGAAGACCTTCGACACCATCTACGTGATCACCGGCGGCGGGCCGGGCACGGCGTCGGAAACGATCAATCTCTACCTGTACCTGCAGGCGTTCGCGTTCTACAACATCGGCAATGCGTCGGCGGTCGTCGTCGTGTTCTTCGTGATCGTGCTCGCACTGGCGCTCGTCCTGCTGCACGTACGGGAAAAGACGCGATGGAACTAGGCGCGAAATCCCGCCCGTTCCGGTGGCGAGCGAGGCGCTGGTTGCGGCGAGGGGGTTTCTGGCTGTCGGTGGTCGTCATCGTGTCCCCGGCCATCCTGGTGTTCCTGTGGATGCTGTCGCTGTCGCTCAAGAACGAGATCGACAACATCGCGTATCCGCCTGTGTTCATTCCCGATCCGCCGACGCTCGCGAACTTCGTCCAGGTCTTCGAGCAGAGTGCCATTGGCCGATATTTCTGGAACAGCGTCGTGGTCTCCGGCGGCGCCACGCTTGTTGCATTGCTGGTCGGGGTTCCGGCGGGCTTCGGGATCGCCCGCACCGGCGCGAAGAAGCTGACCGTCCTCATCCTGATAGCGAGAATGACGCCGGCGCTGTCCTACCTCATTCCGCTCTACGCGGTGTTCCAGTTCCTGCACCTCAACAATACGCTGACGTCGCTCGTCGTCACCCATCTGGTCATCACGGTCCCGATCGTCGTCTACATCATGGCGGGCCATTTCGAGACCCTGCCGAAGGAGCTCGAGGAGGCCGCGCTGATCGACGGCGGCAGCGTCTGGACGACGTTCCGCTACGTCGCCCTGCCTTTAGCCAGGCCAGGGATCATGGTGGGCGCCATCCTCGCCTTCATCTTCTCGTGGAACAATTTCGTCTTCGGCGCCGTGCTTTCGAACCGCGAGACGCGCACCCTCCCCGTCGCGGTCTACAATGTGCTGACGTTCGAGCAGCTCGCCTGGGGCCCGCTCGCCGCGGCGGCGATCATCGTCACGCTGCCGGTGCTGTTCCTCACGATCTTCATCCAGAAGGAGATCGTCGCCGGATTGACCCAGGGAAGCGTCAAGGGCGGCTGACGGCCCGCACGTAAACGGACCCCGCGACCATGCTGATCGGTATCCATCCGCTGCTCACGCCCGACCTGCTGCGCGCGCTCCGCTCCATGGGCCATGGCGACGAAATAGCCATCGTCGACGCGAACTTTCCCGCGACGAGCCTCGGGCCGCCCGCGATCGAGATGCCCGGCGTGTCGTCGTCGGACGTGCTTGCGGCGATTCTCACGGTCTTCCCGGTCGACAACCGCGTCTCCCCCGCAGTGTTCACGATGCAGGTGCACGGCGATCCCGAGGCCGTGCCGGCGCCGGTTGCCGATTTCGCCGGCGTCCTCACTTCGTGCGGGCTCGCCGACTGCGAGATCGGCCATCTCGAGCGGCACGCGTTCTACGACCGCGCACGTGACGCGTTCGCCATCGTGCGCACCGGCGAGCTGCGCCCGTACGGCAACATTCTCCTGGTCAAAGGCGTCGTGAACCGCTATCCGCCCGCGCCCTGATTTCGGGCACCGGCACCGCCGTGATCGTCGTCTTCGGCTCGATCAATCTCGACCTGGTCGCGAGCGTCGCGCGACTGCCCCGTCCCGGCGAGACCCTCGCCGGCACGCGATTCTCCGTGCATCCGGGCGGCAAGGGAGCCAACCAGGCGCTCGCCGCGCGTCGCGCGGGAGCCGAGGTCGTGCTGACGGGCGCGGTGGGCAGTGACGCGTTCGCGGCGATGGCGCTCGCCGGAGCTTGCCGCCGCCGCGGTCGATCTGACGCACGTCGGCCGCATGGATTCACCGACGGGCGTTGCGCTGATTCACGTCGATGCGGCGGGCGAAAACAGCATCACCGTCATCGCGGGCGCGAACGGGTACGCCGACTCGGCGAGCGTGCCCGACGCGCTGCTCACGCCCGGAACGACGGTGCTGATGCAGCTGGAGGTGCCTCTGCCCGGCGTCCTGCAACTCGCAAAACGGGCGCGCGAGCAAGGTGCCCGCGTCATTCTCAATGCCGCGCCATGGCGTTCCTTGCCGCTGACGCTGCTCGAATCGCTCGACGTGCTTATCGTCAACGAGATCGAAGCGGCAGACATTGCCGCCGCGGCGAACTTCCCGCCTGCACCCGAATCGGCCGCTGCCGCCATTTACCGGCAATTCGGCTGCGCGACCGTGGTGACGCTGGGCGCGGATGGCGCCGTGGCCGCCGCGGATGGCGCGCTCATTCGCGCCCGCGCACCGGCAATCAACGTGATCGACACGACGGGCGCGGGCGACGCATTCGCCGGCGTCCTCGCGGCCACCCTCGACCGCGGGCAATCATGGACCCGCGCTGTTGCCGCGGCATTGCCGCAGGCTCGCTCGCGTGCACGGCGGCGGGCGCGCAGGCGGCGCTCCCTGCGAACGACGCGATTGACCGGCTCGCGTCCACGGTAGAATCGGAACTTGTTTCACGCTCCCTTGACTAATCGCCCATGATGCCTCGATTCCTTCGCTCCACCTTTCGTGCCGTGCTGGCCGTTGCGCTGGTCGGCTCCGTCCTGCAACCGTCGGCGGCACGCGCCACCGATTACACCGACATCTGGTGGGCCGGACCTGCGGAGGATGGCTGGGGCGTCAACCTCATCCAGAGCCAGAATTTCATTTTCGCCACGTTCTTCGTCTACGGACCGGCACCGGCCAAAGCACCGATCTGGTACGCAGGTAACCTAACGCGCGCCGCCAACGGCGCCTTCACGGGCGGCCTGTACCAGACCACGGGAACCGGAATCGGCGTTCCGTGGAATCCTGCCGATCATCCGCAGGCGACGCAGGTCGGCACTGCCACGTTTACGCCAACGTCGACGACAACCGGCACGCTCGTCTACAATGTCAACGCGGCGAACGAATCCAAATCGATTGTGCGCCAGACACTGACGTCGATCGGGCTCGGCGGGCACATATTTCGGAACCGGCGGTGTCTACACCCCGGTTGCAGAACAGCGTCAACAACGTAGGCGGTTAGTCGCCGACGTTCGATCCGGTCAGTCACTCAGTCAACCGGAGTCCAGTTGCAATTCACTCCTTACCATTCGGTACCGAAACAGTGCACGTTTACCGGCACCTACATTCAGGAAGGCGCTGTTCCGAATTCCGAGTGCGACTCGTATGTCTGCAAGAACGGCAACCGACGACGCTCAATACGTCCGCGACGATCTACGAAATTAGAAGCCACGTCGATCGGCCTCGAGGGACGATGGACCGCTCCCAACGTCGGCGGCGGGTGCCAGGAAGATGGAAGTTTCGCGTGCCGCGTTATCCGTGATATCACGCAAGATCGACGCTCGCGCTGCCGCACGCACTCGAACAGGCACACTGCGGTGGCCGCGGCGGCATTGAGGGACTCCGTTCCGCCCGGCATCGGAATCGTCACGCGTTGCGTTGCCTGTGCCGCCAGCGCAGCGTCGAGGCCGGCGCCTTCGTTGCCGACCGCCAACGCGATCCGTCCGGCAAGGTGCGCGTCGTAAAGACTCGTGCCGCCGGCGGCAACCGTCGCGACGACGTCACCGCCGCTCACCCGGTAGTCCGCAGCCCATCCCGCAAGATCGACGTCCTCGTGAATGTCGAGAAAGAAATGGGCGCCCTGCCCCGCCCGAAGAACCTTGGGTGACCAGGCGAACGCGCAATCGCGGGACATCCAGACCTGCGCAACGCCGGCCGCGGCGGCCGAGCGAAACATCGAGCCCACGTTGCCGGGATCCTGAACATCGTCGAGCAGGAGGCAAAAATCCGCCGCCGCCGCCTGGGCCGGGCGCGGCGCCGGGATGACGGCGAGCACTCCGATCCCGGCCGGAAGCACGGCAAGCTCGGACAGCAGCTTTGCCGTCACGACCAGCACGCGATCGTCGTGACGTTCGGCCAGCGTGCGCACCGCGGGGCGAGCGAGGGCATCCCCGGTGACCACGATCAGCTCCGGTGCGCCATGCCGTTGCGAGTACGCCGCAACAAGGTGCTCGCCCTCGAGCACGCACTTGCCTGCCTTGCGCCGGTCACGCGATGACGCGATCAGTCGCGACGCTTCCTTGAGCCGGGGATTCTGGCGCGATGTGACATTCTGCATCCTGCGTACCGCGCTCAGCGTTTGCCCGCATCCTGTGGCGGGCCGACGCCCTTGGCCGGCACCGTGCCCGCCTGCAGCTGGAAGAACACCTCGTCGGGCCGCACCATGCCGAGTTCCGAGCGCGCGCGCTCCTCGATCGCTTCGGAGCCCGTCTTGAGGTCGCGCACCTCGGCGTCGAGAGCATCGTTTCGCGCCTTGAGCGCTGCGTTCGCCGCGTGCTGCGAATCGACCTGCCGGCCCAGCTCGCGCACCTGCAGCCACCCGCCCTTGCCGAGCCACATCGGGTACTGCAGCGCGGCGATCAGCAACACGAAAACGAGCGCGAGCCAGCGCACCTGTCTGCCGCTACTTCAGCTGGAAGAACGCCGCGCGTCCCGGATACTCGGCGGCCTCGCCAAGATCCTCCTCGATGCGCAGCAGCTGGTTGTACTTGGCCATCCGGTCCGAGCGGGAAAGCGAACCCGTCTTGATCTGCCCCGCGTTGGCGCCGACGGCGACGTCGGCGATCATGCTGTCCTCGGTCTCGCCGGACCGGTGCGAGACGACCGCGGTATAGCTCGCGCGATTCGCCATCGTGATCGCCGAGAACGTTTCCGTCAGCGTTCCGATCTGGTTGATCTTGATCAGGATCGAGTTGGCGACGCCCTTTCCGATGCCCTGCTTCAGGATTTTCGTGTTGGTGACGAAGATGTCGTCGCCGACGATCTGCACTTTCTTTCCGAGCCGGTCGGTGAGGAGCTTCCAGCCGTCCCAGTCATGCTCCGACATGCCGTCCTCGATGCTGATGATCGGATACTTGTCGCACCAGGTCGCGAGCACGTCGACCATCTGCGAGCGCGTGAGCTTCGTGCCTTCGGAGGCGAGTTCGTAGACGCCGTCCTTGTAGAACTCGCTCGCCGCGCAGTCGAGCGCAATCGAGATGTCGGTTCCCGCCACGTAACCCGCCTTGTCGATCGCCTCGACCAGGAGCTGCAGCGCCGCCTCGTTCGACGCCAGGTCCGGCGCGAACCCTCCCTCGTCGCCGACCGTCGTCGGCATGCCCCTGCCGTCGATGATCTTCTTCAGCGTATGGAACACTTCGGCACCATAGCGCAGCGCCTCCCGGAACGTAGGGGCCCCGAGCGGCACCAGCATGAACTCCTGCAGATCGATCTTGTTGTTGGCGTGAGCGCCGCCGTTGATCACGTTCATCAGCGGCACCGGGAGCTGCATTTCACCGGCACCGCCGAGGTAACGGTACAGCGGCAGCGATGATTCGTCCGCAGCCGCCTTGGCCACGGCGCACGAGACGGCCAGGATCGCATTGGCGCCGAGGCGCGACTTGTTCTCGGTGCCGTCGAGGTCGATCATCGTCTTGTCGATGAACGACTGTTCCGTCGCGTCGAGGCCGATGATGGCCTCGCAGATTTCGGTGTTGACGTTCTCGACGGCCTTCAGGACGCCCTTGCCGAAGTAACGCGAGGCGTCGCCGTCGCGGAGCTCGACCGCCTCCCTGGACCCCGTAGAAGCGCCCGAGGGCACGGCGGCACGCCCGGAGATGCCGGACTCGAGGACGACGTCCGCCTCGATCGTGGGATTGCCGCGCGAATCGAGAATTTCGCGGGCGATGACGTCAACGATGGCGCTCATGGGCTGCTCTTTCCAAGGAATTGACAATTACCGCGCGATTGGCCGCCGGCTCCCGGCCAGCGACTCTACCCGATTCCTTCAACCTTCGACCCTACAGCGATGGTTCCCGACGACAGGATATTCGCACGAATGCCCGCCCGATGAACGAAGTGCTTCACCGCCGCAGCGGCGGAGAGCTCCTCCGAGGCCACGCGATCGCCCAGGCCCGAGCACGGCTCGCAAAGTTCCACGCCAATCGCGCGGACCGTGCCGATCGTGAACTCCCTGCCCACGAGACCGTTCAGGCGGACGCCCCGCGTAACGACGTTCCTCCGGGTGCACGAGTAATCACTGGGCCGGCCGACGCTCGCAAAGAAGGCTTCGATCTCCTCCGCCTCGACCAGCGTGATGTTCTGCCCGGGTTCGCTCTTCTGCCCGAAATACCGATCGCCCTCTATTCCGCTGCCGGCGGAAACGCTTACACGGTCGGCTTCGCTCTGGGGCTCACCGGGTGCTTTCGCAAAGAAGATTCGCTCGACGGTCATGATCATTCAGTCGCAAACCATGAATTCGGACTCGGCGAATCCCGCGCGCTTGACGGCCACGTCGAGATCCTTGAGCGTTTCGAGGAGCGCGCGCATACGGCCGAGCGGCCATGCATTCGGACCGTCCGAAAGCGCCTTCGCGGGGTCGGGGTGCGTTTCCATGAACACGCCGGCAACTCCCGCGGCAACCGCCGCCCGCGCCAGCACCGGCACGAATTCACGCTGGCCGCCCGACGATGTTCCCTGGCCGCCCGGAAGCTGTACCGAATGCGTCGCGTCGAACACGACGGGACACCCCGTCGAACGCATGATCGCCAGCGAGCGCATGTCCGACACCAGGTTATGGTAGCCGAACGACGCGCCACGCTCGCAGACCAGGATGTTGTCGGCGCCGCTCGCGGCCCTGGCCTTGGCGACGACCTGCCGCATGTCCTCGGGCGCCAGGAACTGGCCTTTCTTGATGTTGACCGGCTTGCCCGCGCGCGCGACCGCCTGGATGAAGTCGGTCTGCCGGCACAGGAACGCCGGCGTCTGCAGCACGTCGACGACGGTGGCTGCCTCCGCGATTTCCGCTTCGGTATGCACGTCGGTCAGCACCGGCACGCCGACCTGGCGCTTCACCTCCGCCAGCACGCGCAATCCCTCCGCCATGCCCGGTCCGCGGAACGAAGCGCCCGAGCTGCGATTCGCCTTGTCGTAGGACGACTTGAAGATGAACGGAATGCGCAGCGCCGCGCACATCTCCTTGAGGCGCCCCGCGACATCGACCTGCAGTGCTTCCGATTCGACGACGCACGGTCCGGCAATGAGAAAGAGCGGCGCTTCGAGGGCCGCTTCGAAACCGCACAGCTTCATGGGAAATGCCGCGTCAGATCGACGCGACCAGCTCGGCGACGGCGTCATTCGCGCCGTGCGCACCGGTGCGCCGCTGCCGCTCGATCGCCGCCTTGATGAAGCCGATGAACAGCGGATGGCCGCGACGCGGATTCGACGTGAATTCCGGGTGGAACTGGCAGCCGAAAAACCACGGGTGCTGCGGCAGCTCGATCATTTCGCAGAGGTCCCCTGCGGTGGCGCTCTTTGCCCGTGCACCCACGGCGAGACCTGCCGCCTCGAGTCGCGGCAGATAGTGGTTGTTGACCTCGTAGCGATGGCGGTGCCGTTCGGCGACCGTCGTCGAGCCGTAGATCCGGTGCGCGAGCGAGCCGGGAACGACGTCGCAGGGTTGCGCACCCAGGCGCATCGTTCCGCCGAGGTCGGAGCTCGTCGTGCGCTTCTCGATCGAGCCGTCGCGGTTCTGCCATTCGGTGATCAGTGCGACGACCGGATGCGGCGTCGACGGCTCGAACTCGGTGCTGTTGGCGTCGACCAGTCCCGCCTTGTGTCGCGCGTATTCGATCACCGCAAGCTGCATGCCGAGGCAGATGCCGAGATAGGGCACGCCGTTCTCGCGCGCGTGGCGGATCGCCATGATCTTGCCCTCGACGCCGCGCTTGCCGAAGCCGCCGGGAACGAGTATTGCGTCCATTCCCGACAGACAGCCCACGCCGTCGCGCTCCACCGCTTCGGAGTCGACGTACTGGATCTCGACCTTGCTGCGGGTGTGGATCCCGGCATGCGTCAGCGCCTCCGACAGCGACTTGTACGATTCGGTCAGGTCGACATACTTGCCGACCATCGCGATCCTGACGGTTCGTTCCGGGTGCTCGAGGCCGTCCACCAGCCGCGTCCACGTGGAGAGATCGGTGGGTGGCGGCTGCATTTCCAGTTTCTTGCAGACGATCGCATCGAGACCCTCGGCGTGCAGAGCTGCGGGTATCTTGTAGATCGAATCGGCATCGAGCGCGGGAATGACGGCATCGGGCGTGACGTTGGTGAAGAGCGCGATCTTGCGTCGATCGCCGTCCGGCAGCGGCCGGTCGGCACGGCACAGGATGACGTCGGGCTGGATGCCGATCTCGCGGAGCTCCTTGACGGAGTGCTGCGTCGGCTTGGTCTTCATCTCGCCCGCGGTCGCGATGAACGGCACCAGCGTGAGATGGATGTAGCAGACGTTCTCGCGGCCCAGCGTGATGCCCATCTGCCGGATCGCTTCCAGAAACGGCAGCGATTCGATGTCGCCGACGGTGCCGCCCACCTCGACGACCGCGACTTCCGCGTCCCCGGCACCTGCGGTGATCCAGCTCTTGATCTCGTCGGTGATGTGCGGGATCACCTGCACGGTGCCACCGAGATAATCGCCGCGGCGTTCCTTGCGGATCACGCTCTCGTAGATCTGGCCGGTCGTGAAGTTGTTGCGCTTGCTCATCCTCACGTCGACGAATCGCTCGTAGTGACCGAGGTCGAGGTCCGTTTCGGCGCCATCTTCGGTGACGAACACCTCGCCGTGCTGGAACGGACTCATCGTTCCGGGATCGACGTTGATGTACGGGTCGAGCTTGAGATTGGTGACGCGGACGCCGCGGGAGGCGAGGATGGCGGCCAGGGAGGCGGCGGCGATGCCCTTCCCCAATGAGGAAACGACGCCGCCGGTCACGAAGACGAACTTGGTCATGTGCGGCCAGTCCCGGAAACCCGCAGTCTACCGGAACACCCGAGTGCCGACAAACCCCCCGCCGCCCGGTCGACGGTGCGTGACGCTAAACCGCACGCGCGAGTTCCGCGCCGAGGCGGTCGCGCGTCGTTTCGCGTCCCAGCAGCGCGAGGACCGCATCGATCGCGGGCGTCTGCGGCGTGCCGCAGACAAGAACGCGCAGCGGCATCATCACCTGCGGCGGCTTCAAGCCGTGCCTGGCCGCGTTGGACTTGATCGCCGCGCCAATCGCTTCGCGCTTCCACTCCACTCCCGCGAATTCCGATGCGAGGTCGGCAAGGGCGGACCTGTTCCCATCGTTGACGAACTGCGCAATCATTTCGCGGTGTCGGATGCGGAATCGCATAGAAATAGTGGGCGGCATCCGCCATCTCCGTCAGCGTCGCAACCCGGTCGCGCAGGAGCGTCGCGACCTGCCCCGCCGGCGGACCGGAAGCGGGATCGAGGCCCGCTGCCTCGAGATGAGGCAGCAAGCGGCGCCCCAGCTCGTCCCCCGGCATGTGCTTCATGTGTTCCTGATTGACCCATTTGAGCTTGTCGGGGTCGAACCGGCCCGGTGCAGACGACAGT
Organism: uncultured beta proteobacterium; assembly: GCA_963726765.1. Classification (GTDB taxonomy): domain Bacteria; phylum Pseudomonadota; class Gammaproteobacteria; order Burkholderiales; family Casimicrobiaceae; genus CAIWHR01. Next base: position 250,766 of record CAVSDH010000005.1, on the reverse strand, counting down.
CCCGCGAGGTCGAACCACTCGACGAACTGGTCGCGTGTGAAAATCTCGTCGTCGCCGTGCGCCCAGCCGAGCCGCGCGAGATAGTTGACGACGGCCTCGGGCAGATAGCCGTCGTCGCGATACTGCAGCACGCCCTTGGCGCCGTGCCGCTTCGACAGCTTCTCGCCCTCCGGGGTCAGCACCGTCGGCAGATGGGCGTACACCGGCGGTGTCGCGCCGAGCGACTGCAGAATGTTGATTTGCCTCGGCGTGTTGTTGACGTGGTCGTCGCCGCGGATCACGTGGGTGATGCGCATGTCGAGGTCGTCCACGACCACGCAGAAATTGTAAGTCGGCGTGCCGTCGGGTCGAGCGAGCACGAGATCGTCGAGTTCCGCATTGGCGATTTCTATTCGGCCCTTGACCGCGTCGTCCCACGCGACGACGCCTGCCAGCGGGTTCTTGAAACGGACGACCGGCGCGACGCCGGCCGGCGGTGTCATCCCTGCCGCATTCTCGGGGCGCCAGCGGCCGTCGTAGCGCGGCTTTTCGCCGCGCGCCATCTGCGCCGCGCGCAGCACGTCGAGTTCCGCCGACGACGTGTAACAGTGATAGGCAAGCCCGCGCTCCAGCATGTCGGCAAGTACCGCGCGGTACCGGTCCATCCGCTGCATCTGGTAGAACGGGCCTTCGTCGCAGTCGAGACCCAGCCACGCCATCGCGTCGAGGATCGCCTGCACGGCCTCGGGCGACGAGCGCTCGACGTCGGTGTCCTCGATCCGCAGGATGAAGACGCCGCCGTGCTTTCGCGCGAACGCCCACGGAAACAGCGCCGAGCGAATGTTTCCGAGATGGATGAAGCCGGTGGGGCTCGGCGCGAAGCGGGTGCGGACGGGATTCACGGACGTCGCGATCGAAGCGAAAGGCGCAATTCTACTTCAGCGCACCTCGCCCGGACGCGATGGCACGTCCGCGTCCGCGTGAGCACCGCAATGCTCCGCGCGGACGGTCGCGTGTCTCACACGCCCCGAGGCTGCCACCGCAGGTCGAGCGTCGTGGGCGCCGCCGGATTCGGCGGCTCGTCGGCGATCTTCATGCCGCCCGGCGTGTGGCCGTGTGCCCAGAACCTCGCGACGCGCCGCGCTTCCGCTTCGTTCGCGTTGACAGGGAAGGTGTCGTAGTTGCGTCCGCCCGGGTGGACGACATGGTAGGTGCAGCCGCCGAGCGAGCGAGCGGCCCACGTGTCGACGAGATCGAACACGAGCGGCGCCTGCACGCCGATCGTCGGATGCAGCGCCGACGGCGGGTTCCACGCGCGGAAGCGCACGCCCGCGACGAATTCTCCGGGAACGCCGGTCGACGTCAGCGGCAGCGCGCGCCCCTTGCACGCGACACGATGCCGCTCGGCCGTCATGCCCGTAACCTTCACCTGCAATCGCTCGACCGACGAGTCCACGTAGCGCGCGGTGCCGGTGCCGCTCACCTCCTCGCCCAGAACATGCCACGGCTCGATCGCCTGCCGCAGCTCGATGGTCACATTGTCATAGCTGACCGTGCCGAACCGGGGGAAGCGGAATTCGACGAACGGGGCGAACCAGTCGCGCGCGAACGGGTAGCCGAAAGCATCGAGATCCGCGACGACGTCGTCGAGATCGGCGACGACGAAATGCGGCAGCAGCCAGCGATCGTGCAGCGCGGTGCCCCAGCGCACCAGGCGGCCGCCGTACGGCTGCTGCCAGAAGCGCGCGACCAGCGCACGCAGCAGCAGGACCTGCACGGCGCTCATCCTTGCATGCGGCGGCATTTCGAAGGCGCGGAACTCGAGGAGGCCGAGGCGGCCGGTGGCGGTGTCGGGCGAATAGAGCTTGTCGATCGAGAATTCGGCGCGATGCGTGTTGCCGGTCAGGTCCGTCAGCAGGTGACGAAGCACCCTGTCGACGAGCCACGGCGACGCCGTCTCGTCGCCCGCCTTGTGCCTGCGCCCGAGCTGCTGGAACGCGATTTCCAGTTCGTAGAGGCGGTCGTCCCGGGCCTCGTCGACGCGCGGCGCCTGGCTCGTCGGGCCGATGAAGATGCCGGAGAACAGGTACGACAGCGCGGGATGGTTCTGCCAGTACGTGATGAGGCTTTGCAGCAGGTCGGGCCGCCGCAGAAGCGGGCTGTCGGCCGGTGCGGCGCCCCCAAGGGTCACGTGGTTGCCGCCGCCGGTGCCCGTGTGACGTCCGTCGAGCATGAATTTTTCGGTGCCGAGCCGCGATTGCCGTGCCTCTTCGTAGAGCGTTTCCGTCGTCTCGACGAACTCGTCCCATGACGACGCCGGATGGACGTTCACCTCGATCACACCCGGATCGGGCGTGACGTTGAGGACCTTTACTCGCGGATCGCGGGGCGGCGTATAGCCTTCAATGGCGATGGCCTGGCCGATCCGGTCGGCGGCGATCTCGACGGCGGCAAGCAACGCGACGTAATCGTCGAGCCGCTTCAGTGGCGGCATGAACACGTGGACATGGCCGTTGCGCGCTTCGACGCAAAGCGCGGTCTTGACGACCTCGCGCGGCGCAACCGTCGCGCGCTTGGCCTTGGGCGTCGCCACCTTCGACGTGCCCGCGCCGGGCTTCGGAAGCTCGCCGCGCGGCGCGAACGGGTCGATCGGAGGCTCGGCGTCTTCGTCCGCCGGAAGTACTTCGGGCAGCGAGGAAAGCGGAAGGCGCAGGCCCAGCGGCGAGTCCCCGCCAAGCGCGTAGAGACGTTCCCGGCGCAACGGCCACGGGCTGCTCTCCCACTCGGTCGGCGCCGCGCCTTCACGCACGACCGCTCGCAGCGGCAGCACGAACCCGGCCGGCCGGTCGAGACCCCGCTGCAGGAGCCGGGCAAGGCGCGCACGTTCGGTCGGCTGCGAAAGATCGGCCTGCAGCGGATCGGCGTTCGCGGGAAGCGCCGCTTCCGCCCCGAGCAACTTCGAAACATCCTCGTACGCAGTGATGACATGGGCGGGATCGAGCCCGAGCGCTCCGGACAGTTCGGTGGCGAAGCGCTGCGCAGTTCCAATGTCTGCAGCGCCTTCGACCCTCGTGTCCGCCAACAATGCGGAATCCCGCCACAGCGCATTGCCGTCCTTGCGCCAATAGGCACCCAGAGCCCAGCGCGGCAACGGCTCCCCGGGGTACCACTTGCCCTGTCCCAGGTGGAGAAACCCGCCGGGGGCGAACCGCCGCGCGAGACGCCGCAACAGGTTTTCCGCCAGCTCGCGCTTTTTCGGTGACAGCGCCGCAATGTTCCACTCCGCGCCTTCCATGTCATCGATCGAGACGAAGGTCGGCTCGCCGCCCTGGGTGAGGCGAACGTCGTGCGCGACGAGGTCGGCATCGACGCGGCGCCCGAGCGCATGGATGTCCGCCCACTGCGCGTCGGAGTACGGCTTGGTCACGCGCGGGTCTTCGTGCACGCGCGTGACCTTCATCGCGAACGAGAAATCGACCTTGCAGGGATCGGTAAACCCCACGACGGGCGCCGCATTGCCCGGATCTGCGGTGCACGCAAGCGGCAAATGGCCCTCGCCGGCAAGCAGGCCGGACGTCGGATCGAGTCCGATCCAGCCGGCGCCGGGCAGGTATACCTCCGCCCAAGCGTGCAGGTCCGTGAAATCCCTGTCCGTGCCTGACGGTCCGTCGAGCGACGCCACGTCGGCGACGAGCTGGATCAGATAGCCCGACGCGAATCGGGCCGCGAGTCCCAGATGCCGGAGGATCTGAACCAGCAGCCAGCCTGAATCGCGGCAAGATCCTTGCGCACTTGCGAAGGTTTCCTCGGGCGTCTGTACCCCGGGCTCCATGCGGACGAGGTAGCGAATTTCGTGCTGCAGCTGCCGATTCAATCGCACCAGCATGTCGACCGTTTTCTCGCCGGGACGCAACGTCTTGCGAAAGGTCGCGAGCCATGCATCGAGCCGCGGGCCCGCCGGGGCGGCCTCGAGGAACGGAATCAGCTCCTTCGCCAGTGCCGGTGCATAGACGAACGGATGGAACTCCGCGTACGGTTCGACGAAGAAATCGAAAGGATTGACCACCGTCATGTCGGCGACGACGTCGACGGTGATGTCGAGCGTGGTCGCGGGTTCGGGAAAGACGAGGCGCGCGACCCAGTTGCCGTACGGATCCTGCTGCCAGTTGAGGAAATGTTGCTCGGGGGCGACGTTCAGCGAGTAGCCGAGGACCGGCGTGCGACAGTGCGGCGCGGGCCGCAGGCGTATTTCGTGCGGCGACAGCTTGACGGGCCGGTCGAAGCGGTACGAGGTGCGGTGCTGCAGCGCGACGCGGATCGCCATCGTCCGACCGTCAGGTCCAGTCGGGGTCCGGGAGCTCGGTGAACACGCGCCGAAGGCCCTCCCCCCATTGCGCATGCACCATCTGGAAATAGGGATCCGTCTCCTCGATCCGCCGCTGCAGGCGCACCGTCAGCGAATTCGCCTCGTAGACGAGCAGGTCGATCGGCAATCCGACCGAGATGTTCGAGCGCATCGTCGAATCGAACGACACGAGCGTGCACTTGGTGGCGTCGATGAGCGAGGTCTCGCGGCCCAGCACGCGGTCGAGCACGGGCTTTCCGTACTTGCTCTCCCCAATCTGGAAGTAGCAGGTCTCCGGCGTCGCCTCAATGAAGTTGCCTTCACTGTAGACGTCGAAAAGTCGCGGCGCTTCCCCCTTGATCTGCCCGCCGACCAGGAAATTCGCGCTGGAATCTATGTTGTTCTGCTGCAGGTACGGTCCGTCGCGGGTCTTCACCTCGCGCAGCGCGTCGCCGAGCAGCCGTGCGACGTCGAACATCGAGGTCGCGCTCCACAGGTTCGGCTGATCGCCGCCGCCACGTGCCCGCTGCTCGAGGATGTTGACCGCATTCTGCGTGATCGACAGGTTTCCGGACGACAACATCACGACCATGCGCTCGCCGGGCTGCACGAATGTCCGCATCTTGGAGAAGCGGGAAATCTGGTCAACGCCCGCGTTGGTACGGGAATCCGACGCGAAGATCATCCCGGCATCGAGCGAGATCGCGACACAGTAGGTCATGGGGGGCAGCTCTCGGGAAACGCGAATTCTACCGAATCCGCGACGAACTCAGTACGACGGCACGAGGAAATGATGGCTGATTCCCTCCCCGAGTGTCGAAATGCGCTCCAGGAAATCCATCAGGTACTCGTGCAGTCCCTGCTCGATGATGTCGTCGGCGCGGCCGTAGTGCAGCTTCGCGTGGAGCTCGCCTGCGGCGCGCTCCACTTCGCGGCTCGACCGGTCGCACAGCGTCTCCAGCGTTTCGTGGATGAAGTTCATGCACGCGTGCAGCGACCGCGGCATGTCGTCGCGCAGGACCAGGAGCTCGGCCACGCGGCGTGGCGTAATCACGTCGCTGTATATCTTGCGGTACGACTCGAAGCCGGACACGGAGCGCAGCAGGGCGCCCCACTGGTAATAGTCCACGGCGCCGCCGACGTCGGCCGCGCTCGGCAGAAGCGTGTGGTACTTGACGTCGAGGATGCGGGCCGTATTGTCGGCGCGCTCGAGGTGGGTCCCGAGGCGGATGAAGTGGTACGCCTCGTCGCGCAGCATGGTGCCGAAAGTGACGCCGCGGAAGAGGTGCGAGCGCATCTTGACCCAGTCGAGGAACTCGGACACGCCGCGCGCCTCGAGCGTCGCGTAATTGCACTCGCGCATTTCGAGCCAGGCGGAGTTGAGATCCTCGTACATCTCGGAGGTGATCGCGCCGCGGACCGAGCGCGCCGACTCGCGTGCCGCATAGAGGCAACTGTAGATCGACGACGGGTTGGCGGGGTCGAGGATCATCAGCCGCAGCACGTTCTCGGCGGCGAGCGCGCTGTACTGCTCGTAGTACATCGTGGCGAGCCCCGAGGTGACGAGCGGCACCGCCCACGGCTCGGCCCACGCGAGTCCGGGCTCGACCGCATCGTAGGGAAGGAGCGACATTCGATAGGTCACGTCGAGCAGGCGCGCGGAGTTTTCGGCACGCTCGATGTGGCGCGACATCCAGAAGAGCTCGTTTGCGGTTCGGCAGAGCAAGCGGCCCCCTATCTCGCGACGACCCAGGTGTCCTTCGTGCCCCCGCCCTGCGACGAGTTCACGACCAGCGAGCCTTCGCGCAGCGCGACGCGAGTGAGACCGCCGGGTACGAGGCTGACATGCTTCCCCGACAGGACGTAGGGACGAAAATCGACGTGCCTTGGCGCGAGCCCGCTGTCGACGAACGTCGGACAGGTCGAGAGCGCCAGCGTAGGCTGCGCGATGTACTTGTCCGGATTGGCGAGAATCCGTGCCCGGAACTCGTCGCGCTCGGTTGCCGTCGATGCGGGGCCGACGAGCATCCCGTAGCCGCCGGCGCCATGCACTTCCTTGACCACGACCTCGTCGAGATGCGCGAGAACGTGGTCGCGATCCGCAGGTCGGTGGAGGCGCCAGGTCGGCACGTTGGAGAGCACCGGGTCTTCCGACAGGTAGAACTTGATCATGTCCGGGACATAGGTGTAGATCGACTTGTCGTCCGCGACGCCTGTGCCGATCGCATTGGCGAGCGTCACGCGGCCGGCACGGTAGGCGGCAAAGAGTCCGGGCACGCCGAGCATCGAGTCGGGCCGGAACACCCGCGGATCGAGAAAATCGTCGTCGACCCGGCGGTAGATCACGTGGACGCGCTGCGGACCCTTCGTCGTGCGCATGAACACCGTGTCGTTCTGCACGAAGAGGTCGAGGCCCTCGACGAGCTCGACACCCATCTGCTGCGCCAGAAACGCGTGCTCGTAGTAGGCGGAGTTGTGCGCGCCGGGCGTGAGCACGGCGACCGTGGGCGCCTCCTCGCCGGACGGGGCCAGCGCGTGGAGGTTCTCCAGCAGCAGGTCCGGATAGTGCTGGACCGGCCGTATCGGCTGCGTGGCAAAAAGCTCCGGGAAGAGCCGCATCATCATCTTGCGGTTCTCGAGCATGTACGACACGCCCGACGGAACCCGCAGGTTGTCCTCGAGGACGTAATATTCGCCCTCGCCCGCGCGCACGATGTCGACCCCCGCGATGTGCGCGTAGATGCCGCCCGGAACGTCCATGCCGTGCATTTCCTTGCGGTACTGGTCGTTGCCCAGTACGCGCTCCCGCGGCACGATCCCCGCCGCAAGGATCTTCTGATCGTGATAAACGTCGTGCAGAAAGGCGTTCAGCGCCGCCACTCGCTGCCGCAGTCCGCGGTCGAGCACCTTCCATTCATCCGCCGGAATGATGCGCGGCACGATGTCGAAGGGGATCAAGCGTTCGGTCCCCGATTCCTCGCCGTACACGGCGAACGTGATCCCTACGCGGTGGAAGGCGCGCTCGGCCTCCTCGCGCTTTTGGGCGATTCGCGCAGGCTGCGTCCGGGCGAGCCATCCCGCAAACGCCTCGTAGTGCGGACGGACCCGACCCTCCGGGCTTTGCATTTCGTCGTATGGTCGGCGGGACACGAAAATATTATGAGGGACGGGGGGTTGGCCGGGTTTGCGATCGCAAGTCCTGGGCCAATCGAGAAATGCTTGATCCGCTAGAGGGTTACCCAGTCCCGCCCTGCATTTCCACAGGGTTTTTCCCCCAATTCCGGGCAATGGACGCACCAATAGGGTGCCATTTATGTCCTGGACGAAGGTGGACAAAACGCGGATGGTCGTTTGACCCCCTTCCGCGCACCGTGCTTAAATCACGGCTCCTGTCTGGGTTCGCGGGGCGGTTAGCTCAGCGGTAGAGCACTGCCTTCACACGGCAGGGGTCACAGGATCGTACCCTGTACCGCCCACCACATGAACCAAGGGGTTACGCGCAAGTGTAACCCCTCTTTTTTTGCTGACGCGCCGAAACGGTCCCGCCAAGTGTCCGCGCCGGGCACCCGCAGCGTGCGTTCGATTCACGCGAATCGGGCCACGCCGCGCGGTTGCACCCTCAAGGCATGTACTGACCGCCGTTGACTTCGATCACCTGCCCCGTCACGTAACCGCTCGCCGCGTCCGAGGCGAGGTAGAGAAACGTGCCCGCGCACTCGTCGGCCGATCCGAGGCGGTTCATCGGAATCATCGCCTGCATCGCCTTCAGTTGCTCGGCCGTCGAGTACCGGTCGTGGAAAGGCGTGGTGATCACGCCGGGCGAAACCGCATTGACGCGAATGCCGTCGCCGACGACCTCTTTCGCCCAGCCGTGCGTCACGGCGGAGACGAAGCCCTTCGCACCCGCATAGAGAATCGCTCCGCCACCGCCGCCATGGCGGGCGGCGATCGACGTCACGTTGATCACGTTGCCGGATTTCCGCCGGCGCATGCCTGGAATCACTTCGCGCATGAACAGGGCGATCTGGGTGCAGTTCAGCGTCAGCACGCGATTGATGTGCTCGACGGTGTAGTCCTCGATCCTGACGCGCCCCAGCATGCCGCCGGCGTTGTTGATCAGGACGTCGATCCGGCCGAACGCCGAGACCGCCTCGGCGACGATTCGCCGCACGTCCTCCTCCCGGGTCACGTCGCCGGCGGAAAGGACGGCTTCCGCGCCGAGCTTTTTCACTTCCCCGGCCACCGCGCGCGCGGCGTCGCCGCTGGCGTTGTAGTGAATGACGACTTTGCTGCCTTCGCGCGCGAAGGCGAGCGCAGCGGCTGCGCCGATGCCGGTCGACGCGCCGGTGACGAGCACGACCTTGCCTTTGAGGTCCGGATGCATGGGGGCTCCTTGTCGCGGCGGTGGCCGCTCGAATGGGAAACGGGACACGACAGTATACTTGCTTGTGTCCGACTTTAATGGCACTGTGTCCGACACTATGTCACGCCCTGCGCCCCGATTCCGCGCGTTGCCGACCACCCTGCTGAAAAAGGCAAAGCCACGGCGCCCTGCCGCCGTCGGGGCGACGCGCACGCTCAAGTCGGCGCAGGTCGTCGACCTGCTGGGATACCGGATCGTCTCCGGCGAACTGGCGGCAGGTGTGTTGCTGCCGACGGAAGCCGAGCTGTCGTCGAAACTCGGCATCAGCCGACCCTCGCTGCGCGAAGGCCTGCGCGCACTGGCGCAGAAAGGGCTGGTCGAGGGCCGCACCCGGCGCGGCACGACGGTCAACGACCGCCAGCACTGGAACCTGCTCGACGCCGACGTGCTCCGCTGGGTGTCCGTCGCGCCGCCGGATCCCGCGTTCTTCATGGACCTGCTCGACGTGCGGATGATCATCGAGCCGGCAGCGGCGCGGCTGTCCGCTGCGCGCGCCACGCCGGCGCAGATCGTCGCGATGGAGGATGCCTGCCGCGGCATGGCGGCGGCGACGCCCCATGACATGGAAACCTGCTGCGTGCACGATCTCGCCCTTCACCAGCTCATCATCACCGCCACCGGCAACCCGATGCTGATCCGATTTGCCGCCGCGATCCGCACCGCGCTGCTCGCCTGCGTCCGCATCGCCAGCATCGCGCGCGAGACAAGCGCCGAATATTCGCTGGGCGAACACCAGGCGGTCGTGGTCGCCATCCGTCGCCGCGACCCGGACGCTGCGGAACGCGCGATGCGCACGCTGCTTGCCGGGACCATTCGCGACCTGGCGCCGGCCTACGACAAGTACCCGCGCGGCATACCGCCGCCTCCGTCCGCACCCAGGGCGAAGGCGGCCAAGCCGCGACGGGCTTGATAACGGGGACCACCCCGAGTCCAACCACCCGGAGGAGATCATGCAAATCAGGACCGCACTTCGTACGCTGGCCATCGCCCTCTCGGCGGTGGCCGCCCTGGGCCTTGCTGTCGATGCCGATGCCCAGGCCAAGAAGCAGGTGAAGATCTCGCACGCGACCGCCGCCGACGTGGCCAACGACAACCACATGGTCGCATTCGTCATCGCGAGCTACATCAACGCGAATTCCGACACGCTCGAGGCGCGCATTTACCCGGCCAACCAGCTTGGCGAGGAGCGCGCGGTGGTCGAGGGAATGCAGCTTGGCGCAGGCGCGACGATGCACATCGGTGGCACGGCGATTCACAACAACTTCAACAAGCGGATGGGCGTGCTCGACCTGCCGTTCCTGTGGCACAACTACGATCACTACCACCACGTCATCGACGGCAAGGTCGGCGATACGCTGGCGGCGGAGCACGAGAAGCTCGGGCTCAAGGTATTGGGGTGGCAGGACAGCTGGGGCTATCGCAACGTCGTGACGACCAAGAAGGAGGTCAAGAAGCCCGAGGACCTCAAGGGGCTGAAGATCCGAACGATCCAGACGCCGACGTACGTCGCGGCGCTCAACGCAATGGGGGCGAGCGCGACGCCTATGGCGTTCGGCGAGGTCTATACATCGCTGCAGACCGGGGTGATCGACGGGTTCGAACATGCATCTGCGGTGATCTATACCGGGAAGTATTACGAGGTCGCCAAGTACATCACGCTCACCGAGCATCTGTTCGGCCCCACGGTGACCGTGATTTCCAAGAAGGAGTGGGACGGCTACACCGACAAGGAGAAGGAGGTCGTCGCCGCCGCGGCCAGGCTTGCGCAGGACGTCAACCGGAGCCTCTCGGTGCAGCGTGCGGCGGAGTCGATGGACAAGCTGAAGGCCAAGGGAATGATCGTCAATCCGATCGACAAGACGCAGTTCCTGAAGGCGGCCGGACCGCTGCAGGACCAGCTCGCGAAGACCATCGGCGCCGAAGATCTGCTGAAGACCGTTCGCGACACCAAATAGTGCGGGCGTGACGGGCGGCGGCTCGCGTCGCCCGCCACCGCCCGCCTGGCGGAGGAAATCGATGCTGGCACGGGGATTCCGCGCGATCGATCGTGCGGTCGAGTTCGCCTTGTTCGCGATCTTCCTGGCGTTCACGCTGGTCGGCGGACTGCAGGTCTTCAACCGCTTCGTCCTGGGGCTTCCCCTGTCCTGGAGCGAGGAATTCCAGAAGTTCGGCCACATCTGGCTCGTGATGCTGGCGATTCCGGTCGCGTATCGCCGCGGCGCGCACCTCGGCATGGACATGCTGCTCATCCGATTGCCGGCGGCCGTCCAACGGATCGTGGGCCTGCTGACGGAAGCGCTCTGGTTCATCCTCGCGCTCGCAATCGGACGCTACACGCTGACGATCATGCAGATCGCGAAGTCGCAGGACAGTCCCGGGCTGGGGCTGCCGATGGACTACGTGTATTCGGGACTGGTGATCGGCGCGACCTACTTGGCCTTCGTCGCGCTGAGACGCTTCGCCAGCCATTTCGGCTGGCGCGATCCGTCGCCCGACGAACTTGCCGGAAATCATTGATGCTGATCGGCCTGTTCGCGCTGCTCCTGCTGCTGATCACGCTGGGCGTGCCGATCCTGCTGGTCATGGGGATCGTCGGGCTGGCCGGCATCCTGAACACGCCCACGCTCGTGCCGGCACTGTTTCCGCAGAAGATGTTCGCGATGCTGGACAATTTCAGCCTGCTCGCGCTGCCCTATTTCATCCTCGCGGGAGAGTTGATCTCGGCCGGCGGCATTTCGAAGCGTCTTGTGGTCTTCGCGGAGACGGTCGTCGGGCATTGGCGCGGCGGCCTGGGCCATGCGTCGGTCGTGTCGAGCATGGTGTTTGCCGGCGTCTCGGGCTCGTCGGTGGCAGACACCTCCGCGATCGGCTCCATTCTGGTGCCGGCGATGAAGGAACACGGGTACAAGCCCGGATTTTCCGCGGCGCTCGTCGCCTGCGCGGGAACGATCGGCGCGATCATCCCGCCCAGCATGACGATGATCGTCTACGGCTCGATGGCCAACGTCTCGATCGGCGGGCTGTTTCTCGGCGGCATCGTGCCGGGCATCCTGATCGGCGTCGGGCTGATGATCGTCATCAAGCTGTATTCGCTCGCGCCGACGTTTCCGGAGCTGCGACGCACGACAGGCCGCTTCAACGTCGCCCTGGTTCTGCGCGCGCTGGTGAACGTCTGGCCGGCGCTTCTCGCACCGGTGCTGGTCGTCGGCGGCATCCTGACCGGCGCGTTCACCGCGACGGAAGCGGGAGTCGTCGCGTGCTTCTACGGCTTTTTCGTCGGTTTCTTCATCTACCGCGCGCTCAAGCTCTCCGACCTGCCGAGAATCTTCATTCGGGCGGCCGTCACGACGGCGATGGTCTCCGGGATCATCGGTGTGGCCGGCGCGTTCGGGTGGTTGCTGTCGTATCTCAACTTCAACGACATCGTGCTGGCTTCGATCACCGGCATCACCGGATCCAAGCTCGGTGTGATGCTGCTGCTGATGGCGATCATGCTCGTGCTGACGATGTTCGTCGACTCGATGGCGATCCTGATCATCCTGATCCCGGTCGCCGTGGTCGTCGGTCGCAACTTCGGCATCGACGAGTTCCAGCTCGGGCTGATGATGGTCATGGCGACCCAGATCGGCTCGACGACGCCGCCGGTCGCGGTGCTGCTGTTCGTCGCTACCAGCATCGCCGGCTGCAAGTACAGCGAGACGATTCGCTACTGCTGGGCGTTCATCGCAGCCGAGGTGATCGTGCTGCTGGCAGTCGTCTTCTGGCCGGCCCTTGCCGCCTGGATTCCGCACCACTTCCTGGGCTGATCGGCGGCTCCGGTCGCTACTTTCGATCCCGGCACGCGGCCACCGCATCGCGGATTGCGCCGATCGCCTGCGGCCTCGGAAAGCTCTTTCGCCACGCAAGCGCGATGCGGCGCGTGGGGACCGGCCGCGCAAACGGCACCGGCACGACGAGCCTGCTGTGGTACCGCGGCGTCATTGCGTCCCTCGGAAGGACCGAGACGCCGAGCCCGGAAGCCACCATGTTGCGCACCGTTTCGAGCGAATTGCCGCGCGTCACCCGCGATTCCGCGCGATTGAGTTCCGGGCACGCATCGAGGACCTGCTCCCGGAAGCAATGGCCGACGCCGAGAAGGATCGGGTGCTCGGATGCGAGTTCCGAGACGGGAACCGACTTGCGGCGCGCCCACTTGTGGCCGCGCGGCACGACGATGCGGAACGGCTCCTCGTAGAGGAATTCGGTGACCACGCCGGGCGGCGCGAACGGCAGCGCGATGATCGCGGCGTCGATCCGGCCGCTCTTGAGGTCGGACTCGAGGTTCTCCGTGAGATTTTCCTCGATGTCGAGCGGCATCTGGGGCGCGATTTCGTGCAGCGCGGGGATGAGGTCGGGCAGCAGGTAGGGCGCAACGGTGTAGATTGCGCCAAGGCGCAAGGAGCCGGCGAGCTCATTGCCTCCGGTCTGCGCCAACTCCTTCACCCGCGCCGCCTCTTCCAGGACCTTCTGCGCCTGCTCGACGATTCGCTCGCCGACCGGCGTCACCGAGACCTCCGACTTGCCCCGCTCGAAGAGCCGCGCGCCAAGCTCGATTTCGAGCTTCTGGATGGCGACCGACAGCGCGGGCTGGCTCACGAAACAGCGCGCCGCCGCGCGGCCGAAGCTCCGCTCGTGCGCAACGGCAACGACGTAGCGGAGCTCGTTGAGCGTCATCCGGCAATGGGCTCGCCGCGCTGCCGAAGAAACGTGGCAAAGTCTTCGGCAAGCTCCGGATGCTTGAGCCCGAAATCGACCGTGGCTTCGAGATATCCGAGCTTGCGGCCGCAGTCGTAGCGGCGGCCCTCGAACGTGTAGGCCAGCACCGGCTCGTCGGCGAGCAGGCGCGCGATGGCGTCGGTGAGCTGGATCTCCCCGCCTGCGCCCGGCGGCATCGTTCGCAGGTGATGGAAGATGCGGGGCGTCAGCACGTAGCGGCCGACCACGGCGAGCGTCGAAGGAGATGTCCCCGGCCTGGGCTTCTCCACGATGCGGGAGATGGGCGCGGTGCGCCCATCGGCCGGGCCGGTTTCGACGATGCCCCAGCTTCCGATATCCTCGGCCGGCACCGTCATCACGCCGATCACCGAACGACCTTCGCGCTGCGCGAGCTCGGTCATCTGCCGCATGACCGGCACCCGCGCGTCGATCAGGTCGTCCGCCAGCAGTACGGCGAACGGCTCGTCGCCGACCACCGGGGCGGCGCAGAGGACCGCATGTCCGAGCCCCAGCGCCTCCGATTGCCGGATGAAGATGCAGTTGATGCCGGGCGGCGTGGCGCCTTGCACCTGGACCAGCAGCTCTGCCTTGTTGCGCAGCGTGAGTTCCGTCTCGAGCTCGTAGGCCTTGTCGAAATGATCTTCGATGGCGCGCTTGTTGCGGCCGGTGATGAAGATCATGTCGGTAATCCCCGCGGCGGCGGCCTCCTCGACCGCGTACTGGATCAGCGGCTTGTCGACCACCGGCAGCATCTCCTTGGGACTCGCCTTCGTCGCCGGCAGGAATCGCGTGCCGAATCCGGCCACCGGAAAAACAGCTTTCGTTATCTTGCGCATCGCTCGTCCGTTCTTGTCGTGGATCGGAAATGTCAGTGTTCGAGTGCAGGGCCAGCCTTCAGCAACTGCCGGAGCCCGGCTTCATCGAGGATCGCGATGCCGAGTTCGCGCGCCTTTTCAAGCTTGCTTCCGGCCTCGTCGCCGGCGATCACGTAATCGGTCTTTTTTGACACGCTGCCGGCCACCTTGCCACCCTCGGCCTCGATCATGGCCTTTGCGTCTTCGCGCGAGAGCGTGGGCAGCGCTCCCGTCAGCACCAGCGTCACGCCTGCGAGCCGGCCCGCCGATACGCGTTGCGGCGTCGTGTCGCGCCAGCGCACGCCCGCGCGGCGCAGGGCGTCGATGACCTCGCGATTGTGCCGCTCGGCAAAGAACCGCGAAATGCTCTCTGCCACCACCGGCCCGACGTCGGGCGTACCGGCAAGCTCGGCCTCGTTCGCCGCCATCAATGCGTCCAGGTTTCCGAAATGGCGCGCAAGGTCGCGCGCCGTTGCCTCTCCGACGTGCCGGATGCCGAGCCCGAACACAAATCGCGCAAGCGTCGTATCCTTGCTTCTCTCGATCGCCGCGACGACGTTGGCGGCGGATTTTTCGGCCATTCGCTCGAGGCCGGCAAGCGTCCCGACCGGGAGCGCGTAGATATCGGCCGGCGTGTGCACGAGTCCCGCGTCCACCAATTGGTCGACCAGCTTTTCGCCGAGCCCTTCGATGTCGATTGCGCGGCGGCCCGCGAAGTGAAGCAGCGCCTGCTTGCGCTGCGCGGGACAGATGAGTCCCCCGCTGCACCTCGCGATCGCCTCGTCCGTCAGGCGAACGACGGCCGAACCGCATTCGGGGCACGTCGACGGCATCTCGAATCGTCTCGCGCCCCGGGGGCGCTTCTCCGGCAGAACGCGCACCACTTCGGGTATCACATCGCCGGCGCGACGCACGATGACGGTGTCGCCGATGTGAACGTCCTTGCGCCGGACCTCGTCCTCGTTGTGCAGCGTGGCGTTGGTAACGGTGACGCCGCCGACGAACACCGGCGCGAGCCGCGCCACCGGCGTGATCGCACCGGTGCGTCCGACCTGGACATCGATGCCCAGCACCTCCGTTGCCACCTCTTCGGCAGGAAACTTGTGGGCCACCGCCCAGCGCGGCTCGCGGGTGACGAAACCGAGGTCGCGCTGCAACGCCAGCGAGTTGACCTTGTAGACGACGCCATCGATGTCGAACGGAAGGTCATCTCGGCGCAGGGCCGTGCGCTCGTAGAAGGCGACGAGCTCGGCGGCACCCCGCGCAATGCGCCGTTCACCATTGACCGGCAGCCCGGCGGCGGCGAACGAATCGAGCAACGCCGAGTGGGTGGGGGGCATCTCGAAGCCCAGCGATTCGCCGATGCCGTAAGCGAAGAACCGCAGGGGACGCTGCGCCGTCATCGCCGGATCGAGCTGCCGCACTGCGCCGGCAGCCGTGTTGCGCGGGTTGATGAACGTCTTTTCTCCGGCCGCCAGCTGGCGTTCGTTCAGCCTGTCGAAATCGCGTCGGCTCATGTAGATCTCGCCGCGGATCTCGAGCACCGCGGGCGGGCGGGCCACGGACAGCCGCTGCGGTATCGCGCGGATCGTGCGCACGTTGCGCGTCACGTTCTCGCCCACTTCGCCGTCGCCCCGGGTAGCCGCCACCGCGAGCGACCCGTTCTCATAGCGCAGATTGATCGCGAGGCCGTCGAACTTGAGTTCGGCGATGTATTCGACGGGCGGCGCGTCGGGGGCGAGCCCCAGGTCGCGGCGCACACGAGCGTCGAACTTCGCCGCGGCCTCGGGCGTCGTGTCGGTCTCGGTGCGGATCGACAGCATCGGCACCGCGTGACGGACAGGCTCGAATTGCGCCAGCGGAGCGCCCGCCACGCGCTGCGTCGGCGAGTCCGGCGTCACGAGATCCGGGTGCGCCGTCTCGAGCGCGACGAGCTCGCGGTACAGGCTGTCGTACTCGGCGTCGTTGATGGTCGGCGCGTCGAGCACGTAGTAATTGCGGTCGTGTCCCGCAATCTGCTCGCGCAGCGACGCCGCCCGTGAAGCCGCCGCGGCGGGAGTTCGAGTGCCGCCGCCCTTGGCGCGCGCGGCGTTCATTCCGGTGCAAGGCGCAGCCGCCGCAGGCGCGCCGTCATCCGCCGAACAGGGCCATGGCCCGCGCACCGCCCGGCTCGATATTGACGCCGCGCAACGCGGCGACGGCGGCCTGCACCTCGTCCCGGGTCCTGGCGAGCGCGGCGTCATCGAGCGGGCGGCGGTTGTCGTCGACCAGCGTGGCGTCGAGCGTGTGCGCCATCCGCTTCGCGGCGAGCTTCATCTGGTCGAACGCACGGACCGGATCGGCGACGCGTGGCACGTCGAGCAGGAACACCGCGCCGGGAGTCGATGCGACGCGCAGCGCCTCTGCCGTGAACGGCTCCGGCCGATAATTGGTGAGCGAATACAGGACAGCGCCGGTTTCCTCCTGCATCCAGTCGAAGCGTCCGTTCTCCGCCAGCCGGAAGCCCGCCGCCTCGGCAACGCCGCGGAGTCGCGTGCCGGAAATGGTCGCGGGCCCCGACTTCAGCACGGTGAGACCGATCTGGACGTCGAGGTCGGCGCAGATGCGGTCGAGCGCCTCCGCCCGCGCGGCCTCGCGTGCAGCGTCGGGCGGCACGAACGCCGCCGGCACGGCGGACGCAACGTTTCCGGCGAGACGCGCAAACGCCTCGATGACGGGAAGAGGCGTCGCTCCGCCGCGATCGGCCAGCAGCAGGCATGCGACGATCTCGGTGAACTCGCCGGCCGTGTCCGACTTGATGAATTGCCAGGGTGACGCCGGATCGCGCCGGCCGAACCAGCGGAGCGGCTTGCCGAGCCGCGCGTGCATCCCGGAGGCGATCGCGCCTGCGCTGACCGGCCGGACCGGCTGCAGCGTCACGACGCACTCGATGTCGGGATCGGGTTCGCGGACACTGCGATCGATCGGGAACGGCCTCGCCTCGGCGGTCGGCAGCTCACGGGCATCCACCTCGTCGGCGATCGTCGACGATTCGGCCGCAACTTCCGACCCGACGCGGTTCTGGATGTCGAGCGGAGGCTCGTAGGGCGCGCCGTCGTCGATCGGCTCGTCATCGCCCGGCGGGTACTCCGGGTCCGCGGTCGGGGACTCGCCGCGCGCAATCGTCGGCTCCACCCGCGCCGCGCCGCGGACCGTCGATGCCCGCAGTCCGCCTTCCGAACGGTCGCCTTCCGGCACGGCGTCGCGAAACGCTTCGCGTATGCGGCGGCGAACCCGACGCTCCTGCAACCAGTTGTAGATGAGGACGCCGACGACGAGCGCGATGCCGGCGACGATGAGGCCCAGTTGCAGCGAGGTCATGCTTTATAGGGTCAAGACAGCACGCTTGCTGAATCCGCGACCCGATCGGCCACGGCCAGCGCTGCACGGATTATAGCAAGGCGCCGGTCGATAACCCGCGCACGGTCGTGTCGCGATCAGGCCGCGGCGGCACCGGTTCCGGCAAGCTCGATTGCCTCGGCGATGTCGACGGCGACCACCCGCGAGACGCCAGGCTCCGACATCGTGATCCCGATGAGCTGGCCCGCCATCTCCATCGTGATCTTGTTGTGGGAGATGAACACGAACTGGGTCTCGGCCGCCATCGACGTGACCATCCTGCAGAACCGGCCGGTGTTGGGGTCGTCGAGCGGCGCGTCGACTTCGTCCAGCAGGCAGAACGGCGCGGGATTCAGCTGGAAGAGCGCGAACACGAGGGAGATCGCCGTGAGCGCCTTTTCGCCGCCGGACAGCAGGTGGATCGACGTGTTGCGCTTGCCCGGCGGCTGGGCGATGACCTGCACGCCGGAGTCGAGGATTTCTTCTCCCGTGAGGATGAGCCGCGCCTGGCCGCCGCCGAACAGCGCGGGAAAGAGCTTCGCGAAGTTCTCGTTGACGCTGTCGAACGTCTGCTGCAGCAGTTGCCGCGATTCGCGGTCGATCTGGCGGATTGCGCTCTCGAGCGTGGCCATCGCTTCCGTCAGGTCGGCAGCCTGGGCGTCGAGGTACTGCTTGCGCTCCGTCGCCATCGCGAGCTCGTCGAGCGCCGCGAGGTTGACCGCGCCCAGCTCGACGATCGCCGCCTGCAGTCGCTCTATCTCTCCGGGGAGCGACGACTTGTTGCCGAAGGTCCTGAGCGCCTCGGCGAGCCCGGTGACGTCGGTGTTGGCTTCCCGGAGCTGCAGCAGGAATTGCTCTTCCGCCAGCGCCGCCGCCTGTTCCTTGAGCCGCATCTCCTCGATCTTCGCGCGTGCGGGCTCGAGCTTCTGGGCCGCGGCAAGCCGGGCTTCGTCGGCCGCGCGAAGTTCCGCGCCGAGCGCCTCCTGCCGGTCCCGCGCCGCTGCGAGTGCCTGCTCGGCGTCGCCCCGCGCCGCGAGCTGCCGCTGCAACGCCTCCTCGACGGGAGTCCAGTCGACCGCGTTGCGCTCAGTCGTAAGCTGCGCGAGAAGGGCCCGCTGCTGGACCACCTGCGCCGCAAGTGCCTCGCGCCGGCGCTCCTGCTCGGCCAGCCGCTCTCGGCAACTGCGCTCGGCGAAGGCAGCTTCCTGCGCGGCGCGCTCGGCGAGGCGCATGCGCTCGCGTCCGCGAGCCTGGGCGACCTCGGCCTCGTTGCGCGCATGGCGGGCCGCGTCGCGCGCGCCCGCTTCTTCGTGCAGCGCGGACTGCGCATCGGCAAGTTCAGCGGCGAGCGAGCGACCGCGCTCCCGCTCGGCGGTCTCCTCCGCCGCAATCTCCGCGAGCTCCTGCGTGATCTGGGCGCGGCGCCTCGCGGCCTCTTCGGCGGCCTGCCGAAGTTGAAGGAGCTCGAGCTCGAGGTCGTGGCAGCGTCGTTGCTGCGACGCGAACGCCATGCTGTCGGCGTGGTAGGCATCCTGCGAGCGCGACAACTCAGCGTCGATCGCCGCAAGGGCGTGACGAGCGTCGGCCGCCGACTTGCGCGCACCGACGATGGACGTCGCAAGCTCGGCGAGCTCGCGCTGCCGTGCGAGGACGCCATGCAACTCGCTGTCAGGGGCAAAGAAGTTCGCGGCTTGCGCCGTGACGAGGTGACCCTGCGGCGTGACGAATGACTCGCCCACCTCGAGCGATCCGCGCTCGCGCAAAGCATCGGCAAGGCCCGCGCAGCACCGCACGCCGCGCAGCCAGTCGGCGAGCAGGCGGTCGACGCCGGCCCGCACCGCGCGAACCTTGGCGAGAAGAGCATCGTTACGCATCGGAGCGGAATGCGCGGCGACGCCCGGCGCATAGACGGCCAGCCGACCCGGCGGTCCGCCGGAGGTGCCGCCGTCGAACCACGTCCCGACCTCGTCGAGTCGCGCGAGCTCGATCGCGTCCAGCCGTTCGCGGAGCACCGCTTCGAGCGCGTCCTCCCAGCCCGGTTCGATGTCGAGTCCCTGCCAGAGCCGGTGCGCCTTCGCAAGTCCGCGCTCCTCCTGCCATTTCGTCGTGTCCTTGCCCTGCCCGATCCGGGCCTGCAGCGCCGCGAGCGCCTGCGAGCGCGCCTCGAGATCGGCAAGACGGTGCCCGGACTGCTGCGCAGCGTCGCCGGCTGCGCGCTGCCGCTCCTGCAGGTCCTGCACCGCCTCCCTCAACGCATTCAACCGGGATTCCTTCGATTTCTGCTCCGCGGACTCCTGCTTCAGCTGCTCTTCCACGTCCGCGATCTGGGTCGTGACCGGCGCAACGAGTCCGGTTTGCTCGGTCTCGAGACGTTCGCGACGCTGTGCGAGCTGTGCCTGTTCGCGGGCAAGACTCTCGCGCCTCGTCTCGATGACGCGAATCGCCTGCTCGCGCTGCGCAATTCGCTCCTGCTGCTCCGTCGCGACGAGTGCGGCCTTGCGTACAGACTCGTCGACGGCGGGGAGCGCGGTCGCGGCGGCTTGCTCGTCGACGGCAGCCGCTTCACGCGCCGAGAGCGCCTGCTCGAGCGCCGCCTCCGCCGATGCGCGGTCGGTGGCCAGTGTCGTCTCCTGCCCCGCAAGCGCACCGAGCTGCTCGGTCAGCTGCGCCGCCTGTTGCGAGATTCTCGACTCGGACTCGCGCGCGAACGCGAGCTGCTGCTCGAGCCGCGTGACTTCGGCGTTCGCGGCGTAGTAACCGCCCTGCTTGTCGTGCAGGTGTCGCCAGCGGCGTAGTGATCGGCGCGCAGTGCCTCCTGTCGCGTCTCCGCGGCGCGCACGTCGGCCTGCAGGCTCTCGAACGCCACGGTCAGATTGGCAATTGCCGTCGCGTGACGCTCGCGCGCGGAGCCCGCATCCTGCTGCTTCGAGAACCAGAGGAGCTGCTGCACGTGCTTCAGCCGGGCTTCGTGCTCGCGATATTCCGTCGCGACCCGGGCCTGCGCGTCCAGCTTTTCGAGCTGACTCGCAAGTTCCACCCGGATGTCCTCCACCCGCGAGAGGTTGTCGCGGGTATCCGCAAGCCGCCCTTCCGTTTCCTTGCGCCGCTCCTTGTACTTGGAGACTCCCGCTGCTTCCTCGAGAAAGATCCGCAACTCTTCCGGCTTCGCCTCGATCACGCGCGAGATCATTCCCTGCTCGATGATCGCGTAGGCGCGGGGGCCGAGGCCGGTGCCAAGAAAGAGATCGTGGATGTCGCGCCGGCGGACCGGAATGTTGTTGATGTAGTAGGAGCTGTCGCCGTCGCGGGTCAGCACGCGCTTGATCGACAGCTCGGCGTACTGGCCCCATTGCCCGCCGATCCGCCCCGCGCTGTTGTCGAAGATGAGCTCGACCGATGCGCGGCCGACCGGCTTGCGCTCGCCCGCGCCGTTGAAGATGACATCCTGCATCGACTCGCCGCGCAGCGCCGACGCCTTCGATTCGCCCAGCACCCAGCGGACCGCGTCGATGACGTTCGACTTGCCGCAGCCGTTCGGCCCGACGATGCCGACGAGCTGGCCGGGCGTGCCGATCGTCGTGGGATCCACGAACGACTTGAACCCGGCGAGCTTGATCTGGGTGAGGCGCAAGAGATTTCCGGAGAGCGGGTGAAGGGCCGCGAACAGGCGCCCCCGTTATGCGGGGCGCGTCCGCCTATTGCGGGGAATGCACACTGGCTCGGCACGCCCCGCGACTGCCGCAAAAACCGGAATTATAGCCGATCCGTGCGGCTTTCCTGGTCGCGCCGACCCGCCGCGTCGCCCAATGGCGCCACTACCGGAACCGTCGCACCGATCCGTCCTTCTTCGACGGCGTGACATGCGACTTCGGCCGCCTCGGGAACCGTGCGCAGAACGGGACGCTCCGTGCGGCAACGTTCATCGGCGTACGGACAGCGTGGATGGAATGCGCAACCAGGCGGCGGATCCAGCGGATTGGGAACTTCGCCCGCTACGGCAGTGCGCGCGGAGCCCGTCATCGCGAGATCCGGTACGGCCGCCAGCAACATCCGCGTATACGGGTGCTGCGGATTCGCGAACAGCCGGCGCGTCGGCGCGAGCTCGACGATTCTCCCGAGGTACATGACGCCCACGCGATCGGCGATGTGGTGGACAACGGCGAGATTGTGCGAGATGAAGAGATAGGTGAGTCCCATCCGGCGCTGCAGGTCGCGCATCAGGTTCAGCACCTGCGCCTGCACCGAAACGTCGAGCGCGGACGTGGGTTCGTCGCAGACGAGGAAGCGCGGCTTGGTCGACAGCGCGCGCGCGATCGAGATGCGCTGCCGCTGCCCCCCCGAGAACTGGTGCGGATACTTGGCGCCGTCGGCGGCCGCAAGGCCGACCTGCGCCAGCAGCGACGCGATCCGCGCCGTCCGGTCGGGTCCGGCAATTCCCGGCTCCTGCGCAACAATCGGTTCGGCCACGATGTCGGCGACGCGCCATCTGGGATTGAGGCTCGCGTAGGGGTCCTGGAAGATCATCTGCATGCCGCGTCTGGCGGCGCGCTGTTCCGCGCCGCCGGTCGCCGCCATTCCGTCGCCCGCGAGCACCGTGCCGTCGAATGTCACGGTCCCGCGCGTCGGCGCGTGCAGCCCGACGATGACGCGCGCCACCGTCGACTTGCCGCAGCCCGATTCGCCGACCAGCCCCAGCGTCTCGCCCCTGGCAATGGAAAGGGTGACGCCGTCGACCGCCCTCAGCAGCGCACGGGGCTTGCGCTCGAGCACGCGATCCAACCACGGCGGCGACACGTCGAAGGTGCGCGCAATATCGGTCAGCGTGAGCAGCGCGTCAGCCATGGCTTGAATCGTGCGCCGGCTCCGGACGCCAGCATGCGGCGTGCGTCGGGCCTGCGGAAGCCAGCACGGGCAATTCGTCGCGGCATTGCGCGACGGCCCTCGGGCAGCGCGGATGAAACGCGCATCCGGAGGGGACGGCGTCTAGGCGCGGCATCACACCGTCGATTTGCGCAAGGCGCTCGCGTTCGTCGACGATCGAGGGGATCGATCCCATGAGGCCCGTCGTGTACGGATGCGAAGGCCGATGGATGACCGCCTCCACCGGTCCGATCTCGACGATGCGGCCGGCGTACATCACGGCGACGCGATCTGCGGTCTCCGCGATGACGCCCATGTCGTGCGTGACCAGCATGACCGCCGTGCCGTGCTCGCGGCAGAGGCGCTTCAGGAGCTGGATGATCTGCGCCTGGATCGAAACGTCGAGCGCCGTCGTCGGCTCATCGGCGATGATGAGCCGCGGTTTTGCGGCAAGCGCCAGCGCGATCACGACCCGCTGGCGCATTCCGCCGGAGAACTGGTGCGGGTAGTGGTCGATCCGTCGTGCCGCCGCCGGGATTCCCACTTCCTCGAGCAGGCCGATCGCGCGCGCCTGCGCTTCCGCGGCCGAAAGCGGCAGATGCGTGCGGATCGTCTCGACGAGCTGGCGGCCGATTGTGTACAGCGGGTTGAGCGAGGTGAGCGGATCCTGGAAAACCGCGCCGATCTCGCGGCCGCGAATCTTCCGCATCGACTCGTAGGGCAGATTGTCGATGCGCCGCCCTGCGAGGCGAATTTCTCCACCGGCGATGCGCCCTGGCGAATCGATGAGCCCGATCACCGCCGCGCCGGTCAGCGATTTGCCCGCGCCGGACTCACCGACCACGCCGAGCACCTCGCCGGGCGCGATCGTGAACGAAATGCCGTTCACCGCGCGCAATGTTCCCCGTCGCGTCGGAAACTCCACGCAGAGGTTCTCGACGGCGAGCAGCGGTTCCCCGACTCCCGTGATCATCGTAGCCTAGCGCAACTTCGGATTGAGCGCATCGCGCAGCCAGTCTCCGAGCAGATTGATCGCAAGCACCATGATGACGAGTGCGGCGCCCGGAAATATCGTTATCCACCACTCCCCCGAGAACAGGAAGTCGTTGCCGACGCGAATGAGCGTCCCCAGCGAGGGCTGGGTCGGCGGCACGCCCACGCCGAGAAACGACAGCGTCGCCTCGGTGACGATCGCGGTCGCGATGTTGATCGTCCCCAGCACGAGGACGGGACCCAGCACGTTCGGCAGCAGATGCCGCCGCATGATCCCGAGAGGCGGGATGCCGATCACGCGAGCTGCCTGAACGTACTCGCGGCCCTTCTCGACCATCGTCGAGCCGCGGACGGTTCGCGCGTATTGCACCCAGTTCGCCGCGCCGATCGCGAACACGAGCACGAACATCGCCACGTCCGCATGCGCGTCGCGCGGCAGCACCGCACGGGCGACGCCGTCGATCAGCAGGGCGATCAGGATCGCGGGGAACGAAAGCTGGACGTCGGCGATGCGCATGATGAACGCGTCCAGCCTGCCGCCCGCATAGCCGGCAATGAGGCCCGTGGCGACACCGAACGCGATCGCCAGCGCAACGGAAAGCAGGCCGACCAACAAGGAAATCCGCGCGCCGAACATGATCGCCGAGAGCACGTCGCGCCCCTGGTCGTCGGTGCCGAGCACGTAACCCGGCTTCGCCCCGGAGAGCCACCACGGAGGCGCGAGCGAGTCCTGCAGATTGAGCGTTCGGAGATCGAAGGGATTGTGGGGCGCGACCCACGGCGCGAACACGGCGGCGAACAGGCAGATCGCAAGAACGGCGGCCGATGCGACCGCGACCGGGCTGTGGCGAAAGCTCCAGGCGACGTCGCCGTCCCAGGCGACGGCCAGGCGGTCGCGCACCGAGGGTGGGACCACGCCGACTTCGGGAGACGCCCGATCGCTCATGCGGCGAATGCGCTTACCGCGCCACGCACGCGCGCAGCTCCGGATCCTTGGCCGGGATGCGAAACAACGCGCGACGAGACGCCGGCGGGCCGCCGCGCCCGTCTCGTCCCGTTTCCGGTAACGCGCCCTTCATCCGGCTCACGGCGACGCAAGAGGCATTGCCCTCTCCGCCAGCGCAGCGAGATAGCCGGCGCCCAGCGGGATCACGTCGTCGTTGAAATCGTAGGTGCTGTTGTGCAGGAAACACCCGCCTTCGGCGCCGCCCTGTCCCAGCCGCGCGAAGGCGCCGGGCTTCGCCTGCAGCATGAAGGAGAAATCCTCGGAACCCATCGATGGATCGAGGTTGCGCACCACGTTGTCGGGACCGACGAGCGATTCCGCCACGTCGGCCGCAAACGCGGACTCGCGCGCGTGGTTGATGGTGGCCGGGTAGACCCGTTCGTATCGCAGCATGGCCCGCGCCCCGAATGCCGATGCAATCGCGGGAACGAGCTCCGATAGGCGGCGCTCGATCATGTCCTGCGTCGCCGGACGAAACGTGCGCACGGTACCCACCAGCGTCGCATGCGACGGGATGACGCTCATCGCGCCCGGATTGCCCGCATGCATCGCGCAGATGCTGACGACCGCGGTGTCGATCGGGCTCACGCTGCGGCTCACGATCGATTGCGCGGCGGTGATCACGTGCCCCGCAACCAGCACGGGGTCGATCGCCGCATGCGGATGGGCGCCATGGCCGCCCTTGCCGTCGATCGTGATCTCGAAGCGATCGGCCGCGGCCATCGCCGGCCCCGGCGTGATGCCGATGCGCCCGGGCGGCAGCCCGGGCCAGTTGTGCAGCGCGAAGACCTGCTCGACGGGAAACCGCTCGAACAGGCCGTCCGCGATCATCTCCTTCGCACCCGCGTAGCCTTCCTCGCCGGGCTGGAAGATGAGATAAGCGGTGCCGTCGAAGCCGCGCGTCTCGTGCAGGTAGCGGGCGGCCGCCAGCAGCATCGTCGTATGCCCGTCGTGTCCGCAGCCGTGCATTCGCCCGTCGTAGCGCGACCGGTGCGCAAAGACGTTCTCTTCCTGCATCGGCAGCGCATCCATGTCCGCACGCAATCCGACCGAACGACCGCTTGCCGTGTCCCGGCCACGCACCACGGCGACCACCCCGGTGCGCCCGATGCCGGAATGGTGCTCGATTCCCATGGCGGCGAGCCGGTCGCAGACGATCTTCGCGGTGCGGTGCTCCTCGAAGCCCAGCTCCGGGTGCATGTGCAGGTCCCGGCGCAGCGCGCTGAATTCCGCATGCCACGCCTTGATGTGCTGAACGGGATTGCCCATGGATTCCTTCAGTGTGCGACGCCGCGCTCGACGCGCAGCCGCGGGTCGACGGCATAGTACAGGAGGTCGACCACGAGGTTCAGCAGGACGAAGACGAGGGCGATCAGGCACAGGTACGCTGCCATCACGGGTATGTCCGCGAAGTTGATCGCCTGGATGAAAAGCAGGCCCATTCCCGGCCACTGGAAGACCTGCTCGGTCACGATCGCAAACGCGATGATGCCGCCCAGCTGCAGACCCGTGATCGTGATGACCGGAACGAGGGTGTTCTTGAGCGCGTGTCCGAAATGGATCGCACGATCGGTGAGGCCGCGGGCGCGCGCGAACTTGATGTAATCGGTGCGCAGCACTTCGAGCATCTCCGAGCGCACGAGCCGCATGACCAGCGTCATCTCGAACAGCGACAGCGTGATCGCCGGAAGGATCAGCGCCTTGAGGCCACTGCCGGTGAGCAGCCCGGTCGTCCACCAGCCGAGAGCGACGGTCTCGCCCCGCCCGAAGGAGGGCAGCCAGCCGAGCATGACGGCGAAGACGAGGATCAGAAGGATTCCGATCAGGAACGTCGGCAGGCTCACGCCGACCAGCGAAAGCGTGAGCAGCAGCTGCGAGAGCGCACTGTCGCGCCGGAGCGCGGTGTAGACGCCCGCCGGAATGCCGACGGCGAGTGCCAGCAGCGCCGCGGCGGTCGCCAGCTCGAGCGTGGCGGGCAGACGCTCCTTGATCAGCGTCGACACCTTGCGTCCCTGTCGCAACGATCGACCGAAGTCGCCCTGCACCGCATTTCCCGCGAAGCGCGCGAACTGGACGACCGCGGGCTGGTCGAGACCGAGTTCGGCGCGGAGGTTGGCCTTTTCCTGTGCGGTCGCGTCCTGGCCCACCATGAACACGACCGGGTCGCCGGTGAAATTGAACAGCGCGAACGCAATCAGCGCCACCACCGCCATCACGGCGGCAGATTGCAGGATGCGGCGAAGAATGAAGGCAGACAACGGTTGCGGCCTCGACTTTCCCGGTTCGTCCCTCCGTGCGTGCACGGACCGCTTCGGGCGCGCCGATCATGCCGAAACCGCACTGGAGCGTCAATGCACCGGAGCGCTGCGACGGGGCCCGTACCGCGCGGTGGTAGGCCGGCCAAACTGTGGTTCAATAGGACGTCCGCGAGCGATCGAGTAGGCCGGCGAACATCACGGGGGCGTGAAATGCGCCCTTCACTACCACCATGCTTCGCTTTTTGCTGACCCGGATCAGCCTCATCATCCCGACGTTCCTCGGGATGACGCTGCTGGCCTTTTTCCTGATCCGACTGGTTCCCGGCGACCCGATCGAAACGATGGCCGGCGAGCGCGGCATCGATGCCGCGAGGCACGAGGCGCTGCTCAAGGAATACGGCCTCGACCGGCCAGTCATTGTCCAGTACGGAATCTACATCGGGCGCGTGCTGCAGGGCGACCTCGGCAAGTCGATGATCACGCAGGAACCTGTCCTGCGCGAGTTCGCGACGCTGTTTCCCGCGACGATCGAGCTCGCGCTGTGCGCGATCGTATTCGCGCTGGTCCTCGGCATCCCTGCCGGGATGATCGCGGCGGTCCGCCGCAACTCGGTGTTCGATCACGGCGTCATGGGCGTGTCGCTGACCGGTTACTCGATGCCGATCTTCTGGTGGGGACTCCTGCTGATCCTGCTGTTCTCGGTGCAGCTCGGCTGGACGCCCGTGTCCGGCCGGATCGCGGTCAAGTACTACATCGAGCCCGTCACCGGCTTTCTCACGATCGATGCGCTGCTGTCGGGAGAAAAAGGTGCGTTCGCGTCGGCGGTGTCGCACCTGATACTGCCGACGATCGTGCTCGGCACGAATCCGCTGGCCATCATCGCGCGGATGACCCGCTCGGCCATGCTCGAAGTGCTCGGCGAGGACTACATCCGCACCGCGCGCGCAAAGGGCCTGTCGCAGCTGCGTGTCGTCGCGCTGCACGCGTTTCGGAATGCGCTGATCCCCGTCATCACGGTGATCGGCCTCCAGGTGGGAGTGCTCTTCACCGGCGCGATCCTCACCGAGACGATCTTTTCCTGGCCGGGTGTCGGCAAGTGGCTGATCGAGGCGATCAACCGCCGCGACTACCCGGTGCTGCAAGGGGGACTCCTCATGCTGGGCCTGGTGGTGATGATGGTCAATCTGCTGGTCGACGTCGCGTACGGCGCGATCAATCCGCGGATCAGGCGCACGACATGACCAGGGAGGGCCGGATCGTGACCCGACGCATGCGACCGGCGCCTGCGGGAGGGCGGCGTCGCGGAAATTCGGGATTCACCAATCGACGTGGAATTGAGGACATGACGACCGAATCGCTGGCCGTGACCGGTGCAACCCCTGCGCCGCCCGGACCGCTGCGTGAATTCTGGGGCTATTTCAGCAGCAACCACGGCGCCGTGGCCGGGCTCGTCGTCGTGGTTGTCGTTTTGTCGATGGCAGTGTTTGCCAACGTGCTGGCGCCTTACCCGCCGGACCTCACCAACAATGCGGCATTCCTGAGGCCTCCCTCCTGGCAATCCGGCGGCTCGACCGCGTACCTGCTCGGCACCGATGCGATCGGGCGCGACATCCTGTCGCGGCTCATCTACGGCGCGCGCCTTTCGCTGCTGATCGGCATCGCCGTCGTCGCGCTGTCGATCGTGGTCGGAATCGTGCTCGGTCTCATCGCGGGCTTCGCGCGTGGGGTCACCGAAATCGCGATCATGCGGCTGATGGACATCATCCTGACGCTGCCGAGCCTGCTGCTCGCCATCGTGATCGTGGCGATCCTGGGGCCGGGAATGATGAACGCGATGCTGGCGGTCGCCGTGGTCGTGCTGCCGCACTATGTACGCATCACGAGGGCCGCCGTGATCTCGGAGACGGCAAAGGACTACGTCACCGCCGCACGTGCCAACGGCGCGGGCCGCCTGCGTCTCATGTTCAACGAGGTGTTGCCCAACTGTGCGGCGCCATTGATCGTGCAGGCGACGCTCGGCGTTTCGGTCGCCATCCTCGATGCCGCCGCCCTGGGCTTTCTGGGACTGGGCGCGCAGCCTCCGGCATCCGAATGGGGAACGATGCTGGCGGATGCGCGCGAATTCGTGCTCCGCGCGTGGTGGGCGGTGACCTTTCCCGGGATCATGATCCTCACGACCGTGCTTGCCTTCAATCTGCTGGGCGACGGGCTGCGCGATGCCTTCGATCCCAAGTTGAAGCGGTGAGCCGCGGCGCCATGCCTCTCCTCGAAATCGAAGACCTGCACGTCGAGTTTCCCTCGCAGGGGGCCGTCATGCACGCGGTGGAAGGCGTGAGCATGGCCGTCGACGAAGGCGAAGTGCTGGGGATCGTCGGCGAATCGGGATCCGGCAAGAGCGTGACGATGCTGGCGGTGATGGGGCTCGTCGCGTATCCCGGACGCGTGCGCGCCAGACGGCTGCAGTTCGCCGGTCGCGATCTCCAGGAACTCTCCGATCGCGAGCGCCGCGCGCTCGTCGGCAAGGACGTCGCGATGATCTTCCAGGAACCGACGACCAGTCTGAACCCCTGCTTTACCGTCGGCTTCCAGCTCTGCGAAACACTGCGACTGCATCTGGGGCTGGATCGAAAGGCAGCCCGTCACCGGGCAACGGAATTGCTCGAGCAGGTGGGCATCCCGGCTGCATCGAGCCGACTTGCGGACTTCCCCCACCAGCTCTCCGGCGGCATGAATCAGCGCGTGATGATCGCGATGGCCATCGCCTGCAATCCCCGGCTGCTGATCGCCGACGAACCCACGACCGCGCTCGACGTGACGATCCAGGCCCAGATCCTCGACCTGCTGCGCGCACTCCAGAACGAGCGCGGCATGGCGCTGATCCTCGTCACCCACAACATGGGAGTCGTCGCCGAAATGGCGCGGCGCGTCGCCGTGATGTACGCGGGTCAGGTGGTCGAGGAGCGTCGGACCGATGCGTTGTTTGCGGTTCCCGAGCACCCCTATACCGCCGCGTTGCTTGCGTCGATGCCCGAACGCAGCGCCGGTGACGCGCGGCTCGCAACCATTCCGGGGGTCGTACCTGGCCTCTACGACCGTCCGCGCGGCTGCCTGTTCGCTCCGCGCTGCGGCGATGCGACCCTGCGTACATGCCAGACGCGGCCGGAGTTGCGACCGTGGGCGGACGGCCGCATTCGCTGTCATTTCCCGCTCGGCGAGACGCAGCGCGAGGAGGCCATCGCGCGCGACGGGCGGACCGCGGTGGTGAGCCCGTGAGCACTCCGGTTGCCGAGGCGCGGGGTCTGACGCAGATCTACCGGATTCGCCGCGGCGCGTTCCGCGAATCGGCGACTCTGCAGGCGGTTGGCGGCGTATCGTTCGTCATCGCACCGGGCCGCACACTGGCGGTGGTCGGCGAGTCCGGCTGCGGCAAGTCGACGCTTGCGCGTGTGGTGTCGCTGATCGAGGCGCCTGCGGCCGGCGAACTGCATCTCGGCGGGATGGATGTAGTCAACGCCACCCCGTCCCAGCGGCAGGGATTGCGCAAGACCGTTCAGATGGTGTTCCAGAATCCGTACGGCTCGCTCAATCCGCGGAAGAAGATCGGCAGGATCCTGGAGGCGCCGCTCGAGATAAATACCGACCTTGCACCGGCCGAGCGAGCCGAACGGGCGCGGAGCATGCTGGCGAAAGTCGGCCTGCGCCCGGAGCACTACGTACGGTATCCGCACATGTTTTCCGGCGGGCAGCGCCAGCGCATCGCCATTGCACGGGCACTCATGCTGAATCCGGCGCTGGTCGTGGCCGACGAGCCGGTCTCGGCGCTCGACGTCTCGGTTCAGGCGCAGGTCCTCAACCTGCTCGCCGACCTGCAGAGCGAGCTCGGCCTCGCCTACCTGTTCATATCGCACGATCTGGGCGTGGTTCGGCACATCGCCCACGACGTGCTGGTGATGTACCTCGGCCTTGCGATGGAACAGGGCGGCAAGGAGCGCATATTCTCGCGCCCCGTGCACCCCTACACCCGGGCGTTGCTGGCGTCGACACCGGGTCTCACCGCGACCGATCGGGCGGAACGCATCGTGCTGAAAGGCGAGCTCCCCTCCCCGCTCAATCCGCCCGCCGGGTGCGTGTTCTCCACCCGCTGTCCCCACGCCATCGACCGCTGCAGGGAGGAGCGCCCGGTCCTGCGCCCGCTCGACGGACGGCAGGTATCATGTCACCTTGGGGAGCGTTTTCTAGAACCCGGTCGCCCGCCCGCGGGCGATTCCGTGCTGCAAGCCCCGCAGCCCCATTGACAGGAGTCCCATCCATGACGAAGCACGTTCCGGCCCTGCGCCGATTCCCCAGCGCGCCGCGCGCATTGATGCTCGCGCTGGCGCTGCCCGCGCTCATCGCCTCCGCCAGCGTTGCCGCCAAGACACTGGTGTTCTGCTCGGAGGGCAGCCCGGAAAACTTCTACCCGGCGGTGAACACCACCGGCACGTCCTTCGACGCCAACAGCCAGATCTACAGCCGCATCGTCGACTTCGAGCGCGGTGGCACCGCCGTCGTGCCCGGGCTTGCCGAGAAATGGGAAATCTCTCCCGACGGCAAGGTGTACACGTTCCATCTGCGCAAGGGCGTCAAGTGGCACAACCATCGCAGCTGGAAACCGACGCGCGATTTCAATGCCGACGACATGATCTTCGCGATCGAACGGCAGTGGAAGGAAGACAATCCGTATTTCAAGGTGACGAGTTCCAACCACTCGTACTTCAACGACATGGGGATGCCCAAGCTGCTGAAGTCGGTGGAGAAAGTCGACGACTACACGGTCAGGATCACGCTCGAGAAGCCCGAGGCGCCGTTCCTGTCGGACCTCGCGATGGAATACGCGGGCGTGCAATCCAAGGAGTACGCGGACGCGATGCTGAAGGCCGGCACGCCCGACAAGGTCGACCAGGAGCCCGTCGGCACCGGCCCGTTCTACCTCGTCCAGTACCAGAAGGACGCCATCATCCGCTACAAGGCGTTCCCGCAGTACTGGGGCGGCAAGGCGAAGATCGACGATCTCGTGTTCTCGATCACGCCCGACGCCTCGGTCCGCTGGGCCAAGCTGCAGAAGGGCGAATGCCATGTCATGCCCTATCCGAACCCGGCCGACCTCGACGCGATCCGCAAGGATCCGAACGTCCAGGTGCTGGAGCAGCCCGGGCTCAACGTCGGCTACCTCGCCTACAACGTCACCAAGAAGCCGTTCGACGACGTCAGGGTGCGCAAGGCCGTCAACATGGCGATCAACAAGAAGGCGATCATCGATGCGGTCTATCTGTCGGCCGGCGTGGCGGCGAAGAATCCGATTCCTCCGACACAGTGGTCCTACAACGATGCGATCAAGGACGATCCGTACGATCCGGCCGCGGCAAAGAAGCTTCTCGCCGACGCCGGGTATCCGAACGGCTTCACGACAGACCTCTGGGCAATGCCCGTTCAGCGTCCGTACAACCCCAGCGCGCGGCGCATCGCCGAGCTGATGCAGGCGGATCTCGCGAAGATCGGCGTGACCGCCGAGATCAAGAGCTTCGAATGGGGCGAGTACCGCAAGCGCATGCAGAACGGCGAGCACCAGATGGGCATGCTGGGATGGACGGGGGACAACGGCGATCCCGACAACTTCCTCAACACGCTGCTGGGATGCGA
Source organism: uncultured beta proteobacterium (assembly GCA_963726765.1). GTDB lineage: Bacteria > Pseudomonadota > Gammaproteobacteria > Burkholderiales > Casimicrobiaceae > CAIWHR01. The sequence continues at coordinate 218,236 of CAVSDH010000005.1, read as the reverse complement.
CGCGGCCAAGACCAACGGCAGCAACGTTTCCAAGTGGTGCTACCAGCCGTTCGAGGACCTGGTCTCGCGCGCGAAAACGCTGTCCGACCAGAAACAGCGGGCGGACCTCTACATGAAGGCACAGGTGATCTTCAAGGAGCAGGCGCCCTGGTTCACGATGGCGCATGCCGTGCAGCTGAAGCCCGTGCGCAAGGAAGTCAGCGATTTCAAGCTGAGTCCGTTCGGCCGGCACACGTTCTACGGCGTCGACATCAAGGAATAGCGCGCGTCGTCGGTCCTTTCGCCCGACAACCTCCACGCGGGATCGGGCCTGATGGACCTGGAGCCCTGTGCGCCGCACCGGCGCACAGGGCTTCTTCACGCGTAGGCGCGAGGCGCACGTCCGCGCCACGCGGCGGGCGACCTGGGCGCTGCCGGCCGGCGCCAATTCGAGGGAGTGAACCGTGACCGCAACCCGTACGACGCCCTTCGCGGGCATCTATCCGATCGCCCCGACCCCTTTCACGGCGTCCGGCGATCTCGACCTCGACGGCCAGCGGCGGGTGCTCGATTGCATGATCGACCAGGGCGTGGACGGCATCTGCGTGCTCGCCAATTACTCGGAGCAATTCCTGCTGACCGATGTCGAGCGCGCGACGCTCGTCGACGTCTGCCTGACGCACGTCGCCGGCCGTGTTCCGGTGATCGTCACCTGCAGCCACTTCAGCACGCGCATCGCCGCCGAGCGGGCGCGGGGAGCCGCGGCGGCGGGCGCCGCGATGTTGATGCTGATGCCCCCCTACCACGGCACCGGGCTGCGCGCCGACGAAGCGGGAATCCTGCAGCACTTTGCACGCGTCGCCGACGCGGCGTCCATCCCGATCATGGTGCAGGATGCTCCATTGAGCGGAGTCAATCTCTCGGTGCCGTTCCTGGTCAGGCTCGCGCGGGAGATCCCGTCAGCGCGTTATTTCAAGATCGAAATGCCGGGCACCGCGGCAAAGCTTCGGGCCCTGATCGAAGCGGGCGGCGACGCCATCGCCGGGCCCTTCGATGGCGAAGAGTCGATCACGCTGATGGCCGACCTCGACGCCGGCGCAACCGGGACCATGCCGAGCGCTCTCCTGCCCGACCTCATCAAGCCGGTGCTCGACCATTACCGGTCCGGGCGGCGAAAGGACGCCGCGGCGGCGTACGCGCGCGTGCTTCCCCTGATCAACTACGAGAATCGCCAGTGCGGACTGCGCGCGACGAAGGCCGTGATGGCCGCCGGCGGGGTCATCCGGTGCGACGCAGTGCGCCATCCGCTGGAGCCACTGCATCCTGCCACGCGTGCGGGATTGCTGGAACTTGCCGCCGAGTTGCAGCCGCTGGCCTTGCGGTGGGGTGCGTGACTCCCGACGTCAGTTCGATTGCCGCGCGGCCGCGCGCGCCCGCCGCGACGCAAAGAGGCAGATCCCGGCGGCGACGGAGACGTTGAGGCTTTCGACGGCGCCGGCAAGCGGAATGCCGACGATGCGGTCACACATTTCGCGGGTGAGCCTGCGGAGTCCGCTGCCCTCCGCGCCCAGCACCCAGGCAATCGAGCCCGTGACATCGGCATCGAAAAGGTTCTCTCCCCCCGCATCGGCGCCGAGAACCCAGACCCCGCGCGCCTTGAGGTCCCGCAGCGCCCGCGCGAGGTTGGTGACCGTAATGACCGGAACCGTGTCGGCGGCACCGCTCGCCGCCTTGGCGACCGTGGCGTTGACGCCGACCGCGCGATCCTTCGGGACAACGACGGCATGCGCGCCGAAGGCGTCGGCACTGCGCAGGCAGGCACCCAGGTTGTGCGGATCCGTGACACCGTCGAGCACCAGGAGCAAAAGCGGTTCCTGCGCGCCGTCGACGATTTCCTCGAGGGTGACTTGCGGCATCGTCGCGTCGACGATCGCGACGACGCCCTGGTGGTGCTCGGTGCCGGCCATCTCGCGCAACCGTTCGGCATCGACGACGCTGACGGGGCACTTCGTGGTCGCGGCCCGGGCCACGATATCGCGAACGCGTGGCCCCTGCCGGGCGTCGGCGACGAAGAGCGCGCGCACCGATTCCGGCCGCTGGCGCAGGCGCGCGACGACCGCGTGAAAGCCGTGGAGCGTTCGTGTCGACGACACAGGATTGGATTGCCGCGGACTCGGCGCGGCCCTGACACCGGGCAGTGTAGCGCACCCTCGCGAGCGGGCGCGGCCGGCGCGCTACTTCGGCGGAGCGACGCCCTCGGCGGACTTCCGTGCAGCCGCCTGCTCTTCGACCAGCGTCTTGTCGCCCGGCGACTTCTGAATCGCCTTGCCGTACGCGTCGACGGCCTCGGGGTAGCGCATGATCTGGACGTAACTCCGCGCGAGCAGCGCCCACTCGTCGGCCGTTCCATCCTTCGACTTCAATCGCTGCGCCAGTCGATCCGCCATTACGTCGAGCGAAGGTGCCGACCCGGGTGTCGCGGGGGCCCCCTGCGATGCTCCGCCCATTGCCCCGGGCGGCGGCATCGACGCCACCGGCGCCGATTCTGCCTGCGACGAAGCCTTGAGATAGAGCCCGCCGGCGGTCGCGAGCACCGCGACCGCGGCGACGCCGACGATTCCGTACAGCCATTTGCGCTCGAGCATCGAGTTTCCGTTTTCGCGGTCAGAGATCCCAGCGCCAACCGATGTAATAGAAGCGCCGGCGCACGTTGTCCACGATCACCGGACTGTTGGTGTGAGACGTCTCGTAGTCTGCTTCCGCCTCGATCGAGAATCGGTCTTTGATTCGCCACAGCACGTGCAGGCCCGGCGTCTGACGGGTCAGCTTCGTGTCGTGGGAGTCCGTCTGCTGGTACCAGCGGTACAAGGGTTCGATCAGAAAGTCGTTCCAAAGCGTGAAGCGGAAGTCGAGGCCGAACTGGACGGCGTCGATGTCGCGCGAGCGGAGCACGCTGCCGTTCAGCACCAGAATGTCCTGGTACGGCGTGAGATTGGTCGCGATCGTCTGGAGATTGTAGGTGTAGACGTTGCCGGTCGACGGGATGCCGGGAAAGATCGTCCCGATGGGCTGCGTTCCGCTCAGCGATGAAATCCGGAAATCCCCGCCGATCGACCACTGCTGCGTCACCTGCTGGGTGACACCGACGAATGCGACGCGCGAAACCGGTGTCACGGCCTTGGCGATATCCCGCACCGCGCCGAGTCCGTAGGTCTCGACCATCGTGCTGATGTTCGAGTTCGGGTCGATGACCAGCGCATTGGTGAGCTGGAGCGTCGGCGTGCGGCGATAGTCGAAGAGCAGGTTGACCGAGGTGCCGGTGGGGAACTGCACGTTCCCCTGAATCATCGCGATATTGGTCGCCTTGAACGACGGGTCGTAGTCGAGCACCGAGTAGACGTTCCATCCGGTGTCGAAATAGCGCAACTCGCCGCCGATGCCCAGGCGATCCTCGTAACCGGATACGTTCTGGCGGATCGCAAAGACGTTGCCGCCCCACTTGTTGCCGACGTTTTCCGCCTCGACGATCCCGCCGTAGAACGTCTTTTTCGTCCCCCCGAGCTGATTGTCGGCCGGCTGACCGACGACACCCCCGACGCGCCACTGGTCGGCGAATCCCCAGGTCGCGACCGCGCCGTCGAAGAGGCCGAGCACCCCGCCCGAGGTCGCGGACTGGCGACCGACCCGTCCCATCAGCTGCGCAGGCTGGTAGCGCGATTCGACGAACAGCGAATTGAGCTGGTTCGAGTTGCTCGCCCCTTTGATGAAATTGACGAGATAGGAGTCGCGGACGACCACGCGGTTGTCCCAGGTCGCGTCGCGATAGCGCGCCGTAAGATCGATGCTGTTCGCGAGCTGCGACTGGTCGATCCCGGAGATATCCGCGGAGTCGATCGTCGTGGCGCCCGTCGCCGGCGTGACATTGGTCGTCGTCGTCTTCGTGCGCGACTGTCCGCCGTAATAGTATTGTGACGCGCTGCCCCAGTACGTAAGCGCGCCGGGCCGCACCGGGCCCCCGCCCGCCATCTCCGGAGCGCTCAGCGCCGCGAGGCGCTTCTTGATGCGGTCCGCGCCCGGCCCGTCGGGATAGAGCTTGAGGTAGAGCTCGTACTCGGCCTTTGCCTTCGCGACCTCGCCCAGCTGCTCGCGCGCAAGTCCGATCTGCTCCTGCGCCTCCTCCGACCATGGATTGGGCGGCAGGTTGAGAAGCCGATTCAGAAGGACGACCGCCTTCTCGAAATCGGCCGCCTCGAGCGCGGCGCGCGAGTCGCGCGAGAGTCCCTGCGCCTCGCGCTCGACGTCGGTCGTTGGCGCCGTCCGAATTTCCGACGGGGCGAGCTTCACGCCCTGCGGCTTCAGCTTGGCGATCTGCTCTTCCGACAACGGAACCAATATGAGCAGGCCCGCATTCCCTTCGGGGCGGAGCCGGAACTGGACGGACGACGCAAACCGGATGTCGAGGCGGCGCAGCAATCCAGGCGGCTGCGACGGATAAGTGACGGTGAATGCCGGGAGGTAGTCCGTCGGGTTCGGACGGCGCTGCTCCTCGACCACCGTTTTCGAGGCGTCGTCGCCCGCCGTGATCTGGAAGTACACCTGGATCACGTTGCCCTCGCTGACGGGCGCGTGCCGAATGTACTGGATCAGGGCGGCAAACCTGATCCGGACGACGGCATTGGAGCCGTCATTGGTGACGTCGACCGAGTCGAGGAGCTGCGCCGACGCATTCGATGCGAATCCGGCCAGCGCGATCGCGGCGGTCGCGAGGATGCCGCGCGCGACACGTCGCGCGCGGCTTGCGATCGTCAACCGGAGCACCGGCGCCAACCAGCCGGTCACGACGGCGGCGTGCACGGTCAGAACCCGCCGTCGGTCGACCGATGCCGTGACGGAATCGACTTCTTGACGGCCGAGAGCGACGGTGTCGTGTAGACGTGGCACGCGCCGGTGCAGTTCTTGAGCTCGGTCACCGTGTAAAGGATCTTCGGCGAATCCACCTTCATGTGGGATTCCGCCTTGAAGTCGCCTGCGTGACAGCCGGCGCAATCCGGTTTGTAGGCGCCAAACTTCCAGACGATTACCTCGCTGTTTGTCTTGTGGCAGCTTGCGCACGTCACTCCCGCGCTGTGGCGGCTGTACAGCGGCGCGACGTGATTGTACGACATCACGGGCGTCCAGCTCGTCGACCGGTGGCAGGAATCGCAGGCTTTCGTCGTCATGAAGTGGCTCGACGGCTTGCCCTTCGAAACCGCGCCGTTGTGGCAGGTCGCGCACGAGCCCGGGGCTACTCCGCTGTGCGTGAAGTTCGCCGGCGTCCAGGACGTCGTCCGGTGGCACGAGTCACACGACATCGCCGTCGGCAGATGCCTGGCCGGCATCCCCTTCGACGCGCCGCCGTTGTGGCAGGTGATGCACGAGCCCGGCGCAACGCCCATGTGGCTGAACCTGCCTCCGCCCGGAGGCGGGGCGACGCGGCGGGGCGGGCGGCGCCGAGGGTGGCGCAACCGGCGGAGCGGGCGGTGCCGAGGGCGGCGCAACCGGCGGAGCGGGCGGTGCCGAGGGCGGCGCAACCGGCGGAGCGGGCGGTGCCGACGGCGGCGCAACCGGCGGGGCTCGAGGGCGGCGAGCCACGGGCGGCGCCGGTGTTTCCGACGGAGGCGCGACCGGCGGCCCCGGTACCGTCGGGGGCGCAACCACTGGTGCGGACGGGGCCGGCGCAGCAACAGGCGCAGGCATCGCCACCGTCGGGACAGCCGGTGTCGTGGTGACGGTTGTGGTCGGCGCGGTCGCAGGCGTCTGGGCCGATGCCAGCGCCGGAGCTGCCGTCGCCGCCGGCGCACCGGTCGTGGACTTGAGGCGCGTGGCGATAGCGGCCGCGGTCGAGGCAGACGAGAACGGCATGCTCGTGCTGTGGCAGGTCACGCAATCCCCGGTGGTCGGGTGCTTCGGATCCTGCGTCGGCGTCGGACGCGTCGTCATCGTCACGCCCTGGAACGTCTTCCCGGTCTCGTGGCACGTCGTGCAGCCGCTCGTGATTCCGGCGTGGTTCATCGTCCACACCTTGTAGTCCTTCGTATTCATGTGACAGAGAGCGCACGCCTGCGTCGTCGGAATGTGGGTCGTCGGCTTCGCCGGCGTCGTCGGCGCCGTGACGGTGCCTCCGCTCTTGTCCTGCGGCTTGTGACAGCCCGAGCCGCCGCAATCCTGACCTGCGTGGTGGTTGGCGCCATCGCGAACGAACATCTTCGAGATGCCGTACCACTTCATGCCGAGCTCGTGGCAGCTCATGCAGGCCTTACCCGCAACCGCAGCATGCTTGATGATCGTTCCGCCGAACGTCGTGAAGTTCGTCGGCGAGTGGCAGCTCTCGCACGTGACGGTCCCGGACGGGATGTGCGTCGGCGGCATCGTCGTCGGATTGATGTTGGCGAACGTCTTGCCCGTAGCGTGGCAGGTCGCGCACCCGGACGTGATTCCCGTGTGACTCATCACCGCAACCCCGTAGTTGCCCGGCGTGGTGTGACAGAGTGCGCACGCCTGCGTGGTCGGCAGGTGGTTCGCCGGCATCGAGGCAACGCCCGTCGAGAACGATGTCGTCGATGTGTGGCAGGTCCCGCATTCACCGGTGGTCGGGTGGTTCTTGTCCTGCGCCGCGGTCGGCCGCGTCACGATGGTCACTCCGGTGTAGCTCCGGCCTGTCTCGTGACACGTCGCGCACGCCGTCCCCGTCACCGCGGCGTGGTTCATCGCCGTGCCAGGACCAAACGCCGTGGTCGACTTGTGGCAGCTCTCGCACGCCGCCGTGGTCGGAATGTGCCCCGTCCCCTGCGGTTTCGGCGTCACGCCCAGGAACGCCGTCCCCGTCGCGCTCGCCGCGTGACAGGTCACGCAACCGGTCGTGATCCCGGTGTGGTTCATCACCCCGGAATTCGGCGTCGTATTGCCGCCGGCGTGACACTGCGTGCACGCCGCAGTCGTCGGAATGTGATTGCTCGGCAGGCCGCCAGTCACTCCGGTCGTAAACGACACCGTCGAGCTGTGGCAGGTCCCGCACTCACCCGTCGTCGGGTGATTCTTGTCCTGCGCCACCGTCGGCCGCGTCACGATCGTCGGCGCCCCGATCCAGGTCGGCGTCGTCGATTCGTGGCACGTCGCGCAGGTGGTCCCGGTCACCGCCGTGTGGTTCATCAGCGTCACCGAGTGCCCGCGAGAACGTCGTGAACGTGCCCGCCGCGTGGCAGCTCTCGCACGTCGCCGACCCGATCGGCATGTGGTTGGTCGGCGCGTCTTCACCACCGGCGTCCCGCTGAACGTCTTCCCCGCCGCGTGACAGGTCGCGCACCACTGGTGATGCCCGTGTGCACCATCGCCGTCCCCGGACCGAACGCCGTGGTCGACTTGTGGCAGCTCTCGCACGCCGCCGTGGTCGGAATGTGCCCCGTCCCCATCGGCTTCGGCGTCACCCCATAGAACGCCGTCCCCGTCGCGCTCGCCGCGTGACAGGTCACGCAACCCGTCGTGATACCCGTGTGGTTCATCACCCCCGAACCCGCGTCCCGTATTGCCGCCGGCGTGGCATGTCGCGCACGCCGCCGAGGTCGGGATGTGATTCGCCGGCATACCTGCGGTGCCTGTCGTGAACGACGCTGTCGACGTATGGCAGGTCACGCAATCGCCGGTCGTCGGGTGGTTCTTGTCCTGCGCCGCCGTCGGCCGCGTCACGATCGTCACGCCCTGGAACGTCTTTCCGGTTTCGTGGCACGTCGTGCAGCCGCTCGTGATCCCGGTGTGATTCATCGTGAACACGGTGTAGTCCGCCGGGTTCATGTGGCACATCGCGCACGCCTGCGTCGTCGGGATATGGGTGGTCGGCTTCGCCGGCTGCGCGGGGGCCGTAACCGTTCCGCCCATCTTGTCCTGCGGCTTGTGACATCCCGAGCCACCGCAGTCCTGGCCAGCATGGTGATTGGCGCTGTCTCGTACCCAGAGCTTGGAAATTCCATACCAACTCATGCCGCGCTCGTGGCAGCTCATGCACGCCATTCCAGTCACGGCCGCGTGCTTGATCATCGTACCGCCGAAGTTCGTGAACGTCGTCGCCAGGTGGCAGCTTTCGCAGGCGGTGGCGCCCGTCGGTATGTGGTTGGCCGGCGGCCCGGTCGGGTTGATGTTGGCAAAGCTCTTGCCCGCGGCGTGGCAGGTCGCGCACCCGACGTGATCCCGGTGTGGCTCATCGTCGCCACGCTGTAGTTGCCGGCGGTCGTATGGCAGGTCGCGCACGGCTGCGTGGTCGGGAGGTGGTTCGCCGGCATCGAGGCAACGCCCGTCGAGAACGATGTCGTCGATGTGTGGCAGGTCCCGCACTCGCCGGTCAGCGGGTGGTTCTTGTCCTGCGCCGCCGTCGGCCGCGTCACGATCGTCACTCCGGTGTAGCTCCGGCCCGTCTCGTGACACGTCGCACACGCCGTCCCTGCCACCGCGGCGTGGTTCATCGCCGTGCCTGGACCAAACGCCGTGGTCGACTTGTGGCAGCTCTCGCACGCCGCCGTGGTCGGAATGTGCCCCGTCCCCATCGGCTTCGGCGTCACGCCCGTAGAACGCCGTCCCCGTCGCGCTCGCCGCGTGACAGGTCACGCAACCCGTCGTGATGCCCGTGTGGTTCATCACCCCGGACCCCGGCGTCGTGCTGCCGCCGGCGTGACACGTCGTACACGCCGCGCTCGTCGGGATGTGGTTCGCCGGCAATCCGGTGATGCCCGTCGTGAACGACGTGGTCGACGTATGGCAGGTCCCGCACTCACCGGTCAGCGGGTGATTCTTGTCCTGCGCCGCCGTCGGCCGCGTCACGATCGTCACCCCGAACCAGGCCTTGCCCGTCTCGTGGCAGGTCGCGCAGGTGGTCCCGGTCACCGGCGCATGGTTCATCGCCGTGCCCGCGAAGCTCGTGAAGTTGCTCGCCGCGTGGCAGCTCTCGCACGTTGCCGTCGCCGATCGGCACGTGGTTGGTCGGCGCCGTCTTCACCGCCGGCGTCCCGCTGAACGTCTTCCCCGTCGCGTGACAGGTCGCGCAACCACTCGTGATCCCCGTGTGCACCATCGCCGTGTTCGGACCGAACACCGTGGTCGACTTGTGGCAGCTCTCGCACGCCGCCGTGGTCGGAATGTGCCCCGTCCCCATCGGCTTCGGCGTCACCCCATAGAACGCCGTCCCCGTCGCGCTCGCCGCGTGACAGGTCACGCAACCCGTCGTGATCCCCGTGTGGTTCATCACCCCGGACCCCGGCGTCGTGCTGCCGCCGGCGTGACACGTCGTACACGCCGCGCTCGTCGGGATGTGATTCGCCGGCAATCCGGTGATGCCCGTCGTGAACGACGTGGTCGACGTATGGCAGGTCCCGCACTCACCGGTCAGCGGGTGATTCTTGTCCTGCGCCGCCGTCGGCCGCGTCACGATCGTCACCCCGAACCAGGCCTTGCCCGTCTCGTGGCAGGTCGCGCAGGTGGTCCCGGTCACCGGCGCATGGTTCATCGCCGTGCCCGCGAAGCTCGTGAAGTTGCTCGCCGCGTGGCAGCTCTCGCACGTTGCCGACGCCGATCGGCACGTGGTTGGTCGGCGCCGTCTTCACCGCCGGCGTCCCGCTGAACGTCTTGCCCGTCGCGTGACAGGTCGCGCAACCACTCGTGATCCCCGTGTGCACCATCGCCGTGTTCGGACCGAACACCGTGGTCGACTTGTGGCAGCTCTCGCACGCCGCCGTGGTCGGAATGTGCCCCGTCCCCATCGGCTTCGGCGTCACCCCGATAGAACGCCGTCCCGGTCGCGCTCGCCGCGTGACAGGTCACGCAACCCGTCGTGATGCCCGGTGTGGTTCATCACCCCGGACCCCGGCCGTCGTGTTGCCGCCGGCGTGACACGTCGTACACGCCGCCGTAGTCGGGATGTGGTTCGCCGGCAATCCGGTGATGCCCGTCGTGAACGACGTGGTCGACGTATGGCAGGTCCCGCACTCACCGGTCAGCGGGTGGTTCTTGTCCTGCGCCGCCGTCGGCCGCGTCACGATCGTCACCCCGAACCAGGCCTTGCCCGTCTCGTGGCAGGTCGCGCAGGTGGTGCCAGTCACCGGCGCGTGGTTCATCGCCGTGCCCGCGAAGCTCGTGAAGTTGCTCGCCGCGTGGCAGCTCTCGCACGTTGCCGACGCCGATCGGCACGTGGTTGGTCGGCGCCGTCTTCACCGCCGGCGTCCCGCTGAACGTCTTCCCCGTCGCGTGACAGGTCGCGCAACCACTCGTGATCCCCGTGTGCACCATCGCCGTCCTCGGCCCGAACGCCGTGGTCGACTTGTGGCAGCTCTCGCACGCCGCCGTGGTCGGAATGTGCCCCGTCCCCATCGGCTTCGGCGTCACGCCCAGGAACGCCGTCCCCGTCGCGCTCGCCGCGTGACAGGTCACGCAACCCGTCGTGATGCCCGTGTGGTTCATCTTCCCGGAACCCGCCGTCGTGCTGCCGCCCGCGTGGCACTGCGTGCACGCTATCGACCCCACCGGAATGTGGTTCGCCGGCAATGCCGGTGATGCCCGTCGTGAACGACGTGGTCGACGTATGGCAGGTCCCGCACTCACCCGTCGTCGGGTGATTCTTGTCCTGCGCCGCCGTCGGCCGCGTCACCACCGCCGGCGCCCCGATCCAGGTCGGCGTCGTCGATTCGTGACAGGTCGCGCAGGTGGTGCCCGTCACCACCGCGTGCTTCATCAGCGTCACCGTGTTCCCGCGAGAACGTCGTGAACGTTGCTCGCCGCGTGGCAGCTCTCGCACGTCGCCGACCCGATCGGCACGTGGTTGCTCGGCAGCGTCTCCACCACCGGCGTCCCGCTGAACGTCTTCCCCGCCGCGTGACAGGTCGCGCAACCACTGGTGATGCCCGTGTGCACCATCGCCGTCCCCGGCCCGAACGCCGTGGTCGACTTGTGGCAGCTCTCGCACGCCGCCGTGGTCGGAATGTGCCCCGTCCCCATCGGCTTCGGCGTCACGCCCAGGAACGCCGTCCCCGTCGCGCTCGCCGCGTGACAGGTCACGCAACCCGTCGTGATGCCCGTGTGGCTCATCTTCCCGGAACCCGCCGTCGTGCTGCCGCCCGCGTGGCACTGCGTGCACGCTATCGACCCCACCGGAATGTGGTTCGCCGGCAATCCGGTGATGCCCGTCGTGAACGACGTGGTCGACGTGTGGCAGGTCCCGCACTCGCCGGTCGCGGGTGGTTCTTGTCCTGCGCCGCCGTCGGCCGCTTCACCACCGCCGGCGCCCCGATCCAGGTCGGCGTCGTCGATTCGTGACACGTCGCGCAGGTGGTGCCCGTCACCGCCGCGTGCTTCATCAGCGTCACCGAGTTCCCGGAGAACGTCGTGAACGTGCCCGCCGCGTGGCAGCTCTCGCACGCCGCCGACCCGATCGGCACGTGGTTGCTCGGCAGCGTCACCACCACCGGCGTCCCGCTGAACGTCTTCCCCGCCGCGTGACAGGTCGCGCAACCACTGGTGATCCCCGTGTGCACCATCGCCGTCCCCGGCCCGAACGCCGTGGTCGACTTGTGGCAGCTCTCGCACGCCGCCGTGGTCGGAATGTGCCCCGTCCCCATCGGCTTCGGCGTCACCCCATAGAACGCCGTCCCGGTCGCGCTCGCCGCGTGACAGGTCACGCACCCGGTCGTGATACCCGTGTGGCTCATCACCCCGGATCCCGGCGTCGTGATGCCGTTGGCGTGACACGTCGTACACGCCGCGCTCGTCGGAATGTGGTTCGCCGGCAATCCGGTGATGCCCGTCGTGAACGACGTGGTCGACGTGTGGCAGGTCCCGCACTCACCGGTCAGCGGGTGGTTCTTGTCCTGCGCCGCCGTCGGCCGCGTCACGATGGTCACTCCGGTGTAGCTCCTGCCGGTCTCGTGGCACGTCGCACACGCCGTCCCTGCCACCACCGCGTGGTTCATCGGCGTCCCCGGACCGTACTTGGTGGTCGAGGCATGGCAGCCCACGCAGTCCGCCGTGGTCGGTATGTGTCCCGTACCCTGCGCCATCGGCGTCACCCCAGCGAACGCCTTGCCCGTCGCGTTCGCCACGTGACAGGTCGTGCAACCACTGGTGATCCCGGTGTGGTTCATCGCCGTATTCGGACCAAACGCCGTGAAGTTCGCAGGCGCATGGCAGGACTCGCACGTGGCGCTCGTCGGAATGTGGTTTGTCGGCATCGTCACCACCGCCGGCGTCCCGCTGAACGTCTTGCCCGTCGCGTGACAGGTCGCGCAACCACCGGTGATCCCGGTGTGCACCATCGCGGTCCCCGGCCCAAACGCCGTGGTCGATTTGTGGCAGCTCTCGCACGCCGCCGTGGTCGGAATATGCCCCGTCCCCATCGGCTTCGGCGTCACGCCCGTGAACGCCGATCCCCGTCGCGCTCGCCGCGTGACAGGTCACGCAACCGGTCGTGATACCCGTGTGGCTCATCACCCCGGACTTCGGTCCCACGTTGCCGTTTGCGTGGCATTGCGCACAGGCGATTCCGCCCACCGGAATGTGATTCGCCGGCAAGGCTCGGTCACCCCGGTAGTGAACGACACTGTCGAGCTGTGGCAGGTCCCGCACTCACCGGTCAGCGGGTGATTCTTGTCCTGCGCCGCCGTCGGCCGCGTCACGATCGTCACCCCGAACCAGGCCTTGCCCGTCTCGTGGCAGGTCGCGCAGGTGGTCCCGGTCACCGGCGCATGGTTCATCGCCGTGCCCGCGAAGCTCGTGAAGTTGCTCGCCGCGTGGCAGCTCTCGCACGTTGCCGACGCCGATCGGCACGTGGTTGGTCGGCGCCGTCTTCACCGCCGGCGTCCCGCTGAACGTCTTGCCCGTCGCGTGACAGGTCGCGCAACCACTCGTGATCCCCGTGTGCACCATCGCCGTGTTCGGACCGAACACCGTGGTCGACTTGTGGCAGCTCTCGCACGCCGCCGTGGTCGGAATGTGCCCCGTCCCCATCGGCTTCGGCGTCACCCCATAGAACGCCGTCCCCGTCGCGCTCGCCGCGTGACAGGTCACGCAACCCGTCGTGATCCCGGTGTGGCTCATCATCCCGGACCCCGGCCGTCGTGTTGCCGCCGGCGTGACACGTCGTACACGCCGCCGCTGGTCGGGATGTGGTTCGCCGGCAATCCGGTGATGCCCGTCGTGAACGACGTGGTCGACGTATGGCAGGTCCCGCACTCACCGGTCAGCGGGTGATTCTTGTCCTGCGCCGCCGTCGGCCGCGTCACGATCGTCACCCCGAACCAGGCCTTGCCCGTCTCGTGGCAGGTCGCGCAGGTGGTCCCGGTCACCGGCGCGTGGTTCATCGCCGTGCCCGCGAAGCTCGTGAAGTTGCTCGCCGCGTGGCAGCTCTCGCACGTTGCCGACCCGATCGGCACGTGGTTGGTCGGCGCCGTCTTCACCGCCGGCGTCCCGCTGAACGTCTTGCCCGTCGCGTGACAGGTCGCGCAACCACTCGTGATCCCCGTGTGCACCATCGCCGTGTTCGGACCGAACGCCGTGGTCGACTTGTGGCAGCTCTCGCACGCCGCCGTGGTCGGAATGTGCCCCGTCCCCATCGGCTTCGGCGTCACCCCCAAGAACGCCGTCCCCGTCGCGCTCGCCGCGTGACAGGTCACGCAACCCGTCGTGATCCCGGTGTGGCTCATCTTCCCGGACCCCGCCGTCGTGCTGCCGCCGGCGTGACACGTCGTACACGCCGCGCTCGTCGGAATGTGGTTCGCCGGCAATCCGGTGATGCCCGTCGTGAACGACGTGGTCGACGTATGGCAGGTCCCGCACTCACCCGTCGTCGGGTGATTCTTGTCCTGCGCCGCCGTCGGCCGCGTCACGACCGCGGCGCCCCGATCCAGGTCGGCGTCGTCGATTCGTGACACGTCGCGCAGCTGGTCCCCGTCACCACCGCGTGCTTCATCGCGTCACCGCGTTCCCGGAGAACGTCGTGAACGTGCCCGCCGCGTGGCAGCTCTCGCACGCCGCCGACCCGATCGGCACGTGGTTGCTCGGCAGCGTCACCACCACCGGCGTCCCGCTGAACGTCTTCCCCGCCGCGTGACAGGTCGCGCAACCACTGGTGATCCCCGTGTGCACCATCGCCGTCTTCGGACCGAACGCCGTGGTCGACTTGTGGCAGCTCTCGCACGCCGCCGTGGTCGGAATGTGCCCCGTCCCCATCGGCTTCGGCGTCACCCCATAGAACGCCGTCCCCGTCGCGCTCGCCGCGTGGCAGGTCACGCAACCCGTCGTGATACCCGCGTGGTTCATCTTCCCCGACCCCGCCGTCGTGCTGCCGCCGGCGTGACACGTCGTACACACCGCGCTCGTCGGGATGTGGTTCGCCGGCAATCCGGTGATCCCCGTCGTGAACGACGTGGTCGACGTATGGCAGGTCCCGCACTCACCCGTCATCGGGTGGTTCTTGATCCTGCGTCGCCGTCGGCCGCGTCACAATCGTCACGCCTGCATACTTGGTCGCGTTACCGTTCTCGTGACACGTCGCGCACGCGGTGCCCGCCACCGGCGCATGATTCATCTTGGTGCCCGCAAACCCGCCCACTTCAGTCGACGATGCGCTGTGGCAGCCCTCACAGGCCGTCGCCGTCGGGATGTGATTCGCCGGCTTCACCACCAGCTTCACCGTCTTCACCGAGCTGAAGCTCTTGCCCGTGTCGTGGCACGCCGCGCAGCCTGCGCTGATCCCCGTATGGCTCATCGCCGCACCGGTGAACCCACCCTTCGCCGTCGACGTTGGGTTGTGGCAACCCGCGCAGTCACCATTGGTCGGAACGTGCCCAGCCCCATGCGAAAGCGGCTGCGGCGCCGAAACACCATAGAACGACTTGGGCGCAGTACCCGCCGAGTGGCACGTCGCGCAGCCGCTGCTGATCCCCGTGTGGACCATCACGCCGGGCTTGTAGCCGGCCGGATTCGTGTGGCACAGCGCGCACGCCTGGCTGGTCGGTAGGTGACCCGCCGGCATGCCCGATGCGCCGGCGAACGTCGACGTCGTGTGGCAGGTGCCGCAATCACCGGTCGGCGGGTGCTTCGGATCCTTTGCCGGCGTCGGGCGGGTGACGATCGTGACGCCGGCAAAGCTCCTGCCCGCCTCATGGCAAGTCGAGCAGGACGTGCCGGTCACCGGCGCATGGTTCATCGCCGTTCCCGGACCGAACTTGCTGGTGGTGTGGCACGACGCGCAGTCGGCGTTGGTCGGAACGTGCCCGGTCCCCTGCGCGCCCGGAGTCACGCCCAGGAACGCGATGCCCGAGGCAGCGGCGGCGTGGCAGGTGGTACAGCCGTTGGATATGCCCGTGTGGTTCATCACGCCGGGCTTGTAGCCCCGAAGACTGGTGTGGCAGAGCGTGCAGGCCTGGGACGTCGGGATGTGACCCGCGGGTGATGCCAGCGCGGTGGCGAACGTCGATGTCGTGTGGCAGGTGACGCAGTCGCCGCTCGGCGGATGCTTCGGATCCTTTGCCGGCGTCGGGCGGGTGACGATCGTGACGCCGAAGAAGCTCTTGCCCGTTTCGTGGCAGGTGACGCATCCGCTCGACATCCCCGCGTGATTCATCGCGGTGCCCGAAAATGCCGTCGTCGTGTGGCAGGTGTCGCACGATCCCTGAACCGGGATGTGATTGCCCGGCATCCCGGTGGCCGAAACGCCGTTGTGGCAACTCGCGCAACTCCCGGCAGCGATGCCGACGTGACTGAATTTTGCGGTGTTCCACGCCGTGACCTGGTGGCAGCTGTCGCAGGACGCCGACGTCACGATGTGTTTCCCGGGCTTGCCTGACGCGTTCGTTCCGTTGTGGCAGCTGGTACAGGTGCCGGCGCGAACCGATTGGTGATTGAACGTGGCGCCGGACCACATGGCCGTCGACTTGTGGCAGGTGTCGCACGAGTCCCTGGTCACGACGTGCGACGTCGGCTTGCCCGACGCCTGCATCCCGTTGTGGCACGACGCGCAGCTCCCCGGCATCGCGTTGGTGTGATCGAACTTGACGCTGTTGAAGGCGATCTGGTTGTGGCAGACCGTGCACGGCTGGGTCACGACAGGGTGCCCCGCAGCCATCGTAAACGTGCTGATTCTCGCGCCGGGGCCGTGGCAGGAAACGCAGTCCTTCGGCGTGCCCTTGAACATTCCGCGCACGTGGCAGCTCTCGCAGCGCGTGGTCTCGTGAGCACCGACCAGAGGGAATCCGGTCGACAGATGCTGGACGACGGCGCGGGAGAAGCGGAAACCGGACTCGGCAGCGGCATGCGCCGTGCCCGCCTGCATGGCGAGAGCCGCCGTCGCCAGCATGGCGAAGGCGACCAGGTGCCGTGGGCACAGTCGAGTCAAGCGTCGAACGATGGAGGGCAGGATGTTCATTGGACAGTCCTCGACGCAGTTGCCAGGTACCACGGAGTCACGTCCGTCCGGAACATTCCGAACGGCTTGATGTCGCGCCAATTGTTGGTCCGGTGGCAGCGATCACACTGCGGACCGAACGAGCTGTTGTGCGGGTCGTCGCCGCGATGGCAGGAAATGCACAGCATGCCGAGCTGCGGAATCGGCTTCCCGGGCGGGGCCGGCGCCTTGTGGCAGGTCACGCACGCGACGCGCACGTGCGCGCCGTCGAGAACGTACTTCGTGCGCTTGCTGTGGTCGAAGTCCCAGATCTTCCAGTCGCGGGCGTTGTGACAGTCACCGCACTCCATTCCGAGCGTCCGCTTGTGCTTGTCGTCCTTCTCGTGGCAGGCGACGCACTCGCGCTTGGCGTCCTTGAAGGCCTGCGTAACGTGGCATTCCTTGCACACGACCTTGGCGTGGCGGCCCAGCAACGGGAAGCGCGACTTGTTGTGGTCGAAGCGCACCGTCCTGCTCCAGTCCACGGCGTCGTGACAGGTTTCGCACTCGCGCCCGAGCTGGTCCTTGTGCCGGTCGTCCTTCTTGTGGCACGAATAGCAATCCGTCTTCAGCTTGTCGTTGTAGACATGGCCCGTGTGGCACGCATCGCACCTGGTCTCCATGTGCCTGCCCAGCAGCCGGTACTTCGTGTCGAAGTCGTGGCGGAACGTGACGTCCCTCCACGAAAAGTCCGTATGGCAGCTTTCGCATTTCATGCCATACCGATCCTTGTGCGTGTCGTCCTTCTTGTGGCAGCCGACGCAGGTCAGCGGAACACCCTTGTAGCTCTTCGGATCCTTGTGGCATTCCTTGCATTCGACGTCACGATGCTTGTTGCGCAACTTGAACACCGAGAGGTCGTGGTCGAACTTCGCTTCCTTCCAGTTCTTTTCCGTGTGGCAGTCGGCGCACTGCTCGCCCAGCGTGTCGTTGTGCTTGTCGTCCTTCTTGTGGCACGCGATGCACGTCGACTGGAGCTTGGGAATGACGGGCGCGGCTGCCGTGTGGCAGGTCTCGCACTTGGCGGTCCTGTGCTTGCCGCGCAGCGGATATTTCGTGTCGCGGTCGTGCTGGAACGCCCCGACGTCCTTCCAGTCCTTCGCGTTGTGGCAGCTCTCGCACTTTTCGCCCAGCCGGGCGCGATGCAGCTTGTTGTCGTCCTTGCGGTGGCAGCCGATGCAGGTGAGCGGGGCCTTCTTGTACGCGTCGATCTCGTGGCAATCCTTGCACTTGGTGTCGACGTGCTTGCCGAGGAGCGGGAATTTGGTCTTGGCGTGGTCGAACCGCGTCTCCTTCCAGTCGACCTGCGTATGGCAATCGGCGCAGGCCGGACCGAGCGAGCCCTTGTGCTTGTCTTCCTTCTTGTGGCAGTCGTTGCAGCCCGCCGGCGCCTCGCGGTACTTCTTGTTGGAGGCGTGACAGGTCTTGCACTCCACCTTGACGTGCGCGCCGACGAGCGCGAAATCCGTCTTCGCGTGATCGAAGGTCTTCGTGTCGAAGGCGGCGATCTTCACGTCACGTCCCTTGTGCTCGGTGTGGCAGGTGCGACAGCTGTCGATCTTGATCCGGCCGTGGTATCCCGTCTTGGCGCGAACGTCCTGCCGCACGTCGTTGTGGCTGTGGCAGTCCATGCAGAGCTGGTCCTGCGCCGCCTTGTTGAGCTTGACGTGGCAGTTGTCGCAATCCTGCTCGAGCTTCGCGTGGCCGGAGACGACCTTGCCCGGCATCAGCACGCCCTCGAGCGTCTGCCCTCCCGCCGCCGTCGCGAATAGCGTCGCCAGGATCGAAAGTATGAATCGCCATTGCCGCAGCCCCATTCAGTTCTGGCATCAGTAAATGTGCACGGCGACCACATGGGCGATCGCCGTAAGCACCATCATGTAGACCAGCGGAACGTGCAGGACGTGCCACCACGAAAAGAGCCGCTCGGACACGGCGAACTGGGCAACCCGCTGCACCAGTCGAAGATGCGAGGCGATCAGTGCGGTCCGGCTCCGGATCCGGCGCGCGAGCTTTTCGCGCGACCAGCCTTCCGCCGCCGCGCGCTTGTGCAGTGCACCCACGGCCTCGCGCGTGCACCAGCGCCGCGCCGTCTTCGCGTGCCACCCGAGCGCCATGAACTGCAGCGGGCGCTCCAGCCCGTCGTTGCCGGCCGCAATGGCGAGTCGCGCGAATTCGTCGAGTCGCGCTTCCACCGCGGGCGCGTACGCGAGCTTCGAATGCACCGCCTCGGAGTCGAGTCCGGCCTGCGTCCGCAGCTCGGCGAGCGTTACGCGGCGGCCATAGAGTCCATGGTGAATCCGCGAATAGAGGAAGCGGCCCGCGACGCCGCTGATGGCCACCAGCGCCATCGAGGCGAACGCGACGATCGCATTGAGCGATCCGAAATGAAGCGTCGAATGCACGATGATAAGCAGTGGCCCGCCTATGCCCAGCATCATGTGGAAGGCAAACCAGAAGCGCGTCGTGCCGATGTCGCGCAGCCGGCGCCAGCGCTTGCGCAGCGGATAAAGGAACAGCAGCAGCATTGCAACGCCGCCGGCGACCCCGATCCAGTAGCCCGCGTCCGATTCCACTGTAAGAATTCCGGAACGGGCAATCACGATGGACAACGCGATCAGGCCCGCGACCAGCAGGAGGAACAGGAAGTCGTTGCCGGGGCGCCTCCAGCGCCGAATTCGATCGACGCGCCGCGCCACCGGACGCGCGTCCGCCGACACGTTCACACCGACCATTGTCTTCAATGTCATGGCGCCGACAAGGTTATCGCTGGGCATCAGTTCGGCTCCGGGGCCGCATGACCAGCCGGTGAAGCCGCGACGCTGCGCGACATGCAGGTTACCGTTACACTCGCGGGTGTGCGTGTCGACGCGCCGCACAAATCGATGCACCCCGCCGCCTTGCCCGACCATTCCATCCTCGCTTACGCCCTCTACGCGCTGCCGCTGGTGGCGATCGTCGCCCTCTACCTCAGGCACCGGCATCGCCAGGAATCGCGATTTCGCAGCGAATTGAAGGAGGCCGTCGAATCCGGTCTCACCGAGCCGATGTCGCTGCATCCGATCATCAATGCCGCGACCTGCATCGGCTCCGGAGGGTGCGTCAAGATCTGCCCCGAGGAAGCGCTCGGCATCATCGGCGGGAAGGCAGCAGCTCATCAACCCGGCCTCCTGCATCGGCCATGGCGCCTGCGCCGCCGTGTGCCCGGTCAACGCGATCACCCTGGTTTACGGCAGCGAGCGGCGCGGTGTCGACATTCCGCTCGTGAAGCCCAACTTCGAGACCAACGTTTCCGGAATCTTCATCGCCGGCGAACTGGGCGGAATGGGGCTGATCCGCAAGGCGTCCGAGCAGGGCCAGCAGGCGATGGCTTCGATAGCCAAGCGCACGCGCACGGCTGCTCCGCTCGATGTCGTGATCGTCGGCGCCGGCCCAGCGGGTATCGCCGCGGGTCTGGGCGCCATCCTGCACAAGCTTCGGTACAAGGTGATCGAACAGGAGTCCGATCTCGGCGGCGCGATCTTCCACTATCCCCGGCAGAAGATCGCCATGACCGCACCCGTCGATCTCCCGGTCGTCGGGCGCGTCATGTTCGAGGAGGTCAGCAAGGAGGATCTCCTCGCCTTCTGGCAGGATGTCGTTCGTCGCTCGGGACTCGAGATCGAGTACGGCGCGCGCATGGATCGGGTCCAGGCGGACGGCGGAACCTACCGCATCGAGACCACCAAGGGAATGCTTGCACTGCGGCGCGCTTCTTCTGGCGATCGGGCGCCGCGGCACGCCCCGCAAGCTCGGGGTACCCGGAGAAGAGCTGCCGAAGGTCGTCTACCGACTGATCGAAGCGGAACAGTATCGCGGCCAGCGGGTTCTGATCGCGGGGGGCGGCGACAGCGCGGTCGAGGCGGCAATGGCCTGCTCCGAGCAGCCCGGAACGAAGGTGACCATTGCCTATCGGGGCGACGCGTTCAGCCGGATCAAGGCCAAGAACCGCGAACGCATCGAAGCCGCTCAAGCCGAAGCCCGCGTCGACGTGCGCTTGAAAACGGATGTCCGGCAGATTGACGCCGACCGCGTCACATTGGTAAGCGCCGGCGCCGAGACGAGCATCGACAACGACGTCGTCATCGTCCAGGCGGGCGGTGAACTGCCGACCAAGCTGCTGCGCGACCTTGGCGTCACCGTCGAGACGAAGTACGGCACGGCCTGACACGCCGGCACCGGGCTCGCACAACGGTTTCCGAGTAGAGGTCATGACGGCTCGATCGCCGGTGATTGAAACGCCGGGGCGACATGCCGCCAATCGGCCGGACGATCGATGCCGCGCGGCGAAGCGCGCGGCGCCGCTGAACGCGGATCCGCGACTGCTTCGCACTTCGGTACTGCGCCCAGGGTTGTCACGCTTGACGGCACGCGAATCCTTGTTGTTTTGTGACCAGCGGATAGACTGGTCCCATCTAAGGGAAAGTTTCTCACCGATGTCCAAAATATGCAAGCATCATATATGCGTCCGGCATGGGCAATCGCTGTTTAGTACATACATTCCTATACTTGCAGATGAATTCGCACCACCGTAGTTATCCACAGCCCCCCGGATATACAAGCGGAAACAACGCTCCACCCATCCGTTTTCACGAATGAAACTGCGCGCAGGGGCGTCGAGACGGCCGGGATGCGGTGCGAGACCTCCGCGTGATACGGGACCCGGGTTCTGTAACCTACACGTCCGCACCCGGTTGAGACACTTCCCGTAACCATGCCTACCCCCATGCAAATATCGTGACAGCCGAGCTCCGCCAACTTTTCGAGGGCGTCCTGCTCCTCTTCGCGGCCCTGCTGCCCATCGTCAATCCGTTCGGGGGCGCGCCCGTGTTTCTGGCCATGACCTCGGACTGCACGAGCGAGCTGCGCGCAAAGATCGCCAAGCGCGTCGGCTGGAACGCGTTCCTGCTGCTGCTGGGATCGGTGTCGATCGGAACCTACGTGCTGGACCTGTTCGGCCTGTCGGTCCCTGTCGTGCAGGTCGCCGGGGGCATCGTCGTCTGCGCAGCCGGCTGGGAGCTGCTGCGGTCGGGCGGTCGGAGGGGCATCGGAGATGCCGTCGACACCGCCCAGTGCGGCGGAGATCGCAGACCGCGCGTTCTATCCGCTGACCCTGCCGATCACCGTCGGCCCGGGAACGATCTCGGTCGCCATCACGATCGGCGCGAATCACCCGCGAAACGTGCGTTCGCTGCTCGTGAACGGCACGGCAGACGTCATCGGAGCCGCGCTGATCGCCCTGACCGTGTTTGCGTGTTATCGGTATGCGGACGTGCTGCTTCGCCGCCTTGGCGAAACCGGTACCAGCGTCCTGGTGCGCCTGTCCGCGTTCATCCTGTTCTGCATCGGTGTGCAGATCTTCTGGAACGGGGCATCGGCGCTGCTCGCGGGCCTTCCCGCGACCGCCGGTCCGGTAGGGTTCGCCACGACCGGCAACGCGCGGTGACCGTTGGCGGGAGATGCTCGATTCCGCTACAATTTGGGGCTTGCCTGCGCAGCCATCCGGCGCGCCGCAAATATCGCCGATTCGAGGTTTGTGCCGGTGTAGCTCAGTTGGTAGAGCAGCGCATTCGTAATGCGAAGGTCGAGGGTTCGACTCCTTCCACCGGCACCATCAGCAGAACGACCGATAGTTCCTGCGGCGACGTTGGGCGCCCGCGCTGCCTACCGGGCGCCGACCGACGGCAAAGGCAGGGTTAGCGAGCGGCCATTCCGCCCGACTATTTCTCCGGCAGTGGCGGCGTGGCGGTGACCGGCGAAGGCACCGCATCCGACGCGACCGCCGGAGTGCTCGACGCGGGAAGCATCGGCCAGATCGTGTGGATGGCCTGGAACGCGGTGACGACGATCGCGGCAATCGCGATCCACTTGGCCAATCTGCCCATACGCATGGCGTGGGCATTGGCGTCTTCACTCATGTGCACGAGCAGCAGCGTGCGCACGGTCTCGCAGGCCTGCGGAAGGCTCGAGCGGCCGATATGGGTTTGCGCGTCCGGGCGGGACAGCATGACCGCATAGTGCTCGAGGTCCGACTTGGAAGCTTCCGAAATGTCGCCGGACGCAAAGAGCCTGACAAGGTGGACGTAATCCTCTTCGACGAATCGCCTTGGAACCAACGTCAGCTTCGGTAACCGCTTCTTAGTCGTGGACATTTGTCAGCCCTCGTCTGCGGAAATTTCGTTTCCGAATCCAGGCGCGATCCCCCCAATTCAGCACGATTTTCCAGTCGTGAAACGACGGCGTGAATACGCATAACGCCCTATATTGGCTCAATCGGCAGCGTAGATTGACCCATACGCGGGGTCGGAAGCCGGAAGTCGGGCGCCGCACGGGAACCGCAACGGTCACGCCGTTTCACCGAAGCGGTAGCCCACCGACGATCAGGACGGCGCACCGTCGAGGCAATGCGCAACCCACCGGGCCGTCAGCTTCTCCTGCACCGAATTCTGCGCGAGGCGTGCGGACAAGCCCGGAAAATCGACATGGTCGATCGCCTGGTCCTGGTTGAAACAGGAGAAGACGTAGCTCAGCCTTCCCGTTGCCGGATCGCGGTGCGGCTGCAGACACTGCGCGCAGATTTCCTTCATCATGCACTGCATCGGCGAGTTGATCGACGCCAGAGCGCGGTGGCCGGGTTTGAGATAAGGCGCGAGCAGCGTGTGTCGTGCGGCACCTACCGCCGCCATCATCCGGTCCGAACCGATTGCAATCACGCGGTCGCAGTCGGCGAACGAAACCGCCTGTGGCCCCAGCGAGCCCGATGCATACGCCTGCATCGCCTCGACGATATTGCCGACGAACGACCGGTCCTGCGGCCGCGTCGCTTCGAATCCGGGCGCCTCGTCGCAGCACCAGATGACGGCGTCGGCGGCCGCTTCGATATCCGCGACCTTGTAGCGATCGATGATCTTCTTGTACCCGGCGAAATAGAGCACCCTGGAACCGGCGTCGCGAAACGCCTGTCCGATGGAGAAACAGCACGGCATTGCCGAGGCCGCCGCCGGCGAGGACGACCGTCTCGCCCGCCTCGATTTCGGTCGGCGCGCCGGTGGGCCCCATCAGGATCACGCGCTCGCCGGGCTTCAATCGCCTGCAAAGGTCCGACGAGCCCCCCATTTCAAGCACGATCGTCGACACCAACCCCTGCTCCCGGTCCACCCACGCACCCGTCAGCGCGAGGCCCTCCATCGCAAGGCGCGTCTCCGCCGAACGGCCCGCCAGCGCCTCGAAATTCTGCAGGCGATAGAACTGTCCCGGACGAAAGCGCCGCGCAGCCGCCGGCGCGTGCACGATCACTTCGACGATGGTGGGCGTCAGTCGCAGGACGCGGACGACCGTCGCGCGAAATTCGCGGTCGAGCCTGCCGAAGAACGCGGCATTGCCTTCGCTCGAGGCGGGATCGACACGCGCAAGCATCCGCGAGACGATCGGCGCGCCCTGTCTCGCACTTGCCATCGCCTTGACGACGTTTCCCGCGTACGAGGGGTGCAGGTCGCCGAAAAAGCTGGTCGCGCGGCCATCGGCACGGATGTCGGTCAGGACTGCCGGTGAAGCGGGCTTGGCAAGCCCCTTCACCGCGGTTACCTCGCGGCCCTCCTCGTCCAGCAGCCGGAAATACTTGCCGGCAAGCCGGAAATGCGGCGCGTCTTCGCGCGCGAGCACGGTGTTCGGTTGCGTGCCCGCAGCGATGAGAACGGTCCGCGCAGGGAGCGTCACCTGCGCGTATTCGTGCCAGACGCCATCGCCGTCGTTGTGCTGCTCCGACACCTTGAGCGCACACACGCGACCGTCGGCATCGATCTCGACCGCGAGCGGCGTCAGCCCTTCCGCGAACCGGATACCTTCTTCCAGTGCCTTTTCGACCTCTTCGTGATTCAGCGTGTAGGCCGGGCTGTCGATCAACCGGCGGCGATAGGCGATCGTTGCGCCGCCCCATGCCTGAAGAAGTTCGACGATACGCGGCGCCCGACCCTCGCGCGCCGATGCGGCGCGCTCGGCGCGAATCGCGCGCGCATGGGCAAGAAACTCGCCGGCGATCGCCTGCTCGTCGGCGGTCCACGCGGCCTCGCCGGCGTCACTGCCGCGCGTCGCCGCAAGCGTTTCGTACCGCATCAGGAATTTCTCGACCTGCACCGGGTAGTAGGCAAGCGACTCGGTCGCGGTGTCGATGGCGGTAAGTCCACCGCCGACGACAATCACCGGGAGCCGGACCTGCATGTTGGCGAGGGAATCCTTTTTCGCCGCCCCGGTGAGCTGCAGCGCCATCAGGAAGTCCGACGCCGTGCGCACGCCGTTGGCGAGGCCGTTCGGCAGCTCCAGAACCGTCGGCTTGCCGGCGCCGGCCGCAACGGCGATGTGGTCGAAACCCAGCGCAAAGGCGTCGTCGACGTCGAGGGTGCCGCCGAAGCGCACGCCGCCGTACAGCGCGAATTGCGAGCGTCGCTCGAGCAGCAGGCGGATCAGCTTGAGGAAGTTCTTGTCCCAGCGCACGGTGATTCCGTACTCGGCAACTCCGCCGAAGCCTGCCATCAGGCGGTCGTCGAGCGGCTCGGCAAGCGCCGCCACGTCGCGGATCGGCGCGAAAGGCACACGCTCCCCCGTGACCGTGATGCCGCAGAGCGAGGGATCGAGCGGCTCGATCTTCAGGCCGTCGATGCCCGCGACCGCATGGCCGTCGTTCAGCAGGTGATGGGCGAGCGTGAATCCGGCGGGGCCCATGCCGACGACCAGCGCGCGCTTGCCCGTGGCCGGCAGCGGCAGCGGATGCCGCAGATTGAGCGGATTCCAGCGCGTGAGCAGGCTGTAGATTTCGAAGCCCCACGGAAGGGCCAGCACGTCCTTCAGGATCCGGGTTTCGGACTGCGGCACGTCGACCGGGTCCGTCTTCTGGTAGATGCAGCTCTTCATGCAGTCGTTGCAGATCCGATGGCCGGTTGCCGCGACCATCGGGTTGTCGACGCAGATGATCGCCAGCGCCGCCACGGGCCAGCCCTCGGCGCGCAGCTTCTGGAACTCGGAAATCCTCTCCTCCAGCGGGCACCCCGCGAGGACCACGCCGAACGGGCTTTTCCGGAACGGAATCGGAGACACGCTGCCGTCGGCGGACTTCCTTTCCGGGAGCCCGCGCGCGCAGGAGTCCTTGCTCTGCTCGTGACACCAGATGCAGTAGTGCGCCTCACCGAGCGCCGCCTCGAACCCCATGCCGTGGTCGGTCAGCGCGAAGCCGTTTCGCTGCCGCACGTGGTCTCCCGCCTGTTTCCAGGCGTCCACGCCGTTCATGCGCGTCGACTCGATGGGAACGAGCTTCAGGTGATCGATCCGGCGCGGCGCGCGGAACAGCACGCCTCCCTTGTGCGCGGCTCGCCCCTCCGCGGTGTGCGACGCCCAGGCCGCGTATCGCGCGGCCACGTCGAGGGCGGCAGCGTTGGTCGCCTCGTCCTGTTGCCAGAGCGTCACCGCCCTGGCAAACGCGATTTCCGTGAACGGTTCGCGCAGCAGCGCGTCCACTTCGCGTCGCAACGCCGGGCCGTCGAACGTGGCGGCCACTTCGGCCTTGTGCGCGTTCATCGCCTTGCGCTGCACGAAGAGCCGCTTGACGGCGTACAGCGGCGCGAGCGCGTGATGCGATTCCTCGAGCGCGCGAACCTCGGGTTCGACGCCGAACATCCGCGCCAGGAAGTCCTCGAGGTGTGGACCGACGGCAAGCAGGAGGTCCGCCTCGTCCTTGCGCGAAAGTGTGTCCGGGTTGGCGCGCGCCCCGGCAAGCCGCGAGCCGAGTTCGGCATCGGCGGCGTGAAGATGCGCGACGAATTGCCCGTCCACTCGGGTGGCGCCCTCCACGCCGTAGAGATCGGAGAACGCGAGGCCCGGAGGCAATACGAGCGGTCGGTGGGTGTCGGGCGGCACGGCGGAGCCGCAATGTCGCGGCAGGGAGGTCGAAACGGACAAAAACACCGGATTTTACCGTTGCGGGCGTCCTCGCGTCAGGTCGAAGAGTTCTATGCTTGTAATCCGACGGGGCATGAACGCCCGGCGGGAACCCGTGACGGCGCGCGGGACGCGGAAGTTTCGCGGTCAACCGTCAAGTCCGGCCAACCGTTTCCGACCGCCACGCCGGACAATAGCGACTTACGCTCGCCTGGAGACGCCATGACTCGCCTCGCCCGCTTCGCCTGCCATGCCGCAATCGCGCTTGCTTCGGCCTGCACGATCACCGCGGCGGCACAGCCCATCAGGCTCGGCGAATTGAACAGCTACAAGACGTTTCCGGCATTCCTCGAGCCCTACCGGAAAGGCATGGAGCTCGCACTGGAGGAGATCAACGCCGCCGGGGGCGTCCTCGGGAGACCGCTCGAGATCGTGTCGCGCGACGACAACGGCAGTCCCGGCGACGCCGTGCGCGTGGCCGAGGAGCTCCTGTCGCGCGAAAGGGCGGTACTGCTGATGGGCACGTTCGCGTCGAACGTCGGGCTCGCGGTTTCGGATCTCGCCAAGCAGCGCAAGGTGCTTTTCCTCGCGGCCGAGCCGCTGACCGACAAGATCGTCTGGGAGTCGGGAAACGCCTATACGTTCCGGTTGCGCGCATCGACGTACATGCAGACCGCGATGCTTTCGCCGGAGGCCGCGAAACAGGGCAAGAAGCGCTGGGCGATCGTGTACCCGAATTACGAGTACGGGCAGTCGGCGACCAATGCCTTCAAGAAGCAGATGATTGCCCTGCAGTCGGGCGGCGTCGAATTCGTCGAGCAGGCGGTGCCGCTCGGCAAGATCGATGCGGGGCCGGTGGTGCAGGCATTGCTGGACGCGAAGCCGGATGCCATCTTCTCCTCGCTGTTCGGGCCGGACCTCGCCCGCTTCGTTCGCGAAGGCGAGCTGCGCGGCCTCTTCAAGGATCGTCCGGTCTTCAACCTGCTTGGGGGCGAGCCCGAATACCTCGATCCGCTGAAGGAGGAAGCCCCCGTCGGCTGGTGGGTGACCGGCTACCCCTGGTACGCGATCGACACCGCGACCCACAAGCGATTTCGCGAAGCCTATCTGGCGAAATACAAGGACTATCCGCGGCTGGGATCGGTCGTCGGGTACACCACGGTCAAGGCGGCGGCGGCGGCAATCGCCAAGGCGGGCTCGACCGATACCGAAAAGCTCGTCGCCGCGATGAGCGGCCTCAACGTCGAATCCCCCTTCGGGCCGGTGTCGTTTCGCGCGCTGGATCACCAGTCGACGATGGGCGCCTACGTGGGACGCACCGCGGTCAAGGATGGCAAGGGCGTCATGATCGATTGGCGCTACGCGGACGGCAAGGACTACCTGCCGTCGGACGACACGGTCAAGCGGCTGCGACCCGCGAATTGATTCGCCGCCCTCATCCTCCGCGGATTTCATTCGACATGCGACCCGGTCCGGGCTGCCCCCATCGGCAAGCTCGCGCAACCGGCTAGAATCGGTACCATCCGCCGGCGCGATCCGCCCGGTGCGCGTTTTCCGCCCGCGTGTCTCTCGCCTCCTTTTTTGCGCAACTGCTGAACGGGCTCGCCGGAGCCTCGTCGCTGTTCCTCGTTGCGGCCGGACTCACGCTGATCTTCGGCGTCACGCGCGTCGTCAACTTCGCGCACGGCTCGCTGTACATGCTTGGCGCCTACCTCGCCTGGACGCTTGCCGGCGCCATCGGACGCAATTTCCCGGGATTCTGGGGCGCCGTCTTCCTCGCCGCGATGGCCGTCGCCGCCATCGGCGTGATCATCGAGCGGCTCCTCCTCAGTCGAATCTACGCGGCGCCGGAGCTGCTTCAACTCGCGGCAACGTTCGGTATCGTGCTGATCGTTCGCGATGCGGTTCTCGCCATCTGGGGCGCCGAAGATCTCCTCGGGCCGCGCGTCTCGGGGTTCTCCGGTGCCGTCCTGCTTTTCGGCCGTGCGGTTCCCACCTACGATCTGCTGCTGCTCCTGCTGGGGCCGGTCGTCCTCGTGTCCTTGTGGGCCCTGCTCAACCGCACGCGCTTCGGCGTCGTCATTCGCGCCGCGACGGAGAACCGGGTGCTCACCGGCGCGCTCGGCATAGATCAGGCACGGCTCTTTACGGCAGTCTTTGCGCTGGGCGCGTTTCTCGCGGGGCTGGCCGGCGCGTTGCGATTGCCGCAGGAGCCCGCCAATCTCGGCATGGACCTGTCGGTGATCGCCGAGGCATTCGTGGTGACGGTGGTGGGCGGACTGGGCTCGATTCCCGGGGCATTCGTCGCCGCACTGATCATCGGCCTCACCCGCGCGCTGTGCATTGCGCTCGGCACCGTCGACGTCGGCGGCATCACGGTCGCCTTCCCGAAACTGACGCTGGTTGCCGAGTTCGTCGTGATGGCGATCGTGCTCGCCTTGAAGCCGCACGGTCTGCTCGGGGCGGCGCAAGCGACGCCTCCGACCACGCCGGTCGCGGAATTCCGCGAACGGGTCGTGCCGCCGGGACGTCGCGCGCTCCTCGGCGCGGTGGCCGCGATGTCTCTCGCCTCGCTTCTTCCATTCGCAGGCGACGACTACGCGCTCGTCCTTGCCACCGACATTCTCGTCTTCGCGCTGTTTGCCGCGAGCCTGCAGTTCCTGATGGGCACGGGCGGGCTCGCGTCGTTCGGGCACGCCGCGTATTTCGGGCTCGGCGCGTACGCCGCCGCGATTGCCGTGAAGCACGGGTGGACGATGGAGGCCGCGCTCTGTGCGGCCCCGATGGCAGCGCTGGCGGGCGCGCTCGTGTTCGGCTGGTTCTGCGTTCGCTTGTCGGGAGTCTATCTCGCCATGCTTACGCTCGCGTTCGCGCAGATCGTTTGGTCGATCGCGTTCCAGTGGGATTCCGTCACCGGCGGATCGAACGGCGTGGTCGGTGTCTGGCCTTCGTCATGGCTCGCCGATCGGCGTGCCTACTACTGGTTCACCTTGGGACTCTGCGGCACGGCACTTGCGGCCATTGCGTGGATCGCCCATGCGCCGTTCGGCTATGCGCTGCGCGCAGGACGCGACTCGCGACTGCGCTCCGAAGCGATCGGCATCGGGGTCCGCGGCACGCAATGGATGGCATTCGCGGCCGCAGGTGCATTTGCGGGACTCGCCGGCGGACTCTTCGCGTTCTCCAAAGGAAGCATTTCGCCGGAAACTCTCGCGATTCCGAGATCCGTCGACGCCCTCGTCATGGTTCTGCTCGGCGGGCTCAACGCGCTGGCCGGACCGCTCGTCGGCGCCGCGGCATTCACCTGGCTCTCCGATACGCTCGCGCGCGTCACCGAGTACTGGCACGCCGTCCTTGGCGCGGCGATCCTTTTCATCGTGATCGCTTTCCCGATGGGCATCGGCGGCGCACTGAGACGCGTCATGGCCGGACGGAACGGATGACAGCGCCGACACTCGCGGTCGACGGCCTGCGCAAGGCGTTCGGCGGCGTCGACGCCGTGGTCGACGTCTCGTTCGCGGTCGAGGCGGGCGAACTGGTCGCGCTGATCGGACCGAACGGCGCCGGCAAGACGACCTGTTTCAACCTCGTGAACGGCCAGCTCGCCCCGGACGCGGGCGGCGTGTCGTTGCGGGGCGAGCGCATCGACGGGCTTCCGCCTCGGGAAATCGCGCGCCGCGGTGTCGGACGGACGTTTCAGGTCGCCGCGACATTCGCGTCGATGACGGTCCGGGAAAACGTGCAGCTGGCGCTGATCGCGCGCCGCAACGGTCAGGGCGACGTGACGTCGCGCGCCGCCGATCTCCTGCGCCCCGAGGCCGACGCGCTGCTCGATCGCGTGCGCATGACGCGCTTCGCGGACCAGGGCTGCGCGACGCTTGCCTACGGCGACGCCAAGCGCGTCGAACTCGCGCTGGCTCTCGCTGGAGGGCCGCGGCTCCTGCTGATGGACGAGCCCACCGCCGGGATGTCGCCCCGATCGCGCGGCCGGCTGATGGACCTCGCGGCCACGCTGGCGCGCCAGGAGAGCATCGCCGTGCTGTTCACCGAGCACGACATGGACATCGTGTTCGGCCACGCCGACCGGGTGATCGTCCTCGATCGAGGGCGCATCATTGCGCAGGGGACGCCCGCCGCCATCCGCGCCGACGCGCGCGTGCAGGCGGTCTATCTCGGCACCGACACGGCCTGAGACCTGCGTCAGCCGGCGAGCCGGGCGAATCCCTGCTCGAGATCGGCGATCAGGTCGTCGGGGTCCTCGAGGCCGATGGCGAGGCGAAGGCAAGGGCCGCCCGCATCCCATTTCGTCACCGTGCGCGTGCGTTCGGGATTGATCGGAATCACGAGGCTCTCGAAACCGCCCCAGCTCACGCCCATCGAGAACAGACGCATGCCATCCAGCATCGCATCGATGCCCGCCTTGGCGACTGGCTGCAGCGCCACGGTGAAGAGCCCGGAGCCCGCCGCGAAGTCGCGCCGCCACAGGTCGTGGCCGCGCGAGCCGGGCAGCGGCGGGTAGATCACTTCGCGCACCTCGGGCCGTCCGGAGAGCCACGCGGCGATCGTCAGCGCGCTCGCCTGGTGCCGCGCGAGCCGCAGCGGCAGCGTGCGCAGCCCGCGCAGGCCGAGGAAGCAGTCGTCGCTCGACGCGGTGACGCCCATGTCCGTCCACAGCCGATGCACCATCGGCGTCGTGGCCTCGTTGGTCAGGATGAGCCCAAGCAGGACATCGGAATGCCCGCCGATGTACTTCGTCGCCGCGTGGACCGACACGTCGACGCCATGGTCGAAACTGCGAAAGCCGAACGGCGTCGCCCACGAATTGTCCATGGCGACGAGCGCACCGCTGCGGTGCGCCACTTCCGCGATGGCCGGGATATCCTGCACTTCGAAGGTCAGCGACCCGGGCGATTCGGTGAACACGAGCTTGGTGTTCGGCCGAAAATCGCGCTCGATCGCAGCGCCCGCGAGCGGGTCGTAATAGCTGACCTCGATGCCGAGGCGCGTCAGGTGACGGCTGCAAAAGCGTCGCGTGGGTCCGTAGACGGCATCCGGGACGAGCGTGTGGTCGCCCGCGCGCAGCAGCGCGAGAAACGGAAGCGTGGTCGCGGTGAGCCCGGACGGAACGGCAAACGCGCGGTGACCACCCTCGACCTTCGCCACCGCGTCCTGCAGGTCCGTGACGGTCGGTAGGCCATGGAGGCCGTAGGAAATCCCCTCGTATTCGCCCCGCTCATACCGGTCGTATGCGGCTGCCGTCGGGAACAGGATGGTGGATGCGCGAAACACCGGCGTGTTGACGGCCCCCAGGAACCGCGCCGGATCGCGGCCCAGGTGACCCGCCTGCGTGGCCGGCTTCCACTTGCTGCTCGTCGCTCATTCGGCCGCCATTCTGCGCTCGAGCCGTTCGCAGATGCGCGCAACCTCTTCGTCGACAGTGGCGCTGGCGTCGACGACGATCGCATCCGATGGCTCTTCAAGCGTCGCGTACTGGCTCGCGAGCAGTGCAGCGGGCATGTACCTGTGCTTTCGGGCGGCGAGACGCGCCGCGATGACGTCGAAATCACCCTTGAGATGGACGAAGCGGACGTCGTCAGGCGAATCTGCGCCGGCAGCAAGCCGGTCGCGGTAGGACTGCTTCAGCGCCGAGCAGGCGAGCACCGCATTTCCGCCGCGCGCCAGGACCGTCCTCATTTCTCCGGCCAGCCGATCGAGCCACGGCCAGCGATCCGCGTCCACGAGCGGCGTGCCCGACGCCATCTTCGCGACGTTCGCGGCCGGATGGAAATCGTCGCCATCGAGAAACGGCCACCCGAGCGTTTCGGCGAGCGCCGCCCCGACGACTGTCTTGCCACAGCCGCTCACCCCCATCACGACCACGATCATCGATCCCGCTCCTCTTCTACGTCACCGTCCGGCGTCGCGACGCCCGCTCGCCCTGCACCGTCCGATCAGGGCCGTGCCCTTCCGTGCGGCGCGGGCAGCGAGCGACGGATCCGCCGAAGGGCCATCCGCCGGATTGTGCCATCCCTCGAACGGGCGGCGTTCCCCATGCGATATCATCCGCCGGCGGCGTCGCAGCGTGACGACCGCCACGGTTCGCGCCGACATCGGCGCAATGAGGAGAATCCCATGCCGCCGTCCACGCCGACCGCCAAAGCCATCGCCGCCGTCCGCGACGCCCCGGGCACGCGGGTCAAGGTCGCCGTCTCGGACATCGACGGCATCCTGCGCGGCAAGTATCTCCACAAGGAAAAGTTCTACTCTGCCGCCGAGGGCGGCTTCGGTTTCTGCGACGTCGTGTTCGGCTGGGACATGATGGACGTCACCTACGACAATACGTCGCTCACGGGCTGGCACAAGGGATTTCCCGACGCGCTCGCGCGGATCGACCTCGGCACCTTCCGCCGGGTGCCGTGGGACGACGACGTGCCGTTCTTTCTCGGCGAATTCGTCGAGCAGCGCAACGGCAAGGAGGTCCCGCTCCCCATCTGCCCGCGGCAGGTGCTGAAGCGCGTTCTGAAGCGGGCCGAAAAGCTGGGCCTCATGCCGATGTGCGGGATGGAATTCGAGTGGTTCAACTTTCTCGAGACGCCGCAGTCGTGGGCGGACAAGAAAGGCGTCGGGCCGACGACGCTGACCCCCGGCATGTTCGGCTATTCGCTGCTTCGCGCGAATGCGAACCGCGATTTCTTCGCCGCATTGATGAACGAGATGGCGGCGTTCGGCGTTCCGATCGAAGGCCTGCACACCGAGACGGGACCCGGCGTCTACGAAGCGGCGATCGCGTTCTCGGAGGCGCTCGAATCCGCCGACCGCGCGATCCTGTTCAAGACGGGGGCGAAGGAGATCGGCGCGCGCTTCGGCATCATGCCGAGCTTCATGGCCAAGTGGAACCCGCAGCTCCCGGGCTGCTCCGGCCACATCCACCAGTCGCTCTCCGACGGCAGGAAAAACCTGTTCCACGACGCGAAGGGTCGTCACGGCATGAGCAGGCTCTTCGAGAGCTACCTTGCCGGGCAGGTCGCCGCGCTGATGGAAATGGCGCCGATGTACTGGCCGACGATCAACAGTTACAAGCGGCTGGTCGACGGATTCTGGGCACCGGTCAAGCCGACGTGGGGCATCGACAATCGCACGGCCAGTTTTCGCGTGATCGCGGCGTCGCCCAAATCCACGCGGCTGGAGACGCGCTGTCCCGGCGCCGACATGAATCCGTACCTGGCGGCCGCCGCGTGCATTGCAGCCGGCCTCAACGGCGTCGAGAAGAAGATGAAGCTCACCGCCAAGCCGATCCACGGCACGAACCTGGGCGCGGAAGACATTCCGCGCGCGCCGCGCACGCTGATCGAGACGACCCGGATCTTCCGTGGCTCCGATGTCGCGCGCGACTGGTTCGGCGACGATTTCGTCGACCATTACGCGGCGACGCGCGAGTGGGAATGGCGCCAGTGGCAGGACGCCGTCACCGATTGGGAGATGAAGCGCTATTTCGAAATCATCTGAGTTTTCGATCCGCCGGCTCCTGCCGGCCGACGCACCGGCCTATCGCGAGCTGCGGCTGCGCGGCCTCGAGGAGCATCCGGACGCGTTCACGTCGAGCCATGACGCGGAAGCGTTGAAGCCGCTGTCGGCCACCGAAGCGAGGCTCGCGCCCGAGAGCCACGATGTCGTCTATGGCGCTTTCGTCGGCGAGGCGCTCGCCGGCGTGGTCGGCCTCTCGCGCGAACAGCGCACGAAGAACCGGCACAAGGCCACCGTTTTCGGGATGTACGTTTCGCCGGAATTCGGCCGTCGCGGCATCGGGCGGGCGCTGATCCGGCATCTCGTTGCGGCCGCGCGGCAGGACGCCGGCCTCGAACAGCTCGTTCTGACCGTCACGCAGACGAACGTCGCCGCCCGTTCGCTCT
The DNA here is from genome assembly GCA_963726765.1 of uncultured beta proteobacterium. Classification (GTDB taxonomy): domain Bacteria; phylum Pseudomonadota; class Gammaproteobacteria; order Burkholderiales; family Casimicrobiaceae; genus CAIWHR01. The sequence goes on along the minus strand of CAVSDH010000005.1, from coordinate 183,928 downwards.
ACGAAAGCGAAGGTTTCCGGTCGTTCGGCATCGAGCCCAATGCCATTCGCGTGGGAGACCGCTACTTCGCCAAGAACCACATGGTGTGCGTTCTCGCGCCCGGTTGACGGTGCCCGTTGCCGGGCGCGGTGCAGCGTCGAGAAAGGCTCCCGCCTACGGCCGCCCGCCCTCGAGACTGCGCTAAAATTCCGGATTGCCCCCGCCCGCGGTTCGCCGTTCCCGCCCCTTACCTCGAGTGCGCCATGATCCATCGCTTCAGCTTTCCGACGGCAATCCATTTCGGCCCGGGCGCCCGTCGGCTCGTGGCCGATCATCTCAAGGCGCAGGGCGTACGCCGGCCGCTCGTCGTCACGGACCGCGGCATCGCTCCGCTGCCGCTGCTCGCGGCCTTTGTCGCGGACCTGCCGGGCCTCGATGTCGCCGTCTACTCCGACATCTGGGGCAACCCGGTCAGGAGCCAGGTCGAGCGCGGCGCTGCTGCCTGCAAGACGCACCGCGCGGACGCGGTGATCGGGCTGGGCGGCGGCGCGGCGCTGGACGTCGCCAAGGCCATTGCGCTGATGGCGACCCACCCTGGCGACATTCTCGAGTACGCGTGGGACCACCCGCAGGTGCGCCCGATCGACCGCGAGTTGCCCTATTTCGTCGCGTTGCCCACGACCGCCGGAACGGGGTCCGAAGTCGGGCGCTCGGCGGTCGTCTCCGACGACGCGACGCACGTCAAGAAGATCATCTTCTCGCCGAAGCTGCTCGCGAAATGCGTGTTCGCGGACCCCGAACTGACCCTCGACCTGCCCGCGGCGATCACCGCTGCCACGGGAATGGACGCGCTGACGCACAACGTCGAGTCGTACCTGTCGCCGGAATATCACCCGCTGTGCGACGGAATCGCGCTCGAGGGCGTACGGATCGCCTCCCGCGCGCTGCCGCTTGCGGTGCGCGACGGGAAGAACCTGGCGGCGCGGGGCGACATGCTGATGAGTTCGATGATGGGCGCGATCGCCTTCCAGAAGGACCTGGGCGCCGTGCACTCCTGCGCGCACGCCCTCTCCACGGTCGCCGACCTGCATCACGGACTCGCCAACGGAATCATGATCGACCACGTGATGCGCTTCAATCTTCAGGCGGCAACCGGGAAGATGGCGGAGCTTGCTCGGGTGGCCGGCGTCGCGGGAACGGAACGGATGTCGCCGGCGGCCGCGGCCGCCGCGTTCGTCGACTGGCTCGCGCGGATGAAGGCCGATCTCGGCATTCCCGCCACGCTTGGCGCGCACGCCGGAAAGCGCCCGGTGACGACCGCGGACATTCCTGCGCTGGTCGAGGTCGCCATCAACGACACCTGCCATCGCACGAATCCGCGAAAGTGCACGCGCGAGGATTTCGCACGGCTGTTCGCGGCGGCGATCTGAATTCCGGACCGATGCTCAAGATCGGCATCTCCGCCTGCTTCTTTCACGAGGATCCGCAACGCGCGATCTTCAAGGGCATGACGCTCCAGTACATCGAGCAGAACGTCGCGCACTGGCTGATGCAGCGCGACGTGCTGGCGTTCATGGTGCCCTCCCCCGAGGGCCGCACGAAGCGTCCCGGAAGCACCGCGACCGTCGACGCCTACGCGGCGGAGCTCGACGGTCTCGTTCTGATGGGCGGCTCGGACGTGTGTCCGGAATCCTATGGCGAAAAGGCGCTCCAGCCCGCGTGGAACGGCGACCGCATTCGCGACGACTACGAAATTGCGCTGCTCCGCGCGTTCATGGCGCTCGGCAAGCCGGTGCTGGGACTCTGTCGCGGCGCGCAGATCGTCAACGTCGCCCAGGGGGGAACGCTGTGGCAGGACCTCGCCACGCAGGTTCCGGGCACGCTCAACCACCGCAACTGGGAGATCTACGCGGAGAACTGCCACGCGACGGCCATCGTGCCGGAAACGGGGCTCGCGAACCTCTACCCCGGAGTGACGGTCGTCAAGACCAACTCCATCCATCACCAGGCGGTGAAGGCACTCGGCCGCGACCTCGTCGTCGAGGCGCAGTCGGAACCGGATCACGTCGTCGAGGCGATCCGCTACACCGGGCCGGGATACGTCTTCGCGGTGCAGTGGCACCCGGAATTCCACGCGCCCGACGATCCGTCGTTTCTCGACGACACGCCGATCCTGGACGAATTCCTGTCGACCGCAGCCCGCCACAAGGCGGCAGCGTTCGCGATGTGAGCCACGTGGAGACCGCATGAAGATCGTGAATCCCGCCGACGGCACCGTGATCACCGAGGTCACCGCCGACAACGCGATCGCCGTTCGCCGCAAGTACGAACTGGCGCGAGCGGGCCAGCCGAAATGGGCGAAGGTTCCGCTGAAGAAGCGCCTCGCCGCGATCGCCGCGTTCCGCGACCGGATCGTCGCGATGCAGGAAACGCTGGCCCGAACGCTTACGCACGAGGTCGGCAAGCCCATCCGCCAGTCGCGCAACGAGCTCAACGGGCTGCTCGCGCGCATCGACTTCTTCCTCGCCGAGTCGACCGCCACGCTGCGCGACGAGAAGGTGTTCGCCGACCCCGCGCAGAAGCTGGAGGAGCGGATCGGCCACGATCCGCTCGGCGTGATCGCCAACATCTCCGCGTGGAACTATCCGTATTTCGTCGGTGGCAACGTTTTCATTCCGGCGCTCCTGGCCGGGAACGCCGTCCTCTACAAGCCCTCGGAGTTTGCGACTCTCACGGGCATACACATCGGCGAGCTGCTGCACGAAGCGGGAATTCCGCGCGACGTATTCGTTCCGGTGATCGGCGACGGCGCGACCGGCGCGGCACTCCTGCGGCAGCCCGTCGACGGCGTGTTCTTCACGGGATCCCTTGCGACCGGCATGAAGATCGCCGCCCGCGCCGGTCAGCGGATGATCAAGGTGCAGCTCGAGCTGGGCGGCAAGGACCCCATCTATGTTTGCGACGATGTCGATGTCGCCGCCGCGGCGGCGGCCGTTGCCGACGGCGCGTTCTACAACACGGGCCAGTCGTGCTGTTCGGTCGAGCGCATCTACGTCCACGAATCGATCCACGACGCGTTCGTCCGCGCGTTCGTCGAGGAGGTCCGCGGCTATCGGCTCGGCGACCCGATGGACGAGACGACCTACATCGGTGCCATCACCCGCCGTCCCCAGCTCGACGTGCTGAAGAAACAGGTCGCGGACGCCAAGCGCAAGGGAGCGCGGCTCCTCCTCGGCGGAAGCGTGGTCAAGCGCAAGGGCAACTGGTTCGAGCCGACCGTGTTCGCCGACGTCGATCACTCGATGACGCTGATGAAGGACGAGAGCTTCGGCCCGATCATCGGCATTCAGGCGGTCGCCGACGACGATGCGGCCGTCGATCTCATGAACGACACCGAATACGGCCTGACCGCGGGTGTCTACACCAGGGACCTGCGGCGGGCGAAACGGATTCTCGCGGCGGTGAACGCGGGAACCGTGTACTGGAACTGCTGCGACCGTGTGAGCCCGCGGCTGCCCTGGTCGGGCGTCAAGCATTCGGGCATCGGCCTCACGCTGTCGACCTACGGCATCCAGACCTTCACCCGCCCGAAAGCCTGGCATCTCAAGTCTGCGTGACGCTGCCCGCGCGCCCGTCCTCCCAAAGGAAAAGCACAATGACCCAAGTCGCGTCGCTGACCGCTGCCGCCCGGCGCGATCTCGCCTATCACCTGCACCCTTCGACGAACCTGCGCCAGGTCGAGGCGGAGGGACCGCTCGTCATCTCCCGTGGCGAAGGTGTCTACGTTTTCGACGAGCAGGGCAACCGCTATCTGGAGGGAATGGCCGGCCTTTGGTGCGCGTCGCTCGGGTTCTCGGAGCGGCGTCTCGCCGAGGCCGCCTACCGGCAGCTGCTGGAGCTGCCCTTCTATCACAGCTTCGCGGGCAAGGTGCCGGCGATCGCCACGGAGCTCGCCGAGAAGCTCGTCTCGATGGCGCCGGCCGGACTCGCGCGCGTCATTTTCGCCAACTCCGGTTCGGAAGCGAACGATACGGCGATCAAGCTCGTCTGGTACTACAACAACGCGCTCGGCCGCCCCGACAAGAAGAAGATCATCGGCCGCCAGAAGGGCTACCACGGGATGACGGTCGCCGCCGCCAGCGTCACGGGCCTCGCCTTCGCGCATGGCGACTTCGATCTTCCGCGCGGACGCTTCGTGCATGCCGGCTGCCCGCACCACTACCGATTCGCCGCGCCCGGCGAGACGGAGGAGCAATTCGCAACGCGGCTCGCGAACGAACTGGAGGAACTGATCGTGCGCGAGGGCGCCGACACCGTCGCGGCGTTCTTCGCCGAGCCGGTCATGGGGGCCGGCGGCGTCATCGTCCCGCCGGCGACCTACTTCGCCAAGATCCAGCGGGTGCTGCGCAAGTACGACATCCTGTTCGTCGTCGACGAGGTGATCTGCGGCTTCGGAAGGATCGGCAGCCTTTTCGGCTCGCAGACGTACGATCTCAAGCCCGACATCCTGACCTGCGCGAAGGCGCTCACCGCCGGCTACGTGCCGATGTCGGCCACGCTCGTGTCGAAGCCTATCTACGACGTCCTGCTCGCGCAGAGCGACAAGCTCGGCGTCTTCGGTCACGGTTACACCTATTCGGCGCATCCGGTGCCCGCCGCCGTGGCGCTCGAGACGCTGAAGATCTACGAGGAGCGCGACATCGTCGGTCACGTCCGGCGGGTCGGCCCGCGGCTGCAGGCAGGGCTGAGGAAATTCGCCGACCACCCGCTGGTCGGTGAAGCCCGCGGCATCGGGCTCATCGGCGCGCTGGAACTCGTGCGCGACAAGGCCACGCACGCGAACTTCGACGCAAAGGCCGGGATCGGCGCCTACCTCGTGAAGCGCGCCCAGCACCATGGGGCCATCCTGCGCAACATGGCAGGCGATGTCATCGCATTCTCGCCTCCACTCATCATCACCGAGTTGGAGATCGATGCGCTGCTGGAACACACGCGGCACGCGCTCGACGACACGCTCGCGATGGTTCGCGATCGCGGGCTGTTCGCCTGACCGGGAAGATCGTCCGCGCGCGATGACCACCGATCCGATCGTCCGCTTCGTCGGCGTCGACAAGACCTACGACGGCGTTGCGCGCGTCGTCGACCGGCTCGACCTCGACATTGCACGCGGCGAGTTCCTGACGCTGCTCGGCCCCTCCGGTTCGGGCAAGACGACCACGCTGATGATGCTCGCGGGCTTCGAAGCGCCGACGGCCGGCGAGATCCTGCTCGAGGGGCGCTCGATCGGCAAGCTGCCGCCGCACAAGCGCGAGATCGGCATGGTGTTCCAGAACTATGCGTTGTTCCCGCACATGACGGTCGCCGAGAACGTCGCCTTTCCGCTCTCGGTGCGCGCCCTGCCGAAATCCGAGATCGCGGCGCGCGTCGACAAGGCGCTCGCCATGGTCCAGCTCCACGCGCTGGCGCATCGTCGCCCGGCCCAGCTTTCCGGCGGACAGCAGCAACGGGTCGCGGTTGCGCGCGCGCTCGTCTACGAGCCCAAGATCGTGCTGATGGACGAGCCGCTGGGCGCCCTCGACAAGCAGCTCCGCGAGCAGATGCAGCTCGAGATCCGGCGACTGCATCGCGAACTCGGCGTCACAATGGTCTACGTGACGCACGACCAGAGCGAGGCGCTGACGATGTCGGACCGCATCGCCATCTTCCACCAGGGGAAGATCCAGCAGATCGACGCTCCGGAAGCCATTTACGGGCGACCTGCGAATTCGTTCGTCGCGCGCTTCATCGGCGAGAACAACCGCGTGACGGGCACCGTGGAGCGTGTCGACGGCGCCCGTTGCGCGGTGCGCGCGCAGGGCGGCGCCCTGCTCGCCGGGACCTGTGGCGACGCCGTTGCGCCCGGCGATTCCGCGCTCGTGTCCGTGCGACCCGAGCAAATCGTGCTGGGCGGTGCGGACACCGACTGCGCGCTCGACGGCAGGCTCGCCGAGACGATCTATCTGGGAGATCATCTGCGGCTGCGGATCACGGTGCGCGACATGGGCGAGATGATCGTGAAATCGCATGCCGCGCATGCGCCGTTGGTGGGTGCGTCGGTCCGCTTAGGCTGGCGCGCCGAGGATTGCCGGGTCTTCCGGCTGGAACAGGATTGACGGCGCGGCGGCTGCCCCGCGCCGGGTTCGACATGCGCAGCAACGAAATTGCACAACACTTCGAGGAGGACATCATGGATCCACGCAAATTCCGGCTCCTGCTGGCGACGGCGGCCATCGCAGGCTTTGCATTGTCCGCACAGGCCCGCGACCTGACGGTCGTCTCGTGGGGTGGCGCATACCAGGACGCGCAGCGCGAGGTTTACTTCAAGCCCTTCATGGCGACCGGCACCAAGATGGCCGAAGAAAGCTGGGACGGCGGCGTCGGCACGCTCCGCGCAAAGATCCAGGGCGGAAACAACAACTGGGACGTCGTGCAGGTCGAGTCCGAGGAGCTGCTGCTGGGCTGCGAGGAAGGGCTCTTCGACAAGCTCGACTGGGCGAAGCTCGGCGGCAGGGACAAGTACCTGCCGGACGCCGTCAACGACTGCGGCGTGGGCGCCATCGTCTACAGCTTCATCCTTGCCTATGATGGCGACAAGATCAAGGGCGACACGCCGAAGAACTGGGCCGATTTCTGGAACACGCAGAAATGGCCGGGCAAGCGGGCGCTGCGCAAGGGCCCGAAGACCACGCTCGAGATCGCTTTGCTGGCCGACGGTGTCGCGCCGCAGGACGTCTACAAGACGCTCGCGACCGAGGCCGGCGTCGACCGCGCGTTCAAGAAGCTCGATCAGCTGAAGTCCAACATTGTCTGGTGGGAAAAGGGTGCGCAGCCGCCGCAGCTCCTCGCCTCCGGCGAAGTCGTGATGACGAACGCCTACAACGGCCGGATTGCCGCCGCCAACGACAAGGACAAGAAGAACTTCAAGATCGAGTGGACGAACAACCTGTACACGATCGACTCATGGGTGATCATGAAGGGAAGCCCCAACAAGGCCGACGCGGAGAAGTACCTCGTCTTCGTCAACGACCCCAACAACCAGAAGAACCTGCCTCCGAAGATCCCGTACGGCGTGACGAACAAGGGCTCGACGGCGCTGATCGACAAGAATGTGCTGCCCAATCTCGCCACGGCGCCGGAGAACATCCGCACCGCGCTCTACATCAACGACAAGTTCTGGCTCGAGAACCTCGACAAGCTGAACCAGCGCTTCAACGCCTGGGTCGCGAAGTAGCTTAACCACGCCCGATTCGCGCACGCCACGTGTCGGCGGCGGGCGCGGATCGGTGTCGTCTCTCCGAGACCGCGATCCGTCGCGCCAGGATGACCGCCGTCGCCACCATGCAGGACGTCCGGGGAATGGCGCGAGGCCTTGCGCGCTCGCAGCGCGCCGTCAAACTGCGCGCGATCGCGCTGACGTTGCCGCTGCTGCTTTTCCTCCTTGCGACGTTCATCGGACCGATCGGCGCGCTGCTGTCGAAAAGCGTCGTCGACACCGACGTGGCCCGGATCCTGCCTCGCGTTGCGGTGGCGCTTCGCGACTGGGACGGCAAGGCGCTTCCGCCGGACGCGACCTACGCGGCGCTCGCCGGCGACATCCGGGCCGCCCGGGAGGAAGGCACCCTCGCCTCCGCCGCGACGCGGCTCAACTATGACGTCACCGGCTATCGAACGCTACTGTTCGCCACCGGCCGCCAGCTGCCGGAAAGGCTCGAAGGAAGCGCCCGCGACCACTTCGTCGGGATCGATCCCAAGTGGGGGCAACTCGAGACGTGGGGGGCGATCAAGCGCGCCTCGGGACCGGTCACCGATTTCTTCCTGCTGGCCGCGCTCGACCTCAAACGCGATGCCGCGGGACACGTGACGATGGAGAAGGACGACGACACCGTGTTTCGCACCATCCTCGGGCGCACGCTGTGGATCGCCGGCGTGGTCACGCTGATCTGTCTCCTCATGGGATTCCCGACCGCCTGGTACCTGTCGCAGCAGAAGGACCGCAAGGCGGCGATCCTGCTCTTTCTCGTGCTGCTGCCGTTCTGGACGTCGCTGCTCGTGCGCACCGTCGCGTGGGTCGTGCTGCTGCAGCGCGAAGGGGTCGTCAACGACGCGCTGTTGCGCGTGGGGCTCGTCACCGAGCCGCTCAAGATGATCTTCAACCGGTTCGCCGTCTACGTGGCAATGGTCCACGTGCTGCTGCCGTTCATGATCCTGCCGCTCTACAGCGTGATGAAGGCCATTCCGCCTTCGTACCTGCGTGCCGCCGCGTCGCTCGGTGCGCCGCCGCTCACCGCCTGGCTGCGCGTGTACCTGCCGCAGACGCTGCCCGGCATCGGCGCCGGCTGCCTCATGGTGTTCATCCAGGCGCTGGGGTATTACGTCACGCCGGCGCTGGTGGGGGGTGCGGATGACCAGATGATCAGCTACTTCGTCGCGTTCTACGCGAGCAAGACGATCAACTGGGGAATGGCGGCGGCGCTCGCGCTGATCCTGCTCGCCGCAACGATGGCGCTCTACACCGTGTATCAGCGCCTGGTCGGTCTCGATCGCGTGCGGCTCGGATGACGACGGACACCCGCACCGTCGGCCAGCGGTTCGCCTCGGCGCTGCACGCGGGCGTCGCCTACGCGGTGCTCGCCTTCCTCGTCGCACCGATCGTCGTGATCGTGCCGCTTTCGTTTTCGGCGGGATCCTTCTTTCACTATCCGCTGCCCGGGTTTTCGCTGCGCTGGTACACGGACTTCTTCACCTCGCCGTTCTGGCTGCCCGCGCTCAAGAACAGCCTGTTTCTCGGAACGGTCTCGGCCTCGCTCGCGACCGTCCTCGGCACGCTCGCCGCGCTCGGCCTCTGGCGCACGAACTTCGCCCTGCGGGGCCTCGTCCTCGCCGTGCTGATCTCGCCCATGGTCGTTCCCGTGGTGATCGTGGCGGTCGGCGCCTACTTCGCGTTTGCGCCCCTGCACCTGACGGACGGTTTCGCCGGCCTCATTCTCGTGCACACCGCGCTCGGCGCGCCGTTTGTCGTCATCACGGTGCTGGCCACGCTGTCCGGGTTCGACCGCAACCTGCTCCGGGCCGCCTCGGTCTGTGGCGCCCATCCGGTCACCGCCTTTCGACGCGTGATGCTGCCGACGATCCTGCCGGGCGTCGCGTCCGGCGCGGTCTTCGCGTTCGCGACGTCGTTCGACGAGGTCGTGGTCGTGCTGCTGATGGGCGGGCCCGAGCAACGCACGCTGCCGCGCCAGATGTTCGCCGGCATCAACGACAACATCAGCTTGACGATCACCGCGGCGGCCACGCTCCTGATCGCGTTCTCTACGCTGCTGATGGTCTGCGTCGGCGTCCTGAAGCGACGGGCTGCGATGGCCCGCCCCGCTCGGGGTCGGGACGGTAGGTCATGAAATCGGCGCAAGGACGTTTCGACGCGACGGTTGACCCCTGAGTCGCAGCGCCAATACTGCGATTCGCGCGATTCCGCCGGGAACCGTCGACCAGGTTCCGAACCTGGAGAAAGGTGCCCGGCCAGTTCGACGACATGAGCGGCGACCCGGCGAGCCGCTGACCGCCTCGCTAGTCCGCGTCCTGCAATTCGGCTGCGCGAAGCGTGTTGGCGAGCAGCGTTGCGATGGTCATCGGTCCGACGCCGCCCGGCACCGGCGTGATCCACGACGCGCGCTCCTTCGCCCCGGCGAAATCGACGTCGCCGCAGAGCTTTCCTTCGGCGTTGCGATTGATGCCGACGTCGATCACGATCGCGCCCGGCCTGATCCAGTCGCCCTGGACGAAATTCGCCTTGCCGACCCCGGCGACGACGATGTCCGCCTGCCGAACGAGACCCGGCAGGTCGCGGGTCCTGGAGTGGCAGATCGTCACCGTGCAGCGCTCCATCAGCAGCTCGAGCGCCATCGGCCGGCCGACGATGTTCGACTGCCCGATCACCACCGCGTGCTTGCCGACGAGATCGACGCCCGTGTCCTTCAGCAGCGTCATGCAACCGTAGGGGGTGCACGGGCGCAGCGTCGGTCGCTTCAGGACGAGGCGGCCGATGTTGTACGGGTGAAAACCGTCGACGTCCTTCAGCGGCAGGATGCGCTCCGTGACGCGTTCGTCATCGATGTGCCTGGGCAGCGGCAGCTGCACCAGGATGCCGTTCACCGCAGCATCGCGATTGAGCGCGTCGATAAGCGCCAGCAATTCGACCTCGGTCGTCGCCGCCGGCAGATCGTGCGCGAACGAATGCATTCCGACGCCGTCCGTCGTCTTCCGCTTGTTGCGCACGTAGATCTGCGAGGCCGGGTTTTCGCCGACCAGGACGACGGCAAGACCCGGCGCCGGCTTGCCGGCGGCAACACGTGCAGCCACTGCCTCGCGGATCTCCGACGTCAGGCGTTCGGCGCGGGCCTTGCCGTCGATGACGCGCGCTGTCACCGGTCGACCACCGTGTTTGCGACGTTGCCGCGCTCGCTCATGGGATCACCCGATCTGCATCACCGGCCAGCCCATGTGCCGCGCGTGTGCGGAGAGCACGGGGTCGGCGTTGACCGCCACCGGATTCGACACCTGCGACAAGCAGCGGCAGGTCGTTCAGCGAATCGCAATAGGCGTAGACCGCACGGAAATCCGTGAGCCGCTGCCCGCGGGCGGCAAGGAACATCAGCAGGCGCTCGAACTTGCCCTCCCGTGCGTTGGGCAGCCCGGCCACCCGTCCCGTATAACGCCCGTCGAGGCGCTCGGCTTCAGTGGCGATGACGTCCCGGATTCCGAACTCGGCGGCGACCGGCTCCGAAAGGAAACGGATCACGGCGGTCGTCACGATGACGAGGTCGCCCGCCGCGCGATGCCCTTCCACGAGCGTGCGCGCCTCCGCGGCGATCCGGGGGCGCACCCTGACGTCGAGATAGCGCTCGCGAAGGCGCGCGAGCGTGTCGTCGTCGAAGCGCGTCAGCGTCGACAGGTAGAACTCGGTGAACTCTATCGTGCCGGCCTCGCCGCGGTTGAAACGCGCGATCAGGTCGCGGTTGGCCGCGTCCCATTGTGCCCGGTCGAGCGCGCCTTCCTCGACCAGGAATGCCACCCACTCCTCGTCGCTGTCGTGCGGCACGAGCGTGTGATCGAGATCGAACACCGCGAGGGCATCGGCGGTCACGATCGGATGGCGCCGGGAAAGATAGAATGAAACATGATCGAAGATGCCATTGTAACGGCGATTCGGGCGCGGCTCACGGTTGCGCTGGCGCCCCCAGGCGAGCAGATGCTTCCCCTTCGCGTCGACGGACACGCCGCCGGATGGCTGGACCGGGGTCGCGCAGACCGGCTGGCCGCGTTCGACGACATCTTCCTCGTGGACGATCGCGCGATCCGCTTTCTTCCGCAGCTAGACGATGCGCCGGCGCGCTCGCGTGCCCTCGACCGCGTTGCCCGTGCGCTTGCGCGCGAGGGCGCGCTGACGGCCTGGCGCGACGAGCGCTATGCCGTCGCACCGGGCCTTGGCGTGCCGCCGTGGTTCGTGCGTCGAACGCGCCGCCGCGCGGTATTTCGGGATTCGCACGTTCGCGGCGCATGTCAACGGGCTCGTTCTGCGGCCGGACGGAATCTCGATGTGGTTCGCGCGGCGCAGCCCCGCGAAGGCGATCGATCCCGGCATGCTCGACAATCTCGTCGGCGGCGGCATCGCCGAGGGCCAGACGGTCGCCGGTACCGTGCTCAAGGAATCGTGGGAAGAAGCCGGAATCGGCGCCACGCTGGCGGCGTCCGCCCATCCGGCGGGAGCGATCGACCTATGCCGCAAGGTTCCGGACGGCCTGCAGCGCGAAACGGTTTTCGTGCACGACCTCATCCTGCCGCGGGACTTTTCCCCCGCGGGACAGGATGGCGAGGTCGTCGGCCACTGCCTTGTCGATCTCGATGGCGCGGCAAGGCTGATCGCGGCCGACCAGGGGCCGGACACCGTGACGGTCGACGCCAGCCTCGTCGTGCTGGACTGCCTGCTGCGCCGGGGCGCGTCCTTCGGCGACCCCCTCGACCGTCCGGCGCTCGAAGCGCTGTGCCGGCCCGGGCCCTCGCGATTCGACTGAGCGTACCGACCTCAGGCAGCCGCGCGAGCGGAAGCGACCACCGGGCTCACCTGCCGTATCCCAAGCTCGGCCAGCGTGTCGCGCACGGCATTGACGGCGTGACGCATCTCGTCCGGGCCGATCGCGCCGATGCAGCCGACGCGGAAGGTCTCCACCTGCGTCAGCTTGCCCGGATAGAGGATGAAACCCTTGTCGCGGACGCAGTCGTAGAAGCGCTTGAACTCGTAGGCAGGGTCGGGCGGCGCGTGGAACGTCAGGATGATCGGCGCCTGGATCTCCGGCTTCAGAAAGACCCGAAAGCCGAGCTCGGACATGCCCGCAACCAGCGTGGCGCTGTTCCTCGTGTACCGCGCGAGCCGCGCCGGCTGGCCGCCTTCCGCGACGAGCTGGTCCAGCGCCGCGTTGAAGGCGACGACCACGTGCGTCGGGGGCGTGTACCGCCACTGCGTGGTCCGTTCCATGTACGTCCACTGATCGTGGAGGTCGAGCGCCAGCGATGTCGAGTTGCCGGCGCATTTCTCGAGCACGCTCCGTCGCGCGAACACGAAGCCCATCCCCGGCGGGCCCTCGACGCATTTGCCCGAGGCGGCGATGAGCGCGTCGAAAGGCGTGGTCCGCGCGTCGATGCCGATCGCCGCGAACGAGCTCATCGCGTCCACGATGAGGCTTCTGCCATGCTGCGCGACCACCCGCGCGATTTCCGGCAGCGCGTTGAGAATGCCGGTGGACGTCTCGCAATGGATCAGTCCGACGTGGGTGATCGACGGATCGGCCTTGAGCAGGCGATCGACATCCTGCGGCGTCGTGGGCACGTCCTCGGCCGTCTCGAACGTCGTGAGACGCCTTCCCATCATCCTGGTGAGCTTCGCCATGCGCGATCCGTACGCGCCGTTGATCAGCACCAGCACATGGCCGTCGCGCGGGACGAGCGTGTTGACCGCCGCCTCGACCGAGAACGTTCCGCTGCCCTGCATCGGCACGCAGACGTGCGACTCGTGGCCGTGGATGATGTCGAGCAGCTTGCGCCGGAGGTCGGCGGTGACCGCATTGAACTCGGCATCCCACGAGCCCCAGTCGCGCAGCATCGCGGCCTTGGTCGCGAGAGAAGTCGTCAGCGGTCCGGGCGTGAGGAGGATGGGATCGCGCGAGAAGAGGGTCATGGTCTTTCCCCTGAGGGTGCTAGTGAGTCGGTGCGGCCCGGCGCCAGCGCTGCGTGCGGCGCATGAGCCAGCCTTCGGCGGCGAACGACAGCAGCGAGACGACGCCGGAAGAGGCGACGATCAGCGTCGCCATCGCGGCCGCGGACCCGATCGCGCCGGCCTCGTCGAGCTGGACGATGGAGATCGAGGCGAGCATGGTCTTCGGCGAATAGAGGAACACGACCGCCGATATCGTCGTCATCGCGTTGACGAAATAGTAGCGGCTGATGTCGATGATCGACGGCAGGCACACGGGGATGGTAACGCGCCAGAACGTCTTGTAGAAGGGCACCTTGAGCGACGCCGACACCGCCTCGAACTCGTTGTCCAGCTGCTTCAGCGCCGTCACGGCCGTCAGGTGACTGGACGAATAGAAGTGGATGATCGTCGACAGAACGAGAATCGCCATCGTGCCGTAGAGAAAATGAAACGGATTGGCCGGGTAGTTGAAGAACAGGATGTAGCCGATGCCGAGCACCATCCCCGGGACCGCCATCGGCATCATCGCCTGGAGCTGGACGAGCGGACGCAGCGCATCGGCTCCGCGCGTCTTCTCCAGCCAGTAGGCGCCGGCAAACGTGATCGCCGCGCCGAGTATCGCGCACCAGCCCGCCACGATCAGGCTGTTCCAGTAGGCGTGCTCGACGCCGGCCTCCTCGAAGCCGTAGGTGTAGTGGTTGAGGGTGAACGACAGATTGTAGGGCCACACCTTCACGAACGAGCCGAACACGGCCATGCCGATCACCAGCAGCATTGCCGCCGACATCAGCACGACCAGCACGAGCAGCAGGCGGTCCCTTGAGGGAGCCGGACGCGGCTCATACGCGACGCTGCGGGCGGAAAGCAGCGATTTCTGGCGGGCACGCACCGCGTGATCGATGACGAAGGCGACGAGCGCCGGCACCAGCAGGATCAGGCCGACGACCGCGCCGATCTGGAAGTTCTGCTGCCCGATCACCTGTTTGTAGATGTCGATCGCCAGAACGCTGTAGTTCGCGCCGATCACCTTCGGCACGCCGAATTCCGACACGGCCATGGTGAAAACGACCATCGCCGCGGAAATGAGGCCGTAGCGCGCTCCCGGCAGCGTGATGGTGACGAACTTGCGCCATTCCGAGGTGGCCATGGAGTCGGCCGCCTCGTACAGGCGTGCATCGGACAGCGACAGCGCCGCGAGCAGGATCATCACCGCATGGGGGAAGGCCGAAAACGTCATGGCGAGCACCATGCCCGGCAACCCGTAGATCGTGGTGAGACCGAACCACGGCAGCACCGCCTTGAGCCAGCCCTGATTTCCGAACAGGTAGATGAACGACAGCGCCGCCAGCAGCGACGGCGCGAGTATCGGAATCAGTGCGATGTTGCGCCACAGCCATTTGAGCGGAATGCAGCTGCGCTGGATCGCGTACGCGAAGCCGAACGCAAGCGGCACCGTGAGAAGCGTGGTCAGGCCCGCGAAGGTCAGCGTGTTGCCGGCCGAACGCCCGAAAGCCGGTGACGCGAAGTAGGTGGCGAAATTGGCGAGGCCGACGAACGCGCCCGACTTGTCCTCGACCGCGCGGATGAAGATCGCCGCCAGCGGCGCGGCCAGGAACACGAACAGTCCGCACGCCACCAGAACGAGGCCGCCGCGCGCCGCCAGCGCCTCGCCCAAAAGCGCAATGCGCCGCGGGGCGGTGTCATCGGCAGTGGCGGCAAGCGCGTTCACGCGGCAAAGACGCGCACACGGTTTCCGCGCAACGCGAACGCGACCCGCGCACCCTCCCGCACGCCGAGCTCGAGCGTCTGGTTGAGCGAGAAGTACACGAGCATCCGCTGCCCGTCGAAACCGTCGACCTCGAGGCTGGCGAGGCAGTATGTGCCCAGGAAGTCGACGTGGCGCACGAGCCCCGACAACGCATTGGGCATGCTTTCGACCGGACCTGCGTCGGCAAGGATCCGATCCTCGGGGCGCAGGTAGAGCCGGACCGCGTCGCCGACGGCGCTGCCATTGACGCCGGTCGCCACTTCGACGTTGCCCACTCGATAGCGTCCGCTGCCGACGCAGGTCGCCTTCAGCACGTTGACCTTGCCGAGGAAGTCGGCAACGAAAGGTGTCGTGGGCTGTTCGTACACCTCGAGCGGCGTGCCGATCTGCTCGATGACGCCGTGGTTCATCACGACCACCCGATCGGCCATCGACAGCGCTTCCTCCTGGTCGTGCGTCACCATGATCGTCGTGACCTTGAGCCGCTGCTGGAGGTGGCGGATTTCACCGCGCAGCCGGTCGCGCTCCTTGGCGTCGAGCGCGGACAGCGGCTCGTCCAGCAGCAGCAGCGACGGCGCCGTGGCCAGTGCGCGCGCCAGCGCCACGCGTTGCTGCTGACCGCCCGACATCTGCGCCGGAAACTTGGGACCCGCATCGGGCAGTCCGACCAGCGTCAGCAACTCCTTGACCCGCGCCTCGATCGCGTCGCGTCCGCGGCGTCGATTGACGAGGCCGTAGGCGACGTTGTCGCGAATCGTCAGGTTGGGGAAGAGTGCGTACGACTGGAAGACGATGCCGTAGTCGCGTGCAGCCGGCGGCGCGTTCGAGATGTCCCGGCCATTCTGGACGACGCGGCCGGCGGTCTGCTGGTCGAGGCCGGCGATGATGCGAAGCAGCGTGGTCTTGCCGCAGCCCGACGGACCGAGGAAGCAGACGAGCTCGCCGGGGTGGATCGCGAGGTCGATCGACTTCAGCGCGACGAAGCTGCCGAAAGCCTTGTGCACGCCTTCGATGCGCAGTGCTTCCTGGGGGGGCGATGTCGCGGTCATCAGGAGGTCAAGGCCCGGACTGTGCGTACGGAATCTCGTCGCGCAATCCGACAATCCCCCGCCAAGTTAAGCGGCGGCCTGCGCCGCCGCTTCAACTCGGCGAGTTGTTCCGTCATCGCGCAAACGCCGCTCGCCTGGATGCCACCGGCCCGACGCGATGACGGAATAACGCTATTTGGGCGCGGCCTTCGACTCGTAGCGCTTGCTCCATTCGGCGAGGATCTTGTCGCGATTCTTCGACGCCCAGTCGAAATCGTTCTTCGCCAGCATCGACGCGTAGTTGGCCGGCACATTGGGCAGCGGCTGCGACTGGCTCGGCACCGCGACGATCGCGAAATTCTTCGCGTAGAGCGCCATCGCGGCGTCGGACGCCGCCCAGTCCATCAGCTTCTGCGCCGCCGCCATGTTCTTCGTGCCCTTGTAGATGCCGATGGCTTCCAGATCCCAGCCGAGGCCTTCCTTCGGGAACACGAGCTCGATCGGCTTGCCCTGCGCCTTCTCGCGGTTCGCACGGTACTCGAACGAAATGCCGACGACGTATTCGCCATTGGCGGCCGCGGCGCAGGGGCGCGAGCCCGAGTGCATGTACTGCGCGATGTTCTCGTGCAGGCCGTCCATGAACTTCCAGCCCTCGGCCTCGCCGAAGATCTGCAGCCATGCGGTGACGTCGAAGTAGCCGGTGCCCGACGATGCCGGGTGCGGCATCACGATCTGCCCCTTGTACACGGGCTTGGTCAGATCCTTCCACGTCTCGGGCTTCGGGATACCGCGCTTCGCCGCCTCGACGGTGTTGAAGCAGATGGTCGCGCCCCACACGTCCATGCCGGTCCAGGCCGGCGGGTTCTTCTTGTCCCGGTACGCGGCGTCGATGCGCGCGAGCCCGGCCGGCGCGTAGGGCTGCAGCATGCCCTCGGCGTCGAAGATTCCCATGCTGGTCGCAGCGACACCCATCACCACATCGGCCTTCGGCGCGGCCTTCTCCGCCAGCAGCTTCGCCGTGATCACGCCGGTCGAATCGCGGACCCACTGGAGCTCGATGTCCGGATACGCCTTGTTGAACCCTTCCTGATAGGCCTTCAACTGGTCGGTTTCCAGTGCGGTGTACACGGTAAGCGTGGTCTTCTGCGCCGACACCGGGCCGGCGGCGAGAATGCCGACGGCGACCGCTGCGGTGAGGGTCTTCCACCAGATGCCGAAATTGCGCTTCATTCGGGGGCTCCTTACGGGGTTGGCGATTCTGCGACAGGGACTCGGGCGACGCGGCGGTCACGCGAGGCAACGGGAAAACGGGGATCGCGAAATGCTACGCGCGCGAGCGGCAGCCCGCAACAATCCGACGATCCTTCGAAAAGGCAACTTTTCCTCCAAGAGCGTGACGGCGCGATGACGCTCGCGATCTCCGGGACGCCGGGCGAGCCCCGCGCCGCGTCGCCGCCTTATTGCAGATTGTTGACAATCTACACCCGGCGGCGTTGAATAGGCAACATGCTGAAATCCTCCTCCGCTTCGCCTCGTCAACCGGGTGGCGGCGCCGCGCCGCGCCAGCCGACGGCCCCGCCCGGCCGGCGTGGCGGTCCCGCGCGCGACGGCGCCGACACCATCGCCCTCGTCCGGTCGAACTCCTTGCCCATGCTGGTGCAAAAGGAGCTCGAGCGGATGATCGTCGCCGGCGACCTCCCGGCCGGCGGCAAGCTCACCGAAGCGTCGGTCGCCCTGCTCCTCGGCGTCTCCCGCGGTCCGGTGCGGGAGGCATTCCGGGCGCTCGAAGAGTCCGGCCTCGTGCGCACCGAGAAGAACCGCGGGGTCTTCGTCCGGCAGATCTCGCTCGAGGAAGCGAACGAGATCTACGAGGTTCGCGCGGCGCTCGACGAATTCGTGGGCCGCCGTCTCGCCCAGATCGCGACCGCCGAAAACGTGCGCGACCTCCGCGCACGCGTCGAGCGGATGGAGCGTGCGGCCTCGAAGGGCGACGTCGATGCGTACGCCGCCGCAAACCTCGACTTCCACGACCGCCTGGTCACGCTCACCGGCAACGAGAAACTGCTGCTCACGTACCGCCGGCTCGTCAACGAGCTCAATCTCTATCGGCGCACGACGCTGGCGCAATCGGGCACACTGCCCGTGTCGACGCGCGAGCATCGCGAAATCGTCGACCGGATCGCCGCGGGACAGGCCGCCGCTGCCGGCCGCGCGCTGTTCCTGCACGTGATGGCGAGTCGCGAGCGCATGCACCGTACGCGGGCAACGACCCGTGCGCCGGGCCAACCGCCGGAGAGGAAACCCCGTTGAGCGCCCTTCCCCTTACCGTCAACGGGCGCACCTATGCGCCGCCGCAGCGGCCCGTCGTCGTCGTCTGCGTCGACGGCTGCGAGCCCGAATACATCAACCAGGCGATCGCCACCGGTCGCACCCCGTACCTTGCGCGCCTGCGCGACTCCGGCACCTGCCTGACCGCCGACTGCGTCGTGCCGTCGTTCACGAACCCCAACAACCTGTCGATCGTGACCGGCGCGCCGCCGTCGGTCCACGGCATCTGCGGGAATTATTTCTGGGACCGCGACGCCGGCGCCGAGGTCATGATGAACGACCCCAAGTACCTCCGCGCGGGCACGATACTCGCGGCCTTCGCGGCGGCGGGCTCGAGAGTCGCCGTCGTCACGGCGAAGGACAAGCTGCGCGCGCTGCTCGGCCACCGGATGGCCGGTGTCTGCTTCTCGGCGGAGAAGGCGGATGGCGTGACCCGTGCCGACAACGGCATCGACGGCGTGCTGGACCTCGTCGGCCTGCCGCTGCCCACGGTGTACAGCGCGGCGCTCTCCGAGTTCGTGTTTGCCGCGGGAGTGAAGCTCATGGGGCGCGATCGCCCGGACATCATGTACCTGTCCACGACCGACTACGTCCAGCACAAGGCCGCGCCGGGCGTGGGCGTCGCGAACGACTTCTACGCGATGATGGACGGCTACCTCGCGGCGCTCGACGCCCACGGCGCGACCGTCGTCCTCACCGCCGACCACGGCATGAACGCCAAGACCGACGCCTTCGGCCGCCCGAACATCGTGTTCCTGCAGGACGCGCTCGATCGCGCGTACGGCCCTGGCGTCACCCGCGTGATCCTGCCGATCACCGATCCCTACGTGGTTCATCACGGCGCGCTGGGATCCTTCGCCACCGTCTATCTGTCCTCTTCGGTCGCGATGGCGGACGCGCGCACGCGGATCTCCGCGCTGCCGGGCATCGACCTGGTGCTGCCGCGCGCCGATGCCTGCGCGCGTTTCGAGCTTCCGGAGGATCGCGTCGGCGATCTCGTCGTCGTGTCCGAGCGCCTGACGGTGATCGGCACCAGCCGCGAGCGGCACGATCTATCCGGCCTCGACGCGCCGCTGCGCTCTCACGGCGGCGTCTCCGAACAACAGGTGCCGCTGATCGCGAACCGTCGCGCGGCAGCGCTCCCTGCCGGCCGTCGCTGGCGCAATTTCGACGCGTTCGACGTGGCGCTCAATCACCTGAACTGACGGGAACGACGCCGTGAACATGATGACCGAGCTGAAGGACGTGCGGAACGGCCGGGTATTGCGCGAGAAGATGCGCATTGCCGGCTCGCAGGTCGGGGGCGACCGGTCCATCGATGTCAACAATCCCTTCACCGGCGCGCTCGTCGGAACGGTGCCCAAGGCAACGGTCGACGAAATCCGGCGTGCGTTCGCGATCGCCAAAGGTTATCGCTCGCAGCTCACCCGGCACGACCGTTACCGGATCCTGTATCGGGCGGCCGAAATCATCCGCAGCCGTACCGACGAGATTTCCGACCTCATCACCGCCGAGTGCGGCATCTGCAAGAAGGATTCGCTCTACGAAGTCGGTCGCGCGTGCGACGTCTTCGTGTTCGCCGGAAACGCGGCACTCGCCGACGACGGCCAGATCTATTCCTGCGATCTCACGCCCCACGGGAAGAAGCGCAAGGTCTACACGCTGCGCGAACCCCTGCTGGGCGCCATCTCGGCGATCACGCCTTTCAATCATCCGCTGAACCAGGTGGCGCACAAGGTGGCGCCGGCGATCGCCACCAACAACCGGATGGTTCTGAAGCCGACGGAAAAGACTCCCCTTACCGCGCTGCTGCTGGCCGACGTCCTCTACGAGGCCGGGCTGCCCCCCGAGATGTTTTCGGTGGTCACCGGCGATCCGAGAGAGATCGCCGACGAGATGCTGACCAACCCCGACGTCGACCTCGTGACGTTTACCGGCGGCGTGCCCATCGGCAAATACATCGCGGCGAAGGCCGTCTACAAGCGGCAGGTCCTGGAACTCGGCGGCAACGACCCGATCATCGTGATGGAGGACGCGGATATCGAAGAGGCCGCGACCCTCGCGGCCGCGGGTTCCTACAAGAATTCCGGACAGCGCTGCACGGCGATCAAGCGGATGCTCGTTCACGAGGCCGTTGCCGCCGACTTCGTCGAGCGGCTGCTCGCGAAGACGAAGGCGTGGAGCTACGGCGACCCGATGGACCCGACGCTCGACATGGGGACGGTGATCGACGAAGCCGCGGCGCAATCGTTCGCCGCCAGGGTCGACGATGCGATCGCACGCGGCGCGAAGCTGCTGCACGGCAACGCGCGGCGCGGCGCGCTCTATTCGCCGACGCTGATCGACCACGTGACTCCGGAGATGCCGGTCGTGAAATTCGAGACCTTCGGTCCCGTCTCGCCGGTCATCCGGTTCAGGGACATCGACGAGGCGATCCGGGTGGCGAACGGCACCGACTATGGCCTGTCGTCGGCGGTGTGCACCAACCGGCTCGACTACATCACGCGCTTCGTGTCGGAGCTCAACGTCGGCACCGTCAACGTCCGCGAGGTGCCCGGTTACCGCCTCGAGCTGACGCCGTTCGGCGGCATCAAGGACTCGGGATTGGGATACAAGGAAGGCGTGCAGGAAGCCATGAAGAGCTTCACCAACACGAAGACGTACTCGCTTCCGTGGTGAACTTCCGGGGCCGAACCACACCGTGAACAAACTGATTTCACCCTCCGATCTCGCCGCCGAAGGGGACGTCAACCTCTCTCCGCTGCGGCGCGCGTTCGAGAAGGCGCATGTCCGCGGCGCGACCCGGTCGCTGCTCGACGCCGACGCCGAGGTCTTCCTGCACCAGTCGCTGTCCACGCCCTGCGTCGACGCCCTCGCCTCGTGTGACGGCATCTGGCTCACCGACGTGGAAGGCCGGCGCATCATGGATTTCCACGGCAACAGTGTCCATCAGGTCGGCTACCGCCACCCCCACGTGATGGCCGCGGTGCGCGCGCAGCTCGACACGCTGCCGTTCTCGCCGCGGCGGTTCACCAACGCGACGGCGGTGGCCCTTGCCCGGAAGCTCGCGGCCCTCGCCCCGGACCCGCTCGGCAAGGTGCTTTTCGCGCCCGGGGGGACGCTCGCCGTCGGCATGGCGATGAAGCTCGCGCGGCTCGCCACCGGCCGCCACAAGACGCTCTCGCTGTGGGATTCGTTCCACGGGGCATCGCTCGACGCGATCTCGATCGGCGGCGAGGCCGTGTTCCGCAAGGGAATGGGGCCGCTGCTGCCCGGTACCGAGCATGCGCCGCCATGCGATCCCTCGGCATGCCGCTTCGGCTGCGGGGGGACCTGCAACGCACGGTGCGCCGAGTATCTCGACTATGTGCTGGGCCGGGAGGAGGACATCGGCGCCGTCATCATCGAGACGGTGCGCTCGACCGACGTCCAGGTCCCGCCGCCCGAATATTTCCGGATCGTGCGCGACGCCTGCGACCGGCATGGCGCGCTCCTGATCCTGGACGAGATCCCCGTCTGCCTCGGCCGCACCGGCCGCATGTTCGCCTTCGAGCATTACGGGATCGTTCCCGACATGGTGGTGCTCGGCAAGGGTCTCGGCGGCGCCGTGTTCCCGATGGCCGCGCTGATCGTGCGCCGCGATCTCGATATCGCAGCCGACCGCGCACTCGGCCACTACACTCATGAAAAGAGCTCGGTCGGCGCTGCCGCCGCGCTGGCGACGCTCGAGGCGATCGAGAACGAGAGCCTGCTCGATCGGTCGCGCGATCTCGGCGCGCACGCGCTCCAACGCCTGCGCGCGATCAAGGCGCGGCATCCGCTCGTCGCCGATGTCCGCGGCATCGGCCTGCTGCTCGGCGTCGAACTCGCGCGCGACGGCGCCCCGGCGCGCCGCGAGGCCGAACAGGTGATGTACGAGTGCCTCGCGCGAGGGCTCTCCTTCAAGGTCGGCCAGGGCAACGTGCTGACCCTGTCCCCGCCGCTCGTGATCGCACGCGCCGACCTCGATGCCGCGCTCGCCATCCTCGACGCCGCGCTGACCGCGGTCGAGGCAAGCTCCTCCTGACGATGCAGACGCTGCTCAATCTTCTCGCCGGCGTTTCGCTCCTCGTCTGGGGCACGCACATCGTGCGCACCGGAATCCTGCGTCTCTACGGCGGCCCGCTGCGACGCCTGCTTCGCGGCAGCGTCAACAACCGCGTGGCGGCGTTCTTTGCCGGCATCAGCGTCACCGCGCTCATCCAGAGCAGCACGGCGACCGCGCTGATCGTGGCCGCATTCGCCGGCCAGGGCCTCATCGGCACCGCGCCCGCTCTGGCGGTGATGCTGGGCGCCGACGTGGGCACCTCGCTCGTCACCGTCGTGCTGTCGTTCGACCTGTCGTGGCTCGCACCGCTGCTGATCTTCGTCGGCGTCGTGCTGTTTCTCGCGCGGCAGGCGGAGACCGATCGGACGTTTCGGTCGCATCCTGATCGGACTCGGCCTCATCATCTTCGCGCTGCAGTGGATCGGCGTCGCCGCGCGTCCCGTGGTCCAGGCGGCCGGGCGTCAAGGTCATCTTCGCGTCGCTGACGGGCGACCTGCTGCTCGACATGCTGGTCGCGGCGGTGCTGACGATGCTCTGCTACTCGAGCCTCGCCGTCGTGCTGCTGCTCGCCGCGTTTGCCTCGCTCAAGGTGATCGCGCTTCCGGTCGCCCTCGGCCTCGTGCTCGGCGCGAACCTCGGCAGCGGCCTGCTCGGCATGGTGTCCACGCTGCGGTCGCCGCCGGAAGCGCGCCGGGTCACGCTCGGCAATTTCCTGTTCAAGCTCATCGGCTGCCTGCTGCTGATGCCGCTCGTCGGGCACATCGAAGGCTGGATCGAGGGATTGAAGCTCGATCCCGCGCGCGAAGTCGTGCTGTTCCACCTCTCCTTCAACGTAGCGCTCTCGCTCGCCTTCATCTTCTTCACCGCGCCGATCGCGCGCGTGGCCGAACGGCTGCTTCCGTCGCGCCCGGCGAGCGACGATCCGGCCAAGCCGCGGCACCTCGACCCCTCGGCACTCGATACCCCGGCGCTCGCGATCTCGTGCGCAGCGCGCGAGGCGCTGCGCATCGGCGACGTCATCGAGGAGATGCTGAACGGAATGCTGACCGTGCTGCGCACCAACGACCGCGCGCTCGCCGAGCGCCTGCGCAAGATGGACGACATCGTCGATGACCTCTACACCGCGGTGAAGCTCTACCTGACGCAGATATCGCGGGAAGCGCTCGAGCCGACGGAAGGCCGGCGCTGGGCCGACATCGTCTCGTTCACGATCAACATGGAGCAGGTCGGCGACATCGTCGAGCGCATCATCACCGACGTCGAAGACAAGAAGATCGACAAGGGCCGCAACTTTTCGGAGGCCGGCATGGCCGAGATCTGCGACCTGCACTCGCGGCTCATCGCCAACCTGCGCCTCGGGCTTGCCGTGTTCCTCGACGGCGAGCTGAAGGCGGCGCAGGAGCTGCTCGCGCAGAAGGTCCTGTTCCGCGACCTCGAGCGCGCGTATGCCGACTCCCACCTCGAACGGCTGACCAGCCAGACGATGGAGAGCATCGAGACCTCCTCGCTGCACCTCGACCTCATCTCCGACCTGAAGCGCATCAACTCGCACATCTGCTCGATCGCCTACCCGATCCTCGAGCAGGCCGGCGTGCTGGCGAAGACGCGCCTCAAGGACCCGGCACCGGCGCGTTCGCAGGGCCGCGCCAGAGGCTCCGCCAATGGCAGCGGCACGGCGAAGACCCCGGACGGCGAAAACGGTGAGGCCGACTGGCAGAAACGCAAGCCGCGCTCCGCGTGACCGAACTCTCGCTCGCCGTCACGCTGGCGGTGCTTGGCGCCGGATTGCTGCATGCAGGCTGGAATGCCCTGCTGAAGTCGGCACCCGGCGGCGATCCGATGCTCGACACGGCGACGATCGTCGCGGGCTCCGCGGTGTGCGGCCTCGTCGTGATCCCGTTCGTCGGAGTGCCCGATGCCGCGGCCTGGAAATTCGCGGCCGTGTCGTCGATCATGCATTGGGGCTACTACGTCACGTTGGCGCACGCCTACCGCACCGGCGATCTTTCGTTCGCCTACCCGCTGATGCGCGGATCGGCGCCCCTCATCGTAACGGTGCTCGGCATTCTTTTCCTGCGCGAATGGCCGAGTCCGCAGATCGCCCTCGGCATCGCGCTCATTTCCCTCGGAATCGTCAGCATCGCGTTCGCGCGGCGCGGACGGCACCCGCCGTCGGCCACCGGCTGGGCGCTCGCGAATGCCTGCATCATCGCCGCGTACACGCTGGTCGACGGCGCAGGCGCCCGGGCATCGGGGAACGCGCTCGCGTACGTCAGCTGGCTCATCTTCCTCGAGGCGATCCCGTTTCTTGTCTGGATCCGGGCCCGCCAGGGCTCCTCCGCCTTCACCTACATCGCGCGCGGCTGGCGGCGCGGCCTCATCGGCGGCGCCGCGAGCCTGGGCGCCTACGGCATCGTGCTGTGGGCGATGACGCGCGCGCCGGTCGCGGCCGTCGCCGCGCTGCGGGAAACGTCGGTGCTGTTCGCAGCACTGATCGGCGCGGTGTTCCTGAAGGAAGGCCTCGGTCTGCGGCGGCTCGCCGGTGCGGCAAGCGTCGTAGCCGGCGTTGCGGCGCTGAAGCTCTGAAGCGACCTGTCTCGACTTTTCGAACCCGTGCAATGAGCACTGCGATTCCAACTCACGCGCGCGCGGTCGTCATCGGTGGCGGCATCGCCGGCGTCTCGACGGCCTATCACCTCGCGAAACTCGGCGTCCGCGACGTCGTGCTGCTCGAACAGGGTCGGCTCACCTGCGGCACGACATGGCACGCCGCCGGCCTGGTGGGGCAGACGCGCGCGACGCGCAATGCAACTCGGATGAGCCGGTACGGAATCGACCTTTACGCATCGCTCGAAAGGGAAACGGGCCTTGCGACGGGCTGGAAACAGTGCGGCAGCCTCAACGTCGCCGGAACGAGGGACCGCCTCACGCTGATGAAACGGCAGATGGCGCGCGCACGGAGCTTCGGCATCGAATTCGAATTCGTTTCACCCGCGGAAGCCGGACGGATCGCGCCGATCCTGCGCACCGACGATCTCGCGGGCGCCGTCTGGATACCCGGCGACGGCAAAGCCAATCCCACCGATCTCACGCAGTCGCTCGCCAAGGGCGCCCGCATGAACGGCGCCACGATCGCCGAGGGCGTCAGCGTCGTCGGTGTCGACGTTCGTGCCGGGCGGGTGCACGGCGTGCGCTGGAAATCGGAGAGCGACGAAGGAACGATCGGCTGCGACGCCATCGTCAACTGCGGCGGCCAATGGGCGCGCGCGCTCGGTCGCACCGTCGGCGTGACGGTGCCCCTCTACTCCGCCGAGCACTTCTATCTCGTCACCAAGCCGATTCGCGGCGTGACGCCGGAGCTGCCGGTCATCCGCGATCCGGATGGGTACCTCTACTACAAGGAGGAGGTCGGCGGGCTGGTGATGGGCGGATTCGAACCCGAGGCGAAGCCGTGGAACGTCGATCCGATTCCGGACGGCTTCGAGTTTCAGCTGCTGCCGGAAGACTGGGACCACTTCGAAATTCTCATGCGGAACGCGGTCCACCGCACCCCCTGCCTCGAGACCGCCGAGGTCAAGCTGCTGCTGAACGGTCCCGAGAGCTTCACGCCAGACGGCAATTTCATCCTGGGCGAGGCGCCCGGACTCGCCGGCTATTTCGTCTGCGCGGGTTTCAATTCGGCGGGAATCGCCAACGCCGGAGGCGCCGGAAAGCTCGTCGCCGAGTGGGTCGTCAACGGCGAAGCGCCGCTCGATCTGTGGGACGTCGACATCCGCCGGTTTGCGCCTTTCCATGCCAATCGCCGCCACCTCGCCGACCGCACCGTCGAGTCGCTCGGGCTCCACTATGCGATGCGCTGGCCGCGCGAGGAACTCGCAACCGTGCGCCCGCTGCGCAGGTCGCCCCTCTACGACCGGCTGGCGGCGAAGGGGGCCGTATTCGGTTCGAAGATGAACTGGGAACGCGCGAACTACTTCCTCCCCGCCGGCGCCCTCCCCCAGCCCCCGACGTTCGGCACGCCGGGCTGGCTGCCCCACATGCTCGACGAGCAGCGCGCATGCCGGGAGAATGTCGTCGTGTTCGACCAGACGTCGTTCGGCAAGTTCGTGATGAAGGGCCGCGACTCGCTCGCGGTGCTGCAGCGTCTTTGCGCGAACGAAATCGACGTGCCGGTCGGAAAGATGGTCTACACGGCGATGCTCAACCGTCGCGGAGGATTCGAGAGCGACCTCACGGTGATCCGCCTCGCCACCTCCGAGTTCTTCATCATCACCGGGTCCGCGCAAACGACGCGCGACGCGGCATGGATCGAGCGGCACACGGCGCCCGACGAGCACGCGTCGCTCGTCGACGTGACCGGCGGGTACTCGGTCATCTCCGTCATGGGACCCAAGGCGGAAGCGCTGCTGGGCCGTCTCTCGCCGGATGACCTGTCGAAATCGGGAATGCCGTTCGCGACGACGAAGGAAATCGACGTCGGCCACGCGCGCGTCCGCGCGGCACGGATGAGCTACGTCGGCGGGCCGGGCTACGAACTCTACGTCACCGCCGACCAGTGCCTAACGCTCTACGACGCGCTGATCGGCGCCGGCGGCGAATTCGGCCTTCGCGACGCCGGCTACTACACGATCGACGCGCTGCGGATCGAGGCCGGCCGTCGCGCGTGGGGGGCGGAACTGTCGCCCGACGAGACGCCATGGGAGGCCGGGCTCGGCTTCGCGGTGAAGCTGGACAAGCCTGCGCCGTTCATCGGCCGCGACGCGCTCATCGACCGGCCCGCATCCACGTCCACGAAACGGCTGGTGCTGCTCGCCTTCGACGACCCGGCGGCGTTTCCGTGGGGCGGCGAGCCTGTCCTGATGGACGGAGTCAGCGTGGGCGAAATCACATCGGCGGGCTACAGTCGCCGGCATGGCCGCGCGTTGGCGATGGCCTACGCGCGCGCCGACCGGCCGCTGGGGGACGATGCGCTGCAGAAGGCGCGCTACGAGGTCGACATCGCCGGCGAGATGTTCGCGGTGACGCCGCACCTCGAGTTCGGCTGACGGGCCATGGACCGCGTTACGCCGCCGCGCATCAGGCAGGCGTCGCACGCCGCGCGGCGCATCGCCAGGGCCGCGGTGCCGCGGGCGGTCACCGACCCGTTGACGCGGCTGCTGCAACGGCCCGGTGCCTTTGCGCTGCGCGTGCTTCGCGGCTTTCGCGCCAACCAGGGATTCCTGCTGGCGAGCGCCGTCGCCTTCAACACGCTGCTCTCGCTGCTTCCGCTGTCGATCGTGATCCTGATGGTGCTCGCCCGATTTGTCGACGAAAGCGCGCTGCTGTCCACGCTGTCGCGCTACCTCGAAATCGTCGTGCCGGGGCAGTCCGGCGCGATCATGCGCGAGCTCTCGGAGTTCCTCAGGCATCGCGAGGGCATCGGCTGGGTGCTGGCGGTGACGCTGCTCTTCTTCAGCTCGCTCGCATTCTCCGTGCTGGAAAACGCGATGTCGGTCATCTTCTACCATCGATTCGCCACCCGGCGCCGACATACGATCGTATCGGTCCTGATCCCCTTCGGCTACCTGCTGTGCCTCGGCATCGGGCTCCTCGTGATCACCGGCGTCACCGGCGCACTCCTCTCGATGGGCCAGGAGAGCTTCGCCTTCCTCGGTCGCGCCCACTCGCTCGGCAACGTGTCCGCATTCCTGCTCTACCTGGTTGGCGTCATCGGCGAGATCCTGATGCTGACGTCGATCTACATGGTCATGCCGGTCGGAAGACCGGTGCTCTCGCACGCGCTGATCGGCGGCACGACGGCGGCGCTTCTCTGGGAGGCCGCACGCCACGTGATCACCTGGTATTTCTCGACCGTGTCGCAGGTCGGACAGGTCTACGGCTCGCTCACCACCGCGATCGTCGTTCTGCTGAGCCTCGAGATCGCGGCGATCGTGCTGCTGCTGGGCGCGCAGGTGATCGCCGAATACGAGCGCTTCTGCGGCGAACCTTGCGCGGAACCGCCCGAGGAGCTGCGCACGGACTGATCCCGCACGCCCGCGTTCACTCCACCGGAATCCGGTCCTTGTTCGCCTCTGCCCACTGGTCGAAGGTCTGCAGCTGCGGGTTGAGCGAGCGTGAAAAGGCGAGATCGCGGGCGCCGCAGAAATAGTCCTCGAAATCCGCCTTGAACTGGAACATGTTGCCGAGGTCCTCGGCGCCCGGGAATCCGAATCCGCGGAAGGCCGTCGGCGTCACCGCGTTGTACGCGATCTCGCGGCCGAGCGCACGGGTGAGAGACGCCGCCATCTGCGCACCGGTCGGATGGCCGCCGGCGATGCCGACGGTCCTGCCGATGAATTCGGCGCTCCGCTTGAAGATTCCGTAGGCGCACTTCCCGATGTCTTCCGCCGCGATGCTCGGCATCTTGCGGTCGCCCATCGGCAGCGTGAACGCGAGCTTCCCGTCCGGACCTTTTTTCGGCCCCATGCCGAAGAAGATGAGGTTGTCCCAGTAGAACGACGTCAACAGGAACGTCGTCGGCACGCCGGCGTCCGTGAACAGGTGGTTCGACTCGCCCTTGGCGTCGAAATGCGGAACCTTGTACTTTCCCATCAGCGTCGGCATCCGGTTGTCCGACCAGCGGGACCCAGCGCCGGGTGTCCTCGAGCGTCGACCAGATCACGTGCCGCAAACCCGCGGATTTCGCGGCCCGCGCCATGTTGCGAACTTCGGCGGCTTCCTTTTCCGGCGAGAAATGCGCCCAGAAGAACGTCACGCAATAAGCGCCCCATGCTCCCGCGAACGCCCGCGCGAGCGCCGACTCGTCATCGACATCGGCAGCGACCACCTCGGCGCCTGCGCGCGCGAAGGCCTTCGCCTTGTCCGAATTCACGTCGCGCGTGATGGCGCGCACCGCAAACCCGCCCGTCGGGTCGGCAAGGATCGCGCGGACGAGACCGCCGCCCTGCGCGCCCGTGGCGCCGACCACTGCAATGATCTTCTTCTCGGCCATGTTCATGCTCCTCGTCCTTGACTACGTGAGCCCGGCGTCGATTCGCCGGGCGGTTGGGAAAAAATGCATTCGACGCTCATCGCGACGCTGGCATCATGCCGCCGTCGGCACGTCGGGTACCCAGATGTAGCCGTCGGCATCCGCAACGTACGCTTCGCGCAAGCCGTGCGGCTTGTCCGCAGGTTCGGCGACGACGATGAATCCGTTGGCCCGGGCCGCGGCGGCCGCGGCGTCGGGATCGCAGCCGTGCAGGCGCAGCTCGGCGCCGATGCCTCGCGCGTGAACCGTCGCGACCTCGCGATGCAGCGGATGTCCCTGGTAAGTGTGATCGGCGTGCAGCATCCACTCGGCACCGTATCCTCGAAGCACCGCGAAATCGGGGTCCGCGTACACGACTGCCGCGCGCAGCACCGAGCGCTGAAAGGCAAGCGCGCCCTCGATCTCCCGCACGAGCAGGTTGACGGACAGCCCGCGCAGCTGTCGTCCGTAGTCGGGGGCCGGCATCCAGGGTTCGCCAATTCGAAGTTTCATCCGTCAGTCTTCCGAAACACCGCGCGCGCCGCGCGGCCAAAGGGCCCTGCGCCGTCCCGCGACCTGCGAGACGCGCGCTGCCGGTTCGATATGATAGTGTTGTCGTGCCCGGTCTGCATCGATCTCCGCACCCCATGACGCATCGCCTCGCCCCACCGCCGCGACGCGGCCGCGCGCCGCTGAAGCCCGGCGGCACGGCCACGGCGCAGGTGCAGAGCCTGACGCGCGGCCTCAACATCCTCGAAGCACTGGCCCGGGCGGAAGGCGGGCTCACGCTGACCGACGTCGCCCAGCGCGTCGAACTTCCGCCGTCGACGACCCACCGGCTGCTGGCGACGCTGGACCGCATGGGATACGTGTACCAGGCGGGCGAGCTCGGTCGCTGGTACATCGGCCTGCAGGCGTTTGCGGTCGGCTCGACGTTTCTCGCGAGTCGCGATTTCGTCGCGCAAAGCCACCCTCACATGCGCCGATTGATGGAGCAATCCGGCGAGACCGCCAATCTCGCGATCCTCGACGGCACCGAAGCGGTGTTCATCGACCAGGTCCAGTGCCGGGAGATGATGCGGACGATCGTCAAGCTGGGTAGCCGCGTCCCGCTCCATGCGTCAGGTGTGGGCAAGGCGCTGTTCGCGTCGCTGCCGGACGAGCAGATCGACGCCATCCTCAAGGTCAAGGGCATCCCGCGCATCACCGAGCACACGATCACGTCGCCCGAAACGATGTGGGCCGCGTTGCGGGTCATCCGCCAGCGCGGCTGGTCGTTCGACGACGAAGAGCACGCCCTCGGGACGCGATGCGTCGCCGCGAGCGTCTATGACGAGCATGCCGAGCCGCTGGGTGCGATCTCCGTCGCGGGCCCGTCGACGCGGCTGCCGGACGAGAGGATCAAGAAGCTCGGCCCGGTCGTCGCGCACGCCGCCGAAGAACTGACACGCCGGTTCGGCGGTCGCTGGCCGCATCCGTACTGAGCTAGGGAGCCTCTGCATAAGTATTCGCGGTTGCGACGGAGGCGAGTCGGGATGGGATGCCTCAGTTGCCAAATGAGGCGGGCCGAGCGAAGGGTCAACGCCTTCGCAAGGCTCGCGTTCAACCAAACCGCAGGCCGCCCGAAACGCCCCGTCCCTTCGGGCGCTGCCCAATGCGGCGCCTGCATCGCCGCGCTCCTCGGCATCGTAGGCCGGGCTACGACCTTCGTCGCGCGTCTTGCATCCATCCGCATTGAGCCAAGCAGCGCAATCGTGAATACTTATGCAGAGGCTCCCTAACGCAATTGCGGCCCGGTCGGCCGGCCCTGCATTGCGGATGTGCGCCGCGCGAGGTCGGGCGATTGCCCCGGATTCCAGCGGTCGAGCAGCAGATCGGCGTCGGCCATGTCGTTGCACGCGAGCACCATGTCGCAGCCCGCGGCAACCGCTGCGCTCGCGCGGGCCACGATATCGCCCTCCGCCACCGCGCCGGCCATGCCGAGGTCGTCGGAGACGACGAGTCCGTCGAAGCCGATGCGGCTGCGCAGCACGTCGCGGAGCCACACCGTCGAATAGCCGGCGGGCCGCGCATCGACGGCGGGGTAGATCACGTGCGCCGGCATGATCGCCGCGAGTCCCCGCCGGATCAGCGCCGCGAACGGCACCAGGTCGTCCGCGGCAATCCGCTCGCGCGCCCGTTCGTCGCGCGGCAGATCGACGTGGGAATCCGCGGCGACGAAGCCGTGCCCCGGAAAGTGCTTGCCGACTGCGGCCATGCCGCCCGCGCCCATGCCGTCGCAGAAGGCGGTGGCGAGATGGGCCACCGCGTTCGGATTGCGGTGGAAGGCGCGGTCGCCGATGACGCCGCTCGTCCCGTGGTCGAGGTCGAGCACCGGCGCGAAGCTGAAATCGACGCCGCAGGCGCGGAGCTCCGACGCGAGCACGCCGCCGACGCGCCTCGCTTCCTTCGCGGCCGCCGCGACATCGCGATCCCAGCGCTCGCCCAGCGTGCGCATCGCCGGGATCGGCGTGAAGCCGTCGCGGAACCGTTGCACGCGCCCGCCCTCGTGATCGACGGCGACGAGGAGGACGGGATCGCGCAGTGCATGAATCGCAGCGGTCAGGCGCGCGAGCTGGTCGATCGACTCGTAGTTGCGCGTGAACAGGATCGCGCCGCCGGTGAGGGGATGGAGCAGGCGCGCGCGATCGGCGTCCGTGAGCAAAGGACCTTCGACGCCCACCATCACGGGCCCGCGAGGAATCCGCGCCGTCATGCGGCGGCTTCGCGAACGAGCGACTTCATCTGCCGCACGGCCTCGCGCAGGCCGACGAAGACCGAGCGCGAGACGATCGCGTGCCCGATGTGAAGCTCGCGCACGCCGGGCAGCCTTGCGACAGGCTGCACATTGAAGTAATTGAGCGCGTGACCGGCGTTGAAGCGCATGCCGGCGCCGAGGATGGCCTCGCCGGCCGCGCGAATCCTCGCGAGCTCGGCCACCACCGCCGCACTCTGCGGGTCGCGGCCCTTGGCGTGGAACGCGTGGGCATAGGGGCCGGTATGCACTTCGCAGACGCGGGCACCGATGCGCGCCGCTGCCTCGATCTGGCGGAGGTCGGCGTCGATGAACACGCTGGTGACGATGCCGGCGTCCGCGAGCTGCCGCACCGCCGCGCGCAACGCATTCTCCTTCGCGACGACGTCGAGCCCTCCCTCGGTGGTCACTTCCTGCCGGCCCTCGGGCACCAGCATGGCCATCTCGGGCTTCAGCGCGCACGCGATGCCGATCATTTCCATCGTTGCAGCCATCTCGAGATTGAGCTTGATGTGGACGAGCTCGCGCAGCCGGCGCACGTCCTCGTCCTGGATGTGCCGGCGATCCTCGCGAAGATGCACGGTGATGCCGTCGGCGCCTCCCAGGTGCGCCTCGACGGCGGCCCAGACCGGATCCGGCTCGTACGTGCGTCGCGCCTGCCTGAGCGTCGCGACGTGGTCGATGTTGACGCCAAGTTCAATCATGGGACGAATTCACGTTGTCCTCGAGCGCCTGCAGATCCTGCACGACGCGCCGGCTCTCGACGCCGCGCTGTTCGAGATAGTGATCGAGCACCTCGCGCATCAGGCGCTTCGCCTCGGCGGCGGTCGCAGCGTCCGGATAACGCTGCTCGGCCAGCGCCAGCAGCGTGGTCCCGCTCACGACCGGAAGGCGCAGGCCCGGCGAAGGTGACGCGCGCCGCGGCCCGCGATCGAATGCGTAATGGTATCTGACGTCGGGATCGACGGGAGCGCCGGTGTCGGCTTCGCGAACCAGCGGTAACGCATATCCCATCGCCGCGATCAGGCTGACCTCGAACCGGCGAAGCACCGTCGCCTGGTCGGCTCCGGCCACCAGATGGCCGAGCGCCCGTTCGTATTCGACAAAGACGTCCGGATGCGGATCTTCCCGCGGCAGCAGCTTCAGCAGGAGCTCGTTGAGATAGAAACCGCAAAGGAGCGCCCCGCCTCGCACGCGCGGCAAGCCGCCGCGCCACTCGGCCCGCAGCAGTGTCTTGAGCTCGCGCTGCCCCGACCACGAAAGCAGCAGCGGCTGGAATGCCTGCAGCAATCCCCGCAGTTCCGATCGCGGGCGCTTGGCGCCGCGTGCGACCATCGCCACCCGTCCGAAGTCCGCGGTGAACGCCTCGACGATGAGGCTCGTCTCGCGGTACGGATACGCGTGCAGAACGAATGCGCTCCGTTCGTCGCGGCGCTGAGGCTGGGCGCGAGGGGGCATGCAATATCCCTCAGTAGCCCAGGCGCTTGAGCGACGCCTCGCTGTCGGCCCAGCCCTTTTTCACGCGAACCCAGATTTCGAGGAATACCTTCCCTCCGAACAGCCGCTCCATGTCCGTACGCGCGCTGGCCGCAATTTCCTTCATCTTGGCGCCGCCCGCACCGAGCAGAATCGCGCGCTGATTGTCCCGCTCGACGTAGACGGTCGCCTGGATGCGGCGCAGGCCGCCCTCCAGCTTGAACCCTTCGATCGCGACCGTGGTTGCGTACGGAACTTCCTCGCCCAGCAGGCGAAATATCTTTTCGCGGACGAACTCGGCTGCCAGGAACCGCTCGTCACGGTCCGTGATTTCGTCGGGACCGAACAATGGCGGCGCCTCCGGCAGCAGCTTCTGCACTTCGGCAAGCAGATGATCGACCGCCAGTCCGTTCGCCGCGCTCACCGGCACGATCGCCGCGAAGGGACGGATGGCCGCGAGCTCGGCCATCTGCGGCAGGAGCGCCTGCTTGTCCCGTAGCTCGTCGACCTTGTTGAGCGCGACGACGACGCCGGCCCGCGGGGGCAACAGCGCGATCACGGCACGATCCGCGGGAACGATCCGTCCGGCCTCGATCGCGAGCACGACCGCGTCGACGTCCGACAGGCTCTGCGTCACCGCGCGATTCATCCGCTCGTTGAGCCGCGAGCGATGCAGCGTCTGGAAACCCGGCGTGTCGACAAAGATGAACTGCGCCTGCGGCGTGGTGAGGATTCCGGTGACGCGATGCCGCGTCGTCTGCGCCTTCTTCGACGTTATGCTGACCTTTTCCCCGACCAGCCGGTTGAGGAGCGTCGACTTGCCGACATTCGGGCGGCCGACGATCGCGACGTGGCCGCAACGGAATCCGGTTCCCTGCGGCGCATCATCCATGCGACGCGATCCCCGCATTGGCGACGACCGTCGAATACGCTGCGGCGGCAGCGGCCTGCTCGGCCGAGCGCCGGCTGGCGCCCGTGCCGGTGGCCTCGATGGCCAGGGCCGGTATTCGGCACTGGACGGTGAATGTCTGGGCATGCGCCTCGCCGCTGACGCCCGTCACGGCATAGTCGGGGACCGCGATCTTGCGCGCCTGCAGCCATTCCTGCAGGCGGGTCTTCGGGTCCTTCGACATCGCCGCCGGATCGAGCACCGCCAGATCCCTGGCATAGACCACCTCGATGACACCGGATGCGGCGTCGAATCCCGCGTCGAGGAAAACCGCACCGAACACGGCTTCGAGAGCGTCGGCGAGGATCGAGGGCCGCGTTGAGCCGCCGCTACGCAGCTCGCCTTCGCCGAGGCGCAGGTCGACGCCAATGTCCAGCGCCGAGCCGAGGCGCGCCAGCGTTTCGGCGTTGACGAGGCTCGCGCGAACGCGCGAGAGCTCGCCTTCGGGAATCTGGGGAAACCGGCGGTAGAGGACTGCCGCGATCGCACAGTTCAGCACGGCGTCGCCGATGAACTCGAGACGCTCGTTATTCCCCGCGCCGAAGCTGCGGTGCGTCAGCGCCTGGCTCAGCAGCTCCGGGCGACGGAAGACGTACCCGAGCCGGTCACCAAGCGCTGCGGATGTCATCCTCCGGAGGGAACCGTCGCCATCGGCGTCAGCGGGTCGCCTTCGCCTCGAATTCGATGTAGAGGCTCACGTTGCCGGCGAGCGGCAGTATGCGTGTCCACGCGACGCTGGCCGTCGTCGATGTCTGGTCCTTGGTGATCTCGAGGTCCGATGCGCGCACCGACTGGATATAGTCGGTTGCGAGATACCTGTCGAACGCCTTCCTGACTTCCGTCGAGGCCGACGGGTCGCGGGCGTCGTTCAGCGCCTTCTCCAGCGACTTCTGGACCGAGTAGAACTCGATGTAGGCCGGCACCATCCTGGCCCCGACCACCACAAAAACGCCGACGACGGCCGCCACCATCAGGAAGCCTACGATCGTCAGGCCGTGCTGCCGCTTGCGCTCGCTCATCGCTCCTCCGCCGATCCCCGCCGGTCCAACGGCGGGGCAGGTCACCGAATTCCGCTGCCCACGCGTCTGAACGCGAAACTCGTGATGTCGTCCCAGTTGAACCAGATGAAGAAGGCCCGCCCCCGGATGTGGTCGTCCGGCACGAACCCCCAGTAGCGGCTGTCGTCGCTGCGGTCGCGGTTGTCGCCCATCATGAAGTAGTGACCCGCCGGAACCTTGCAAACGAAGCCGCTGCCGTCCGGATTGTAATCGCAGTTCTCCTTTGCCGGGAACGGCCGAACCGCGCCCGGGCTGACGGGCGGCATCGACGGGTCGACGGCGATCTCGTGCTCCGCGGGACCGGCGCCGGTATCGGACGTCTCCGTTCCCCGCATCATCGACTCGTAGCGCAGGCTCTCGGCATAACCGTAGATGCCGTCGGGCTTGACCGGCCAGGGCACGCCGTTGACCGTGAGGCGCTTGTCCTTGTAGGCGACCGTATCGCCGCCGACGCCGACGACACGCTTGATGAAATCCTGCGACGGATTGAGAGGATAACGGAATACCACGACGTCGCCGCGCTTGGGGTCGCCGATCGACACGATCTTCTGCTCGACGATCGGCAGCCGGATTCCGTACGCGAACTTGTTGACCAGGATGAAATCACCGACCTCGAGCGTGGGCCGCATCGACGACGACGGGATCTTGAACGGCTCCGCCACGAACGAGCGAAGCGCGAACACGATGAGGAGCACGGGAAAGAAGCTCTTCGGATATTCGATCCACCAGGGCTCCGATGTCCCGGGCGCACGGCGCTTCGCGAAAACGAGTCGATCGGCGAGCGCAATGGCGCCGGTAAGGAGCGTCGCGAGAAAGAGGATCAGCGCAAAATTCATCGTCGTCGTGGCCCGTCAGCAATCCGAGTCGGTGGGGGCCGCCCTCGCCCCGGTCATGTCGCGGGGGAAACGGCGTGCGGATTCTCCCATGGCAGCGAGCGACCGTCCGGTCGCCCATCCGCTGTTCGCTCCACCGTTCCGGCGACCGGTCGGATGTCCGCCGGCGGTCATTTCTCGCCCACCCGCAGGATAGCGAGAAACGCCTCCTGCGGGATCTCGACGCTGCCCACGGCCTTCATCCTCTTCTTGCCCGCCTTCTGCTTCTCGAGGAGCTTCTTCTTGCGCGTGATGTCGCCGCCATAGCACTTGGCGAGCACGTTCTTGCGCATCGCCTTGATCGATTCGCGGGCGATGATCTGGGCCCCGATCGACGCCTGGACCGCGACGTCGAACATCTGCCGCGGGATCAGCTTGCGCATCTTCGCGGCGACCTCGCGGCCCCTGTACAGAGAGACCGACCGGTGGACCATCACGGAAAGCGCATCGACGCGCTCGCCGTTGATCAGGAGGTCGAGCTTGACCACGTCGGCGGCGCGAAACTCGAGGAACTCGTAGTCGAGCGAGGCGTACCCGCGTGACACCGACTTCAGCTTGTCGAAGAAATCCATCACGACTTCGGCCAGCGGCAGCTCGTAGGTCAGCATCACCTGCCGACCGAGGTACTGCATGTTCTTCTGCACGCCGCGCTTTTCCGTGCACAGCGTCAGCACCGGCCCGACGTATTCCTGCGGCATGAGAATCGTCGTCGTGATGATCGGCTCGCGGATTTCCTCGACTCTCGACAGGTCGGGCAGCTTCGACGGGTTCTCGATTTCGATGACGGAGCCGTCGCGCAGCAGCACCTGGTAGATCACCGTCGGCGCCGTGGTGATCAGGTCCATGTCGTATTCGCGTTCGAGCCGCTCCTGCACGATGTCCATGTGCAGCAGGCCCAGGAATCCGCAGCGGAAGCCGAACCCCAGCGCCTGCGACACCTCGGGCTCGTAATGCAGCGACGCGTCGTTCAGCTTGAGCTTGTCGAGCGCATCGCGCAGCGCCTCGTACTGGTTCGATTCGACCGGGTAGAGCCCGGCGAACACCTGCGGCTTCACGTCCTTGAAGCCCGGCAGCGCCGCCGCGGCCGGTCGCGCGGCGAGCGTCACCGTGTCGCCGACTTTCGCCGCATGGATTTCCTTGATGCCGGCAACGATGAATCCCACTTCGCCGGCGGACAGCGCGGTGCGCGCGACGGCCTTGGGCGTGAACGCGCCGACCTGCTCGCAGCCGTAGGTGGCGCCCGTCGCCATCAGCAGGATCTTGTCCTTCGCCTTCAGCGACCCGTCCATCACGCGCACGAGCATGACGACGCCGACGTAGTTGTCGAACCACGAATCGATGATCAGCGCGGAAAGCGGCGCGCCGGGATCGCCCTTCGGGGCCGGTATGCGGGCGATGACCGCTTCCAGGACATCGTCGACGCCCTCGCCGGTCTTCGCGCTGCAGCGAAGCGCGTCGTGCGCCGGAATGCCGATGATGTCTTCGATCTCGGCAATCACGCGGTCCGGCTCCGCCGAGGGAAGGTCGATCTTGTTCAGCACCGGGACGACGGTCACGCCCTGCTCGGTCGCCGTGTAGCAGTTGGCGACCGTCTGCGCCTCGACGCCCTGCGACGCGTCGACGACCAGAAGCGCCCCTTCGCAAGCGGCGAGCGACCGCGAGACCTCATAGGCGAAGTCGACGTGGCCCGGCGTGTCGATCAGGTTGAGCTGGTACTCCTGCCCGTCGCGCGCTGTATAGCGCAGCGCGGCGGTCTGCGCCTTGATCGTGATGCCGCGCTCGCGTTCGAGGTCCATCGTGTCGAGGACCTGCGCCTCCATTTCGCGATCGGCGAGGCCCCCGCAGCGCTGGATGAAGCGATCCGCCAGCGTCGACTTGCCGTGGTCGATATGGGCGATGATGGAAAAGTTGCGGATGAAGTCCACGGTCGTTGCCTGTCGGCGGCGCGCCAAAACAAAGGGGCACCGGTCCAGTGCCCCCTTTGCCGCCGCAAAGACGTTGAATTATAGCGGATTTTCGTTTCAGGCGCGAACGTTAGCCGGCCGCGGGCGGCGCGCGCAACGCCGCGAGCAGTCGCGTTCTGTCAAAGCGGTGATGACACAGGAGCACTCCGCTGTCGGGCTCGCCCGCGAACAATGCGGGAACGCGGTCGCCCCAAAGGGCTTCGAGCGACGCGTTGCGGGGCGCATCGACATCGAGCACGTCGAGGGCCGCACCATGTTCATCGACGATCGGTCGAACGTCCGCCAGCATCTCGTCGCAAAGATGGCAGTAGGCCCGGGAGAGCAGTGTCAGTTTCACGTCGCGCTACCCCACCTGCAAGGGTCCACGCTCACTCGCCACCATTATTGATCTTGAGGGTCGAGAAGAACTCCTGCTCGCCTCTCTTCAGTCGGAATGTCACCGACGCGCCCTTGTCCATCTTGGCGAGCAGACCGTTCACCTGCTCGGCGCTCTTCGCATCGGTCGTCTGGCCGCGGTTGATGATTGCCAGAATCACGTCGCCAGGCTGGACGTTGCCGCGCACCGATCCCGTCACGTCCTCGATCAGCACCCCGACCTTGAGGTCGAGCTCCTTCTTCTGCTCGTCGGTGAGGTCGCTCAGCACGAGGCCCAGGCGATTGGGCTTGGCCTTCTCCTTCGGCGCCGGGCCGCCGCGGCGTGTTGCGGGGGCCGCCTGGTCCTCCTTCAGTTCCGCAACCGTGACGCTGAACTCGCGTTGCGCTCCCTTGCGCCAGACCGTCAGCGCAACCTTTGCGCCGGGCTTGATCGCCGTGATGATGCGCGGCAGCTCGCTCGACGTATGCACGTCGCGTCCGTCCGCCTTGACGATGATGTCCCCGGCTTCGACACCCGCCTTGTCGGCCGGCCCGCCCTTTTCCACCGAATTGACGAGCGCGCCGCCCGGTTTCGACAGGCCGAAGGCCTCGGCCGTCTCCTTCGAGACCTCCTGGATCTGCACACCGATCCGGCCCCGAGTCACCTTGCCCTTGTCCTTGATCTGGTTCGCCGAGTTCATCGCGATGTCGATCGGGATGGCGAAGGAAAGCCCCATGTAGCCGCCGGTACGGGAAAAGATGAGCGAGTTGACGCCCACGACCTCACCTTTCAGATTGAACAGCGGGCCGCCGGAATTGCCGGGATTGACGGCGGCGTCCGTCTGAATGTAAGGCACGAGGTTCTCCTGCGGCAGGTCGCGGCCCTTGGCGCTGACGATGCCCGCCGTCATCGTGTTCTCGAGCCCGAAGGGCTTGCCGATGGCCACCACCCATTCCCCGACCTTGAGCTTGTCCGGGTCGCCGATCGTGACCTTCGGCAGGTCCTTGGCATCGATCTTGAGAAGTGCAACATCGGTACGCTTGTCGGCGCCGATGACCTTTGCCTTGAATTCGCGCTTGTCGGCGAGCTTGACATTGACCTCGTCCGCGCCGTCGACCACGTGGGCATTGGTGACGAGAAATCCGTCGGCTGAAACGATGAACCCGGACCCCTGCGACTGCTGGTCGAAATCGCGCTCGGGGCCGCCGCGCCGCGGGATCTGGCCGAAACGGCGGAAGAATTCGTAGAACGGATCGTCCTCCGACAGCTCCGTGCCGCGCGACCGCTTGATCTTCTGCGTGACGTCGATGCTGACGACCGCCGCCGACTGCTTTTCGTAGAGGTCCGTGAAATCGGGGAGGCCGGCGAGTCGGCCCTGTGCGATCGCCGGCGAGGTCATGGTCGCGAATACGGCAAAGGTCAGGGCCGTCACCGCGGCGTCAAGTGTGTGACGATTGCGGAACATCATTGGGGTCGACCTCCGGGGCAGCGAAACATGATGCAGAAGGCGGCGCGTCACCTGCGCGCCACCGAATTGGCAATCTGGCGAATGGTCGCAGCCGGTGCCTCGCCGAGGGCGGTGACGACGTAGCCGTCGCCGTCGCGAATGAACACATTCACACCACCCTGCTGCGAGCAGACCCACCGGGTGCACGCCGCCGGCGGGCTCGACGAAGACCGACACGGCGACGAGGCCGTCGGAATAGACGATGTGCGCCACGGGCGAACGCTTGCCGCGCAACGTGCGGTAGCCTTCCGCGACGCGCGAAAACCCCGGCGGCGCCGCACCGACCATCCAGCCCGTGTCGGCGGCGTCCACGCCGCCGGCTCCCGCCTCGTGCACCTGCCATGCCGCCGGCGCAGGCGGCCACGTCGGCCTCACCATTTCACGGTCGATCCTGCCGCCGATGGAAATGTCGGAGAAGGTGAACTGCTCGACGGGCTCGTTGCGCTCGTTCTGGATACGCGCCTTGAGCAGGAGCCCGGTGGCGCTCTCGAACCAGAGCTTCTGACCGTACCGCAACCCGTCCTTGGGCTCGAAAATCCACACCTGCGCTTCGAGGCCGGCGACGCGATCGGTCTCGCCTTTCCGCACCTCGTAGAACTCGGTCAGCGCCTTCTGCTGCTGCGACGACAGTGAAGGAAACGCGTTGCGGAACGTCCGCGGCTCGATCCGCACGAGCTTGGCGTCGGGGTAGTAGCAGCGGACCTCGCCGTTGCTGCGGATGACCTCGCGCGCGGGCCCTTCCAGATTCACGAGCTTCTCGAATTCGCTGCCCGCGTCGTTCAGGTGGACGATCCGGGAAGTTTCGACGTGGCCTGCATGCTGGAAGACGAGCGTCCCCGCGTAATTGAGCTGACGCGCCGCGTTTGCGGCCCGGCCGAGCAAGGCGCTCGCGTCCTGCGCCGAGGCAAGCGGAGCGAAGGCCAGCGCGGCGAACGCCGCCAGCCCCGCACATGCGGCGCGGCAGGTCGACGCCGTTCCCGCGCGCCCGCACATGTCGGCGATTGTTGCATCACAGGGTCAATCCCGATCATAGTCGGTATCACGGTCGGACTTCCGGAGCCGTCGCCGACGCCGTGCGCAGGCCCGGACCGATTCCTTCGATGGGTGCCGTCGGCGAGTATTCCCGGTGCGCCACCAGGTAGTCGGCCGGAACGGCGGGCGGGCGGACCTGTGCGGCGCGCACGGTCGCGGCTTCGCGCGCTCTGGCGATGGCGGTGGGCGACGTGTCGAGCGTCGCGTACGCGGCCCAGCCCACGACCGCGACCGCGGCGACGCTCGCCGCAACCGCCCATGCGACCGGCACCGGACGGCTGCGCTGCGCGCCGGGCGCGATCACGGTCGGCTCGGTCGCGAGCCGCGCGGCAAACCGGTCGGCAAAACCGGGGATCGGCGGAGGAGCGCCGCGCAGCGTGTCACCGATCACGTGGTAGCACGCCCAGGTCGCGATCGCATCGGGCCGCCGCAGGCGGCCGCATACCCATTCGATCTGCTCATTCTCGAGCTCACCGTCCATCAGGCGCGATATGCTGTCAGGCATCACCATCTCCGGTTTTCTTCAGTACCCAGCAACGGTCGCAACTCCGTCGCAATCGCTTCGCGCGCACGGAAGATCCGCGAGCGCACGGTGCCGATCGGGCAGTTCATCAGGCTCGCGATTTCCTCGTAGCTCAGGCCCTCGATCTCGCGCAGCGTGATCGCGGTGCGGAGGTCCTCCGGCAGCGTGTCCATCGCATGGTTGACCACCGCGGCGATCTCCTTGCCGTGGAGCTCGTCCTCCGGCGTGTTCGAATCGCGCAGCTGGTCGGCGTCCTCGAAGTTCTCGGCTTCCTCGTTGTCGAACCCGGTCGACGTCGGCGCCCGGCGCCCCAGCGCGACCAGGTAGTTCTTGGCGGTGTTGATTCCGATGCGATAGAGCCACGTGTAGAACGCGCTGTCTCCGCGGAAGCTCGGAAGCGCCCGGTATGCCTTGATGAAAGCTTCCTGCGTCACGTCCTCCACCTCCGACGGGTCGCGCACCAGCCGCGACAGGAGCCGCGCGAGCTTCCGCTGGTACTTGACCACCAGCAGCTCGAATGCACGCTTGTCGCCCTGCTGCGCGCGCACGACGAGCTGCTGATCGACCTCGCGATCACCCATCCAGTCCCTGAATCTTCTTTGTTATGCCCGCCGAACGGCGGG
Source organism: uncultured beta proteobacterium (assembly GCA_963726765.1). Lineage (GTDB taxonomy): Bacteria > Pseudomonadota > Gammaproteobacteria > Burkholderiales > Casimicrobiaceae > CAIWHR01. Next base: position 141,291 of record CAVSDH010000005.1, on the reverse strand, counting down.
TGCCGCGGCTTGCCGTCGCTTCGAGTGCCCCGGACCCGGCGGGAGCAGCTCCATGGCGATTGTCGAGGCGTGCGCGTCCATCAACAGACCGCCGCCGCCGCTGCAAGTTCATTCGCACGCGGGGTTATTCGGCACCGATGACCGAGCCGCTGCGTTTGTCCAGAACAACCTCCGCTCGCACCCGGCCGGTCACCGTGCCGCGGTAGTTTCGCACAAGCGGCTCCCGCCATTCGGCGAGCTCAGCGCGCTGCGCCGCATCGAGCAGACCCAGCTGGTCCAGGGTGGCTACCGTTGCGGGGTGCAGTCCGCGCTTCGCGCCATCGACGATCTTTACGGCGATGCCGAGCCCCCTGCTGCGAATCCCGATCGCCTGCACGCCCTCCGCGCCGATCTTCGTGACCCAGTCCCCGCGACCGGCGCACATGAGGGCCAGGTCGTTCCGGTGCTCGCCCGAGACCATTTCCGGGTGCGCGGTCATCGCGTCCGCCAGCACTGCCGGCGCGTTCCCGTACTCGACGGTCGCTGCGGACTGCGGCCAGTCGCGCAAAGCCGAGGGCAAGCCTTGCCAGAGGCACCGCGTAATTGGGCGCGGAGCAACCGTCGATGCCGCCCACGAGCGCCGCTTCGGGGGTCGACATGAAATGGGCAACCGCGCGCCGGATCGCCTTCTGAAGGGGGTGATCGAAAGCGAGGTAATTCTCCTTGGGCAGACCGCACTGGACACAGTAGGCGAGCATTCCGCTGTGCTTTCCGGAGCAGTTGTGGGCGAGCGGCGAATACGGCGGCGGCGGGGGCACGTCGCCGCGCGCGTCGTAGAAACCCGGGGCATGGGTCCCGCATTGCAGCTCGTCGGCCGTGTTGCCTGCGACGGCCAGCATGGCGGCCACGGCATCGACGTGCCGCGGCTCGCCGGAATGGCTCGCGCAAAGCAGCGCCACCTGCGCCTTGGTGTAGCGAAAGCGCTCGACGCCGCCGCCGGCGACGAAGGGCATCGCCTGGAAGGGCTTCAACGCGCTGCGCGTCAGCGTAAGGAAGTTCGCATCCCCTGCCGCATACAGCAGGTTGCCGTCGTGGTCGACGACGGCGACCGAACCGTAGTGAATTGCGTCGACGGCGTCGCCGCGCGTCGCGACCGCCAGCGGAACGTGTGGCGGTGCGGCATGGGCGATTGCGCGCTGGGTTGCGGGGGAGGCGATTGCGTCGGGCATGTCGGTCGGGGGGCGAAACGCGCATTATCGCCCGCCGGGCACACGACGCCCAACCCTTGCGCTTCCCGTCCCGACGGCGCGCTCAGTCGCCGGAGCCGATCCCCAGCGCCGCCCGAATCTGCTCGAGCGCCGCCGGGTCCTCGATCGTCGTGAGATCGCCCGGGTCGCGCCCCTCCGCCAGTGCCTGGATGGACCGGCGCAGCAGCTTGCCGGATCGCGTCTTCGGCAGAACGGTGACGAAGTGCACGGCCCCGGGACGGGCGATCGCGCCCAGCTCGCGGTCCACGGTGTCCATGACCTCCTTGCGCATCGCCGCGGCGCCCTCGGGCGTGGCGACCTTGGCGGGATCCTTGACGACCGCGAACGCCACCGGGATCTGGCCCTTGAGCGGGTCGGCGACCCCGACCACGGCAACTTCGGCGATGCCGGAATGCGCCTGCACGGCCTCCTCGATCTCGCGCGTCCCGAGCCGGTGACCGGCGACGTTGATGACATCGTCCGTCCGTCCGAGAACGAAGTAATAGCCGTCCGCGTCGCGAATCGCCCAGTCGAACGTCGAATACGCGAGCTTCTTCCCGAAGTCCGAGAAGTACGTTTTCACGAAGCGGGTGTCGTCACCCCAAACGGTGGTCATGCAGCCCGGCGGCAGCGGCGGCAGGATCGTCAGCACGGCCTTTTCGTCGGGCCCCGCCTCGTCGCCGGTGCCTTCGCGCAGCAGCCGCACGTCATAGCCGTACACCGCAAACGACGGGCTGCCGAACTTGCGCGGCGTCTCCTCGACGCCGGGCTGCGCGGACAGGATCGGCCATCCCGTTTCCGTCTGCCAGTAATTGTCGACGATGGCCACGCCGAGGTTGTCGGCCGCCCAGCGGGCCGTCGGCTCGTCGAGAGGCTCGCCCGCGAGGAACAGGTACTTGAGCGAGCTGATGTCGTGCTGCTTCATGTACGCCGGGTCCTGCTTCTTCAGCACGCGGATTGCCGTAGGCGAACTGAACATCGTCCGGACGTTGTTCTCGGCGACGATCTTCCACCATATCGCGGGATCGGGGCGGATCGGCAGGCCCTCGTACATGATCGTCGTGGAGCCGTTGATGAGCGGCCCGTAGATGATGTAGGAATGGCCGACCACCCAGCCGATGTCGCTCGTGGTGAACATCGCTTCGCCGGGAGCCACGCAGAAGATGCGACGCATCGAGGAAGCGAGCGCCACCGCGTAGCCGCCCGTGTCGCGCTGCACGCCCTTGGGCTTGCCCGTCGTGCCCGACGTGTAGAGGATGTAGGACGGCTCGGAGGACTCCATCCACTCGCACGGGACTTTCGCGTCCATGTGCTGCGCACGCAGCGTCGCATAGTCGAGGTCGCGGCCCGGAACGACGGCCATCGCCTTGTCGAGACCGCGGTTCACGATGATGACCCGCATCGGCGGGTGGGCGGCGAGACGGATCGATTCGTCGACGAGATGCTTGTACGGCACCGGCTTGCCGCCCCGCATTCCCGCGTCCGAGGTCACCATCACTTTCGGTCTGGCGTCGTCGATCCGGGTGGCGAGGCTCGCCGCCGCGAATCCGCCAAACACGACCGAATGGATCGCGCCGATGCGCGCGCACGCGAGCATCGCGAAGGCCGCCTCGGCGATCATCGGCATGTAGATCAGAACGCGGTCGCCGCGACCGACGCCCTCGCCTTTAAGCGCCGCTGCAAAGCGGTTCACCTCGGCGTGGAGCTCGGAAAACGTGTAGGCGCGCGTTTCGCCCGTCTCGGTCGAAATGTAGACCAGCGCCTTCTGCTCGCCGCGCGTGGCGACGTGCCGGTCGATCGCGTTATGGCACAGATTGGTGCGACCGCCGACGAACCACTTGGCAAAGGGCGGCTTCGAATAATCGAGCACCGACGCGAACGGGGTCTGCCAGTCGACGAGCGCTGCCTCCGCGCGCCAGAACGCGTCGCGATCGGCAAGCGAGGCGCGGTGGAACTCCTTGTACGTGGCCATGATGCGGTCTCCTCGAGGTGCCCAACGTCCGTAGCCGGGGCGCGGGAAAGAGGCTATGCCGGCGACTCGCGCCTCGCCTTGCGCGAGATCAAGCGATGCGCAACGGAGCCGCCCCGCGGGACGGCGATCCCGGGGTCGATTCCGCTACGGGTGCGTGTCCGGCGCGATGCGGACGACCGTGCGCCCGCGGACCATGCCCTTGATGTACGCGTCGAAGTGCGTCGGCAGCTCGTCGAAGTCGATCGTGCGAACCTGATCGTGGACCTGATCGGGGCGCCACTCGACGGCGAGCTTGTTCCAGATCTTCTGCCGCAGCGACATCGGGCACTCCGCGCTGTTGATGCCGAGGAGCGACACGCCGCGCAGGATGAACGGCGCGACGCTCGTGTTGAGCTTCATGCTGGCCGCGAGCCCCACCGCACCGACCACGCCCGCCCCCTTCGACGTCGCCAGGAGCCACGCGAGCACGTCACCACCGAGGTTGTCGATGGCGCCCGCCCACATGGCCTTTTCCAGCGGGCGAATCTTCGAAACGTCGATCGACTGCCGCAGCATCACGCTCTTCGCGCCGAGTGCCCTCAGGTACTTCGTCTCCTCCTGCTTGCCGGTGATCGCGACGACCTCGTAGCCCGTCTTGGCGAGAATCTCCACCGCCACCGAGCCGACACCGCCGGTCGCTCCGGTGATGCCCACCGGGCCGTTCTCCGGCTTCAGCCCGTTGTGCTCCATCGCCATGATCGCCTGCGCTGCAGTGAAGCCGGCGGTGCCGAGCGTCATCGCGTCGAACGCCGTCATGCTTTCCGGCCGGCGCACGATCCAGTCGCCCGGCACGCGCACGAATTCCGAATAACCGCCGTCGTGGGCCACGCCCATGTCGTAGGCGTGGACGATCACCTTGTCGCCGCGTTTCCACCGCGTGTCGCCCGACGTCTCGACGGTGCCGGCCATGTCGATGCCGGCGTTGGTCGGGTACTTGCGCATGATCTTGCCGACGCCGTTGTACGACAGGGCATCCTTGTAGTTGATCGTCGAGTACTTGGTGCGCACGACCACGTCGCCCGGGTCGAGCTCGTCGACGGCCATTTCGACAAAGCGGCTGACGACGGCGTCGTTTTCCTGGAACGTCCGGTACGCCTTGAATTTCTGCACGGGTCTCTCCTTGGGGAATCGGTGCGGATGGGGTCGGCTTCCGGGCGGCCAAAGGCTTCAGGCGAGACGCGCATCGCTCGCCAGCGCCGCGACGTGCGGCAGCGCCATGTAGTCGCGCGATTGCATCTCGATCAGGCGGCTCACGGTCCGCGCGAACTCCTGGTGGTTCGGTCCGGCGCGGTAGAGGCCCTCCGGGGGAACGGCGGCCGAGATCAGCAGCTTCACGCGATGATCGTACAGGATGTCCACCAGCCACGTGAAGCGCCGCGCGCGGTCGCCCATGTCCGACGTGAGCGCGGGGACATCCGAGAGGAAGAGCACGGCGTAGCTGCGGGCGAGCTCGAGATAGTCGCGCTGCGACCGCGGGCCGTCGCACAGTGTCCCGAAGTCGAACCAGAGCGCGCTGCCCGCGCGCCTCCTTGCGAGCAGCGTTCGTCCCTCGATCACGAGCTTCGACGGCTGGTCGGGACCGCCGCGCATCTTCTCGAAAGCCGCGGCGAGCGCCGCATCGTTCTCGGAATTGAGCGGGCAATGGTAGGTCCTCACCTGCTCCAGCACCCGCAGCCGGTAGTCGACGCCACCGTCGACCTCGATGACATCGAGCCACGTCTTGAGCAGATCGATCGCGGGCAGGAACCGCTCGCGCTGCAGCCCGTTCGGCCAGAGCCCGTCCGGCGGATAGTTCGACGTCATGACGAAGACGACGCCGTGCTCGAACAACGCCGAAAGCAGGCGGCCGAGGATCATCGCGTCCGCGATGTCGGCGACGTGGAATTCGTCGAAGCAGACGAGGCGATGGCGTTCCGCGATCCGCGCCGCCACGGTCGCCAGCGGATCCTCCTCGTCCTTCAGCGACGCGAGTTCCTCGTGGACGGCGCGCATGAAGGCGTGGAAATGGATGCGCGTCTTGCGGCGGATCGAGACGGTCGCGAAAAATCCGTCCATCAGGAAGCTCTTGCCGCGCCCGACGCCTCCCCAGAGGTAGACGCCGCGCGGTACCTCCGGCGGCAGAAACAGCTTTTTCAGCGTCGATTGCCGCGCCGCGCGGAACGCCTCGAGTTCCGTCGCCAGCAACGAGAGCCGGTCGAACGCCCCCAGCTGAGAATAGTCGAGGGTCGTCCCGCGCGCCGCGAGCAGCGGCTCCAGCCACGCGACGAACGCGTCGTGTCGTGCGGTGACGTCGCCTTCGATTCCCTCGCTCACGCCTCGGCCTCCGAGCCGTCGGTGACCCGAGTTGCAACTGCGGGTCGGACTCCCGGAATTGCTCGCGGACGCGAGCTTCGCTCCTTGGCTTCGCCGCGGCCTCCCCAGCGCTCTACCTTCCCGCTGCGGCGCGTGGGCCGGCCGCCGCGCGCGCTCGGGGACGCGCCCTTCGGGCCTTGGCTGCGCCCCCCTCGCGCACGCGTCCCGCTCATCCGTATCAGAGGTTGAGCGTCCGCCCGTCGACGGCGAGTGCCGCCTCTTTGGTCGCCTCCGACAGCGACGGATGCGCATGGCAGATCCGCGCGAGGTCCTCGCTCGCTGCGCCGAACTCCATCGCCACGACGCCTTCGGCGATCAGCTCCGACGCAAAGGGGCCGATGACGTGCATGCCGAGGATACGGTCGGTGCCGGCGTCGGCGAGGATCTTGACGAAGCCGGTCGCCTCGCCCATCGCACGAGCGCGTCCGTTGGCGGAGAAAGGGAAGCGCCCCGCACGATAGGCGACTCCTTCGGACTTGAGCTGCTGCTCGGTTTTGCCCACCCAGGCGATCTCGGGCGCCGTGTAGATCACCCAGGGAATCGTGTTGAAGTCGACGTGGCCGTGCTGGCCGGCGATCCGCTCCGCGACCGCGACGCCCTCTTCCTCCGCCTTGTGCGCGAGCATCGGGCCGCGGACGACATCGCCGATGGCCCAGACGTTGCGGAGATTCGTCCTGCAGTCGCCGTCGACGGCGACGAAACCGCGCTCGTCGAGCCCGAGTGCGACCTTCTCGGCGCCGAGACCCGCTGTGTGCGGAACGCGACCGATCGACACGATCAGCCGGTCGAACGTGGCCGACTGCGGCTTGCCCGCCGCGTCGTTCCAGTCGACCGTCACATCGTGCTTGCCGACCGTCACCTTGGTGATCGCGATGCCCATGTGCATCGCAAGGCCCTGCTTCGCGAAAACGCGCTGCGCTTCCTTCGCCACGGCTTCGTCGGCCACGCCGAGGAAGGTCGGCAGCGCTTCCAGCATCGTGACCTCCGCCCCGAGGCGGCGCCAGACACTGCCCATCTCGAGGCCGATCACGCCCGCGCCGACGACGCCGAGCCGCTTCGGTACTTCCGAAATCGCCAGCGCGCCTTCGTTGTCGAGCACGAGCCGGTTGTCGACGGCGGCACCGGGCAGCGGCCGCGGCTTCGATCCCGTCGCGACGATGACATGCCGGGCATTCAGTTCGACCGGCGTGGCGCCCGCGACGGCAACGACCCAGCCGGCGTCCGGGTTGCCGCCCGCGAACGACCCGACGCCGTGCAGGAACGTCACCTTGTTCTTCTTGAACAGGAACAGGATCCCGTCGTTGTTCTGGGAGACGACCTTCTCCTTCCGCGAGAGCATTTTCGCGACGTCGATCGCGAGGCCCTTGATCTCGATGCCGTGGTCGGCGAACCCGTGGCCCGCGTGCTCGAAATTCTCCGACGACTGCAGCAGCGCCTTCGACGGGATGCACCCGACGTTGGTGCACGTGCCGCCCGGCGCCGGCTTGCCGTCGGCGCGCGACCAGTCGTCGATGCACGCCGTCCGGAGGCCCAGCTGCGCGGCACGGATCGCGGCGATATAGCCGCCCGGCCCCGCACCGATCACGACCACATCGTACCGATCAGGCATGGAACAACACGCTCCAAAGTCGGGCCGGCCGCGCCGGCCCGGGTCCACTAGATGTTTTCACAGATCAAGCAACAGTCGCGCCGGGTCCTCGAGCGCCTCCTTGATCGCCACCAGCGACAGCACCGCCTCGCGGCCGTCGATGATGCGGTGGTCGTACGACTGCGCAAGGTAGTTCATCGGCCGGACCACGATCTGCCCGTTCTCGACCACCGCCCGCTCCTTGGTCGCGTGGACGCCCAGGATCGCCGACTGCGGCGGATTGATGATCGGCGTCGAGAGCATCGAGCCGAACACGCCGCCGTTGCTGATCGTGTAGGTGCCGCCGGTCAGGTCCTCGACCGTCAGCTTGCCGTCCTGCGCACGCTTGCCGAAATCGGCGATCTTCGCCTCGATTTCCGCGATCGAGAGTTGGTCGGCGTCGCGCAGAATGGGCACCACGAGCCCGCGCGGGCTGCCCACGGCGATACCGATGTCGAAGTACCCGTGGTAGACGATGTCGGCGCCGTCGATCGACGCGTTGACCGCCGGGAATTTCTTCAGCGCGTGCACTGCCGCTTTCACGAAGAAGCCCATGAAGCCGAGCTTCACGCCGTGCTCCTTCTCGAAGCGGTCCTTGTACTTGTTGCGCAGCTCGATCACCGGCTGCATGTTGACTTCGTTGAACGTCGTCAGGATCGCCGCGGTGGACTGCGATTGCACGAGCCGCTCCGCGACCCGCTGCCGCAGCCGCGACATCGGCACCCGCTGCTCGGGGCGATTGCCGAGCGCGGCGGGCAACGGAACCGCGGGCGCCTTCGCAACGGGCGCTGCGGGCGCGGCCTTGGCTTCGGCGACGGCGAGGACATCGCCCTTCGTCACCCGTCCGCCGCGGCCCGTGCCGGCGACATCGGCGCCCGTCAATCCCTTTTCCGCCATCATCTTGCGCGCAGCCGGCAATGCGTCCGGCAGAACCCCCTTCGGGGCTGCAGGCGATGCTGCCGGCGACGCACTCGCGGAAACGGGTGCGGCAGCGGCGGCCGCCTGGACCTCGGTATCGATGATTGCTATCACTTCCTGGCCCGCCACCGACGATCCGTCGCCCTTCAGGATTTCGACCAGCGCCCCGGACGCAGGCGCGGGCAGCTCGAGGACGACCTTGTCGGTCTCGACGTCGATCAGGTTCTCGTCGCGCGCAACGGCGGCACCGGCCTGCTTGTGCCAGCTGACGAGCGTCGCCTCCGCCACGGACTCCGGCAGCTGCGGGACTTTGACTTCGACTCGCATGGTGGCGCTTCCTGTCAGGTGCGGATCAGCATTTCGCCTTCGGAAAGCTCCGGCGCGAATGCGTCTTCGACGAGCTTTTTCTGGCGCTCGACGTGCTTTGACATGTAGCCGACGGCAGTCGTCGCCGCGACCGGGCGACCGGCGTAGGCCACGACCTGCTTCGGCAGCGCGTCGCCGCGGAGATAGGCGCGCAGCCGGTACCACGCGCCCTGGTTCTGCGGCTCCTCCTGGCACCAGACGATCTCCGTCGCATTCGGGAATTTCGCGAGCTGCTCCTGGAGATCCGCATGCGGAAACGGATACTGCTGCTCCAGACGGAAGATCGCGACGTCGGCGATCCTGTGCTCGCGCCGATGCGCCGCGAGCTCGTAATAGACCTTTCCCGAGCAGATGATCACGCGCCGCACGTTCTTCGCGACGACCTTCTCGGTTTCACCGATCACGTTCTGGAAGCGGCCATCGGCGAGTTCCTCCAGCGAGGACACCGCTTCCTTGTGCCGGAGCAGGCTCTTCGGGCTCATCACGATCAGCGGCTTCCGGAACGACCGCAGCATCTGCCGACGGAAGAGATGATAGATCTGGGCGGGCGTGGAAGGCACGCAGACCTGCATGTTGTGCTCGGCGCAAAGCTGCAGGTAGCGTTCGGGGCGCGCCGACGAGTGTTCCGGGCCCTGTCCCTCATAACCGTGCGGTAGCAGCAGCACGAGACCGCAGATGCGGCCCCATTTCACCTCGCCGGACGCGATGAACTGGTCGATCACGACCTGCGCGCCGTTGGCGAAATCGCCGAATTGCGCTTCCCAGATCACGAGACGCAGCGGGTCGGACGTCGCGTATCCGTACTCGAAGCCGAGAACGCCGTATTCGGTCAGCACCGAATCGATCACTTCGAACTCCGGCTGCCCGACCTTGACGTGCTGCAAGGGGATCCACGTGCCCGAGTCCCACTTCTCCCGGTTCTGGTCGTGCAGCACCGAGTGACGGTGCGAGAACGTGCCCCGACCGGTGTCCTCGCCCGACAGACGCACACCGATGCCCCCGCTCAGCAGCGTTCCGTAGGCGAGCGTCTCCGCCATGCCCCAGTCGAGCGGCACCTTGCCTTCGCCCATTGCCCGGCGGTCGGCCAGGACGCGCTCGACGCGCGGATGGGGCTTGAATCCTTGCGGTACCGTGGTGACCGCCGCAGCGACCGCCTTCAACTCGTCCAACGGTACCCGCGTGTCGCAGGGCTCCGTCCAGTTGCTTCCCCTGTAGTGCGACCAGTCGACGGAGAACGGGGGCTTGTAGTTCGACAGGATCGTCGTGTTCGTGTGCATGCCCTTGTCCATCGCCTCGCGGTACGTCGCGATCATGGCGTCGGCTTCGCCCGGCTTGACCGCGCCCTCGCGTTCCAGCAACTCCGCGTAGAGCTTGCGCGTGCCCGGATGCTGCGCGATGCGCTTGTACATGAGCGGCTGCGTGATCATCGGCTCGTCGGCCTCGTTGTGCCCGAGGCGGCGGAAGCAGATGAGGTCGATGAACACATCGCGGTGGAACTGCCGCCGGAAGTCCATCGCCATTTCGACGGCGAGGAGGCAGACCTCCGGGTCGTCCGCATTGACGTGGAAGATCGGCGCCTCGGCCATCTTCGCGATGTCGGTGCAGTACAGCGTGCCGCGCGTGTCCCGCGGATCGGATGTCGTGAAGCCAATCTGGTTGTTGACGACGATGTGGATGGTCCCGCCGGTGTAGTAGCCGCGGGTCTGCGCCATGTTCAGGATTTCCTGGATGACGCCCTGGCCCGCGAGCGCCGCGTCGCCGTGGATCAGCACGGGCAACACCTGGTCGCCGTCCTTGTCTGCGCGCCGGTGCTGCCGCGCGCGCACCGAACCTTCGACGACCGGATCGACGGCCTCGAGGTGCGATGGATTGAATGCAAGCGTGAGGTGCATCGGCCCGCCCGGCGTGATCACGTCGGACGAGAATCCCTGGTGGTACTTGACATCGCCCGCCGAGAGCTCCTGCGCCTGCTTGCCCTCGAATTCGGTGAACAGGTCGGCCGGCATCTTGCCGAACGTATTGACGAGCACGCTCAACCGCCCGCGATGCGCCATGCCGATCACCGTTTCCTGGACGCCGGCCGCGCCTGCCTTCTGAATCAGGTGGTCGAGCATCGGAATCAGCGTGTCTCCGCCTTCGCCGGAAAACCGCTTTTGCCCGACGTATTTCGTGTGCAGGTATCGCTCCAGCGTCTCCGCAGCGGTCAGGCGCTCCAGGATCTTGCGCTTCTGCTCGATCGTGTAAGCGGGACGCGACCGAATCGGCTCCAGCCGCTGCTGGACGAAGCGTTTGACCGGCGTGTCCGAGATGTACATGTACTCGGCGCCGAATGTGCGGCAGTACGTGTCCTTCAGCGCCTGGATCAAATCGCGCAGGCGAACCCGGTCCGCCCCCGCCTTGAACGATCCGACGTCGAACTCGGTGTCGAGGTCGGCTTCCGTGAACCCGTACGTGGCGAGGTCGAGGTCGGCGATGTAGCGCCTTTCCTGGCGCTTCAGCGGATCGAGGTCGGCATTGAACATGCCGAGGGTGCGGAACTTGCCGATCATCTGCAGCACGAGCACCTGCTTGTGCATGGTCGCGGCGTCGACCATCGCGCCGGCGATCTTGCGGCTCTTGCCGAGGCGGATGAAGGACTCGATCACCGGCGCGTGCGCGACGTCCGCGGCACCCCCGCGCAGCGTGTCGAAGTAGGCCCGCCAGTCCGCCGGCACCGCCGCCGGATTCGCGAGGTAGTGCTCGTATTGCTCCTCGATGAACGGCACGTTGCCGCCGAACAGCGTGCTCGTCGATTCGAATTCGCGCGTGTCGCTCATGAAAAGATCCCCAGAAGTTCCGTTGCGGCGCCTGCCGCCGGCCGCGCGATCAGCGAAAGGCCCGCGTCATCGGTCGCGGATGGCCTTGACGGCGCGTCGCGTCGCGCCGGCGAAGAGCTGCCGCGGGCGGCCGATCTTGTATTCCGGATCGGCGATCATTTCGTTCAGCTGCGCGATCCAGCCGACGGTGCGGGCAAGCGCGAAGATCGCGGTGAACAGCGGCACCGGGATGCCGACCGCCTTCTGCACGATCCCGGAGTAGTAATCGACGTTCGGATAGAGCTTGCGCGACACGAAGTAGTCGTCCTCCAGGGCGATCTTCTCGAGCGCCATCGCGAGCTTGAACAGCGGGTCGTCGTGCAGTCCGAGCACCGTCAGCACTTCGTGGCAGGTCTCGCGCATCAGCTTCGCGCGCGGGTCGTAGTTCTTGTAGACGCGGTGGCCGAAGCCCATCAGCTTGACGCCGGAATTCTTGTCCTTGACGCGGGCGATGAACTCGCCGATCTTGGCCACGCCGCCCTGCTTCTGGATGTCGTAGAGCATGTTGAGGCAGGCCTCGTTGGCGCCGCCGTGCGCCGGGCCCCAGAGGCAGGCCACGCCGGCGGCGATGGCGGCAAACGGGTTGGTGCCCGACGACGCGCACAGCCGGACGGTCGACGTCGACGCGTTCTGCTCATGATCGGCGTGCAGGATGAAGATGCGGTCGAGCGCGCGCACGAGCACGTCGTTGACCTTGTAGTCCTCGCACGGCGTCGCGAACATCATGCGCGTGAAATTGGCCGCGTAGGAAAGGTCGTTGCGCGGGTAGATGTACGGCTGGCCCATCGTGTACTTGTAGGACATCGCGACCAGCGTCGGCAGCTTGGCGATGAGGCGGATGGCCGAGATGTCACGCTGGCGCGGGTCGTGCAGGTTCATCGAATCCGGGTAGAACGCCGACAGCGCGCCGACGAGACCCGTCAGCACCGCCATCGGGTGCGCGTCGCGGCGGAACCCGCGCATGAAGAACTGCATCTGCTCGTTGACCATCGTGTGGTGCGTGACGAGGTCGACGAACTTCGCGCGCTGGTCGGCGTTGGGCAGCTCGCCGTAAAGCAGCAGGTGGCAGACCTCCATGAAGTCGCACTTCACCGCCAGCTCCTCGATCGGGTAGCCGCGGTAGAGGAGCTCGCCCTTGTCGCCGTCGATGAAGGTGATCGCGGAGCTGCAGGAGGCAGTCGACAGGAAGCCCGGGTCGTAGGTGAAGCGCCCCGTCTTGCCGTAGAGCGTGCGGATGTCGATGACGTCCGGCCCGACCGATCCCGCAAGGATGGGAAACGTGATGGCAGGCGCGCCGTCGGAAAAGGATAGCGTTGCAGTGCGGTCGGTCATGATCGTCGCTCCAGGCATGTTTCGCGGGGCCTGCCGGGGCCCCTGGCAATGGCATCTCGCGCCCTCCGGCTGCGGGCGCCCTCCTCCTGTCGCCGGCGGCAGTCCCGCCGGTCGCTGTCGTCGCGCGTCGTCGTTCGCCGCGGGATCATCGTCATGCAGCGCGCAGCTCCGCCACCAGCGGGCGCAGCGTCGCGTCGTCGTGTTCGGAGCGTCCGGACAGGAGGTCCCACAACTCCCCGTCGGACAACTCGAGCAGCCGCCCGAGCGCCGCCAGTTCCGGTTCGGTCATCCGCTCGCCGCGCGCGTCCAGAAAGCGCGCCAGGATCAGGTCGTTCTCCAGCATGCCGCGCCGACAGCGCCAGCGCAGGCGGCTCAATTGAACGGAGGCGCGGGCCTCGCGTTCGGCGTCTGGCGCGAAACCCGGGATGTCCGGCGTCGCGCGCGCGGAACTCTTGGCGTTCATCGGATCGGTTTCCATGGCGCGAGCGAATCGCCGAGTGCCCGGCACTAAACCGCCCTCCTGACCATGATTTCCTTGATCTTGCCGATCGCCTTGGTCGGATTGAGCCCTTTGGGGCAGACGTCGACGCAGTTCATGATCGAGTGACACCGGAACAGTCGGTAGGGGTCTTCGAGATTGTCGAGTCGCGCGTTCGTCGCCTCGTCGCGCGAATCGGCGATGAACCGGTAGGCGGCGAGGAGACCGGCCGGTCCGACGAACTTGTCGGGATTCCACCAGAACGACGGGCAGGCCGTCGTGCAGCATGCGCACAGGATGCATTCGTACAGCCCGTCCAGCTCTTCGCGATCTTCCGGGGACTGCAGTCGCTCCTTCTCGGGCGGCGGCGTGTCGTTCACCAGATAGGGCTTGATCGAGTGGTACTGCTTGAAGAACTGGCTCATGTCGACAATCAGATCGCGAATCACCGGCAGGCCCGGCAGCGGGCGCAGCTCGACGGGCTCCTTCAGCTCGTTGAGATTCGTGATGCACGCAAGCCCGTTCTTGCCGTTGATGTTCATCGCGTCGGATCCGCAGACGCCTTCGCGGCAGCTTCGGCGGAAGGACAGCGTGTCGTCGACCTCCTTCAAGCGCATCAGCGCATCGAGCAGCATCCGGTCATGCGGATCGAGCGGTATGTCGTAGTCGCGGATGTAGGGCTTGGCGTCCGTCTCGGGGTCGTAGCGGTAAACGCGGAATTTCATCGGGGCTCCGAAACGGCGACGTCAACGACCAGAGGGGTCTCTCGCGGCAATCAGTATGTTCGCGTCTTGGGCGGAAAGGCTTCGACCGACACCGGCTTCATGTTCACCGACTTGTAGCGCAGACGGTTGCCATCGCGATACCACAGCGTGTGCTTCAGGAAGTTGACGTCGTCGCGGTCCGGATAATCGCTGCGCGCCTGCGCGCCACGCGATTCCCTGCGCGCCTCGGCCGACACCACCGTCGCTTTGGCGGTCTCGATCAGGTTGTCGAGTTCGAGCGCCTCGACCCTGGCCGTGTTGAAGGTCCGGCTTCGGTCGCGGATCGCCGTCCGCCGCACACGCTGCTCCAGCTCCGCGACCTTGCTCACGCCCTCGGTCAGCAGCGCCTGATTGCGGTAGACGCCGCAGTGCGCCTGCATCGCCATGCGGAGGTCGCTCGCGACCACCGGCACCGACTCGCCGGAGGTCGCCGAGTCGAGCCGCGCGAGCCGTGCCAGCGATGCATCTCCCGCGTCCTTGGGCAGCGGCTTGTGCGGCCGTCGCGCAAGCGCCTGCTCGACGATGAAATTGCCCGCGGAGCGCCCGAACACCACGAGATCGAGCAGCGAGTTGGTGCCGAGCCGGTTCGCGCCGTGCACCGACACGCACGAGCATTCGCCCACGGCATAGAGGCCGTTGACCACGGCCCGGTCGTCGCCATCCTTGGGCGCGACGACCTGCCCGTGAATGTTGGTGGGGATGCCGCCCATCTGGTAATGAATCGTCGGCACGACCGGAATCGGCTCCTTGATGCAGTCGACGTTGGCGAACTTGAGCGCGATCTCGCGGATCGACGGCAGCCGCTTCAGGATCACTTCCGGTCCGAGGTGATCGAGCTTCAGCAGCACGTGGTCCTTGCGCGGCCCGCATCCTCGACCTTCCTTGATCTCCTGGTCCATCGAGCGGCTGACCACGTCGCGCGACGCGAGATCCTTGGCGTTCGGTGCGTAGCGCTCCATGAAGCGTTCGCCGTTGCAGTTGAGCAGGATGCCGCCTTCGCCCCGCACACCTTCGGTGATCAGCACCCCGGCGCCCGCGACGCCGGTCGGGTGAAACTGCCAGAACTCCATGTCCTGCAGCGGGAGGCCGGCGCGCGCCACCATGCCGAGACCGTCCCCGGTGTTGATGAACGCGTTGGTGCTGGCGGCGAAGATGCGACCCGCACCGCCCGTCGCCAGCATCGTCGCGTTCGCCTGCAGCACCGCGACCTCGCCCGTCTCCATTTCCAGGGCGACCACGCCAAGCACGTCGCCGTCCGCGTCGCGAACGAGATCGAGCGCCATCCATTCGACGAAGAAATGGGTACGCGCGCGGACATTCCGCTGGTAGAGCGTATGCAGCAGCGCATGCCCCGTCCGATCCGCGGCGGCGCACGCGCGCTGCACCGGCTTCTCGCCGAAATTCGCCATGTGGCCGCCGAAAGGCCGCTGGTAGATCGTGCCGTCGGCGTTGCGGTCGAAGGGCATTCCGAAATGCTCGAGCTCGTAGACGACCTGCGGCGCCGCCCTGCACATGAACTCGATCGCGTCCTGGTCGCCGAGCCAGTCGGAGCCCTTGATCGTGTCGTACATGTGCCACAGCCAGCTGTCCTCCGACATGTTGCCGAGGGCGGCTCCGATGCCGCCCTGCGCCGCGACCGTGTGCGACCGCGTGGGAAACACCTTGGACAGCACGGCGACCGAGAGCCCCGCTTCCGCGAGCTGCAGCGACGCGCGCATACCCGAGCCGCCGGCGCCGACGACGATGGCGTCGAACTTGCGAACCGGGAGGGCCACTATTCGCCCCCCTCTCGGTCTTCGACTGGACAGCCATTGCCTCGCCGGCCGATCGCAATCGC
The DNA here is from genome assembly GCA_963726765.1 of uncultured beta proteobacterium. Lineage (GTDB taxonomy): Bacteria > Pseudomonadota > Gammaproteobacteria > Burkholderiales > Casimicrobiaceae > CAIWHR01. The sequence goes on along the minus strand of CAVSDH010000005.1, from coordinate 125,525 downwards.
CCGACGACGCGCCGTTCGGTGGGGCCCTGGCTCCGCCCTGCTCGCGCAGGCTTCCATTCTTTCGCCCGCCGGGATCACGCGTGCGCTCCCCACAATATCTGGATCGTCCAGCCGAGATACGCAATCAGGACCGCGACCGTGACCGTCTGCAGCGCGAGCCGCACGCCGACAGGCTTGACGTAGTCCATGAAGATGTCGCGGACGCCGACCCACGCGTGGTAGAGCAGCGCAACCATGAACAGGAACGTCGCCATGAGGAAGGCGCCGTTGCCGAACAGCCCGCGCCAGAGTGCGTAATCGAATCCGCCGTTCCACAACGCGATGCCGAGCAGCAGCAGCGTATAGCCCGCCATCAGCACGGCGGTCAGCCGCTGCAGCAGCCAGTCCTTGAGGCCGTAGTGCGCGCCGACGATGCCGCGGCGATTCACCATAGGCGCACGCCGACGGCAAGGGTCAGCGCCACGCTCACCGCCAGAACGATCACGCTCGTCCGGCGAGCGCCCGCGAGCTCGATGCCCCGGTGAACGTCGAGCAGCAGGAAGCGGATGCCCGCGCAGAAATGGTGGATGTATCCCCACGCGAGCACGAGGAGCACGAGCTTCGACAGCGGGTGGGCGAGCGCGCCCCGCAATTGCGCGAACGACTCCGGCGAGGCGAGGCTCATTCCGGCTCCCGCGAGCAGAAGCGGGATGCCGACGAGAAACAGCAGCACGCCGGAGATCCGGTGCAGGATCGAGACAATCCCGGGCACCGGCAGACGGATTTTCGGCAGGTCGAGGTAGACCGGACGCCGCCGCGCCAGCGGTCGCTCAGCGGCGGCCATGCGCGTCCAGGGTGGCTGGGGCGGCGGGACGCGGGCGCATGCCGAAGGCCTCGGGAAGCGGAGAGATCCAGGGACAGGGCATGAACGCGATTCGTCGTGGGCCGAGTCAAAACCTTCAGGTGCCGGCGCGCGCACTGCGCCTTGTCGCATCTCGCCGGCATGGTGCACAGCAGCAGCGGATTATAGCGCCATTCGACGAGATCCCGCCATGCGCGCAGCGATCGCGCGCGCCAACTCGACGGGCTAACCCAGCCGGTTGCAGTAGTGATGGTGCCCGGTCACGCAGAGACCGCGGCGCCATTCGACCGGACGATCGCCGTAGGTCCGCGTGATCCGGTCGACCGCCAGCAGCGGAGATCCCCGCGCAACGCCCAGGAGGCGCGCGCTCGCCGCGTCGGCGGCGACGGCTCGCAACTTTTCCTCGGCATTCAGCATTCGCACGCCGAATTCGGACTCGAAGAAACCGTACATCGATCCGCGGTGCGCCTCGAACCGCGACTTGGTCAGGCCCTTGAACGGCGCGGCCGGCAACGTGATCTCGTCCAGCACGACGGGCTTTCCGCCATATTCGAGGACACGGCGCAGCACGATCACGCCGTCGCCCGGCTTCAAGTCCAGAAGTCTCGCGACTTCGGTCGACGCCTTGGCACGGCGCACGTCGAGAAGGCGGCTGCCCGGGTATTCGTCGACGCCATCGTTCCGGCGGATCCTGAGGAAGCGGAACGTCGACGACTTTTCCTCGGTGTGCGTCGCGACGAACGTGCCTTTGCCCTGCCGGCGGACGACGAGGTTGTCGGCGGCGAGCGCGGCGATCGCCTTGCGCACGGTTCCGTGGGACACGCCGAACCGCCGGGCAAGCTCGTGCTCGCTCGGGATCGCCTCCGCCGGACGCCACTCCCCCGCCTCGAGGCTCCGCTCGAGCCGTTCCTTGATTTGCAGGTAGAGCGGCTGGAAGGTGGGCGGGGTCTGGTTCATGACGTCGGGATCGGGGCGCGCAAACGGAAGCGTAAGCCACCCGCGTCGCCCGGTGTATTAGATATCATTTCTCATATAAAAGATATAGGAGTTGATTGACACCGTCTCCGCCGAGCGCCTACAATCTCCGTCGAGACCCATGCTCCGGGGGTAGCGCGTTTCCGCGCCAGGCTCGCGTGGCATGTCGCACCGCAACAACACGAGATTCCTGCGCTTCCGCTCCAGTGCCCGCCCGCCCTGCCGGCCCCGCGCGAAACTCCGACCTTTCGATCGCCTTCCCTGAGGAGCCCGCCATGAAGAAACCCGTACGCGTAGCGGTTACCGGCGCCGCCGGTCAGATCGGCTACAGCCTGCTGTACCGGATCGCGGCCGGAGAAATGCTGGGGCGCGACCAGCCGGTGATCCTGCAGTTGCTGGAGCTGCCGATCGACAAGGCGCAGGCGGCCCTCAAGGGCGTGATGATGGAAATCGAGGATTGCGCGTTTCCGCTCGTCGCCGGCATGGAAGGCTCAGCGGATCCGCATGTCGCCTTCAAGGACGCCGAAATTGCGCTGCTGGTCGGCGCCAAACCCCGCGGACCGGGGATGGAGCGCAAGGACCTGCTGCTGGAAAACGCCAAGATCTTCGTCGCCCAGGGCAAGGCCCTCGACAAGGTGGCGAGCCGCGCCATCAAGGTGCTGGTGGTCGGCAACCCGGCCAACACGAACGCTTACATCGCGATGAAGTCGGCCCCGTCGCTCCCGAAGAAGAATTTCACCGCGATGCTGCGGCTCGACCACAACCGCGCGCTTTCGCAGCTCGCCGCGAAAAGCGGCAAGCCGGTCGGCGACATCGAAAGGCTCACCGTCTGGGGCAACCATTCGCCCACGATGTATCCCGACTACCGCTTCGCGACGGTGAACGGTCAATCACTCAAGTCCCTGATCAACGACGAGAACTGGAACCGCACCGTGTTCCTGCCGACAGTCGGCAAGCGCGGCGCCGCGATCATCGAGGCGCGCGGGCTGTCGTCGGCCGCATCCGCCGCAAACGCGGCGATCGACCACGTGCGCGACTGGGTGTTGGGCAGCAACGGAAAGTGGGTGACGATGGGGGTGCCCTCCGATGGCAGCTACGGGATACCGTCGGACGTGATGTACGGAGTTCCGGTCACCACCACGAACGGGGAGTACACCCGCGTCTCGGGCCTCGAGATCGACACCTTTTCGCGCGAGAGGATGGATGCGACGCTGAAGGAGCTCGAGGAAGAACGCGCAGGCGTCGCCTCCATGCTCGCCTGAACGCATCCCGTGCGACCACGATCCGCGTGACCCGACGATGACCGCCCGGCTCTCGCCGCAGGCAGCACTGTGGGGTCGCGAGCGGCCCCTGCCTGTGCTGCCCGCCTGCGTTCACTACGCCGGGCGAGTGAAGTTCATCGAGAAGGCGCTCGCGCTGCAGGCGGAGCGCGGGCCCGCGTTCGACATCGCCGCCGACTGCGAAGACGGTGCACCCGTGGGCGCCGAGCGCCTGCACGCTCGCACGGTAGCCGCGCTTATCGCGGGAGAAGCCAATCGGTTCGATCGCGTGGGTGCCCGTGTCCACGATGTCCGCCACCCCGCCGCCGCCGCCGAGCTCGAGATCCTTGTCGGCGAAGCCGGCGACCGGATTGCGTTCCTCACCTGCCCGAAAGCGGAATCCGCGGGCGACGTGGAGCGTTTCCTCGACCGCGTCGCGCTCGAGACCGCGCGCAGCGGACTGGGCCGCGAAATCCCCGTCAGCGTGATGATCGAAACCCATGGGGCCGTTCGCGACGCATGGCCGATCGCGGCGCTGCCGGGAATCGCCAGCCTCGACTTCGGCACGATGGATTTCGTGAGCGCCCATCACGGCGCGATCCCCTCGACGGCGATGGACAGCCCGGGACAATTCGATCATCCCCTCGTGCGGCGCGCGAAAGTCGAGACCGCCGCGGCGGCGCTGGCGCATGCCGTGGTCCCGACACACGGCGTGACCCGGGCGCTCGACGATCCGGCGCTCGTGTTCGCGGATGCCCGACGGGCCCGCAGCGAGTTCGGGTATCTCAGAATGTGGAGCATTCACCCGTCGCAGATCGAGCCGATCCTCCGCGCCATGCAGCCGGAGTCCTCCGAGATAGAAACCGCGGCCCGCGTGCTTGCCGCCGCCCAGGCCGCCGACTGGGCGCCGATCCGCGACGGCGAGGTGCTGCACGACCGCGCGTCGTATCGCTACTGCTGGTCGGTGCTGCAGCAGGCGCATGCCGCAGGAGCAGCGATGCCTGCACCGGCAGCGGCATTCTTCGTGATGGGCCGCCGATGATCGCCGATTCCCCGGGCGCCAGGTTCCGTGCCGCGCTGGCCGCCGAGCGTCCGCTGCAGATACCCGGTGCCATCTGTGCCTACCACGCGATCCTCGCCGAACGCGCCGGTTATCGCGCGATCTACCTTTCCGGGGGCGGCGTGGCCGCCGGTTCGCTCGGCGTGCCCGACCTCGGGATCAGCAATCTGGACGACGTGCTGACCGACGTGCGCCGCATCACCGACGCCTGCTCGCTTCCTTTGCTCGTCGACATCGATACCGGCTTCGGCGCCTCGGCATTCAACGTCGCCCGCACCGTGAAGTCGATGATCAAGTTCGGCGCCGCGGCGGTTCACATCGAGGACCAGGTCGGCGCCAAGCGTTGCGGCCATCGTCCCGGCAAGGAACTCGTCCCGCAGTCCGAGATGGTCGACCGGATCAGGGCCGCGGTGGACGCGCGGACGGACCCCGATTTCGTCATCATGGCCCGCACCGACGCGCTGGCCGTCGAAGGCCTGCAGGCGGCGATCGACCGCGCATGCGCTTTCGTCGAGGCCGGCGCCGACATGATCTTTCCGGAAGCGATCACCGAGCTCGCGATGTACCGGCAATTCGCGGCTGCGGTCGGGGTTCCCATTCTCGCCAACATCACCGAGTTCGGCGCAACGCCGCTCTTCACCCTGGACGAACTGCGCGGCGCGAACGTGGCACTCGCGCTCTACCCGCTGTCGGCATTCCGCGCGATGAACAAGGCGGCGCGGAACGTCTACGAGACGCTGCGCCGGGACGGCACGCAGAAGGCGGCCGTCGACTCGATGCAGTCGCGTTCGGAGCTCTACGAGTGCCTCGGCTATCACGCTTACGAGCAAAAGCTGGACGCGCTTTTCGCGGGAAGGAAATGACCTTGCGCCCTCCCGCAAGGAATCACGGAGACTTGAAATGACAGAAACAATCGCTCCCCCGCCGCAAGCCAAGAAATCGGTCGCGCTATCCGGCATTGCCGCCGGCAACACGGCGCTGTGCACGGTCGGACGCACCGGCAACGACCTCGCCTACCGCGGCTACGACATCCTCGACATCGCGGAGACGTGCGAATTCGAGGAAATCGCGCACCTGCTGGTGCACGGCAAGCTGCCCGCGGCAGCGGAGCTGCGGAGCTACAAGGCCAAGCTCAGGAGCCTGCGCGGCCTCCCGGAGCCGGTGAAGGAAGTTCTCGAGCGGATTCCGGCCGCCGCGCACCCGATGGACGTGATGCGCACGGGCGTCTCGGCGCTCGGCACCGTTCTGCCGGAAAAGGACAATCACGGCACGCCCGGCGCGCGCGACATCGCCGACAGGCTGGTGGCGTCGCTGGGCTCGATGCTGCTGTACTGGTACCACTGGAGCCACAACGGCAAGCGGATCGAAGTCGAGACCGACGACGATTCGATCGGCGGGCATTTCCTCCACCTGCTGCACGGCGCGCCGCCCAAGGCGCTGTGGGTGCGCGCGATGCACACGTCGCTCAACCTGTACGCCGAGCACGAGTTCAACGCATCGACCTTCGCGGCGCGCGTGATCGCCGGCACCGGCGCCGACGTGTATTCGGCCATCACGGGCGCCATCGGCGCGCTGCGCGGCCCGAAGCACGGCGGCGCCAACGAGGTGTCGTTCGAGATCCAGAAGCGATACGACACGCCCGACGAGGCGGAAGCGGACGTCCGTCGGCGCGTCGAGGGCAAGGAAGTCGTCATCGGCTTCGGCCACCCGGTCTACACGATCGCGGACCCGCGCAACGAAATCATCAAGAGTGTCGCCCGGTCGCTGTCGAAGGACGTCGGCAGCCTCAAGATGTTCGACATCGCGGCGCGGATCGAAACCGTGATGAAGGACGCGAAGAAGATGTTCGCGAACCTCGACTGGTACAGCGCGGTCAGCTACCACATGATGGGCGTCCCCACGGCGATGTTCACGCCGCTTTTCGTGATCTCGCGCACGACCGGCTGGTCGGCGCACGTCATCGAGCAGCGAATCGACGGCAAGATCATCCGCCCGTCGGCCAACTACACCGGACCCGACCACCAGAAATTCGTGCCCCTGAAGGACCGGACGTGAAGCGATTGCCCATCGCCGTCGCACTGGCTCTCTTGTGGCCGGCCGCCGCCTACGCGGCGGATCGCGGTGATGCGCCGTTCGTCGTCACCTACCGCTGCGACGGCGACCGCTGGCTCGCGGTCGGCTATCCGGCGTTCCGCGATGCGCGCACCGCACCGATCCGGATCGCCTGGGAGGGGCGCACCGTGCTGCTCTCCCCCACGCGAACGGGCTCGGGAGCGCGCTACGTCAATGCGATCGCAAGCCTCGAATGGTGGAGCAAGGGATCGGGCAGCACGCTCAGACGGCTCAGCACCAATCGCCCGCTGTTGACCGGCTGCGTCGAAGCCTGATCGAACCTTTCCCGATTTTCACGCCAAATTTTCGAAACTGCCGCCAATGTCCGCACCGATCTCCAACATCCGCCCGAAGCCCGACCAGGTCCTGGTCGACATCGCCGAGTACGTCTCCAAGTACCGGATCCGCGGCGATCTCGCCTACGACACCGCGCGCAACTGCCTGATCGACACGCTGGGCTGCGGACTGGAGGCATTGACCTACCCCGCGTGCACCAAGCTGATGGGGCCGATCGTCCCCGGCACCGTCGTCCCCAACGGCGCCAAGGTTCCGGGAACCTCGTTCCAGCTCGACCCCGTGCAGGCGGCATGGAACATCGGCGCGATGATCCGCTGGCTCGACTTCAACGACACGTGGCTCGCCGCCGAATGGGGACATCCGTCGGACAATCTGGGCGGCATCCTCGCCACCGCCGACTGGCTGTCGCGCAACGCCGTCGCGGCGGGCAAGGCGCCGCTGACCATGAAGGACGTGCTGACCGCGATGATCAAGGCGCACGAGATCCAGGGCGTCATCGCCCTCGAGAACAGCTTCAACCGCGTCGGCCTCGATCACGTGGTGCTGGTCAAGGTGGCCTCCACGGCCGTCGTCGCGCAAATGCTGGGGCTTACCCGGGACGAGATCGTCAATGCGGTCTCGCTCGCCTGGGTCGATGGCCAGTCCTTGCGCACCTACCGTCATGCGCCGAACACCGGATCGCGCAAGAGCTGGGCCGCGGGCGATGCCACGTCGCGCGCGGTGCGCCTCGCGCTGATCGCCAGGACCGGTGAAATGGGCTACCCCTCCGTGCTGAGCGCGAAGACGTGGGGCTTCTACGACGTGCTCTTCAAAGGCAAGCCGTTCGCGTTCCAGCGTCCCTACGGCAGTTACGTGATGGAAAACGTGTTGTTCAAGATCAGCTTTCCGGCCGAGTTCCACTCGCAGACCGCGGTCGAGGCCGCGATGACGCTGCATCGAGACCTCGCCAAGGCCGGCAAGGCCGTCGAGGACATCAAGCGCATCACGATCCGCACGCACGAGGCCTGCATCCGGATCATCGACAAGAAGGGTCCCCTCGCGAATCCCGCCGACCGCGACCACTGCATCCAGTACATGGTCGCGGTGCCGCTCATTTTCGGCCGGCTCACCGCCGGGGACTACGAGGACGGCGTCGCGGCCGATCCGCGGATCGACGCCCTGAGAGACCGGATCGACTGTGTCGAGGACCCCCAGTTCACGAAGGACTACCACGATCCGGACAAGCGTTCGATCGCCAACGCGCTGACCGTGGAGTTCAAGGACGGCAAGAAGCTGAAGGAAGTCGTCGTCGAGTATCCCATCGGCCACAAGCGTCGGCGCAAGGACGGCATTCCGCTGCTGGTCGAAAAGTTCCGGACCAACCTCGCCCGCCGCTTCCCCGCCAAGCAGCAGGAGGCGATTCTCGCGGCGAGCCTCGATCAGGAGACGCTCGAGGCCACGCCGGTGCACGAGTACGTCGATCTCTATGCGATTTGACGTATACGCGAGGCCGGCAACGGCCGACAATGCCCGCTTCGTCCTGCACTGGAGACCGGCATGACACGTTATCTTTCCGCAGGCTTGGCCGGTGGCACGCTGCTGCTCGTCGCGGCCGGCGCTCTCGCGATCGACTTCCCTGCGATGAAGTCCGGGCTTTGGGAATCGTCGGTCACGCGCGAGGGTGCGCCGCAGAAGGCGGGCGCGACCAAGATGTGCATGGACCCCGCCGTGCAGAAGGAAATGATCGAAATGGGCACGGGCACGATGAAGAGCATGTGCTCGAAGAACGACATCCGCCGCGAAGGCAACCGGGTGTACGGGACCGCCGAGTGCAAGTTCGGGGAATCGACGATGAAGTCGAGTTCGGTGACGACGTTCACCGGCGACACGGCCTACCACTCGGAGATCAAGTCGTCCTACGACCCGCCGATGCAGGGCATGCCGTCGGGCAACACCGTCATCAACGCCAAATGGACCGGTGCCTGCCCCGCGGGAATGCAGCCGGGCGACGTGATGCTGCCCGACGGGCGCAAGGTCAACATGCGCGCGATGACCGGCTCCAAGTGAACCGCGCTTCGCGCACGTCATTCAAAAGGGGGCGGCACCGCACCCTACATCCTCCCGGAGAACTCCCGTGACCCAAGATACGTTCAAGACCTTGCGACCCTTTCCGCTGAAGGCGGGCGGCAGCGGCATGCATTTCTCGCTGCCTGCGCTCGAGGAAGCCGGCGTGGGCAAGATCTCGCGCCTGCCGGTCTCGGTGCGGATCGTGCTCGAATCCGTGCTGCGCAATTGCGACGGCAAGAAGGTCACGGCCGACCACGTACGCCAGCTTGCCGGCTGGAAACCCACCGGAGCGCGCACCGACGAGATTCCGTTCGTCGTGGCCCGGGTCGTCCTGCAGGACTTCACCGGCGTTCCGCTGCTCGCCGACCTGGCCGCGATGCGCAACGTCGCGCAGGACATGGGCCGCAACCCGAAGGTGATCGAGCCGCTGGTGCCGGTCGACCTGGTCGTCGATCACTCCGTGATGATCGACTACTTCCGCCGCCCGGACGCGCTCGATCTCAACATGAAGCTCGAGTTCAAGCGCAACAACGAGCGCTACGAATTCATGAAATGGGGGATGCAGGCGTTCGACACGTTCAAGGTCGTGCCGCCGGGCATCGGCATCGTGCACCAGGTCAACCTCGAGTACCTCGCGCGCGGCGTGCATCGGAAGGACGGTGTCTACTATCCCGACACGCTGGTCGGCACCGACAGCCACACGACGATGATCAACGGCATAGGCGTCGTCGGCTGGGGCGTGGGCGGCATCGAGGCGGAAGCCGGCATGCTGGGCCAGCCCGTCTATTTCCTCACGCCCGACGTCGTCGGCGTCGAACTGAAGGGCCGGCTGAACGAAGGCATCACGGCGACCGACCTCGTGCTGACCGTCACCGAGATGCTGCGCAAGGAGAAGGTCGTCGGCAAATTCGTCGAGTTCTTCGGCGAAGGCACGGCGTCGCTCGCCGTCCCCGATCGCGCAACGATCGCCAACATGGCTCCCGAATACGGCGCGACGATGGGATTCTTCCCCGTCGACGACGCCACCGTCGATTACCTCAAGGCGACCGGCCGCACGCCCGAGGAACTCGATGCGTTCGCTTCATACTTCAAGGCGCAGGGGCTCTTCGGGATTCCGCGCGCCGGCGAAATCGATTACACCAAGGTCCTGCAGCTCGACCTCGCGTCGATCAAACCGTCGCTGGCGGGCCCGAAGCGCCCGCAGGACCGCATCGAGATGGGCGATCTCAAGTCGACGTTCACCCGCCTCTTCAGCGCGCCGGTCGCGAGCAACGGATTCGCACAGCCGGCGGACAGGCTCGGCAAGCGCTACACCACCAAGGACGGCGTCGACATCGGGAACGGCGACGTGCTGATCGCGGCGATCACGTCGTGCACCAACACGTCCAATCCCGGGGTGCTTCTCGCGGCAGGGCTGCTCGCGAAGAAGGCGGTCGAAAAGGGGCTCACCGTCAAACCGAGCATCAAGACGTCCCTCGCGCCCGGTTCGCGCGTCGTCACCGATTACCTCGGCAAGGCCGGGTTGCTTCCCTACCTCGAGAAGCTGGGCTTCGGGGTCACCGCGTACGGTTGCACCACCTGCATCGGCAATGCGGGCGACCTCACGCAGGAGATCAACGAGTCAATCGCGGCGAACGACCTCGTCTGCGCCGCCGTGCTGTCCGGCAACCGCAATTTCGAGGCGCGAATCCACCCGAACCTCAAGGCGAACTTCCTCGCTTCGCCGCCCCTGGTCGTCGCGTACGCGATTGCCGGCACGATGCTGCGCGATCTCGCGACCGAGCCCGTCGGCCAGGGCAAGGACGGGCCCGTCTTCCTGAAGGACATCTGGCCGACCTCGCATGAAATCGCCGCGGTGATGCCCTTTGCGAAGGACCCCGGCATCTACCGGATGCTGTACGGCGACCTCGCCAACGCCAATCCGCTGTGGGGAACGATCTCCGGCGCGACGGGCCAGGTCTACGGCTGGCCGCATTCCACCTACATCGCGAAACCGCCGTTCTTCGACGGCTTCAAGATGACGACGACCAAGACCGGCGACATCAAGGGCGCGCGCGTCCTCGGCATCTTCGGTGACTCGGTGACGACGGACCACATCAGCCCGGCGGGCTCGATCAAGCCGACTTCCCCGGCCGGAATCTATCTGCTGGAGAACGACGTCTCGGTGGTCGACTTCAACAGCTACGGCTCCCGGCGCGGCAACCACGAGGTGATGATGCGCGGCACGTTCGCCAACGTGCGCATCAAGAACCTGATGCTGCCGCCGAAGGACGACGGCACGCGCGTCGAGGGCGGCATCACGCTGTTCCAGCCGGGCGGCGAGAAGATGCCGATCTACGACGCGGCGATGAAATACGTCGCGCAAGGAACACCGACCGTGATCTTCGGCGGCGAGGAGTACGGCACCGGATCGTCGCGCGACTGGGCGGCGAAGGGCACGCAGCTGCTCGGCGTGAAGGCGGTCGTCGCGAAGAGCTTCGAGCGCATCCACCGCTCGAATCTGGTCGGGATGGGCGTGCTGCCGTGCCAGTTCAAGGGCAGCGACAGCATCGCCTCGCTCGGCATCACCGGCGACGAGACGTTCGACATCACCGGAATAGAGACGCGCATCGATCCGCAGATGGACGTGACGCTGACGATCCGCCGCAAGGACGGCACGTCGAAGTCGGTGCCCGTGCTGTTGCGGATCGACACTCCGATCGAGGTCGATTATTACCTCAATGGCGGCATTCTGCCGTTCGTGCTGCGAGAGCTGGTGGCCACGGCTGCCTGAGACAGAAATCCGTCGCCGTCACCGGGCCGGCAACAAGGATTGCCGGCCCGCTTCGTTTCCGCGCCCGGCTCCCGCCGCCATCGCCATGCCGCTCTCCGCGCACCCGTTGCGCCGCGCCCTGCCGCTCTTCCTGCTCGCCGGGCTCTGCCTCACCTCGCTCGACACCACCGCGAAGTGGCTCGTGCGCGACCACGCGCTGTTTCTCGTTGTCTGGGCGCGCTACGCCGGGCAGATGCTCGTCGTCACGCCCTACGTCTGGCACCGCGCCGGGCCCGGGTTCTGGCGCACCCGGCGCCTGCCCCTGCAGCTTCTGCGCTCGTCGCTGCTGCTGGCCGCGACATTCTGTTTTTTCGGCGCTCTCCGCTATCTTCCGCTCGCGGAAGGATCGGCGATCACGTTCCTCACGCCGATCGTCATCGTCCTTCTCTCCGGCCCGATGCTCGGCGAGCGGCCGAACCGCTGGCGCTGGACGACGGCGATCACCGGCTTCCTCGGGATTCTCATTGTCGCGCGCCCCGGTTCCGCCGTCTTCCAGCCCGCCGCGCTGCTGCTCGTCGCGGCCGCCGTGTCCAACGGGCTCTATTTCCTGCTCACACGAAAGCTCAAGGGCGAGGACATGCACACGACGCTCTTCTACAGTGCGCTCGTCGGCACGATCGGCCTCACCGTTGCCCTGCCGTGGGTCGCAAGCGGAGGGATGCCCGGCCCCCGCAACGTTGCGCTGTTTCTCCTGCTCGGCGTCCTCGCCGGGTTCGGTCACTGGTGCATCACCAAGGCGTACCTCGAGGCGCCTGCCTCCCTCCTGACGCCGTTCGCCTATCTGCAGATCCTGTGGGCCACGATGTACGGTTACCTCGTCTTCGACCAGCTGCCGGACGGGTGGTCGTTGCTGGGCATGGCGGTGATCGTCGCGAGTGGCGTCGCGCTGGCGTGGCACGAGCGGCCGCGAATGCCGCCAGCGGACGCCGCGACACCCGAACCCGGCATGCCGATCCTGTAGCCGAGCGATGCCCCTCATTCCCGAGTCCCGTGCCCTGCCGAGCCATCGCGCGCTGGTGGTCCTGATCGGCTTCTACCTGATGCTGCAGCCGCTGGCGACGGATTTCTACCTCGCGTCGCTGCCCGGCCTCACCCGGACGTTCGCGACCTCCGCCGCCACCGTGCAGCTCACGTTGTCGGTCTTCGTGCTGGCATTCGGCGCCGTGCAGCTCGTCGCGGGCCCGGTGTCGGACCGCTACGGGCGCGTCCCGGTGCTGATTTCCGGGCTCGCGCTCTACGCGGTGGCGTGCGTCGCCTGCGCGCTGGCGCCCACGATCGGGATCCTGATCGCCGCGCGCTTCGTGCAGGCGATCGGCTGCTGCGCGGTGGTCGTCGCCGCACGCGCGATCGTTCGCGACGTCTTCGATGCGCAGTCGGGAGCGCGGGCGCTCGCACGGGCATCGACGATCCAGGCGATCGGGCCGCTCGTGGCGCCCATCCTGGGCAGCGTGCTGGAGGTCCGGTACGGGTTTCGCGCGACATTTGCCGTGGTGACCGCGATCACCATTGCGCTTCTCGTCATGACGCTTGCGAAATTGGCCGAGACGAACCCTCACCGCGATTCCCACGCGACGCGCCCGAAGGCACTTGCCGCGAACTATGCGGCCGTTCTGCGGTCGCCGGCGTTTCGCGCGTACACGCTCGCCGGAGCGGCCTCGTATGGCGGTCTTTTCGCCTTCATTTCGGGCTCGCCGTTCGTGCTGATCCAGGTGCTGGGCGTGCCGACCGCGTGGTTCGGGCTCTGCTTCGCGTTCTGCGTGTCGGGTTACCTGACGGGGACCATCGCGTGCCGGCGGATGCTCGCCCGGCGCAGCGTGGTGGGAACGATGAAGGTCGGCGCGTGGCTCGCGCTGGGCGCCGGGCTCGTCATGAGTGCGCTCGCCGTCGGCGGCGTGCGCCACTGGGCCGCGCTCATCGCTCCCCAGTTCGTTTTCTTCACCGCGCATGGAATCATCTTTCCCTGCGCACAGGTCGGAAGCGTCGCTCCGTTTCGCCAGCGCGCGGGAGCCGCCGCAGGCCTGTTCGGGTTCCTGCTCATGGTCGCGGCCGCTCTGATCGGCGGATGGATAGGCGCCTCCTACAACGGCACCACCCTTCCCCTTGTTCTGACGGTCGCCGCGTGCGCCGCGGTCGTCTTTCTCGCCGTAACCGTCTGGATCGCGCCGCTCGGGCCGGTGAAGGGCGGCTGATTCACCGGCCGCCCGGTACGGGGGTGATTCGTGACCAGCGGAAATCGGTTATAATTATCGATTGTCGGCCATGGTTTCACGCATCACGCTCGGCCCGCGTCATGTCGATTCGGACCCCCCATCCCCACGCACCCAGGAGAAACAGGAAATGAAGTCCCGCCTCATTGCAGTTCTGACCGCCGCCGCCCTCGCCATCACGCTCGCCGCCTGCGGCGACAGCGGCAAGGAAGCCGCCGCCAAGGCCGAAGCGGCCGCCAAGGAAGCCGCAGCAAAGACCCAGGCCGCCGCGAAGGAAGCCGCCGACAAGGCCGCCGCCGCCGCGAAGGAAGCCGCCGCCGCAACGACGGACGCGGCCGCCAAGGCCGCCGACGCGACCAAGGACGCCGACGCGCCCAAGGCCACCGACGCGATGGCGCCGAAGAAGTAACGAAGGCACAACGCTACAGGCAAAACGCCGGCAGTCGCCGGCGTTTTGCTTTTCCGGCCGCGAAGACGTGTCAGCCGGACTTGGGTGCCGCCTGCCGCGCGATCCATCGCGCCAGCGGCTTCCACTGCTCCCAATCCTGTTCCGCGCGCGAGCGCGGCAGGTCGAAGACCGACGTGCCGTCGCGCGCGCAGTGGACGTAAACCTGCGTGTCGCGCAGGTGGGCGATCAGCGGGAAATCGAAATGTTGCAGGAATTCGTCGAGTTCCGCGGCGCTCCGCGTGCGCGAATCGACGCGCATCGCGATGATGCCGATCGCCACCTCGCCGCTCTTCACGGCCTTGTACTGCGCGACCGCTTCGAGGAAATGCGCGGTCGCCGCCATGTCGAAGACCGAGGGTGCGAGCGGCACCAGCATGATGTCGGCATGGTTCAGGGCCTCCCGCAGATCCTCGCCGTGCAGGCCGGCCGGCGAATCGACCACGAGCCACTGCAGGTCCAGCTCCTTCAACGCCTTCTTCGGCGCGCCATAGGGCAGGCCGGCGATCGCGGGGAACGGCCTGGGGCGACGCTCCAGCCACTCTGTCGCGGAGCGCTGCGGGTCGTGATCCGCCAGCGCGACCCGCTGGCGCTTCCCGGCGAGCCACCCCGCCACGTTGGTCGCCACCGTGGTCTTTCCGCTGCCGCCTTTGGGATTGGCGACGAGAATCGTCTGCATGCGGCCCCCGCTCCGTATCGTTGCGCGAGCGTTATGGTAACCCGGCGCGCCGGGCGGCGTCCCCTCGGGTGCGACCGAGAAGCGACCCATCGGGAACGTACTCCGGGCCGCGCCCGGTAGAATGGCGCCGGAATCATGGACGATATCGCCCACCTCGGTTTTCCGGCCGCGAGATCGCCGCCGGCGCGCGACCCGCGCCGGGCGGAATTCGAGGCCAACAAGCTCCGAAAGCGCCTGCGCCGCCAGGTCGGCGAGGCGATCGGCGACTACGGACTGATCGCGCCCGGAGACCGGGTGATGGTGTGCCTGTCCGGCGGCAAGGACAGCTACGCACTGCTCGACATCCTGCAATCCTTGCGAGAGCGCGCGCCGGTTCCCTTCGAGATCATCGCGGTAAACCTCGACCAGAAGCAGCCGGGCTTTCCGGCCGACGTCTTGCCGCGCTATCTCGAGGCGCGCGGCATACCGTACCGGATCGTCACGCAGGATACCTACAGCGTCGTGAAACGCGTCATTCCGGCGGGCGGGACGATGTGCTCGCTGTGCTCGCGGCTGCGCCGCGGCGTGCTGTACCGCGTGGCCGGCGAAATCGGTGCGACGAAGATCGCGCTGGGCCACCATCGCGACGACATTCTCGCGACATTCTTCCTCAACCTGTTCTTCGGCGGAAAGCTGAAGACGATGCCGCCCAAACTCGTGTCCGACGACGGCCGGCACGTCGTGATCCGCCCGCTCGCCTATGTCCGCGAGCGCGACCTCGCGCGATACGCGGATCTCATGGAGTTCCCCATCATCCCGTGCAATCTCTGCGGATCGCAGGAGCATCTGCAGCGCCGGCAGGTGACCCTGCTGCTGCGCGAATGGGAGAAGAAGCATCCGGGTCGCATCGAATCGATCGCCAACGCAATGGCCACCGTCGTGCCTTCGCACCTGATGGATCGGACGCTGTTCGACTTCGCCGCCGTGCGGGCCACCGGCCATGCGGAACCCGACGGCGACGTCGCCTTCGACGCGGACCCCGATCTCGAGCGCGCTGCCGATGCTGTGACACGGACCGAGGGCATCGCAGCTGCTTCGCTGTCACGCGTCAAGGTTCGCGGCACATGATTGTCCGCGGTGCGGGCCCGACGACCGTTCGCGCAGGCGCGTCTCGGGGTGTCCCTCGCAGTCGCATTGCGGAGGCGTCCGCGTGGTGGTGGATCTTCATCGCGGCGATCGCACTCTGCGCCTTGCTGACGGGCGCTCCGTCCGTTTCTGCGCAGGCGACCGCGGCGACGCAGGAGGGACTTCGCGGCCCGGCGCTCGTCGCGGCGCTGCGCAGTGGCGGCTACATCCTCTACTTCCGGCACGCCGCCACCGACTTCGGCCAGAACGACGAAAGGATGACGGGCTACGAGGACTGC
The DNA here is from genome assembly GCA_963726765.1 of uncultured beta proteobacterium. Taxonomy (GTDB): domain Bacteria; phylum Pseudomonadota; class Gammaproteobacteria; order Burkholderiales; family Casimicrobiaceae; genus CAIWHR01. Next base: position 109,389 of record CAVSDH010000005.1, on the reverse strand, counting down.
GCGACGCAGCGCAATCTGACGGACCGGGGCCGCACCGATGCGCGAGCGCTCGGTGCGGCGCTGAATGCGCTTGCGATTCCGGTCGGCGACGTGCTCGCGAGCCCGTTCTGTCGGACGATGGAAACCGCGCAGCTGATCTTCGGCCGTGCCACTTCGTCGCCTGCCGTCCGCGGCGAACCGTCGCAGACCGATTCGCCCTGGCGATATGCGGCGCTGCGCGAACTGCTGTCGACCCCGGTACGGGGTGCCACGAATCTCGCGATCGTGGGCCACGGCAATCCGTATCGCGCGGTCGTCGGCGGACCCTATCTCGCGGAGGGCGAAGCCGCCGTGATCGAACCGCGCGGCAACGACGGCTTCCGCGTCGTCGCACGCCTCCACATCGAGGAATGGCGCCCGCTCGAGGCGGCCCGGAAGTGACGGGACGCAGGTGCCGCGGGCGGCGATGCAGCGCTACGTCACCGTATCCTTGCTCTGTCCGAACAGGACCCGTCGCGCTTCGTCGTCGGTGACCGTGGGCCCGGTATTGACGCTCTTCGCGATCTCGAGGACGCGCTGTACGGCCGGGCGTGCACGAATGTCTGCCTTCCAGCGCTTGAGGTGCGGAAACAGGTCGATGTCCTGCGCCTGCCGTTCGGGAATGACCCACGGGTAACTCGCGATGTCGGCGATTGAATACTCGCCCGCAAGGTACGGGCGGTCCGCGAGACGCCGGTCGAGCACGCGATAGAGCCTGCCCGTCTCGCGCACGTAGCGGTCGATCGCGTACGGAACGCTTTCGGAAGCATAGTGCGCGAAATGATGGTTCTGTCCGGCCATCGGACCGAGGTTGCCCATCTGCCAGTACACCCATTGGCGGCATTCCCACATGCCGCGGAAATCGCGCGGCTGGAGCTTGCCGGTCTTCGCCGCAAGGTATTCGAGAATCGCGCCCGACTCCATCAGCGACAGCGGCGCGCCGCGATCGGCCGGCGCGTGGTCGACGATTGCCGGGATGCGATTGTTCGGCGCAATCCGCAGAAAGGCGGGATCGAACTGCTCCCCCTTCGAGATGTTGACCGGCTTCAGGCTGTACGGGAGCCCCGTTTCCTCGAGAAAGATCGCGACCTTGTCCCCGTTGGGTGTCGGCCAGTAGTAAAAGTCGATCATCGGGGCAGGATCAGAACGTTCCGGGATACTGGCCGCCATCCAGGAGCAGGTTCTGGCCGACGACGTACCCGGCGTGCACGCTGCAAAGAAAGGCGCAGGCGGCGCCGAATTCCTCGATCGTGCCGAAGCGCCCCGCCGGGTTCGCCGCGCGTCCCGCTGCGAGCGCTTCTTCGAACGACTTGCCGGCCTGCTTCGCGCGGGACGCCATCGTCGTGCGCAGGCGGTCCGTGTCGAACGGCCCCGGCAGCAGGTTGTTGATGGTCACGTTGTGCCGCGCGATGCTGCGAGAGAGTCCGGCGACAAATCCCGTGAGACCCGAACGCGCGCCGTTGGACAGTCCCAGGAACTCGATCGGCGCCTTTACCGCACCGGACGTGATGTTGACGATGCGACCGAACCGGCGCGCGATCATGCCGTCGACGGTTGCCTTGATGAGCTCGATCGGCGTCAGCATGTTGGCGTCGAGCGCACGGATCCAGGCAGCGCGATCCCAGTCGCGAAAATCGCCCGGCGGCGGCCCGCCCGCGTTGTTGACCAGAATGTCGGGTTGCGGGCACGCGGCAAGCGCCTTGACTCGACCCTCGGTCGTCGTGATGTCGCATGCGACCCAACGGACGGCGCGTCCCGCGCGGGCGCCGATCTCCGCGGCCGTATCGCGCAGCGCCTCTTCGGTCCGCGCGACGATCGTCACGTCGCAGCCCGCGACGGCAAGCGCCTCCGCACAGCCACGACCGAGCCCTTTGCTCGCAGCACAGACGAGCGCGGTGCGCCCCGCGATGCCGAGATCCAAGGGGACTCCCTATGCGGAAGTTGCCGGCAGACCGCGGCCCGCGGTGCGGATCCGGATCACGGTGCCAATCGCGACCAGCAGGACCAGGGCGATCGCGAGGAAGACGCCGCGTCCCATGCCATGATCGAGCATCGCGCCAAACCATATGGGCGCAATCGTCGCGCCGGTGTCGAGTCCCGAGTACACGAACCCGTAAACACGCCCCGCTGCGCCTCGCGGCGTGGCGTTGCGCACGATGAGGTCGCGCGATGGGCCGGTCCCGCCAAGCACGAAACCGATCGTTGCGAAGAGCGGAAGCAACAGTGCATGGCCGACGATGCCGGTCGCAACGATGCCGATCAGCAGCGCGCCCGCAAAGAGCCCCGCAGCGGCGAGGCGGTCGTGATGGGTCGTGCGCGCCGCCAGAAATCCTCCGGCCAATATCCCGGCCGTGCTGCCCAGGAGGTAGGCGGTTATCGCCGACGCGGCCAGTGCGAGCGGGACCGCGAACGTGACATTGAGCGCCAGTGACCCCAGCGTCTGCAGCCCCGTGCCGGCAATGGTCTGGAAGACGAAATAGCCGAAACAGAGAAGGATCGCCGGCTGCAGGAACAAGGGAATGCTCCCCCGCAGCGTGTGCGTCCCGGCATCCGCGGCCCTGTGCGAGACGAGCGCGGCGCGCTGCGTCGCCAACAAGCCGAGAGCGATCAGTCCGACGACGCCGAAAAGTGCCAGCGCCGCTCGCCAGCCGAACAGCGATCCTAATGCGTAGCTCACGACGGGAGAGAGCGCGTAGCCCAGGTTGCCGCCGATGCCGTGCGTGCTGTACGCGTGGCCAAGCCGCCTCGGCGTGACGTTGGCATTGAGGATGGCGAAGTCCGCAGGATGGAACACGCCGTTGCCGACCCCCATCAGCGCGGCGATCGGGTAGAGCCAGAGAATGCCTGGCGCGAGGCTCGCGACGACCGTTCCACCGGCGAGCAGCGCGAGCCCTCCAAGCAGCACCGGACGGGCACCGAAGCGGTCGACGGCGAACCCGGCCGCGAACTGGGTCAGGCCGCTTGCGAGATAGAACACACCCGCCAGCGCGCCGAGCGCCGCGAACGAGACGTCGAACTCGGCCCGCAGCAGCGGGAACATCGAGGGCAGGGCCAGCTGGAAAAAATGCGAAAGCCCGTGGGCGAGACCGATCAGCCCGATGACCTTCACATCGTGGCGGAACGGGTCGGCGTGAACGGTATCCAAGGCTTGCTTGCAGCGACGCGGCAGGCCTCAACTATACTTGAACCCGCATTGCCTGATCGTCGTGCGGCGTAAGGGCGCTGCCGCCGGCTCCGACCATCCCCGGCGGCGCATCGGATGTCCGCTCTAGCAGGAGAAACCTCATGGTTGCCAAGGTCAACAAGTCCGACGCCGAATGGCAAGAGGAGCTCACACCGGAGCAGTACAAGATCGCGCGCAAGAAAGGTACCGAACGCGCGTTCACGGGCGAGTTCTGGGACAACCACGCCGAAGGCATGTACCGCTGCGTGTGCTGCGGCGTGCCACTCTTCGATTCGGCCGCCAAGTTCGATTCGGGCACCGGCTGGCCCAGCTTCTACGCGCCGCTCGCGCCGGAGAACGTGCGCAAGGAAGACGACTCGAGCTGGCTCGTGCGCCGCACCGAGGTCGTGTGCGCGGCGTGCGACGCCCATCTCGGCCACGTGTTCGAGGACGGACCCGAGCCGACGGGACTGCGTTACTGCATGAACTCGGCCTCGCTCAAATTCGAACCGAAGTCCTGACGCGATCCGGCGCGGATCGGTCCAGGATGCGCCTGCTCCTCGCCGAGGACGACGTGATGATCGGCGAGTCCGTGCGTCGCGGCCTGCGCAAGGACGGATTCGCGGTCGACTGGGCGCGCGATGGCCGGGAAGCCGAAATCGCGCTGGCCGAGAACGTTCACGACCTGCTGCTTCTCGACCTGGGCCTGCCGCGCAGGGAGGGCCTCGACGTGCTGCGCGGCATGCGCCGGCGCGGCGACGCGCGGCCCGTGCTGATCGTGACGGCGCGAGATGCCGTCGCCGACCGTGTCGCGGGCCTCGACGCCGGTGCCGACGATTATCTGTCTGAAGCCCTTCGAGTTGAGCGAGCTCGCCGCGCGCATTCGAGCGCTGCTTCGCCGCCAGTCCGGGCGGGCGGCGCCCGTCGTTACGTTCGGCGACATCGCGCTCGACCCCGCCGCGCGGGAGGTCCGGGTCAACGGTGAACAGGTGACGCTGTCGGCGCGCGAGTTTGCCCTCCTCGAAGCGCTGCTCGCCCGCCCCGGCGCGGTGCTCTCGCGCGCGCAGCTCGAGGAAAAGCTCTACGGCTGGAACGAGGAGATCGGCAGCAACGCGGTCGAGGTCCACCTGCATGCGCTGCGCCGCAAGCTGCCGCCCGACACGATCCGAAACGTGCGCGGTGTGGGGTGGACGGTCGCGCGACGCGACGCGGAACGGCGATGACGGCGACGCGCTCGATTCGGCGGACGCTTCTGGTCTGGCTCGCGGCCGGTCTCGTCGTCGCGGTCGCCGCCGCCGCGGTCGCCACGTACCTGCGGGCCCGCGAAGAGGCCAACGAGATATTCGACTACCAGTTGCGGCAGATGGCGGCATCGCTCACCGGGATTCCGCTCGCCGGAACACCGGGCGGGCTTGCGGTCGGCGACGACGCCCTCGTGGTTCAGGTCTGGGACCGCAACGGCATCCAGCTCTTCGTCTCCCAGCCGCAGCAACCGCTGCCGCAATACGCGCGGCTCGGCTTCAATACCGTCACGACGCCGGCCGGCGCCTGGCGCGTGTTCAGCACGCTCGCCGGCGACCAGGTCGTGCAGGTCGCGCAGCCCATGAGCGCGCGTCGCGCGCTCGCCGCCAGCATGGCGCTGCGCACGATCGTTCCGCTGCTGGTCGTGGCGCCGCTGCTGGCGCTCTTCATCGGCATCGGCGTTGCACGGGGACTCGCCCCGCTGGCCCGCCTTGCCGCCGCCGTGGGCAAGCGCGTGCCCGGCGGGCTGGCGCCGGTCGACGAAGCAGGGCTTCCGAGTGAAGTGCGGCCGCTCGCGCAGGCATTGAACGGCCTCCTCTCCCGGCTCGATCGCGCGCTCGGCGCGCAGCGCGCGTTCATCGCCGACGCAGCGCACGAGCTGCGCACGCCGCTCACCGCCGTCGACCTGCAGGCGCAGCTTGCCGAACGCGCGGAATCGGACGCCGAACGGCGCGCGGCGCTCACCGAGCTGCGGGCCGGCCTCGCGCGCGCGACGCATCTCGTCGAGCAGCTTCTCACCCTCGCGCGCGAGGAGCCGGGCATCGCAGAGCGTAGCTCCGCGCCCGTAAACCTGGGAGAACTCGCACGCAGCGTGGTTGCCGACCAGACGGCGATCGCCGTCGCGCGCGGCGTCGATCTCGGCATGACCGGCAGGGCCGCCGAAGATCCCGCCGCCGCTCCGGTGGTCGTCGATGGCGACGCGACCGCCCTGCGCGCGCTCCTCTCGAATCTCGTGGACAACGCCGTCCGATACACTCCCCCGGACGGCCGTGTCGACGTGAGCGTCGAGAAGGCGGAGGACGACGCAGTCGTCTCCGTTTGCGACTCCGGCCCAGGCATTCCGGCGAGCGAGCGCGCACGCGTCTTCGATCGGTTTTACCGGGCGGCGCCCGGCGGCGCGACCGGTGTTCCGGGCAGCGGGCTCGGCCTTGCGATCGCCAAGCGCATTGCCGAGCGGCACGATGCGACCATCTCGCTTGGTCCCGGACTTGCCGGAGCTGCGGGGGAAGGCCTGGCGGTGACCGTGCGTTTTCCGATTGCTGCGCCAAAATCGTAGCGCAAATTCCCTCTCGCACAGAAAGGCAGGAACATGGGCTGGAGAAACACGACCGCGCGGTACGGATCGCTCGCAATCACCTTTCATTGGCTGATGGTGCTGCTGATTGTCGCGACCTATGCCACGATGGACTTGAAGTCGCTGTCGCCGAAGGGAAGCGCATTGCGCGCCGACATGGCGACCTGGCACTACCTGCTCGGCCTGTCGGTGTTCGGGCTCGTCTGGCTGCGCATGCTGGGTCGCGCGTCGGGCCCCGCGCCGCAAATCGAGCCGCCCCCCGCCGCATGGGAAACGCGTCTGGCGGGCGTCGCGCACTTCGCGTTGTACGTGCTGATGATCGGGCTGCCCGTGCTCGGCTGGTTGACGGTGAGCGCAAAGGGCGACGACGTGCATTTCCTGAATTTCGACCTGCCGCCGCTGGTCGGCCCCGACAAGGGGCTGGCGAAAACGTACAAGGAAATTCACGAGACCGTTGCGTCGATCGGCTACTTCCTGATCGGACTGCACGCCCTCGCGGCGCTGTTCCATCACTACGTGAAGCGCGACAACACGTTGATCATGATGTGGCGCAACACCTGACCTGCGCTCGCCCGGGATTCCTTCCCGTGGCAAGATTGGCCTGGGCGGACAGTCTCCGCCCTCCTCCTCGCGCTGGCGATCCCCGGCTGCGCGAAAACGCGGTCTACCGGCGGCTGGTGCACGACCTGGGCGGGAATGTGCCGCGGTAGCGCGCGATTCGACTCGCCAATGCGGTGGCCCGCTTTCCCCATTGCACTCTTAAGTCTGCCTTAAGTCTTCGCTCCTACCTTGGGCGGCAACCGGGGCAATGGACCCCGGCCCCGATTCCCATTCCAGGAGAAATCGATGCAAGTGAACACGTTCAAACGCAGCGCCGTCGCGCTGGCGGTCGTCGGTGCGTTTGCCGCCGGCGCCGTGATCGCAGATCGAACGGGCACGATCAAGCCCGCCGGCGCCGCAACGTCGCCGCCGGCCGTCGCCGTGGCGACGACGCCGGATTCCGTCGTCGGGCTGCCCGATTTCAGCGCGCTGGTCGCGAAGCATGGCCCCGCCGTCGTGCAGATCAGCGTCGTGCACGAAGGTCGCAAGGTCGCCGCCCGCGGCATGCCCGGCATGCCAGACGACGAGGAAGACGATGGAATGCCGCCGCAGTTCCGCGGCTTCCGCATGCCGCAACCGCCGTCGCAGGGTCCGTCGATGGGGACGGGCTCCGGCTTCATCGTCGACGCGAACGGCGTGATCCTGACCAACGCGCACGTGGTCGCCAACGCCGACGAAGTCAACGTGCGGCTCGTCGACAAGCGCGAGTTCAAGGCCAAGGTTCTCGGCAGCGACAAGACCACCGACATCGCGGTGCTCAAGATCGACGCGAAGGATCTGCCGGTGGTGAAGATCGGAAATCCCGCGTCGACGCGAGTCGGCGAGTGGGTCGTCGCGATCGGCGCCCCGTTCGGACTCGAGAACACCGTGACTTCCGGCATCGTCAGCGCCAAGGGGCGCGCGCTGCCGGGAGACGCCGCCGTTCCCTTCATCCAGACCGACGCCGCCGTGAATCCCGGCAACTCGGGTGGCCCGCTGTTCAATCTCAAGGGCGAGGTGATCGGCGTCAACTCGCAGATCTTCAGCCGCAGCGGCGGTTTCCAGGGACTCGCGTTCGCAGTGCCGATCGACGTCGCGATCGACGTGAAGGAACAGATCCAGCAAAGCGGCAAGGTGAGCCATGGCCGCCTCGGCGTGACGATCCAGGAGGTGAGCCAGGCATTGGCCGAGAATTTCGGGCTGAAGTCGCCCGGCGGCGCGCTCGTGAGCTCGGTCGGCAAGGACAGCCCGGCGGCAAAGGCGGGAATCGAGCCCGGTGACGTCATTCTCAAGTTCGACGGCAAGGACATCTCGCGTTCGTCGGATTTGCCGCCGCTGGTTGCGCAGCTGAAGCCTGGCGCGAAGGCAACGCTTGGCGTGTGGCGCGACGGCAAGGCAAAGGAGCTGACGGCAACGGTCGGCGAACTCCCGGACAAGACGAACGTCGCATCGGCGAAGGGCGAAGCGGCCAAGGGCAAGCTTGGCGTCGCGGTGCGACCGCTTTCGCCGGAGGAGAAGAAATCCGGTGACGTGGCGAACGGCGTCGTTGTCGAGGATGTCGCGGGCGCCGCTGCTTAAGGCCGGCGTGCGTCAGGGCGACGTGATCGTCGCCGTCAACAACGTGCCGGTGAAGAGTCCCGAGCAGCTCCGGGAACTGATCGGCAAATCCGGAAAGACGGTCGCGCTTCTCGTGCAGCGAGAAGACGCGCGCATCTTCATTCCGGTGACGATCGGGTAACGGTAACGCGTCCCCTTTTCGGGCGGGCCTTCGGGCCCGCCTTTTTTTTGGGCGCCGCCCGATGAACGGGCCGGCGCCCTTGCCCGAGGCGCACGCCCGCGGCCGTGGTCCTCCGCAAGGCCGGGCCTCGACGACGGGCCTCTTGACAGCAGTCGATATATCAATGATATCATTTTGCTATGCACGCCCGGGCACCGCATTTGCGATGCCGGTGCGGCGTATTCGAGGAGGTCGACCATGGCAGGCAATGCGGTCCCGTCCAGCGGGAACGTCCATCAGGAAACGCCTGTAACGACGTTCAACGGCTTCGCCTGGCTCGGCGTCGGGCTGGGAATGATGGCGTATGCGGTCTACGTGTTCTGGAGCGCGATCACCGCGTCGGGTTACCACGCCGCCGGCGCGTGGCCCTTCATCGAGAGTGCCCTGCTCTTCGTCGTCGCGGCGCTGGTGCTGGGCGGGCTCTATACGCTGCAGCCGAACGAAGCGGCGATCCTGCAGCTCTTCGGCGCCTACAAAGGGACGACGCGCGTCACCGGATTGCGCGGCACCAATCCGTTCTACACGCGCAAGAAGATCTCGCTTCGCGCCCGCAACCTCAACGGCGAGCGGCTCAAGGTCAACGACAAGCGCGGCAACCCCATCGAGATCGCCGCGGTCGTGGTCTGGCGTGTGGACGACACGGCGATGGCCAATTTCGATATCGACGACTACGAACTCTACGTCAAGCTTCAGGCAGAGGCCGCCGTGCGCCATCTCGCCTCGTCGTTCGCGTACGACGAGGACGAGAGTCACGCGCCGGCCAACCGCGAGCCGACCCTGCTCGCAAGCGCCGACGTCGTGGTCAAGGCGCTCGTCCGCGAACTGCAGGCGCGCTTCGACAAGGCGGGCGTGGTCGTCGAGGAAGCACGTCTCACCCACCTCGCGTACGCGCCGGAGATCGCGCAGGTGATGCTGCGCCGGCAGCAGGCCGAGGCCATCATCTCCGCCCGCTCGAAGATCGTGACCGGTGCCGTGTCGATGGTCGAGATGGCGCTGAACGAACTCTCGGCCAAGAAGGTCGTGGAGCTCGACGACGAGCGCAAGGCTTCGATGGTGAACAACCTGATGACCGTGCTGTGCGCGGAATCCGACGTGCAGCCCGTCGTCAACACCGGCACGCTCTACAACTGACGAAAGGATCGCAATGAACGCGCTCGCGAGGAATGCAGGGGGGCTGTGGATCGCCGCAGGCGTCGGCGCCGGAACGGCGCTGGGTGTCGCATTGGGCTACGCGTCCGTCGGGCTCGCGCTTGGCGTTGCCGCAGGCCTCGTCGCCGGCTTCCTCACGCGCCGCTAGCGCACCGCCCGCGCGTACCTTCCGCGACACCACGAAGAGACATCCATGCGTCGGCTCGCCTGGTTCTTCTTTGCATTCTGCCTCGCCGCTGCCGGGGCCTATATCGCGGCGACGTCGGTGGCATTGCCGGAGCATGTCGCATCGCATTTCGGTCCGGGAAATCAGGCGAACGCCTTCATGACGCGGGGCAGTTACCTCGTGTTCATGCTCGCGTTCGCGCTGGGGCTCCCGATCGTGGTGGCGGCAATGATCGGCCTTCTGCCACGAATTCACGCGAACGCGATCAACATCCCGCACAAGGCGTACTGGCTCGACCCCGCCCGCCGGGCCGCCACGCTGAATGTGCTTTCGGCGCACGGCGCCTGGTTGGGCGGCCTGCTCGCCCTTTTCGTCGCCGCTCTGCACCACGTTCTGGTGATCGCCAACGGTTTCTCGCCGCCGCGTTTGCCCGTCGAGCACTTCTGGATGCTGTTCGTCGGCTTTCTGGCCGTTATCGGGCTGTGGATCGGAACGCTTTACGCGCGCTTTCGGAACGTCTCCTGATCCCGTGCACAAGGAAAGCAAATCAGGGGCGCTGACGATGGCCGACAAGAAGGCGTTCCTGCTCCGGATCGACCCGAACGTGTGGGCCGAGCTGGAGCGGCTCGCCCAGGCGGACCTTCGGAGCGTCAACGCGCAGATTGAATTCCTCCTGCGCGACGCGCTTGCCCGGCGCGGTATCGTCGCGAAGCCTCCTGGTAGGCGCCGAACCCTCGCCAAGGCCGAAGATTCATGATGCAAGCCAACCTTTCCCTGCGACGGAGGACATCCGATGCCTTCCGCTGAACGCTTCCGGCCGGTGCATTCGGTCGAGGGCTCGACCATGCCGATCCAAGTGCGCGGCGTTCGCCGCCGCAGCAGCTACGAGTACCTCGGGCTACCCCTATGGTGCATTGCGACGGGACCCGACCCTGCGCGTGGCGAAATGCGCGGACACGCGAAAGGCGTGCTCGCCGTCGGCGACATGGCGACGGGCATCGTTGCCGTTGGCGGGCTGGCGCGCGGCGTCCTCGCCGTCGGAGGACTGGCAGTCGGCATCGTCGCCTTCGGCGGACTCTCGCTTGGCGGTTTCGCCCTGGGCGGCCTCGCGATAGGCGCAGTCGCCGTCGGCGGGGGAGCGCTCGGCTGGATCGCGGCTGGCGGCGCGGCAGCCGGTTTCTACGCGGCGGGAGGCGCAGCGTGGGGCGTCTATGTCGTCAGCGCGCTGGAGCGCAGTCCGGAAGCCGTCCAATTCTTCGCACAGTGGGGCGCATTGCGCGCGCTGCTGCCGCGTTAACCGTTCCGCGCGTCGGGAAACTCGACGGAAAACCGATCGCGCGCCGGCACATCCAATCCAGCACGCGGCACCGCGAGGCCGGTCGCCGTGGCGCGCGACGCTGCTCGCGCCCGATCATCGATTGGCGATGCGAATCACGATTCGTCCAGCATGTTGAGCTGCCACAGGTCCTTGTGACTCAGGTGAAGCAGCGGGTGGATGGCGAGGAGACCGGTCTTGCCGATGCTCCGCTCGAGATAGCGCAATTCGGCGAACTTGGCCCGCGTTTCGTCGTCGACCGGAATGTCGAATTCGTTCTCGCGCATCAGGAGGACGCCCTTGGCGCGGAGAGCGAGTTCCGTATGGACCCGCAGATAGCAGAGGAGATCCGCGACCACCGGACCACGGAACCGTCGCTTGAGCGAATGGAGGTACCGGCCCGTGGGTGAGTCGGAGAGACCGCCGGAGGTGATGAGCTCCAGCATCCGCGCATCCGCGTCGAAGCCGTGACCGAGCCAGTCGGCGACCGCCTGTTCGCTGCGGTGGAACACCCAGAACATGACCGGCGGCAGCACCGCCAGGACCACAAGGGTCGAGAGCCTTGGCGACACGTACATGTGGTTGAACCCCGAATGCAGCAGGACGGCAAGCGCGAATCCCGGCAGCAATGCGATGAGAGTCTTCTGCCCTTTCTCGAGCATCGCCAGTCCCATCATCGCGAAAATCGCGGTCGTACCCCCGTGCATGATGGCGGTGCCGAATCCGCGCACGATCCACGTGCCGAGGCCCGCGTCGGGGACGAGGTGCTGGTACCAGAGGTTCTCGACGATCGCAAAGCCCGTCCCCACCGCGAAGCCGAAGATCGCGGCATCCACCAGGAAACCGATCCGGTGGGTGCGAATGAGGACGACGACGACCAGGCCCTTGAACAGCTCCTCGACGACAGGCCCCGCATATCTCGAGTAGAGTTCGAGCCCGGAACCGCTGGCGCGCAGCAATCCTCCATTCACCTCGTAGCTCGCGGCCGCGGCCAGCAGCCCGCAGACCAGCACCGCGACCACTGCGCGCATCGACACCAGCTTGTAGCTGTCGAGAAAAAGCAGTGCGGCGAGAAACGAGAGAACCGGCGCAAGCCCGACGACCGCGTGCTCGAGGACGTCGGCCGGCATGTCAGGCGTCGAATCGGCGCGGCATCTGCGCTACATGATCTTGAGCGAGACCATCCACTCGGTACCGGCGCGCTGCCTGCCCTGATACCCGACGGCGTAGCCCGCGGAAAGCGTCATGCCGTACCAGTGGAGAACGCTGATGCGCATGTCGACCTGGGCGCCGATGCTCGCGTAGTCCTTGCGAAGAGCCGCGTTTCCGGGGTCCGACCACAAGCCCGCCACGAATACGGACGGCCGGAGCCAGTTGAGATAAAGGCTTGGCGTGCCGGCCGACTCGAAGACGTAGGGCGGCAGGTCGAACTCGACCAGCTCGCGCACGAAGCTGAGCGCGCTGATCTGGTCGATCCCGAATCCTGGCAGCGAATCGTATTCGCGATAGCGCTTGATGGTTTTGTCGTCGACGTAGTTGTTGCCGAATCCGCCGAAGTAGAAATTGGCGACGGTGCTGTTGCGATCGCCGTTGGCCACACCGGCGGCGCTCCGCAGCCACAGCGACGAATTCGCGACGGGCAGCGCGAAACCGAGATCGAATTCGCCGCGCATCTGGGGCGTGACCTGACCGTTCACCCGGCTGCCGGTGTAGTCCAGCGCCCACGTCACGCCCTTCTCATCGTCGACGGCGCCGATCGAACGCTTCACGTCGGTGTATTGGAGGCGTGCCTCGCCGGTGACGAGCCGCGTGAAGTCGGTCGTGACGTTCTGGGCGTTGGGCAGCGTGTCGATCTGGTCGTAGTAGGCGAAATCGAGCAGGAGATCCAGCCGCCGCGGTTCGTCGTAGATCAGGTTCCAGTCGTACCCCAGCTTGGCCGCATAGCCTTTGCGGCTGCGCTTGGTGGGCCCGAACAGGTCGTAGAAGTCCGGCCTGTTCCAGGAGAGGGCCGCCTTCCAGGACAGGTAGCGTCCGGCAATGTCCACGTGGCCGCGCTCGTTGCTGGGAAGACTGTCGCTCGGCGAGTAGGCCACCGTCACGCCCAGGCTGGCAAAATTGAGCGGGTCGGCGAAGTTGAATCGATAACCGATCGCCGCCGAGTTCTTGTAGCCCTGCAGCACGGGATAGGCGTTCTCCAGGCCGATGCTGCGCAGCGGCACGTACGGCCCCTGTTTCGTGACCAGCTTTTCGTCGTCGACCGTGCTCGGCGGCGGCACCTGCCACGTTTTCACGATCGGATACTTTTCGGCGACCTCGGTCCCCAGGAACTTGATCGCGCTCGACGTCCGCAATGGGATGGGGGTCCATGATTGCCGGAGCGAAACCGTCGGCCGTGTAATTCAGGATCACCAGCCGACCGTCGGCGAGCGGCACCGGCCGGAAGAAGCCGATTTCCGCGTTGGAAACCGCCTCGACCGCGCCGGTCGCGACTTCGTACCGGAAGATGTTGGACACTCCGGTGTAATAGCTGCTGCCGAACAGGTAACGGCCGTCCTTCGAAAAAGCGAAGCTCTCCGGAACGGATTGCCCGAAGCGAAATTCCGAGAGCGGCGTCAGGTCGCCGGACAGGACCTTCTTCAACTCCCACACGCGCAGGAACTGATCGCCGCTGACCTCCGCCACGGAGGCCGAAATCAATCGTCCATCCGGCGAAATGTCGAGGTCGTAGGGGACGACGCCGTACGGGAAACGTGTGGATCTCGTAATAGAGGTCGTACGGCGGCGGCACGCGGACCAGCGTCGGCGAGGCCATCGGCATGGCGCACTCCGATGAGCGCCCGGTCGACCGGATTGAAGACGATCTCGCCGATCCGCCCGTGCTTCATCAGGGTTCGCTTCCTCCCCCGTCCGCACGTCCACCGCCATGAGGTCCCTCAGCGAATAAAAATCCTTGTTGTCGTTGGTGAAAAAAACGGTCCCGGTGCCCGGGTCGTAGGCCAGCGAAGTCACCTTGTACGACATTGCCCGCTTGATGTCGGCAAGCCGTCGAACCGTGCCGTCGCGCGTATTCACCGCGCCGACGTACTCGACGACGCCAGGGTACCGAAACCCCCCGTACAGGATTCCGGTCGCCTCGTCGTAGTACGTGCGCGACACGGAGCCTGCTGCCGCCCCCCCCAGTTTTCGATGCGGCGTAATCGGGAACTTCCGCACCTCGGCGAGATTCTTCTCCTGGAATTCGTGCTCGAACTTGATCCAGTCCTGCCAGGCCTGCTCGAGCGGAAGTCCGAACAGGCGCAAAAACTCGTCCGAGTAATAGCGCTCGCTGCCCTCATCGCGCTTGTACCATTCGACGACCTTCTCCGGAGAATAGGCGTACGCAAGCCACGAAATGAAGCGCGTCCCGTACAGATAGGCGTTCGCGCCGGTCTGGAAATCGACCAGGACACCGCGGGACGCGAGGCCCAGCGGATCGTAGAAATGGGCGCCGTCCCGGACCATCGCCCGGAACACCATCTCGTCGTAGCCGCCCTGCGCGCGTCCCAGCCCGCCGCCCATCCAGGTCTCGAAGAAGACCGCGCCGCCCTCCGCCCACCAGCGCGGGGTCGTGAAGCGCGGCGTCGTGAGATAGCTGTAGAGAATCGATTCGGGATTCTGCGACTGCGCGGGGACATTCCCCAAAAAGAACCGACGCCAGCGCCGATCCTGCTCGGAAGCGATGTCGCTTTGCACCACGTGGATCAACTCGTGATTCATCAGCGAATACATGCGCTCGCTGGCGGGAAACGTCTCGAACGCGAGCGACAGCGGCGCAACGTCGAAAATCAGCAGGCTGCGCGGCGCTGCATAGGTGTGGGCGTTTCCGTAGTCGGTGAAATCCTGCAGCAGCACGGTCGTGGGTTCCGACGGCGCCCACCCGAACATGCGACGCTGCCACGCGAGGGAATTGGTGAATGTACGCACCGCGTGCGGTGCGAGGAAGCTCAGGGAATCGTAATAATGGAGGTGGAGATCCTTCGTTGATTCCCACGAAATTCTGACGGGGCTCTCGTCGGCAATAGCGGTGGTCGGCAACAGCGCCAACAGCAGGCATGCGACGCGATAGCGCACGTTACCCCTCCCCTAGACTTAACGACCCGGCGAGGATACGGGTTCGGCGCCAAGAAATGCAAACCGCCGGCACGACGGCCGGCGGTTTGTGGGTGTCACCAGGACTTCGTGCTGCCTGGACTGTAATCGAGTTTTCTGGAGCTATTTCTTCGCGGCGGCATCGAGCGCATTGCGCGCGTCCTGCGCCGAACGAGCGTCCCGAGCGGCGCTTGCGCTGCCCGATCGCGCCGCGTTGCGCTGGCCGTCGACGCGTGAGCTGCCCATCCGCGAGCGTTACGCTGCCCATCCGCGAGCGTTGCGCTGAGCGTCGACCGCATTGCGCTGCCCATCGCCGCGTTGCGCTGCCCATCCGCAGCGGAGCTTGCGTCCCGAGCGGAGCTGGCATCCCGAGCGGAGCTTGCGCTCCCGAGCGGAGCTAGCGTCCCGAGCGGAGCTAGCGTCCCGAGCGGACCGTCGACCGCATTGCGCTCCCGACGCGGCGTACGCTGGCGTCCCGAGCGGAGCTTGCGTCCCGAGCGGAGCTTGCGTCCCGAGCGGAGCTTGCGTCCCGAGCGGAGCTAGCGTCCCGAGCGGAGCTTGCCCGTCCCGAGCGGAGCTTGCCGTCCCGAGCGGAGCTGCGTCCCGAGCGGAGCTAGCGTCCCGAGCGGAGCTGGCGATCGAGCGGCGTTCGCGAGCGTCAGCGTCCTGCGCCGACACGCCCGACCGGTCGATCGACGTCGCCGACCCGGCCTGACCACCGGACTGGTCACCGACCTTGACGTCGCCAGCGTTCATTTGAGGTGCCTGATAACGCACCGCCGGCACGATCGTGCCGGTGACGTTCTTGGACGCCGGGCGGGAAGTCAACCACGCCGGACGACACCACGACGATCGCGGCTGCCGCGGCGATGCCGGCGCCAATCCAAACCTTGCGCTTGCCGAAGGAACCGCGCTGCTGTTCAGTCATGTTCGCACCCCTGAGAAATGGCCCGGGTTCGGTATTGTCGTGGGCCGTTGTGAACTTCCCCGGGTTGCTGCCCCGGGTTTCCTTTGAAGTCAGCCTAATTACATTCGACGACGAGAAAAGTTGGGCGAGACGGGTCCTCCGTGCCGGTTGAACCGGCAGACGGGCCATCACCGCGGCCACCAGGCCCTCGGGCGGAAACGCCTTTGGAACGCCGGCCAAGCCGTCGAACATTTGCCGCAGCGCATCAAACTGCGCGCGCACCGCGGGATCCGCGGCCAGATGGCGGTCCAGCTCGGCCGACTCGCCGGAAGTGGCTTCGCCATCGAGAACCGCGTGCATCAATTCGTCTATGCGAGTGGGATTCATGTCAGTCCGGTCCGAATTCCTTCAACATGTCGCGAAGCCGCCGCCGCGCCTCGAAAAGCCGGGATTTCACGGTCTTCTCGTCGAGGCCGAGAATATGTCCGACCTCCTCGTAGCTGCACTCGGAAAAGTGTCGCAGCGCGAGGACCATCCGATCGTTCGTGCTCAAACGCATCATTGCACTCTGGATCCGCCGCGAAAGTTCCGCCTCGCCGGCCTTTCGCTCGGGGTTCTCGCGCTCCGACGCCGGAAGGTCGTTCTCTTCGTCCAGCGCTTCCTGCCTGCGGTTTCTTCGCAACAGGTTGAGCGACTCGTTGACCGCGATGCGGTAGATCCAGCTGAAGAACTTGTAGCGCGGGTCATAATCGTGGATCTGCTCCGCAACCTTGAGAAATACGTCCTGGGTGACATCGTTCGCATCCTCGGCCCGGCGCAGCACCCAGAACGCCGCGTTGTAGATCGGTCGCTGATAGCGGACAACCAACTCGGCAAAGGCTTCCCGGTCGCCTCGCCGGAAACGCTCCACCAATGCCTGATCGGTGTCTTCGCTCACAATTACACCCGGGGGACGCAAAAGTTGGGACGGGTTGTTACCGGGCCGGTTCGATCTCGAAAAGCTGGTCGAACCCCGAGTAGCCGAAGATGTCCTGCAGGTGCCGGCTGACGCCGACGAGTCGAAGCTTTCCCCCCGATGCCAGCAACCGTTTCTGGGTCTTGAGCAGGACCCCCAGGCCCGCGCTGGAGATGTACTCGAGACCGGCGCAATCGAGCGTCACGGTGCCGTCCGCCTTGTCCAGGAACGCCTGCGCAGCAGGGGCCTGGGCGGCGTCAAGCCTGCCCGAAACCACCACGCTCCCCGTTGGGCCAAAGTCGATCGCCAGCATTCGCTTCCCCTGTGCGCGCGGCCCCCGTCAAGGGGTTGCCGTCGGTGCCTTCGTCTTTCGAATCGTGATCCGGCTCTGCCGGGTCTCCTTCGAATATTCGTACTCGATCGAATCCAGCAGCCGCCGGATGAGGTGCAGCCCGAGACCGCCGGGACGGCGCCGTTCGATCGGAAGGCGGACGTCGGCGTCGCGCGACTTCGTGACGTCGAACGGCTCGACATCATAGTCCGTCAGCGTGACTTCGACCCCCCCTTCGATGCCGTTCATCTCGATCCGCACGTCGGCCTCGCTTCCGCCGCCGTATTTCACCATGTTCGTGAACAACTCTTCCACCGCAAAATCGATGGTGGGGAGCAGCGCGGCGTCGATTCCTTCCCTGGCGAAGGATTCCGCGGTGAACGCGAAAATGGCGGGAAGCGAGTCGACGCTCCGCGTAAACGTGCGGACACCTGTCACCGCCATGGGCACACGCCAACCATCATGGCCGCTGGACAGCCCCCCGGGCAAGCGCAGTCGTTCCCGCCGGATGGGCGCGCGGCGCTCATGCGTCGCGCTTCACCAGCACGGCGGTCATGTCGTCCTCCTGCGGCGCGCCGCCAGCGAAGGCGTCAACCTCCGCAAACAGGATCGACAGCAGTTCGGCCGCCGACTTGCCGCCGTGGACGCGGACGAGGTCCTGCACCCGCGTCTCGCCGAACTGTTCGCCCCGGACGTCGTGGTATTCGTAGAAACCGTCCGACAGCAGCACGAGGATGTCCCCGGGAAGCATGTCGAGCGCCGCGGCAGGCTTCATTCGGGAGAGCGGCATCGCCCCCAGCGGGAAGCTCGTGGGCTTGTAAGGCGTGCACGCAGCGGCTGCGGCCCGAAAATGGAAGATCGGCGCCTGGCCGCCGCTGTGAAAGCGCAACCGATGCACGACGGGATCGAGAAATCCCACGAATGCCGTGATGAATCGGTCGGCCGCCAGCGTCTTGGCGAGTCGGTTGTTCACCTCCATGAACGCGGATTCGAGGCCGGCACCCAGCTGGAACGCGATGTGCAGCATGGCCTGCATCTGCGTGACCGACAGCGCGGGCGCGATGCCGTGCCCGGTTGCGTCGGCCAATACGACCAGGAGCCCGGTGTCCAGCATCGACAGGTCGAACGTGTCGCCGCCCGTGAGGTCGGCCGGCCTGAAGGATCCGCATACGTCGTATCCCGGGACCGTCGGCATCGTGGAAGGCAGCGTGCTCATCTGGACTTCGCGCGCCATCTCCAGCGCCTGTCGCATCCTTTCGCCTTCGATCAACGCGCCGGTCATGCGCACGCGCTGGAGCGCAACGGCGCACTGCGACGCCAGCGCGGTCGCCACCGCCTCGTCGCCCGCGTCGAAGACGCCGCCCGTCTTGTTCAGCACCTGCATCACGCCCACGAGAACATCCTTGTGGTCGATCAGGGGCAGCGTCAGCATGCAGCGCGTGCGGTATCCGGAATTGCGGTCCACGCTCGAATCGAAGCGCGGATCCGAATAGCAGTCCGGGACATTGATGATCTGGCGATTGCGCGCGCAGGTCCCGACCAGGCCCACGCCGGACGGCACGCGGACGGGCCGGATCCCGGTGGCGACCTCCAGCACCAGCTCGTCCGTGGCGGGATCGTGCAGCCAGACGGAGCCGCGATCGGCATGCAGGACCTGCTTCGCGGCGTTGACGACCTCGCCCAGCATCGTCATGAGGTCGAACGGCGCGGCCAGCGCATTGGTGACCCCGAGGATCGCCCGGAGGTCGCGCATCGAAAGCGGACGCTGGCGAGTCCTGACGCTCATCGGCGTGCCCCCACGCTTTCGGCCCGACTGATCAGTCTGGCCGCCGCGCTGCCCCGCAAAGGACGCGCGCGCCTGCAGCGAGAAGCCGGGGGCCGAAGAGCGCGTCTGTGCGCGCGGTCGGCAGCCGACTCCGCGATCAAGCGTGTCGGGCAAGGCGGCAAAGAGGCCGCGGTGATTTCGACTCGGAACGGCCCGGTGACGCTCATGTCGGAACAATGTAACAGACCGATGGCCGGCAAGCGCGCGTCACCGGCGATTGCCGCGTCAGCCCGGCCCGAGAATCCGCCCGAGGAACGCGCGGATCGCCGCGATCTCTTCCCAGACGACCGAGTGCGGCATCGGGTACGTATGCCATTCGACCGGATAGCCCGCGGCCGCGAGCGCGCGGCTCGATGCCTCGCCCCACGCCGTCTGAACAACGGGATCCTGCGTGCCGTGGGCCATGAAAATCGGCAGATCGCGATTCGCGGCAGCGGCCTCCGCCGGCAGCCGGTCCGCCATCGGCAGGTAGGTCGACAGCGCGACGATGCCGGCGAGCCGCTCGGCATGGCGCAGGCCTGTGTGCAGCGCGATCGCGCCGCCCTGCGAGAATCCGGCGACGACGATGCGCTTTGCCGCGACGCCGCGCGATTTCTCGCGCGCGATCAGCGCCTCGACCTGGCCCTGCGACTGGAGCACGCCGGCGACATCGGCGCGGTTGGCAAGGTCGGCCGCGTAGATGTCGTACCACGCGCGCATCGGATACCCGTTGTTGATCGTCACGGGTCGCACGGGCGCATGCGGAAACACGAAGCGGATCGGCGGCGTCGGCGGCAGTTTCATCTCCCCGACGATCGGCACGAAATCGTTGCCGTCGGCGCCGAGGCCGTGCAGCCAGATCACGGATGCATCGGGATGCGCGCCGGTTTCGAGCTCGACGCAGGGAAGGAGATCGGACATTGGAAAAGATGGATCTCTGACGGTTCGCCCCGCATTTTACGCATGTGATGTCCCGAACCGGCTGCGTCGGTTCGGGGCAGCGCTGGGAATGGCCCTGCGAGATTGCGGGGAAAGCAGCGCGAGAATTGCCGGAAGATGCCTGCAGGCGTAAACTGCGCGCCCATTCCCGTGGGCGACACAATCGCTCGCGTGAGCGTTGCGGCGCCTATCCGGCAGCCGCGCGGCCCAAAAACACGATTTTTGCGGAGCTTCTCCCCATGGCCTCAGCCGTCCCTGCCCTGCGTGACGTTTCCCTGGACGACAAATACGCGCTCGATTCCGGCCGCGTGTTTCTCACGGGCGCGCAGGCGTTCGTCCGCCTGCTGATCCTGCAGCGTCAGCGCGACGCGCTGGCGGGACTCAACACCGCCGGTTTCGTCTCGGGCTACCGCGGTTCGCCGCTCGGCGCGCTCGATCAGTCGCTCTGGAAGGCGAGCAAGTTCCTCGAGCGCGCGCACATCAAGTTCCAGCCGGGGCTGAACGAGGACCTCGCCGCGACGTCGCTGTGGGGTACGCAGCAGCTGAACCTCAATCCCGGCGCGAACTACGACGGCGTGTTCGCGATGTGGTACGGAAAGGGCCCCGGCGTGGATCGTTGCGGCGACGTGTTCAAGCACGCGAACCACGCGGGAACCTCGAAGCACGGCGGCGTGCTCGCCTTGGCCGGCGACGACCACGGCGCGAAGTCGTCGACGCTGCCGCACCAGTCGGATCACATGTTCTCGGCAGCGATGATTCCGGTGCTCTACCCGTCGTCGGTGCAGGAGATCCTGGACCTGGGGCTGCACGGCTGGGCGATGTCGCGCTATTCCGGCTGCTGGGTCGGCTTCAAGTGCGTCGCCGATACCGTCGAGAGCTCGGCGTCGGTCAATATCGACACGGATCGCACGAAGATCATCGTTCCGGACGACTTTCCGCTGCCGCCCGACGGCCTTTCCATCCGCTGGCCCGACGGCTTCCTCGAGACCGAGGCGCGGATGCAGAACTACAAGATTTACGCTGCCCTCCATTACTGCCGCGTCAATCAGCTGAACAGGATCGTCATCGATTCGCCAAAGCCGCGCCTCGGCATCATCACCAGCGGCAAGAGCTACCTCGACGTCCGGCAGGCGCTCGACGATCTCGGCATCACCGAGGCCGACGCGGCCGAGATCGGCATCCGCGTCTACAAGATCGCGATGACGTGGCCGCTGGAGCCGGACGGCGTGCGCCAGTTCGCCGAAGGGCTGGAGGAGATCCTGGTCGTCGAGGAAAAGCGCCAGGTCGTCGAATACCAGCTGAAGGAGCAACTCTACAACTGGCGAGACGACGTGCGTCCGCGCGTGGTCGGCAAGTTCGCCGAAAAGGGCGAGTGGATGCGCCCGCACGGCGACTGGCTGCTGCCCGCGCTCTCCGAACTGACGCCGGCGATGATCGCGCGCGTGATCGCGCAGCGGATCGGGCGTCTCGGCCTGCAGCCGCGGCAATCGGAAAAGCTGAAGGCGCGGGTCGACTGGATCAACGCGAAGGAAGCGGCGCTCGCGAAGCCGCGGATCACGCTCGAGCGGCTGCCGTGGTTCTGCTCCGGCTGCCCGCACAACACGTCGACCAACGTCCCGGACGGCAGCCGCGCCACCGCCGGCATCGGGTGCCACGTGATGGCGATCTGGATGAATCGCCGGACCGACACCTACACCCACATGGGCGGCGAAGGCGTGCCGTGGATCGGCCAGGCGCCGTTCACCCGGGAAAAGCACATCTTCGCGAACCTCGGCGACGGCACGTATTACCACAGCGGAATCCTCGCGATCCGCGCCGCGATCGCCGCCAAGGTCAACATCACGTACAAGATCCTGTACAACGATGCCGTCGCGATGACGGGCGGACAGCCGTTCGACGGCCCGCTCAGCGCAGGCGACATCGCGAAGCAGGTCGCGGCCGAAGGCGTGGCGAAGATCGTGGTCGTCAGCGACGAGCCGGACAAGTATCCGGCCGGCTATTACGCGTCCGGCATCGCAATCCATCATCGCTCGGAACTTGACGCGGTGCAGCGCATGCTGCGCGACACCCCGGGCTGCACGATCCTGCTGTACGACCAGACCTGCGCGGCCGAAAAGCGTCGGCGCAGGAAACGGGGCAAGTATCCGGATCCGGCAAAGCGCGTCTTCATCAACGAGCTCGTCTGCGAAGGCTGCGGCGACTGCGGCGTGAAATCGAATTGCGTGTCGGTCGCGCCGGTCGAGACGGAATTCGGCCGCAAGCGGGCGATCGACCAGAGCTCGTGCAACAAGGACTTTTCCTGCGTCAACGGGTTCTGCCCGAGCTTTGTGACGGTGGAAGGCGGCAGCTTGCGCAAGCCGCCCAAGGCGAAAGCCGACGACACGCCCGCGTTGCCGGATCCGGTGCCAGCGTCAACGGCGCACCCTTACGGCATCGTCGTCACCGGCATCGGCGGCACCGGCGTCATCACGATCGGCGCGCTGCTCGGCATGGCGGCACACCTCGAGGGCAAGGGCTGCTCGGTGCTCGACATGACCGGCATGGCGCAGAAGAATGGCGCGGTGGTCTCGCACGTTCGGATCGCCGACCAGCCTGACGACCTCCACGCGACGCGCATCGCCGCCGGCGAGGCGAAGCTGATCCTCGCCTGCGACATCCTGACGGGGGTGGGCTACGAGCAGCTGGCGAAGATGCAGAAAGGCGTCACCAAGGCGCTCGTCAACTCCGCGCTCGTCATGCCTGCCGGGTTCACGAGCGACCCCGATCTTGTGTTCCCGCTTGGCTCGATGGAACGCGAAATCGAGGATGCGGTCGACCCGGGCGACGCCGAATTTCTCGACGCGACGAAGCTCGCGACCGGCCTCATGGGTGATTCGATCGCGACCAACCTCTTCATGGTCGGCTTTGCGTTCCAGCGCGGACTCCTGCCGATCGGCGAAGCGGCGATTCTGCGGGCGATTGAATTGAACGGCGCCGCGATCGAATCGAACAAGCAGAGTTTCCGCTGGGGACGGCTCGCTGCCGTCGATCCTGCGCGGGTCGCGGCTGCCGCGATCCCGTCGGCGGTGCCGGAGTCGCGGCGGATGTCCGAGTCGCTCGACGAGATGATCGAGCGCCGTCGGAAATTCCTCACCGAGTACCAGGACGCGGCCTATGCGAAGCGGTACACGGACTTCGTGGCCAAGGTCCGGGTCGCGGAGACCGCAAAGATTCCGGGCGCGACGGCACTCGCCGAAGCGGTGGCCCGGTACCATTTCAAGCTGCTCGCGATCAAGGACGAATACGAAGTCGCTCGGCTGTACTCCGACGGCGAATTCGCCCGCCGCGTCGCCGCCCAGTTCGAAGGCGACTACACGCTCAAGTTTCACCTCGCGCCACCGGTGCTGAACAAGCCCGACGCCGCTACCGGCGAAGCGAAGAAGAGCGTCTACGGTCCGTGGATGATGGGCGCCTTCCGCGTGCTCGCCAGGATGCGTGGGCTGCGCGGCACCGCGTTCGACGTATTCGGGCGCACCGCGGAGCGGCGAATGGAACGCGAACTTCCCGCGCAATACGAGGCGCTGGTCGACGGGGTCCTCGCTGCGCTCGCGCCGCACAACCACGGACTGGCCGTGCAGCTCGCGCAGATCCCCGAGCACATCCGGGGCTATGGACATGTCAAGGAGCGCCATGTGAAGGACGCCCGCGCCAAGGAAACAGCGCTCCTTGCCGCGTTTCACGGCGCGCGTCCTGAAACCCCGCGCGAGCGCGCCAAGGCCTTGGCCTAGCGGGTTCGGCAGGTCTCGCCGCCCATGCCTGATGGCGCCGGCCGGATCCTCGACGTCCGGGGTCCGGCCTACGATCGAGGCCGCCAGCAGGCGCGGCTTCGTCCCGACCGCATCGCCGAGGTGACCGTCTCGGTGACGCGGCGATTGCGCGAGCTCGGCCCCGCGCTGGTCCTGCCCGGCGTGGTCGAGTTCCTCGACACGCAGCACGCGTTCCTGCGCGACCATGACCCTGACGGATATGTCGAGTTACAGGGGATCGCCGAAGGCTTCGGCATCGCCGCCGATGCGCTGCTGGCCTGCTTGTGCGGCCATGTCGTTGCCAGGCTCGCCGAGGAGCCCAAGTCCGCCGATGCATGCACCGCGTGGGCGGCACCGTGCGGAGAAAGCGGCGCGGTGGTCGTCAAGAATCATGATCTTCCGGGCGCGCGCGCCAACCTGCAGTGCGTGATCCGCCACGACGATCCGGAGTGGGCCGGGCGTCGAATCGTCTGCGTCGGCAGCCTCGGCGCACCGGGTGCGTTGGCAGGCGGCATCAACACGGACGGTCTCGCGGTCGCGGACACGGAGGTCGGCTCGACCGATGTCGGCGAAGGCTGGATGCGCGGCTTTCTGATGACCCGGATCCTGCGCGAATGCGCAACGGTCTCGGAGGCCGTTGGCCTTGCGCTGCGAACGCCGCATGCGAGCGGGGGGACGCTGCTGCTCGGAGATGCGACCGGCGCGGTCGCCGCGATCGAGTTGTCGCCCATCGCGGTTTCGGCCGAGGAACCGGCGGACGCGGACTACGTTGCGCGGGCCAACCATTTCGCCAGCGAACGCCTGCAGGTCAGCAGCGCGGCACCGTCGGATGGCAACCGCGCGCATGCGTCGCGTGCGCGGATCGCCGCGCTCGACCACGCGATTCGCACCATGCCGCGGCCATTTGCCCTGGACGCAATCAAGACGCTGATGGCGCGCCACGGCGACAGCTCGATCGCCTCCCTTTGCCGTCACGATGAGGACCGCGAAACGCGGACGACCGGCTGCGCGATCTTCGACTGCAGGACACCCGCGTTGCACATCTCGTTCGATCCTCCGTGCCTCGGTCGCTGGGAACGCGTCCTGCCCTGACCCGCGTCCGGTTACGATGGCGGCGATGGATGAATTCGCCGCCGCCCGCGCGTGGTTCGCCGCGCGGGGCATGTCGCCGTTTCCGTTTCAGGAGGAGGTGTGGTCGGCCTATGCGCGCGGCGGTTCGGGACTCGTCCATGCGCCGACGGGCATGGGCAAGACGCTCGCCGTTGCCGTGCCGCCGCTCGCGCTGGGCCCGGAAGGCGCCGCCGACGCGCCGCCTCCGCTCGCGCTGCTGTGGATCACGCCGATGCGGGCGCTCGCCGCCGACACGGGGCTCTCGCTCGCAGCCGCCGCGACGGCGCTGCGCCCGCACTGGACCGTCGACGTGCGTACCGGCGACACGGCCCCGGGGGCGAGGACGCGACAGACGAGGCGGCTGCCGACGATACTCGTCACCACGCCGGAGAGCCTGACGCTCTTCCTCGCGCGGGCAGACTGGCGCGAGCGTTTTGCGCATCTCGACGCGGTCGTTGTCGACGAGTGGCACGAGCTCCTGTCGACCAAGCGCGGCGTGCAGACCGAACTTGCGCTCGCGCGGCTCCGCGGCCGGCGGCCCGGCTGCGCGCTGTGGGGCCTGTCGGCGACGCTGTCCAATCTCGATTCCGCGGTCGCCGCACTCGTCGGGCCCGCACGGGCCGCCGACGCCGTGCTCGTTCGCGGCGACGACTCCAAGGCGATCGTCATCGACAGCCTGCTCCCGAAGTCCATCGAGCGTTTCCCGTGGGCCGGGCACATCGGCCTGAAGCTCCTGCCGGGCGTGATCCGCGCCATCGAGCGCGCCAAGACGACCCTTGTCTTCACCAATGTCCGCTCGCAAACCGAGATCTGGTATCAGGCGATCCTGGCGGCGCGACCGGACTGGGCGGGCAGGATCGCGTTGCATCATGGCTCGCTCGAGCGCGAGGTTCGCGACTGGGTCGAGGACGGGCTGCGAAATGCGCGCCTGCGTGCGGTCGTCTGCACGTCGAGTCTCGATCTTGGGGTCGACTTCGCGCCGGTCGACCAGGTCCTGCAGATCGGCAGCCCGAAGGGCGTCGCGCGCCTGCTTGCAGCGCGCCGGGCGGAGCGGCCATCAGCCCGGCGCGACATCGCGCGTCACCGTCGTGCCCGCACAGGCGCTGGAGCTGGTCGAGGCCGCCGCCGCGCGCGACGCCGCCGCGCGCCGAATGATCGAAGCGCGCGAACCTCTGCTTCGCGCGCAGGACGCGCTGATCCAGCATCTTGTCACCTGCGCTCTTGGGGGCGGCTTCCTGCCGGATGAACTGCTCGCGGAAATTCGCGGCACTTACGCCTATGCGGACCTCGCCGACGCCGAGTGGCAGTCCGCACTGGATTTCGTGGTCCACGGCGGCGCTTCGCTCAACGCCTACCCGGAGTACCGGCGCGTCGCGATCGGCGACGACGGGGTCGCGCAGGTGACGGACGCGGCGATCGCACGGCGGCACAGGATCGGCATCGGAACGATCGTGTCCGAAGCGAGCATCACGGTGCGCTTCAGGAGCGGCCAGGCGCTGGGGCACGTCGAGGAGGGATTCATCGCGCGGCTCACGCCGGGCGATGCGTTCGTCTTCGCCGGTCGCGTGCTCGAGCTCGTCCGCGTGCGTGAATTGACCGCATGGGTACGCCCCGCGAAGGCGAATGCTCCTCAGGTGCCGCGCTGGAGCGGCGGCCGCATGGCGCTGTCGACCCAGCTCGCGGCCGCGACCCGACGGCTGATCGGTGCGGCCAAGCATGGCGATTACGAAGCACCGGAGATGGTCGTCGTGCGGCCATTGCTCGAACTGCAACGCCGATGGTCGGGCCTGCCCGCGGAAAACGAGTGGCTGGTCGAGCGGATCGAGACACGCGAAGGCCACGCGCTCTTCTTCTATCCCTTCGAAGGCCGGCAAGCCCACATCGGCCTCGCCACGCTGTTCTCCTATCGGCTCTCGCGCGACGTGCCGCGCACTTTCAGCCTGACCGCCAACGACTACGGGTTTGGCCTCCTGTCGGCGGAGCCCGTTCCGCTCGAGATTGGCGACCTGGGCCGCCTCCTCGCGGCCCCCGGCGTCGACGCCGACATTCTCGCGGGGCAGAATGCCGCGGAACTCTCGCGCCGCCAGTTCCGCGAGATCGCGCGCGTCGCCGGACTCATCTTCCAGGGCTATCCCGGGCGAGCCGAATCCGGCACGTCACCTGCAGGCGTCCTCGGCGCTGCTCTACAACGTATTCGCCGAGTACGACAGCGAAAACCTGCTGCTGCGCCAGGCCGTGCGCGAGGTGCTGGAGCGCCAGCTCGAGGCGCCGCGCATCGCCGCTGCGCTGGCGCGTCTGCGCGGCAGCCGGCTTCTGCTGACCGCACCGCAACGTCCGACGCCGTTCGCGTTTCCGCTGCTGGTCGAGATGTTCCGCGAGGAACTGACCACGGAGGCGCTCGAGACACGCGTGGCGCGGATGGTCGACGCGCTGGAGCAGGCGGCGCAGGAGTGAACGCGCCGCCTTCGGCTATCATTCCGTTACCTCGTCATCGGAACTTCCCATGTCGGCCCACCTGTTCGACCTCAACGGAAAGATCGCGCTGGTGACCGGCGCCTATCGCGGACTCGGCTTCGCGATCGCGCAAGGATTGGCACGGGCGGGCGCGACGGTAGTTCTGAATGGCCGCAAGCCGGAGGCGCTTGCCGCCGCCGCGAAGGCGCTCACCGACGCGGGCCTTCGCGCGTCGACGGCGGTCTTCGACGTCACCGACGGCGCGGCGATCAAGGACGGGATCGACGGAATCGAGGCTTCCTACGGTCACCTCGACATCGTCGTCAACAACGCCGGCATTCAGCGCCGCATGCCGCTCGTCGACTTCCCCAGGCAGGATTGGGACGCTGTCATCGCGACCAACCTGACCGCGCCGTTCCTCGTGTCGCAGGCGGCACTGCCCGGAATGATCGCGCGCCGATCGGGAAAATTTGTTCACATCGCGTCGCTGATGAGCGAATTCGCCCGCCCGACCGTCGTGCCCTACACGGCGGCAAAGGGTGGCGTGCGGCAGCTGACGCGCGGAATGGCGGTCGAGCTCGCGCCGCACAACATCCAGGTCAACGCCATTTCGCCCGGCTACTTCGCGACCGAGATGAATCGCGCGCTGATCGACAACGCGGAGTTCGACGCGTGGGTGAAGAAGCGCACGCCGGCCGGACGCTGGGGGCGGCCCGACGAAATCGCGGGAGTCGCCGTGTTCCTGTCCTCGTCGGCGGCCGATTACATCACCGGGCAGCTCATCACGATCGACGGCGGGATGAGTGTATCGCTGTGAGCGGCGAGCAGGGGCCCCGGGCCGAAGGTCCGGGGATGCGAGCAAACGCGAATCGGCGAATGCCGCCGACCGCACCGGTTTCGTCAACCTCGACGGTCCGGAGGCGGCGCGCAGTGAACGGGCTGGCGCGGCGCTGGCGCGAGGTCAATCATCTGCGGCCGGCACCGGCGCTGGCCGCCGATCCAGCAAGCGGTAGAGCCACGTGAGCCCCGCGGCCGTGCCCTGCTGCGGCCGGTACTCGCAACCGATCCAGCCGTCGTACTTGAGTTCATCCAGCAGTTTGAAGATCCACGCGTAGTTGACTTCGCCGATGTCGGGCTCGTGGCGTCCGGGAACGCCGGCGATCTGGATGTGGCCGACCTGCGGGAGCCAGCGCCGGATCCGCTCGGAAAGGTCTCCTTCGACGATCTGCGTGTGATAGAGGTCCATCTGCACCTTGAGGTTCGGTGCCCCGACCTCGGCGCGGATCGCATGCGCCTCGTCCTGCCGCGAGATGAGATAGTTCGGCACGTCGCGCGGATTGAGCGGCTCGATCAGCACGGTGACCCCCCGCGGCAGCGCCTCGCCGCAGGCGAAGCGCAGGTTGCGGACGAATGTCGCGCGCGCCCGGGCGCGCCGTTCGGCATCGGCGCCCTCCGGCAGCAGGCCGGCCATCGCATGCACGCGCTTGCAGCCCGTGACTTCCGCATAGCGCAGCGCCGTCACGAAGCTCGCCGCGAAATCGTGCTCGCGACCGGGCAGCGACGCCGTGCCGCGTTCGCCGGCGTCCCAGTCGCCTGGCGGCGCGTTGAAGAGCGCCATTTCGAGGCGATGCTGCTTCAGCTGGTCGGCAATCTCCTTCGCCGGCACTTCGTAGGGAAAAGTGCATTCGACCGCGCGAAAGCCCGCGTGCGCCGCCTCGGCAAAGCGCTCGAGAAGCGGGACCTCGTTGAACAGGAACGACACGTTCGCGGCAAACCGGGGCATCCCGATGCTCCTACCTTGTCGATCCGGGCGGGCATGCCGCACGAAAGCGCCGGAGCACGCCGCCGGTTCGTTACAATCGATGCGCAAAGTGTGCGCTGCGATCGCACGCCGCGCAACGCCAGTCCTCAATGCCGCAACGCGTCCTGCCTCATGTCCCGCCCGGCCGCCGAACTCCCTCTCCCCCACGATCGCGCGACCGGTGTGCCGCACATGCTGCGGCAGGTCGCCGACGGCAGCGTCACCGCAACGCTCGCGGGCGAGCACGTGGTGTTGCGGGCCGACCGCGCGCTCCACTGGCCGGGCGCGGACACGGTGTTCGTCGCCGACGTGCACTTCGGCAAGGGTGCGGCCTTTCGCGCGGGCGGTGTCGCCGTTCCGCGTGGCGCAACCGCCAGTGATCTCGCGCGCCTCGGCAGCTTGCTCGACTCCACGCGCGCAAGACGACTTGTCGTGCTCGGCGATTTCCTGCACGCGGCCGCCGGCCGGGTGTCCGCACTCGACGCCGCATTTCTCCGCTGGCGCGACGCGCACGCGGACGTGGAAATCACGCTCGTGCGCGGCAACCACGACTCGAATGCCGGTGACCCGGCGGCGGCGTGGCGCGTCGATGTCGTCACCGACCCGCATCCGCTTCCACCCTTCGTGCTCTGCCACGAACCCGCGAAGCCACCGACCGGCTTCGCGCTGTGCGGCCATGTCCATCCGGGCGTGCATCTTTCCGGTGCGGCGTTCGATTCCGCGCGGCTTCCCTGCTTCGTGCTGGGGCGCCGGCACGCGCTGCTCCCGGCGTTCGGTCGCCTGACCGGGCTCGCGGTCGTCGGCAGCAACCCGGGCGAAACGCGCGTCGCCATCGCCGGCTCGCGTCTGTTCCTATTGCCGTAGGCAGCGCCTTCGGAATGCGGGCTGCGCCGGCTCCGGGCGCGTGCGACGGCGCGTCATTCCGATGTCGCAATTCTGCAACGCCGGCGTCACCGTTCGTCGGTTCAATCTGTTGTGCACAACTCGGTGGAACATCGGTGGAAAGACGTTGGATATGCCGGTTTCGCCTCTGCAGAGGGCTGTTTTTGTTGTTGTTTTGCCAGCCTATTTCTGTGCATCAAAAACCGCTTGCCAATCCTCAACCTCCCCACTATGCTTTGTGTTCATTAGGCACTTGAACACAAGATATAGTAGATTTTGATTTGCAAGAAGAATCCGGGGCCCCGCCAGGCAACCTCAGCCGCCGGAGGCGGCGCCCCGCTGGGAAAGTCCTGCACGTCGTACGGAACCCGCGCCTGACACGGCACTGCTTCAAAGCAGGGGATGTTGTGCGAAATGCGGCGATGGCAATCACAACGACAAGAATTCGACAGGAGAGCAACCCATGCAAGTCACGAGCGCTTCCACCGGCACGGCGTCCCAGCCAGCGAAGAGCCCGATGGCCGCCGAACCAGGTAGCGCGATGACCGCCGCCGCCGATCCGCGTTACGCGCAGTACAAGGTGATTCGCAGGAACGGCGCCGTGGTGCCGTTCGAACCCGCCAAGATCGGGATCGCGATGACCAAGGCATTCCTCGCCGTCAACGGCGGCCAGGGTGCTGCATCGGCGCGCGTGCGCGAGCAGGTGGTGAAGCTCACCGACAACGTCGTCGCGGCGCTGATGAAGCGCAAGCCCGAGGGCGGCGCGATCCACATCGAGGAAATCCAGGACCAGGTCGAGCTCGCGATGATGCGCGGCGGCGAGCACGAGGTCGCGCGCGCCTACGTGCTCTATCGCGAGCGCAGGACCCAGGAGCGAGCGCAGGAAAAATCCGCGAAGGGCGGCAAGGCGCCGGCGGCGGCGCTCAGCGTCATCGAGGACGGCGTCGCGCGACCGCTCGACCTCGACCGCCTCGCCCAGGTCGTGCGCGAATCGTGCAAGGACCTCACCGACGTCGATCCCGAGCGCATCCTCAAGGCGACGCTCAAGGACCTCTACGACGGCGTGCCGATGGAGGAGGTGCGCAAGTGCGTGGTGCTCGCCGCGCGCACGCTGATCGAGAAGGATCCCGCGTACAGCTTCGTTACGGCGCGCCTGCTGCTCGATTCGATCCGCCACGAAGCGCTCGGCGAGGAAACCACGCAGCACGACATGGCGACGAAGTACGCCGACTACTTCCCGCGCTTCGTGAAGCACGGAATCAAGATCGGCCTGCTGAACGACGCGCTCACCCAGTTCGACTTGAAGACGCTCGGCAAGGCCATCGTTCCCGAGCGCGACCTCCAGTTCGGCTACCTCGGCCTGCAGACGCTCTACGACCGCTACTTCCTGATCGACCACTATGCCGGCGGCCGCCGCTTCGAGCTGCCGCAGTGCTTCTTCATGCGCGTGGCGATGGGGCTCGCGCTCAGCGAGGTCAACCGCGAAGCGCGCGCCATCGAGTTCTACAACGCGATCTCGACGTTCGACTTCATGTCGAGCACGCCGACGCTGTTCAACTCCGGCACGCACCGCTCGCAGCTGTCGTCGTGCTACCTCACGACGGTGGCGGACGACCTCGACGGCATCTACGAAGCCATCAAGGAAAACGCGCTCCTGTCCAAATTCGCCGGCGGACTCGGCAACGACTGGACCAACGTGCGCGCGATGGGCTCGCACATCAAGGGCACCAACGGCAAGTCGCAGGGCGTCGTGCCGTTCCTCAAGGTGGTGAACGACACCGCCGTTGCCGTGAACCAGGGCGGCAAGCGCAAGGGCGCCGTGTGCACGTACCTCGAGACCTGGCACCTCGACATCGAGGAATTCCTCGAGCTGCGCAAGAACACCGGGGACGATCGCCGCCGCACGCACGACATGAACACCGCGAACTGGATCCCGGATCTCTTCATGAAGCGCGTGATGGAGGGCGGCGACTGGACGCTCTTCTCGCCGTCCGACGTGCCGGATCTTCACGACATGTGGGGCAAGGCGTTCGAGGATGCCTACACGCGCTACGAAGCCAAGGCGGCGCGCGGCGAGCTCAAGCTGCACAAGAAGGTCCCCGCGCTCCAGCTCTGGCGCAAGATGCTGTCGATGCTGTTCGAGACGGGGCATCCGTGGATCACGTTCAAGGACGCCTGCAACGTCCGCTCGCCGCAGCAGCACATGGGCACCGTGCACAGCTCGAACCTTTGCACCGAGATCACCCTCAACACGAGCGACACCGAGATCGCCGTGTGCAACCTCGGCTCCGTCAATCTGCTGAACCACATGGTGAAGACCGATGCCGGCTGGGCGCTCGACCACGAGAAGCTGCAGGCCACGATCCGCACCGCGATGCGAATGCTGGACAACGTCATCGACATCAACTACTACGCGGTCGCCAAGGCGCGCAACTCGAACCTCAAGCACCGTCCGGTCGGTCTTGGCATCATGGGCTTCCAGGACTGCCTGCATCTCACGCACACGCCGTACGCGTCGGATCCGGCGATGCGCTTCGCGGACACTTCGATGGAAGCCGTCTGCTACTACGCCTACCAGGCGTCCACCGAGCTCGCCGAGGAACGCGGCCGGTACACGTCCTACAAGGGCAGCCTGTGGGACCGCGGCATCCTTCCGCAGGACACGCTCAAGCTTCTGCGCGAGGAGCGCGGCGGCTACGTCGACATCGACGAGTCGTCGACGATGGACTGGGAGGCGCTGCGCTCGCGCATCCGCATCCACGGCATGCGCAACTCGAATTGCGTGGCGATCGCGCCCACGGCCACGATCTCCAACATCGTCGGCGTCGGCGCCTCGATCGAGCCCGAGTACCAGAACATCTACGTCAAGTCGAACCTGTCGGGCGAGTTCACCGTCGTCAACGAGCATCTCGTGGCCGAGCTCAAGAAGCAGAACCTGTGGGACGAGGTGATGGTCGCCGATCTCAAGTACTTCGACGGTTCGCTCGTCAAGATCGACCGCATTCCGGCCGATCTGCGCACGCTGTACGCGACGGCGTTCGAGGTCGAGCCGAAGTGGATCATCGAGGCGGGCGCACGCCGGCAGAAGTGGATCGACCAGGCGCAGAGCCTCAACATCTACATGGCGGGAGCGTCGGGAAAGAAGCTGGACGACACGTACAAGCTCGCGTGGGTGCGCGGCCTCAAGACGACGTACTACCTGCGCACGCTGGCCGCCACGTCGGCGGAAAAATCGACGGGCAAGGGCGGTGAACTCACGTCGGTGCCGACGTCGGGCGGGATGTCCTCCGCAGCGGCGAGCCCGCGCAACGCGTCGGCGATCGCCGACGCCGACGCGCCGAAATTCTGTGCCATTGGATGACCCGACGTGCGAGGCGTGCCAGTAACGGCGCGCCGGTCACGGCGATCGAACGCAGCAGCGGCAGCACGCGGCAGGCTTGCAGGAAGCTACAGACAGGCCCCGCGGGAGTGGAAACGTAACGCCCCGCAAACCCGGACAGGAGGGCAGGCGATGAGCGCAAAGACTGATCAGTGGGAGTCCTACACCGACAAGGCCGGCCGGCAGCACTGGCGTTGGCCGGCCGCGAACGAGCAGCAGGCCGCGCGCCTTGTCGATGATGAGCAACGCCACGAGCCGAATTTGCAACGGTGGCAGAAGGCGGATCTTCTGCCGGAGTATTTCCGGAGCAAATGAGGGGCAGTCCGGTGCGGGGCGGCGGATCGCCTCGCATTGCCATCGCCGCGGACGGCGCGCCGGCAGCTTCGGTGCGGCGTCGGGTCGGCGGCGCGTTCGTCAACCTGCCCAGAGGAGGCCGCTTTGGCCCGTTACGAGCAAGTGCAGCGTCACGTAATCGATGCGCGGTACCTCGGTGACTACAAGGTCTGGCTGGAATTCAACGATGGACGAAAAGGCGTGGTGGACCTCTCGGACGATCTCTACGGCGAGAATTTCGAGTCGCTGCGCGATCGGCTGCGCTTCGCCGAGTTCTATCTCGACTACGGGCTCGCGACGATCGCGTGGGATCACGGCGCCGATTTCGCGCCGGATTACCTGTACGACAAGTTGAGTGCGATGCACTAGCTGTTGGGGCGTGGGGAAACCCCGGGCGAAACCGATCCCCCGCGCCCAAAGATGAATGAGATGCAGTACAGGAGACGAACACCATGCTGACCTTCGACGACGACCTGGCCCCTGCCCCGCAGCCGCGGATGGCGCCGGTCACGCCCGAGACGATCCTCGCCCAGACCACCGGCGGCATCCTCTCGCGCGAGCCGGTGCACGACCTCGACGTCGAGCAGCAGGCGATGGCCAACGGCTTCCGCCGCGTGCGCATGGAGGACAAGCGCGTCATCAACGGTTCCTCCGACGTCAACCAGCTGGTGCCGTTCAAGTACCGGTGGGCGTGGGACAAGTACATCGCGGCCTGCGCCAACCACTGGATGCCGCAGGAAGTGAACATGCAGCGCGACATCGAGCTGTGGAAGAATCCGGACGGCCTGACCGACGACGAGCGTCTGATCGTCAAGCGCAACCTCGGCTTCTTCGTCACCGCCGACAGCCTCGCCGCCAACAACATCGTGCTCGGCACCTACCGCCACATCTCGGCGCCCGAGTGCCGCCAGTACCTGCTGCGCCAGGCCTTCGAGGAGGCGATCCACACGCACGCCTACCAGTACATCGTCGAGAGCCTCGGTCTCGACGAAGCGGAGATCTTCAACGCGTACCACGAGATCAAGTCGATCCGCGACAAGGACGAATTCCTGATCCCCTACATCGACGTGCTCACCAATCCGCTCTTCAAGACCGGCACGCCGGAAGCCGACCAGGCGCTCCTGAAGAGCCTGATCGTCTTCGCCTGCATCATGGAGGGCCTCTTCTTCTACGTCGGCTTCGTGCAGATCCTCGCGATGGGCCGCCAGAACAAGATGACGGGCGCTTCCGAGCAGTACCAGTACATCCTGCGCGACGAATCGATGCACTGCAGCTTCGGCATCGATCTGATCAACACGATCAAGATGGAAAATCCGCACCTGTGGACGCCGGAATTCCGCGAAGAGATCCGCGTGCTGATGAAGAAGGGGGTGGATCTCGAGTACGCCTACGCCGAGGACACCATGCCGCGCGGCGTGCTGGGTCTCAACGCGACGATGTTCAAGGAGTACCTGCGCTTCATCGCCAACCGCCGCTGCCAGCAGATCGGCGTCGATTCGCTGTTCGACAAGGCGGACAACCCGTTCCCGTGGATGGCCGAAATGATCGACCTCAAGAAGGAGAAGAACTTCTTCGAGACGCGGGTGATCGAGTACCAGACCGGCGGGACGCTCAATTGGGACTAGTCTTCGGCGCCGGGCGCACGGAGCAGCGTCGCGCAATCGCGAGGTCCGGCGGACGCCGGGCCCTTTTTTTCCGCGCCGTGAAACAAAATGTAAACCACAAGCTGTTCGGCCTGCGCGCAAGGAGCGGCGGCGCGGGGGACGGAGCGGGGATCTCCATTCCTGCCTCCTGAAACGGCCCGCACCGGAGGGAACCCGAATGGTCTCGACGTGGTGGCTGATCGTTGCAATTCTCGGCGGTGGCATCGCCGGCGTCGTCGCGATGGCGTTGATCCAATTGTCGGGCGCCATTTCGCGGCAGCCACCGATGCTGCCGGATCTCGGTGCGACAGGCAGTTCGGATGGGCTCGCATGAACCTGCCGACTCCGCAGGACGCTTCCGTCTCCCGCGCATCGCCGCTTGCGGTCATCGAATTCGCGCCTCCGCCGGTCGCGACGTATGACCGGTTCCCGAAACGATTCAGGCGAATGCGATCGAGCGCCGAGAGCGTCGTCGCGCAGCAACCCATCTTCCCCGAGGGCCCGGTCGACACCGGGCCCTCTTCCGTTGTCGCGCGCGAATCGGCGCTGGAATCCACGGACGCGATGCGTCCTGCCCGCCGATTCCAAGGGGAAACGTCACGCCCGCGCAGACGGGCAGCCTGGAGGAGATCGACATGATGGTATCCGGATGGTGGCTCGTTCTGGTGTTCGTGATCGGCGCCTATGCGGGAATCGCGCTGATGGCCGTGATCGTCGCGTCGTCCCGTCGCGCCCCGCAACCGGACGCGCTGCAATTCGCCGACGCATCGCTTGCGCCGGGCGCGGCCGCGGCGAGGCCGGCCGATGAGGCCGCATCCCGTGCGAACCGCGACCGTCGTCCCCGAAAGCGGAGCGCGTCCGCCGGCCGCGGGTCGGATCCGCTCGAGAACCAGGCGACGTTTCAGTGGTGATTTCTGCGGGCGGTGGCGAAGCATCGATGCGGCGCGTCCGGTCGTCGAATTTGGTTCGACTCGATCCCGCGCGTGCGGGAACCATCGACGGAATTCCCCTGAAATGCACGTCGTGCGCGACATCGCGTCGGATCCCTTCGTTCTTCCACGGGCCGTTCGGCAATCGAGGATACCTTGGCCACCCGCCGGGATTCGTGGGCGCGCACCTGATCACGGAGGGCGAGGTCGTCTGGACCGCCATCCGTGCGCAGGGGGCGGGTGGGCAGAACGTCAACAAGGTTTCGTCGGCGATCCACCTGCGCTTCGACATCCCGGCTTCCACGTTGTCCGACGCCGTCAAGTCGCGCCTGCTCGCCTGCGGCGATCAGCGCATCACGCCGGGCGGCGTCGTGGTCATCAAGGCGCAGCGTTATCGGACGCAGGAACGGAATCTCGCGGACGCGATGACCCGTCTGCAGGAGCTCGTCGACGCCGCGGCCCGCGTTCCGCGCGCGCGCAAGCCCACGCGGCCCTCGAAAGGGTCGCAGCGAAGGCGCGTGGAAAGCAAGGTGAAGCGCGGTCAGATCAAGGCCGCCCGAAGCAAAGTGGTCGAATGACCTCGCTGCGCTCCGCGCGGCCTGCGGGTCGTCGCCGAACCCGATGGCCGCATGCGTCCGATCGCACGCGGCCTGTTCGCGCAGTGCCGGCTGCCGTCACTTGATCGCGAGGCGCTCGATCCGCGGATCCGGGCACAGCCACATGATCGCGACCAGCACGTACAGCCCGCCCGCGGCCATCGGCTGCCAGAAGGCGATCGGAATCGCCACCGCATAGATGACCACCGAAACGATGCCCTTGTACTCCTTGCCCACGGCGCGCGACAACGCGGAATCGGCGCCATGATGGTGCACCAGGATGCGCTCGAACACGTAGTAAGCGACGCCGCACATCAGGAGCACGACCCCGTAGATGGCCGTCGGCAGCGCCGCGAAATGGTTTTCGCTCATCCATCCGGTCACGAACGGGATCAGCGACAGCCAGAAGAGCAGGTGCAGATTGGCCCACAGTCCGCCGCCGGTCACATGCTGAACCGCATGCAGCATGTGGTGATGGTTGTTCCAGTAGATGCCCACGTAGACGAAGCTCAGCACGTAGGTCAGGAATACCGGAATCAGCGGCAACAGCGCAGCGAGGTCAGTGCCGTGCGGCACCTTCATTTCCAGCACCATGATCGTGATGATGACCGCGATCACGCCGTCGCTGAAGGCTTCCAGCCGTCCCTTGCCCATCGGCAACCTCGATTGCCGGACCGCGTCGACGAATCGGGCGTCGCGCGTCCGATCAACGTTTCCAGAACTCCCGCGAAGCGATGCGAGCGCCTTCGGCCATCGCCGCCATCTTGGCCCACACGACGTCGGGATCCACCGCCGCCTGCCCGACCCAGGTGCCGAACCCGCAATCGCTGCCCGCCATCACGTTCTCGCGTCCGACGAGCCTCGCGTAGCGTCCGATGCGCTGAGCGATCAGTTCCGGATGCTCGACGAAGTTGGACTTCGATTCGATGACGCCCGCGATCAGCATCTTGCCTTCGGGCAGCTTCACCTTTTCGAACAGCGCCCACTCGTGCGCGTGGCGCGGGTTCGCCGCCTCGATCGCGATCGCCGCGGGCCGGGCGCGGAAGACGATGTCGATGACGTCGCCAAGCGGCACGTCGCAGTGATGCGGGCCCTCGTAGTTGCCCCAGCACAGGTGCATGCGCATCCTGTCCGGCGGAATGCCTGCCGCCGCGTGATTGAGCGCCTCCACGTGCAGCTCGGCCTTCCTGCGCCACTCGGCGAGGCTGAGGTCGGCATGCTGGATGTGCCGCCCCATTCCGAGATCGGGGCAGTCGATCTGCAGCACGATGCCCGCGTTGGCGATCGTCTCGTACTCGTGCCGCATCGCATCGGCGATCGCGTGGAGGTAAGCCTCCTCGCTCGGGTAGTGCTCGTTGCGGAAGAAGAGCGACACCACGCCGGGTGAGGCCGCCGTCATGAACATCTCCTCCGCCCCGACCGCGGCGAACGCCGCCTTCAGATGGTCGACGTCGGCTTGCGCGGCACCGGGATCGCGCACGCCGATCGGACCGTTGCACGCCGGTGTCTTCCGCCGCGAGCGGCCCGGGTCGCCGAACACGCGCTTGGCGAGATTGGGGAACTCGACCAGGTCCTGGTAGACGAACGTGTTGCCGGCGCCGCCGAATCCGCTCAACCGGTCCTTGATGTAGGTCGCGTAACTCGGTTTGCTCATCTCGCCGTCGTTGACGACATCGATGCCGGAGCCGACCTGCTTGCGCACCGCTTCCGCGACGGCCATTGCCACCCGATCGGCAAGCGCGGCCGCGTCCACCGGAACGCCCTCCTCCTTCGCGTACATCATGCGGATCAGGTCGTCCGGTCGCGGCAGGCTGCCCGTGTGCGTCGTGAGAAAACGCTCGGTGCTTCGCTTCATGACACACCCCAGGACGCCGGGCCCTGCGGCCGGCTGAACCGGCGGATTCTACAGGAAACGCGACGGCGGCTGCGCGATCGAAGCCGGTGCCCTTTCGACAGCGCGCCGAGGCGGCCGCCGGACGATTGTCGGTCTACTCGAGTTCCAGTTCCCGTAAACCGTTCCTGCCGCCCGCAGAAACGCGGCCGCCTCGCAGGAGCTCGGTCATCGCCTTTGCGGTCAACGGACGGCTCAGCAGGTAGCCCTGCATGGTGGTACAGCCGCTGTCGGCCAGGAAGTCGGCCTGCACCTGCGTCTCGACGCCCTCCGCGACGATCTCCAGGTTGAGGCTGTTCGCCATCGCGATGATCGCGCGGGTGATCGCAGCGGCTTCCGCGCTCTCGACGGCGTCGCGGACGAACGAGATGTCGAGCTTGAGCTTGTGCAGCGGCAGCCGCCGCAGGTACGACAGCGACGAATAGCCGGTGCCGAAATCGTCGATGGCGATCTTGACGCCCATGGCGTGCAGCTTCTCCAGCGTGGCGAGCGCCCCGTCGAAATCGCGCATCAGCGCCGATTCGGTGACCTCGAGTTCGATGCAGTCGAGCGGCACGCCGACGACCTCGGCGATCTCCTCCACGCGTGCCGCCAGCGCGATGTCGGTGAACTGCACGCTCGACATGTTGACGCCGATGACGACTGGCGGAAGCCCGTCCTGGATCCAGGAGTTGTGCTGGATCAGGGCGGAGACGAACACCCACTCCCAGATCGCCATGATGAGCCCCGCCTCCTCGGCGATCGTGATGAACTTCTCCGGTCCGATGAAGCCCTGCGTCGGATGATTCCAGCGCACCAGCGCCTCGACACCGACGATCGCCCCCGTCCGAGTATCGATCTGAGGCTGGTAATGAAGGACGAACTGCTCCGCCTCGATGGCTCGCCGAAGTTCGTTCTCGAGCGAAAGACGGCGGGCCGTGGCCTCGCGCATCGACTCCCGGTAGAACGCATATCGATTGCGTCCCTCGGACTTGGCGTGGTA
The DNA here is from genome assembly GCA_963726765.1 of uncultured beta proteobacterium. Lineage (GTDB taxonomy): Bacteria > Pseudomonadota > Gammaproteobacteria > Burkholderiales > Casimicrobiaceae > CAIWHR01. The sequence continues at coordinate 69,777 of CAVSDH010000005.1, read as the reverse complement.
CATCGCGACGTCGGCGTTCTTGAGGAGCGTGTCGAGATCGCCGCCGTCGCGCGGGTACAGCACGATGCCGATCGACGCCGACACGAACACCTCCTGCCCTGCCAGCATGACCGGCTGCGCGAGCGTTTCGACGACGCGACGCGCCGCGCGCGCCGCCTGTTCTTCGGTGTCCACGCCGTTCAGCAGCACGACGAATTCGTCGCCGCCCTGGCGGCAGACGTCACGCTCCGGCGACTTCCCGCGCAGCGGCTCGCCGCCGCCCTCGAGACGCAGAACCCTCGTGAGTCGCTGTGCCACCACCCGAAGCAGCTCGTCGCCGATGGCGTGGCCGAGCGTGTCGTTGATCCGCTTGAACTGGTCGAGATCGAGAAACATGATCGCAAACGACTTCGAGTTGCGGCACGCGAAGTCGAGCGCTTCGGCCAGCTTCTCGTGAAAGCGCGAGCGGTTGGGGAGCTCGGTCAGCACGTCGTAGTAGGCGAGCTTGTGGATCTCATGGATCGCCCGGGCATGTTCCGAGGCATCCTGGATCGTTCCTACGACGCCCGATGCGCCGCCATGGGTGGGGACCAGGGTCTCGCCCAGCATGCGCACCTGGAGGTACTCGCCCTCCTGTCCCTGAATCCGCAAATCGAGGCCGCTGGCCGTCTTGCCGCGCGCGAGGCGGATCACCCACCGGCGGAGCGCGCGGCGGTCGTCATGGTGAACAAGCCGGATGAGCCGCGAGGGCGTGAGCGAGACTTCCAGCGGATCGATGCCCAGCATTCGATAGACCTCGGCAGAGCAGACGACGCGATTGACGGCGCGCTCCCACTCCCAGCTGCCGACGCGCGAAATGCGCTGCGCGCGGTTGAGGTGCCACGCGATTCTCTGCTTCTCCCGGCTCGCATGCTCGGCGGCCTTGCGCGCAGTTTTCAGTTTCTTCACGCGGGTCAGCGTCCGGTAGTGCAGACGCTCCAGCCGATCGGCGAGGTCCGAGGAGGATCCGGGCGCGGCCGCGGAAGGCGCTTCGTCGTCCGTGGCGCCTGCCTCGAACTGGCGCATGACGACGCGCAGGTTGCGCAGGAGGCGCGAGAGCGGCCGCGCCAGAAGCCCGACCGCCGTGCTCGACAGCGCGATTGCCGCAACCGCGTAGGCGGGCGCTGTCAGCCAGCCGACGACGAGGAGCGCCAGCAGACCCGCGTGGACCAGCGCGACCACGATCGCCGCCTGCCACGCGAACCGCGCGAAGAGCCCGCGGGTGCGTCGTGCGGCGCACCGCCGGCGGTCGCGGGCTGGGCGGTATCGGTGTGCATGAATGTGTAGGAGGTTCGTTGCCCGGCGGATGGCCCCGGTCGAGCCATGTTCCGAAACCCCGACCCCGCGCATGCGCGTGCCCGAATCCCCGAACGACGCTGGGTAACGGCAGGTGTGCAAGGAGCATGCCACCTTTCGTTCGGTCGCCCCGGGGAGGTCCGTGGACGCAAGCGTCCGCGTTTCGCCGTCAACAGCGGCAGGCAATCAGCACCGTCCGGTACGCCGGTCGGGCGTGGCCCGACGTCAGACTCGCGGCTCGCCCAGCCCGTTCACCGTGATCGTCGCGCCCGGCGCGAAGGCGAGCTGCGCCCGATGGGTCACTCCGCGGAATACGTAAGTCACGTCCCAGTACGTCGGCTGCCCCGACCCGGGAACCGCTGCGCAGCGCTGCACGTCCTGAGTGGCGACCTGCTGCCCTCCACGGTTGACATTGGCCCCGACCGCGGCGCCCGTGACGGCGCCGACTGCAGTCGCGACGTCGTTGCCGCGGCCGCTGCCGATCTGGTGCCCGAGTACGCCACCGAGAACGCCGCCGATGATCGCTCCCGGAACATTGGGGCCGCCACCGGTCACAACCTGCTGCTGTTCGACCCAGCAGCGCTGTTCAGGAGGTCCAAGGACGGCGCGGACGGCGACCACGTTCGCCGTGTACAGCGGTTCGCCGTGACGGGGATAGTACGGGTACGGCGGCGGGACGGGCGGCGGCGGCGGCGGGGCGTAGACGTAATCCGGGTGGTTTCGCACGGGACGCAGCGACGAGATCCGGTTGTTGAGCGCCATCGTACCCAGCGACGGATATTGACCGGGAACAAGGACGATGCAGCGCCCTCGAAAATAGGCGTCCTCGCACACCTGCCAATCCCCGCGCTCGACGATCGCCGACGAGGCGCGGTCGTTGAACCCGGTGCCGTCGAGGTTGTCGACCTGTCTGTCCGAGGCGAATGCGCGGCCGCGAAACCCTTCCTGCTCGTAGAACGTCACCTGCGCGAACGCGTCCGGGGCGAGTTGGACCGCGAGAAATCCGAGGATGGCAAGCGAGGCTCTTTTCATGGAGGGCTCCGGTCGACGCGTGCAATGCCGCTTGACGGACATACAGACCCGACAACGCGCGTCGGGTTCCGCGCGTTGACGTCCCGGATTCTATCTTCTGACCACGCATTCCGCCGTGACGACTCAGCATGCGGAGCGTGCGTTCATCGGCCGTAGTGAACGTTCTGTCGCCTGGTCGCGAGCAAGCCTCCGGCCGAGCGTGCCCGAGCGATCGTCGATCGCGCGGTTGTTCGTGCGTGCAATGCGACAATGGCCGCCGGAACAAGGGAAACCCCTGGATATCGGATGAATCCTTGCACGGAACGCGCCCACGGCCGTGGCATTCGCCTTGTCGCCCACAATTCCCCCGCGCCGCGGCCGCGGAATGCCGAATATTCCGTATGGATTTCCGCTGCCTGTTAGGCTAACCTTCCCTGCGTCACCTTTCACCCCGTTTCGACGGCTACTTTCCGCCCTATGCCACCCATGCGCCTCCTTCTGGCCGTCGTGCTGTCGGCGCTCCTCTCGTCGGCGCCGGCGCTTGCCCAGCAGCAGGGATTCAAGTTCTCGCAGCAGGACGACGCGGACCGCCAGGAGCAGCAGGCGAAGGAGGATCGCATCCGGCAGCAGCTGTCCACGCCCTGCCGGGCCGCGATCAAGGATCGGAAGATCATGGTGCTGATCGGCGAGCGCCAGTCCAACGGCTACATTGCGTCGCAGCAGCAGAACTACGGTCCGCATTTCGACGCCATCAACAACCGCCTGCGCGTACTCGGCCTCAAGACCTACACGCCGGAGGAAATTCGCCGGCAGATCGCGCAGGCCGAGGTCGACGCCTATCTCAGGAACGACCAGGAGGCGATGCTGAGCGCCGCGAAGCGCCTCGGCGCGAGCTTCGTGCTGCGCGGCCTGATCTCGTCGCAAGCTACCAAGAACCCGATGATGAACGTCAACCAGGTCGCGGTTAACATGCAGTTCACGCTTTCGGGCAACGGCCGGATCATTTCAGAAACCGAAGCGCACTCGGCGTCGTATGCCGGAGCGGACGTCGCGCGGATGGCGCTGACGCTCGTCAACGAACAGGCGGACGAGGTCGTCGCGACGCTCTACGAGGACTATTGCCGGAAGACGGCACCGGCAAAGAATCCGGCCAAGCAGTGACGGTTTCGGACTCGCCCACTGGAATGATGTCGTACTCGGAGGAGCTCTTCATGCACCCACGCGAAATCTTCGCCACGTCCCGATGCCTGCTCGTTGCGGCGGTACTGGCCGCCGCGCCGATCGCGTCTGCGCAGCCGACTTTCGGCAATCCGTCGCCAACGGCCGGCAAGGAAACGTCGCAGAAGGCCAATGCCGCGGCGGATCAGACCATCTATCAGCCCGTCACCTACACCAATGCCGGCAAGAAGGGGCCGGCGGTGATCGTGATCCCCGGCGAAATCAAGAGCAACAATGCGACGTTCCTGCAGAAGTTCACGTCGAACAACATTGCGGATTTCGGCGAGATCGAGTTGAGCAGCGCGAATTTCGGCGTGCTCGAGCGTTCGAACCTGGGACCGCTGCTCAAGGAATTCGAGCTCGCCTACAACCTCGGCGATCCGGACCAGGCGCGCAAGTTCCTGAAGATGGGCAAGCTCAAGACGACCAAGTACGTCGTCAAGTTCGATATCCTGAAGACCGAGCAGGTCGCCTCGGCGCAGTCCGGCTTCGACGGGCGGACGCTTGGGCAAATGGCGGGCCTGCTGGGCGCCTTTTCCGGCTCGCGGGGCGGCGCAGCGGCGGGCGCGGTGGGCGGCACCGCCGTCGGATCCGTGCACTCGGATGAAGCGACAAGCGTCTGGGTCATCGGCATGCGCTACAAGATCATCAACGCGGAAACCACCGAGCAGGTCGCGACCGGCTACACCGAGGAAAAGATGGAGATCGGCGCGACGTCTTCGGGCGCGCTCGGCGTCCACCAGTCGCAGCAGGGGGGCGTGTCGCTGGACACGATGGTCCAGCGGCTCGTGCAGAAATCGGTCTGGGAAATCGACGCGAAGTACAAGTAGCCGCGAGAGCGGCGGGCTGGGACAGGGCTCGCGGAAACCGGCAACTTGAGCAAGATCGGCAGCTAGGTAAGAGACGCCGGCCTGTCGCCGGCGTCGCTGTTTCAGGGCGGGGAGCGACGCATGCCAGACATCGACCATATCGGCAAATACGAGATCCGGCGCGAGATCGGGCGCGGCGCGATGGGCGTCGTCTACGAGGCCTACGATCCGATGATCAAGCGCGTCGTCGCGCTGAAGACGATCCGCCAGGACCAGCTCTCGGGCGAGGATTCGGTCGAAATCGTCAACCGTTTCCGGCGCGAGGCGCAGGCCGCGGGCCGGCTCAACCATCCGAACATCGTGTCGATCTACGATTTCGGCGAGGAAGCCGGTGTCTGGTACATCGCGATGGAATTCGTCAAGGGACGCGAGCTGAAGGCGTGCTTCGAGGCGAACGAGCGCTTCCGGATTCCGGATGTCGTGCGGATCATGACGCAGATACTGGGCGCGCTCGACTACTCTCATCGCCAGGGCGTGATCCACCGCGACATCAAGCCCGCGAACATCTTCCTGCTGGACGACGGCTCGGTGAAGGTCGGCGACTTCGGCATCGCCCACATCGAGGCGTCGAACCTCACGCAGGTGGGATCGGTGCTGGGGACGCCGAGCTACATGTCGCCCGAGCAGATCATGGGGCTGCCCGTGGACGGACGGTCGGACCTGTTCTCCGCCGGCGTCATCCTCTACCAGTTCCTCACCGGCGAGCGGCCGTTCTCCGGTTCAGCCACGACGACCATGCAGAAGGTGCTGAAGGAAGATCCGCTGCCGCCGTCGTCGATCAACATCCAGGTGCTGCCGGTGATGGACGCCGTCGTGCGCAAGGCGCTCGCCAAGAACGCGGACGAGCGCTATCAGACGGCGCAGGAATTCTCCGACGCGGCAAACGCCGCGGTCTCGACGTCGAAGTCGGCTGCCGCAGCGGCGCTTGCGGGCAGCGCAGATGCGACCGTCATCGTGCCGTTCGACGCGGCGGCGATGAAGGCGGCTGCCGCGACGGGCACGGTGCCTTCACCGGCCCCCGCGGCCCCGTCGACGCCTGCGGCGCCTTCCGCGCCGCCTGCGCCCGCCAAGACCGCGCCGGGAGGCGCCCCTGCGCGTCCTTCTGCGACGACCCTCGTCGTCGCCGCCGTCGTCGTCGCACTGGGGGTAGGCGGGTGGTTCGCCTATCAACGGTTCGGGACCGCCGTGACGAGCACGGCGCAGGCCCCCGCCACGACCGCACCGTCGGTCGCGCAGGCGCCCCCCGCCACCGCGCAGGCGTCGGCCGCCGTGACCGCCAATGCCGACGCCGGCACGCTCAAGGATCTCGGCGGTCGGGCTGATCGATCCCACCGATCCGCGGTACAAGGGCGACAAGAACCTGCAGCAGGAAGAAGCCCGCGCCGACGCCAAGAGCCAGGTCGTCTCCAAGGCGCTTGGCCTCCTGCTCGACGCCAAGTCGCTCGACAAGAATTACGACCTGCTGAAGGATCGGCTGCTGGCGAACAGCAGCAACTACATCAAGGCCATCGTGCACGAAAGCGCGCCGCGTCTGGGCAAGGACGGACTGATGTCGGTCACCACCGAGGCAGTCGTCAACGTCAAGGCGCTGCAGAAATCGCTCAATCAGATGACGCGCGACGAGCGAATCGAAATGATTCGCGCGAACGGCGATCCCAAGGTGTCCGTGCAGGTGACCGTGCGCGACTCGGAACAGCCCGACGCGCCGCCGCAGATTTCGCCGGTGGCGGAAAACATCCTGAAGGAACGTATCAAGACGTTCGGGTTTCGCACGTGGGTGGAAGGCGGCACCGACGGCAATCAGCGCGCCGATTTCGCCGTGCGCGGCGAGGCAAAGATCAAGAAGATGTCCGTCCGCCTCGAGGCGTCGGGCCTGCCGGTGACGAAGTACACCCTGACGTCGTGGACGGTGAAGTGCGTCGATCTCGCAACGGGCGAGGAGATCTACTTCAACACGACGCTGCCGCAGGGCGTCGGCAGTTGGGCGAGCGAGGAGGAGGCGCTGAAGGCGATCGGCGCCAGGATCGCCGACGAATTCTCGCGTGATTTCTTCCTGCAGCACGGCAACGTGGCAAGTCAGAAGGTCACCCTGAGCGTGGACGGCATGCCGGATGCAGCCGCGGAAGAGGCGCTGTCCCGCGAGCTGATCGGGCTGCCGAGCGTTCTTGCGGTCACGCCGGGAACGCCCGCGAAGCCGCGCATCTACGCACTGCAGCTTTCGGGCAGCGGCAGCGCGGGCGACGTGGTCGCGAGCGGCGTTCTGAAGCCGCTCAACGCGATGCTCGGGCAGGCATGCTTTGCGCTGGGCGCGACGAGCGGTGAGACCGTGGCCGTCGCTTTCGACAGGAAGTGCAACGATGCGGCGATCCTCTCGCGATTCGAGTCGAATCCACCGGCCGGGCTCTACGGTGCCCCGCCGAGCCGCCAGAAGAGCGTGATCAAGGATCCGGCGACGCTGCGCAAGCTGACGACCTGACGGCGGCGGTGTGCGCGGTATTCCGCGCGCCGCGCGCGCTGCGGTTACGCGTCGCCGGCGATGCAGTTGAACACCAGCGTTTCCACGGGATCGGTCGCGTACGGGTGCCCGAAGCTGATGTGCCCGCTTTCGCGCAGCATCAATTCCTCGCGCCGCAGCTGCACCTCGGCTTCCCCCTCGACGGTCACGAACGTGCCGTTGGAACTCTGGTCGACGACGACGAACTTGTCGCGTCGGCGCTCGATCCGCGCATGCTGGCGCGACGCGAGCCGGTCCGCGATCACGACGTCGCTCTGTGCGTCGCGACCGATGGTCAGCGAGGTGGTACCCGGCCCGAGGTCGATCTCGCGCGTGCCGTGCAGCAGCTGCAGCCGCGCGGGGCGAAGCTTCGGGCGCGTGGTCAGCGTGGTGAGCTCGGACGAATCGAGCCAGATGAGCTCCATGATCGCGATGTCCTTTTCCTTGCCCTTGACCGTCATCACGTCGACTTCGCGCACCTTCCCGCGGAGCTCGGGCGAGAGGACCTCGGCCGTCGACGCCGTCAGAATGACCTGGCCGCTCTTGGCGAGCGCGACCATCCGCGCCGCCACGTTGACCGAGTCGCCGAAGACGTCGCCCTGCGCCTCGATCGCAGCACCGCAATGGACGCCGATGCGAAACGCGATCCGCAGGCTGCGCTCGCGGACGAATTCGATCATCCGCAGCTGGATCTCCGCCGCCGCGTTGACGGCCTGGTCCGCGGTCGGAAAGACGACCATCGCTTCGTCGCCTATCGTCTTGACGAGGCGCCCGCTGTGCCCTTCCGAGGCGCTGCGAACGAGCGCAAGGCACTGGTCGATCGTGGTCAGCGCATGGGCATCGCCCAGCTGCTCGTAGAGCCGCGTGCTGCCTGCGACGTCCGCGAACAGCACGGCAAGGGATGGCTTGGGAGCATTCATCGGCGTTGAACTCTTGCAATCGAGCGAAACAGTATACGGGAGGCTCCGCGCGATCGCCTGCACGTTGGCGGCCGCACGCGCTCGGGCAGCGTCGCCGCAAGACCCGAGTGTTCAGCGGCTCAACGGTTCAGTGCCCGCATCATTGCTTCGGGATAGCGCGTTCCGGCGGCAACGCCGGAAGGAAACACGGTGGCAAGCTCCGCCAGCTGCGGCATCGTCAGGCGAACCTCCAGCGCACCGACGTTCTCCTCGAGATACTTGCGGCGTTTGGTGCCGGGTATCGGGACGACGTCCTCGCCCTGCGCGAGCACCCACGCGAGCGCCAGCTGCGACGGCGTGCAGCCGATCTCGCGGGCAAATCGCCTGACCGCATCCACGACTGCCAGGTTCTTCGCGAAATTCTCGCCCTGGAACCGCGGGGTGTTGCGTCGATAGTCGTCGGCGGCGAAATCCTCGGGCTTGGCGATTGCGCCGGTGAGGAAGCCTCGCCCGAGCGGACTGTAGGAAACGAAACCGATGCCCATCCGCCGGCAGGCTGCCAGCACGCCGTCCTCCGGATCGCGCGTCCACAACGAGTATTCGCTCTGCAATGCCGTTACCGGATGAACCTTGTGCGCGCGTTCGAGTGTCGTGACCGACGCTTCGGAAAGGCCGATGTAGCGCACCTTGCCGGCCAGAACGAGGTCAGCGAGCGCGCCTACCGTATCCTCGATCGGCACCTTCGGATCCATCCGGTGCTGGTAGTACAGATCGATCGTGCTGACGCCCAGCCGCGCGAGGCTCCCCTCGATCGCCGCACGCACGTACTCGGGGCGGCCGTCGAAGCCGCGCAGCGACGGGTTCGCCGGGTCGCGCAGGACGCCGAACTTGGTCGCGAGGAACACCTCGCTGCGCCTGCCCTTGATCGCCCGGCCGACCAGCTGCTCGTTCGTGTGCGGACCATAGATGTCCGAGGTGTCGAGAAAATTGACTCCAAGGTCGAGAGCGCGATGGATCGTCGCGATCGACTCGGCATCGTCGCGTCCGCCGTAGAAGTCGCTCATCCCCATGCAGCCGAGGCCCATGGCGGAAACCCGCGGGCCGTGGCGGCCGAGCTGTCGCATTTGCATGCGGATCTCCTTTCCGGAAAAGAGGTGAGCGTAACATCCGGCGCACCGCTGTCCCGGCCGCCGCGACGGCCACCCCATGCCGGCGGCACGCCGTCGGGATCGCTCACCGGTCCGAACGTCGGGCAAAATGCGCGTGTGTGGCCGGAAGCACCCCATGGCGGGCGCCGCCGTCCGGTCGTTCAACGACGCCACCGATCATGGTCGTCTTCCCATCGAACCCTGCGCTCGGAAACGCCGATGCTCCGCTTGACCCCGTTGACTGCCACCTTGGCCTTCGCCCTGATGTGCGGACTTGCTGCCCCCGACGCGCTTGCGACGGAAACGGACCAGTTCACGCTTCCGCCGGCCCCGCTCGACGATCTCGGCCCTGATCTCGGCGCAATCGTTCTCGACATCGTTCGCGCCGAGGTCGCGCAATTCAATTCGCGGATCGACGAGCGAATCCAGCTCGACCCGAAGTCGGTGCGGGAGCCGATCAACGAACGCGAGTTCGCCACGCACGTCTACGAGCAGACGGGCGTGGGCCTTCCGGAGTCGACCGTCGAACGCACGCTCCGCTACGGCGCATTTCCGGGCCGGACGGTCCGCTTCAAGCCTTCCCTCGCGGATTCCATTTACGCGTGGGTGCTCGCGCCGTTTCCCCTTTCCCATCTCATGACCGACTGCCCGACGATAAGGCTCTACGGAATCGATCTCGGCACGGACAAGATCGGCCACGTCTTCCAGCAGGGGTACGAGTACTACAACCGGTACGAGGACGACCTCGCGCGCGGGGCGGACGAGGCATCCGCCATCGCCGGCGCGGTCAGTTACGGCGTCCTCACCGAAAAGGGGCTGTACGGCATCATGCTGACGGGCGTGTATTCGAACGGAGACCTCGCCGGCAACTACGCGGGATTGAAGTTCTATCGCAACCTGTTTCACGAGGTGCGAATCGGAGACAGGACCCTTGGCGCCCCTGGTGCGCCGGGAGGGTGCGCATCTCGTCATCGATCCGCAACGCGACAACGCCGAGCTGATGAAGCCGTTCATCACCGAGCATCTGAGCGAAGCGTGGAATCCTTCGCTCTATCTGTTCAGCGTCGAGCGGATTCGCGCCCACGTCCGCGATCGATGCGCGAACTGGTTCAGGCAGGTGCCCGATTTCGACGAGGTCTCCTATCGCGCCCACCTCGAGCGCTCGAAGACCTGGTTCGGCGAACCCTATGGCTGGGATCTGCCCGCGGCCGGGGCGGTGACGCTGCTCGAATGTTTCGGTCCCGCCAGCGGCGATTCGGGTTCGGCCCCTGCCGACCGCAGGACGATCGCGCCGCCGGCGTCATGAACGGCATTCCGGCCGCGGCCGGTCATCGACACCCGCGGGGAGCCACGGCTGCGAAATGCCTCGGGTCGAGACTCCCGCCGTCCCTCCGGACGGGCTCGCGCTGCGCCGGTCCTCTCCCGAAGTGCTAACCTGCCCCGAATTCGTTCAGGAACAAGGTCCCCATGAACGCCTTCAGAAATTGCCTGGCCGCCATCGTCATCGTCAGTGCGTCGGGCTACGTATCGGACTGCATTGCGCAGAATTGGCCCACGAAGTCGGTCAAGCTGATCGCGGTCTTTCCCGCCGGTGGTTCTGTCGATCAGGTCGCCCGCATCCTCGCGCAACAGTTGACGATTCAAACCGGGCAGTCCTTCGTCGTCGACAATCGGGGCGGCGCCTCGGGATCGATCGGCACTGCGGCAGTCGCCAAAGCGGAGCCGGACGGCTACACGCTGGCTATCGTGTTCGACACGCACGCCGTCAATCCCTCACTGATCCCCAACCTGCCTTTCGACACCGTCAAGGACCTGACGCCGCTCATGCTGATCGGTACGGGCGCGATGGCGCTCGTCGCCCACGTCGATCAACCGTACAAGTCGTTCCGGGACGTCGTCGGCGCCGCGAAGGCAAAGTCCGGCAGCGTTTCCTACGGCACGATCGGCGCCGGGAGCATCGGCCACCTCACGATGACGCAGCTCGGCAACCAGCTCGGTGTCGAGTTCAACCACATTCCGTATCGCGGCGGCGGTCCGCTGATGAACGACGCCATCGGCAACCAGGTTCCGCTCGCGATCGGATCCGTGTTTCTGGTAAGTCCGCACGTCAAGTCGGGCAAGTTGCGCGCGATCGCCGTGACGTCCGCAAGGCCCGACGCCAATCTACCCGGCGCAGAACCGATCGCGAACCAGGGCGTGCCGGGATTCGAGGCCTACACGTGGTGGGGAGTCATCGGGCCGGGCAACATGCCGCCTCAACTCGTCAAGCGCATCTACGACGAGCTCGCGAAGGCGGTCAGGACACCGGCCGTCGCGGAAAGACTGTCAGCGCAGGGAATCGACGTTGCCGGCGCGCCGCCGGCGGAGTTCGACGCGTTCGCGCGCAAGGAAACGGCGCGGTGGGCCAAGGTTGTCAAGGACAACAACATCAAGAGCGGCGATTGAATCGTCGCGCCAACGCAATCGGCGATCCGGACTGCGGCCTACGGCTCCGGTTTCCGCGTATATCCGCTGGCACGCATGCAGGCGTCGAACATGCGGTTGTAGGTCCCGTGCCTCGGGTCGAGCGTGCCGCCCATGTTCTTCTCGTCGGTCTCCGCCTGCTTGTCGCACAGCGACGCCCCCTTCAGGAACTGGTCGCGGGGCGCGCTTCCCGGGTCGTAGTCGTCGGCCGTCCGGAGTCCGCTCGCGCACCCCGCTGCGGCGAGGGTGGTCAGCGCGACAACCAGAGGCAGGTGGCGGAGTGCGGGCACGTTTCGGCGTTTGCGAGAGAGCGAACCGGTGGCGGTCCATCATAGCAGGGGAAGCGATCGCGAAATCGCCGGAACGAAATCCCCCCTTGGCGATCGAATCGTCGGGGTGAAATGATTGCCCGGTCCCGGACGACCAAAGGGCATGTCCGTGAAAAGCGGACCCCTCTCTGCGGGAGAACGAACATGGAACACGGAAAGCTCGGGAGACTGGGCGCCATCGCTGCATTGCTGGCGCTGGCCGGTCTGTCATGGAGCCACGCCGCGCCACTCCCGGCGCCCGCCACCGACGTTGCCGCGTCGTCGGTCAAAGGCCCGCAAACGGCGGTCTTCGCCGGCGGCTGCTTCTGGGGCGTCGAGGCCGTGTTCAGGCACGTCAAGGGCGTGCAGCGCGCGGTGTCCGGCTACGCCGGCGGCATGATCGTAAACCCGACCTATGAGCAGGTCGTAACAGGAAGGACGGGCCACGCGGAGTCGGTCGAGGTCACCTACGATCCGATGCAGGTCTCCTACGGGCAGCTGCTGGCCGTGTTCTTTTCGGTTGCGCACGACCCGACCGAGCTCAACCGGCAGGGTCCGGACGTCGGCACCCAATACCGCTCCGCCGTCTTCTACGCGAGCGACGATCAGAAGCGCGTTGCCGAGGCCTACATCCAGCAGCTCGACAAGGCAAAGGCCTTTCGTAGCCCGATCGTCACGCAGGTGGCGAAACTGCCCGCCTTCTGGCCCGCGGAGGACTACCACCAGAATTACCTGGCGCTGCATCCGACGCAGCCGTACATCGTCTACAACGACCTGCCGAAGCTCGCGGCGCTGCAGAAAGAGTGGCCCCAGCTGTACACGAAGCGCTGACGGTGGCGGCCGACAACTCCGCGCGGGTCTTCACCCATCCGCTCCGAATCGGTCGCGCGAGCGCCGTCGCGGTGGCGGCGCTTTTCTTCGTCCCCGCCATCTGCGGGGCGGAGAAATTCGTCTACCTGGGCACGCAGCCGGACGGCGTGGAAGTCTACGTCCAGGTGTCGCCGCCAGTCGCCGCCGCGGACGGCAGGCGCCAGGGCTGGTTCCGTACCGTCCCGAAGGAGCCGCAGCCGATCACCGACGAATACGGAGTGGTCCGGCAGTACGGCGAACTGCTGGCGCACAACATCGCCGATTGCAGGGCGCGCGCGATGGGCGCGTCGGCCATGATTTACCGCAATGACAAGCAGGAGATCGTCGCCCGCTTCGAAATTCCGGCCAAGGATCTCGAGCTGCGCAAGGTCAAGGCCAATACGCTGGGCGACGCCATGCTCAATTGGCTGTGCACCACGAAAAAACTGCCGTCGCCGGCGGTAAAATCGCCTGGTACCGATTCACCATTCAAGTAGAGTCCCGTGCCACCGCTGCATTTCCCGTACGGTGCCCTGATCGACGTCCCCTCACCGGAATCCCCGATGAACCAGAAAAAGTCCTGCGCAATCCGCAATCGCCTTGCCCTGGTGGCGGGTGTCGCCATCCTCCTCTCCGGCTGCGCGACGACCCCGGCAGAGGCGCCACGTGCAGCGCAGGAGCGCTACCAGTCCGTCATCGCGAACCCGATCCGGACGGATCAGGATCAACGCACCGACGCCTCGCGTCATCCCGCCGAGTTTCTTCCCTTCACGCAGGCGAAACCCGGCATGGTGGCGCTGGACGTCGCGGCCGGCGGAGGCTACACGTCGCAGCTGATTGCGCTCGCCGTCGCGCCCGATGGCAAGCTGTACGCCCAGTCGCCGCGCCCCGGGACGACGCTGCAGAAGCGCCTCGCCGATCATCCTCAGGCGAACTTCATCGTGGTGGAGCGGCCGTTCGACGACCCCATTCCGCCGGATGCGCCGAAGCTCGATCTGATCACGATCGTCAACAACTACCACGACATCACCTACCTGGCGGTCGATCGCGCGAAGATGAACCAGCGGCTGTTCGCGGCGCTCAGGTCCGGAGGACGCCTGGTCGTCGTCGATCATTCGGGCCGCCCCGGTACCGGGATCTCCGAAGGCAAGACGCTGCACCGCATCGACGAGTCGGTCGTGCGCACCGAGTTGCAGCAGGCAGGCTTCGTGCTCGAAGCCGAAGGTGATTTCCTGCGCAATCCCGCTGATTCACGCACCGAGTCCTCGAACGAGCCAAAGGTGCCGACCGACAAGTTCGCCCTGCGGTTCGTAAAGCCGTAGCGCACACGATTCGCTGGCCGTTGCACCTGGGAATCGAGAGGCCGCCGGATGACCGCCTCGCGCAGCGTGACGCGTTTTCGCACGCCCGATGCGTGTGCGCCGCAACACGGTGACTTGACGGCCCACTGCCGAATCGCGGGGCGATCGACGCGCGCCATCCGGAGTTCACAGCGATGATTCGATTCCTCGTCAGGCTCGTGCTCGCGCTCCTCGCCAGCGGGTGCGTTACCTCTCCCATGCCGCCACGAATCTCGCCCGACGTGACTGCCGAGCTCGCGCCCACCGGCGCGCTGCGTGCCGCGATCAACTTCGGCAATCCTGTCCTCGCGTCGAAGGACCCCGTCACCGGCGCACCTCGCGGCGTTTCGGTCGAGCTCTCGCGCACGCTCGCCGAGCGACTCGCGGTTCCGCTGGAGCTCGTCACCTACGACGCCGCGGGAAAGGTCGTCGACGACGCGACCACGGGCGCCTGGGACATCGCGTTTGTCGCGATCGACCCCAAGCGCGCGATCGACATGGACTACTCGGCGCCCTATGTGCTGATCGAAGGTGCGTTCGTCGTGCCACAGGATTCGCCGATACGAACGAACGGCGACGTCGACCGCGATGGGGTGCGCGTCGCGGCGGCCAGGGGCAGCGCCTACGATCTCTACCTTTCGCGCGAACTCCGCAAGGCGACGATCGTGCACGCCGCGACGTCGCAGGCGGTCGTCGCCACCATGATCGCGCAGGGCACGGAGGCGGGTGCCGGGGTCAGGCAGCAGCTCGAGGCCTCGGCACGGGTGACCCCCGGCGTGCGCCTGCTGGACGGACGATTCATGGTGATCGAGCAGGCGATGGCGGTACCCAAGGGCCGAACGCAGGGTGCCCGCTACGTCGCACAATTCGTCGAGGAGATGAAGGCGTCCGGATTCGTCGCCGCGGCGCTGCGCAAGAACGGCATCGACGGCGCCGTCGTCGCGCCGCCGGCCGCACGGTAACATGCCGGACCGTCTCGAATCGCGAACGCCGCCGTGCTCGACTTCAAACTGACTCCGCGCCAGATCGTCCTGTCGCTCGACCGCTATGTCATCGGCCAGGACGACGCCAAGCGGACGGTCGCGGTCGCCGTCTACGCGCATTTCCGCAAGATCGCCCAGGCGACGGAGAGCGGCGTTCCCATCACCAAGAGCAACGTGCTGATGATCGGGCCGTCGGGCACCGGCAAGACGCTCATGTGCGAGACGCTGGCGAGGATTCTCGGCGTGCCCTTCGTCACCGCGGAAGCGACCTCGCTCGCCCAGACACGCTACGTGAGCGAGGAGATCGAAGCGATCCTGCAACGGCTGGTCGACAAGGCCGGCGGCGACATCGAAACCGCGCAGCACGGGATCGTGTTCATCGACGAGATCGACAAGCTGAAGGCAACGGGCAAGGAGCCCCGCGCCGTCTCCGGCGAGAGCGTCCAGCACGCGCTCCTCAAGATCATGGAGGGCTCGCAGGTCAAGCTGCACGACTCGCGCTACGTCGATACGACCAACATCCTGTTCATCTGCGGCGGCGCGTTCGTCGGGCTCGACGAGATCATGTCGCAGACGCACGGCTTCGGGTTCATCTCGACCGACAATGCGGACAACAAGCGCATCCTCGACCGCCTCAACTCGCGCGTGAAGCCGAACGACCTCTTCACCTTCGGCCTGATCCCGGAATTCACCGGGCGGCTGCCGATCATTGCGCGCTTCGGCGACCTTTCGCGGGAGATGCTCATGCGCATCCTGACCGAGCCCAGCGATTCGATCTACAGCCAGTTCCAGCAGATCTTCCGCCACGAAGGTGTCGAGCTCGAGGTCGAGCGCAAGGTGTTCGAGCAGATTTCCGAAATCGCCATCGAGTACAAGACCGGCGCGCGCAGCCTGCGCGGCATCTTCGAGGAACTGATCGCGCCCATTCTCTTTGCAGTTCCGGACAATCCCGCCATCCGGAAGGTCGGCATCGCGTCGCTGTTCAGCGAGCCGGTGTACGTCACCGAGGCGAAGCAGGCGACGAGGACGTAACCGCGCCGCCAGAGGAAGAACGTCAGGCCTGCCGCGGATCGAGCGCGTCCCGCAGGCCGTCCCCAAGCAGGTTGAACGAGAGCACCAGCGCGAAGATCGACAGGCCGGGCCAGACGGCCATCCATGGCGCCTGTTCGATGTAGTTCTTCGCGGTGTTGAGCATGCTTCCCCAGCTCGGCGCCGGAGGCTGCTGCCCCAGGCCGAGGAACGAGAGACTCGCCTCGGCGATGACCGCGGCCGCAATCGCGAGCGTCGCCTGCACGATGAGCGGCGGCACGACATTCGGCAGGATGTGGCGCAGCGCGATCCGCCAGTGGGGGTTCCCTACCGCGCGCGCGGCCTCGACGTAGTCCTCCACCTTCACCGCGAGAACCTGCGCGCGGGTCAGGCGGATGAACACCGGCGTGGCCGAGATGCCGATGGCGATCATCGCGTTGGTGAGGCTCGGCCCGAGGAACGCGGCGAGCGCGATCGCGAGGATCAGGAACGGCGTGGCAAGCATTGCATCGGTGACGCGCGAGATGACTCCGTCCGTCCAGCGCCCAACGTACCCCGCGACCAGGCCGATCGGTATCCCGAGCGACAGCGAGATCAGCACCGAGACCACGCCGGCCAGCAACGACGCCCGCGCGCCGAAGATCACGCGCGAGAGCACGTCACGCCCCAGCTCGTCGGTGCCAAAGAGATGCGCCATCGAAGGCGCCTTGCGGATGGCGCTCCAGCTGGTGGCGATCGGATCGTAGGGCGCAACAAGCGGCGCCGCGAGCGCCAGGACCACGAACGCGCAGACGACCGCGAGGCCCAGCATGGCGGAGGGTCGCCGGAGCAGACGGACGAATGCGCGGTGGCCGGGGCTCGATTCGCGCGGAAGCACGTCGATGGCGAGGGTCGCCACGGTCAGCCCCGCATTCTCGGGTTCACGACGAAGTAGGCGAGGTCGGCGAGCAGATTGAGCGCAATGTAGGCGGTGGCGGTAAACAGGACCACGCCCTGCACGACGGCGTAGTCGCGGTTGAACACTGCGTCGACGATCAGCTTGCCGAAACCCGGGATCGTGAACACCTGTTCGGTCAGCACGGCACCGGACAGCAACGTGCCGAACTCGAGCGCTCCAAGCGTGATGATCGGAACGAGCGCGTTCCGCAGGGCATGACGCAGCACGACGACACGCTCGGTCAGGCCCTTGGCACGCGCAGTCCGCACGTAGTCCGACGACAACACCTGCAGCATGGCGCTCCTCGTGTGGCGCATCAGGACCGCCGCAATCGCGTTGCCGAGGACGAACGCGGGCATGATCATTGCCGCGAGATTCGCGCGCAGATCCTCGAACGGGCTCACATAGCCCGATGCCGGCAACCACCCGAGGGAGACCGAGAAGAGCAGGATCAGCATGATCCCGAGCCAGAAATTCGGCGTCGAGAGCCCCCAAAGGGCGACGGCGTTGGCCGCGTAATCCCACGCCGAGCCCTTGGCGACTGCCGAGACGATGCCGGCCGGAATTCCGATCGCGAGCGCGATCACGATGGCGATTGCGGCGAGCTCGATCGTCACCGGCAGCTTCTCGGCGATCAGCGCGGTCACCGGTTTCTGGATGCGCAGCGATTCGCCGAGGTCGCCCCGCAGCACGCCGCCCAGCCAGTACACGTAGCGAACCGGCAGCGGCTGGTCGAGGTGCAGCTTGGTCCGCAGGTAGGCCACGACGTTGGGGTCGCGATCCTCGCCCGCCAGAACAACCGCCGCGTCACCCGGCAGCAGCTGCTGCAGTCCGAAGACGAGCATCGAGACGAACAACAGCGTCGGGACGATCGTCGCGAGGCGCCGGGCGAGAAAGGTGGACATCGCTGAGCGTTCTTCTCCGGGTGACCTGCGAGAACGTCGCGCAGCGGGTACCTGGATCGATCGGGGTAAGCGGACGCTCAACCGCCGAACTTCAGTCCCTGCACGCGAACGAGACCGTCGGGAACCGTGCGCAGGCCCGAGAGCTTGTTCGTGTAGGCCCACAGCCAGTCGCGGTGATAGAGATAGACGATCGGCCGTTCGTGGAGGACGACGGCGGCGATCTGCTCGTAGGCCTTGCGCCGTTCGGCCGGGTCGCGCGCCGTGCGCGAGCGGTTGAGCAGGTCGTCGACCTCCTGCTTGCAGAACCCGGCATAGTTGAGCGGCTGCTTGCAGGCGTCGAAGCTGTAGATGTTGCCGTCGGGATCGGCGCGGCCGCTCCACGCGAGAACGTAGGCGTCGTACTGGCCCTTGTCCGCGAGGTCGAGCGACGTCGCGAACTCGGTCGACTGTATCTTCACGTCGAAGCCCGCTTCCTTGACCATCGACTGCACGACCTGTGCGATTTTCTGCGCGTCGCTGCGTCGTCGGCGTCATCAGCGTGAAGCTCGGATTCGTCACGCCGGCCTGCCGCAGGAGCTCCTTCGCCTTTGCGACGTCCCGCTTCGGGATGGGCATGCTCTTCGCGTAAAACGGATTGTTCGGTGCGACCCACTGGTTGCCCGGCGTGGCCTCGCCCTCCATCACGACCTGGACGATGCCGTCGCGGTCGAGGGCGAGCTCGAACGCCTCCCGCACGCGCGCGTCCTTGCCGAGCGGATTCTGCTGCGCGAGATCGCTCTTGCCGACGTTGATCGTGATTCCCTGGTAGCCGATTTCGGTGATCTTCGAGATCCTGAACCGCGCATCGGTCTTGAGCGCCGGGACGTCGGACGGCGACATGCGCTCGATGAAGTCGAGCTGTCCCGACTTGAGATTGGCGAGCCGCACCGTCGAGTCGACGATCGGCAGATAGACGATCCGGTCGACGTGGATCTCTCCCTTGTTCCAGTAGTTGGCAAAGCGCTGGACCACGATGCGGTCCTGCGCGATGCGCTCCACGAACTGGAACGGTCCCGAGCACACCGGCTTCGCGCCGAACTTGTCCTGCGCCGCCTGCGCCGCCTTGGGCGAAACCATCATGCCGGCACGATCGGCGAGCGCGGCGAGGAGCGGCGCAAACGGTGCCGAGAGGTTGAGGCGCACGGTCATCGGATCGATGATGTCGACGCTCGTGACCGGTGCGAGCTCCCCCCGTCGGTTCGAGCCGGTCATCGTCTTGTGGCGCTCGATGTTGAACTTGACCGCGGCGGCATCGAGCTTCTCGCCGTCGTGAAACGTGACGCCCGGCCGGACCTTAAACGTCAGCGCCTTGCTGTCGGACGACCACTCCCAGGACGTCGCGAGCTGCGGCACGATGGTGAGCTTTTCGTCGATGTCGAACAGCTTGTCGCACAGCGCCGCGAAGACGACGCGTCCGACGAACGTGCGGGCAAGCGTGGGGTCGAGAACATCGGGGTCCTCGGCCAGGCCGACGCGCAGCGTCTGGCCGCCCGCCGGCGCGCCGGTCAGCGCTGCTGCGAGGATGAGTGCCGTGGCGAAGCCGGTGGTTCGCGGGGTCGAAGTCATGGTGATCTCGATATCGGAGTGGCAGGGACGGTTCAGAAAGTGGATGTCATCAGGGCGCCGACAGCGCCGTCGACGAGGATAGCACTCCGTCGCGGAGGCCCGTCTCCTTCAGGGTACCGCCGACCGGAAGGCCGACTGCAGCCGCAGGAGCCGGGCATTCCGCGGAAGCGCCGCGGCGTCCGGAACGAGAGCGGCGGGAGGCGGGTGCTGGCGCCAGAAGTGACAGGCAACGCCGTGGCCGCCGTCCATCTCGAGCGGCGGACTCTCTTCCGCACATTGGGGTTGCGCATGCGGACACCGGGTGCGAAACCGGCATCCGGACGGCGGATCCATTGAGTTGGGCACGTCGCCCGGGAGGAGCAGGCGTTCCCGTCGCAGCGCCGGTTCCGGCACCGGAATCGACGCCAGCAGGGCCTGGGTATAGGGATGGCGCGGAGCCGCGAACAGCGCCCGCTTGTCGGCGTACTCGACGATCCGCCCGAGGTACATGACCGCGACGCGCGTCGCGATGTGCCGGACGACGGCGAGATCGTGCGCGATGAAGATGTAGGCGAGACCGAGGCGCCGCTGCAGATCGCACAGCAGGTTGACGACCTGCGCCTGGACCGAGACGTCGAGCGCCGAGACGGGCTCGTCGCAGACGATGAGCCGCGGCTCGACCGCCAGCGCGCGCGCGATGCCGACTCGCTGTCGCTGGCCGCCGGAAAACTCGTGCGGATAGCGCCGCGCGTGCGCCGGCGCGAGCCCGACCTGATGCAGGACATCGGCGACGCGCTCCGCCCGGCGACCTTCCGCGAGGCCGTGCAGCGCAAGCGGTTCCGCCAGCATCTGGCCGATGGTCATCCGCGGGTTGAGCGACGCGAACGGATCCTGGAATATGATCTGGAGCGCGCGGCGGTGGCGTCGCATCGCGTGCTCCGGAAGTCTCGAAATGTCGACGCCGTCGAAGCGGATCGTGCCCGCCGTCGGCTCGAGCAGGCGCAGCACGAGTCGTCCGGTCGTCGACTTGCCGCAGCCGGATTCGCCGACCAGCGCAAGCGTTTCACCGGTGGCCAATTCGAAATCGACGCCATCGACCGCGCGCACGAAACGGTCCGATCGGCCGAACAATCCTTGCCGAACCGGAAAATGCTTGACCAGCCCCTCGACGCGGAGCAGCGGCAATTTCGAGGAGTCGTTCATGCGACGTCGTCCCCGTCGTCAAGGGGTGCGCGCCAGCACGCGGCCAGGTGCCCCGGCGCGATTTCCGCCAGCGGAGGATCCTCGCGCCCGCAGCGCCCGACGGCGAACGGACATCGCGGATGGAAGCGGCAGCCCTGCACCGCCGATTCCGGGCCTGGAACCTGCCCCTCGATTGCCGCAAGCCGCGCCTGCTCGAGGTGCAGGCGCGGAATCGATCCCAGCAGCCCGATCGTGTACGGATGCTGCGGTTCCGCAAACAGCGCGACGACAGGCGCGCGCTCGACGACACGTCCTGCATACATGACGACGACGTCGTCCGCGACCTCGGCCACGACGCCGAGATCGTGGGTGATGAGGACAATGGCGGTGCCGGTCTCCTCGCGCAGCGCCCGCATGAGGTCGAGGATCTGCGCCTGGATCGTGACATCGAGCGCGGTGGTCGGCTCGTCGGCGATCAATACCTGCGGGCCGCAGGCCAGCGCCATCGCAATCATCACGCGCTGTCGCATGCCGCCGGAGAGCCGGTGCGGATACTCGTCGAAGCGGCTTTCCGGCGACGGAATGCGCACCCGCCTCAGCATTTCGATGGCGCGCGCTTTCGCCTCCGCGCTGCCTCCCGGATGATGACGCTCGATCACCTCGACGATCTGCGCACCCACCGTGAATGCCGGATTGAGCGACGTCATCGGTTCCTGGAAGATCATCGACAGCCGATTGCCGCGCAGCTCGCGCATGGCGGCTGGCGGCAGCGTGAGGAGATCGGCGCCCTCGAAAAGGATCTCGCCGGCCGCGATGCGGCCCGGCGGCTGCGGGACGAGCCCCATGATCGACAGCGCGGTGACGCTCTTGCCACAGCCGGACTCGCCGACGATTCCAAGCGTCCGCCCGGGCGCGACCTCGAAGCTCACGCCGTCGACCGCAGGTATCTCGCGTCCGTCGACCTTGAACAGCGTCCGGAGGTTCCGTACCTCGAGCAGCGAGCTCATCGGGTCCCGTGCGCGCGTCCCGCCCGGAATCGCGCGATGCGCTCCTCGATGACGGACCGATCGGTGACGCCTGCCGCGTTGGCGCGCGATGGCAGGCACTCCACGAAAGGCTGGAACCGCTCGCAGCTCCGTTCATAGAGGCGCCGCAACTCGCGAAACGGCTCTTCGTGATCGTCGACGCGAAGATCGAGCGACGGGTACGCCTCGGTCGTGCAGACGAGAATCGCCGCGGCCTGCTTGCCGCGCTTGTCGCCCCCCGCCGCGTCGCCCGCGTCGAGCGCAGCGAGCAGGCGCAAGGCGAGCGGGAGGCGCGAGGTGCCCTCGTACGCGGCGGCGGTGTCCTGCAGCACCTGCGGTCCTGCAAGCATGTTCCCGGCAACGCTGTAATTCTCGCCGGCGATGTGACCGCACCAGTCGATGCATGCTCGACCGGTGTGCGCAGCGACGCGTCCGCGCACATCGATCAGGTGCAACTGCCTGTGGTCACGCCCGGCATCGGGCCCCGTGACCAGGCGGACGACCTCCTCCGGCGGCGTGCCTTCGGCCAGCAGCGCGAGGCCGGTTTCCGCATAGAGAGGATTGACGAGCGCCTGCGTCGCGAGCGCCCCGACGCCGCTGCGCACGTGCGGGCACAGCGCGCCCACCGCGAAGAAGCGGCTCGCGACGGCAACACCGAACGCGCCGCTTGCTTCGTGTGCGAGTATCGACCAGGTCACTTGAGCAGGCGGCCGCGACGTCCGCTATCCGATTCGTTTCGCATGCAGCAACGGAAACTCGGTGCGCCGACGGAACCCCAGCGCGCCGTAGACCTCGATGGCGCGGGTGTTGCCGCTCGTCACGTGCAGAAACGGCGTCTGGCCGGTACGCAGCATCCTGTTGACGACCCGGCCGGTGAGCATGCGCGCGTAGCCGCGGCCCTGCGCGTCGGGGTGCGTGCACACGCCGCTCACCTCGCGGCAGTCTCCGACCCACATCCGTTCGCCGGCCATGGCGACGAGCCGCCCGCCTTCGCGAATGCCGATGAAATGCCCGAGTTCGATCGTGCGCAACCGGAACGGTCCCGGCTGCGTCAATTCGACGAGGGCCAGCATGTCGGCGACGTCGGACTCGCCGAGGATCGTCGTTTCGACATCGCCTTCCGGAAGCAACGACCGTTCGGTCCGGATCATCTGCGTGATCGGCGTTTCGAGGAGCAATTCCCAGTTCGACCCAAGCACCGGCACGCGAGGACCGACGGACCCCATGTCGTCACCGATCTCGACCAGTGACTCCAGCGCTGCCACGTCGACGTCGCCGGTGTCGGGAAACCCCGTGATCGGGGAGTAAGCGGCCGGGTAGCGGCGCGCGAGCGGGCCGCCCTGCGCGAGATGCGCGTGGCGCGTCGAAAGGCACCACCAGACGGCGTTGTCGAGTTGATGTTCGGGGGTGGCAGAGAGCCATGGCAACGGATTCGGCGTCCGGCAAGAGATTCCGAAGTGTAACGGTGTCGCGCGGCAACGGGGCAAGCGCTCGCCGCCCGGCCCGGCAACGACAATCACCCCTGCGTCGACTACAATCGCGGACGCTCCCGGCATCCGCAGGTCCCCATGCCCAAACGATGGCTCGAATTTCTCTACGTGCACCCGGTGCTGACGTTCGTGCTGATGGTCGGATTCTTCCTGCTCTTCGGCATAACGTCGGTCAACCTGTTCGTGCTGCTCAAGATGAACATCGATCTCTTCGTGCAGTACGGGCTGATGGTGATCGCCGACGGCGCGCTCGAGCAGCTGATCGATCTGCTGCTGTCGGCCGTCCTCAGCATCATCTTCTATCTGGTGTTCAAGATCTGCGAAAGGCTCCTGGTCGAGCGGCTCACCGAGAAGAAGTTCGGCCCCGGCAGCAATGCGCCGCGCTGATCGTTCCGGGCATCAGTCGGGCACGATGCCGACCTCGCGCGCGGTGCGGATCCACACGTCGACCTGTTCCTTGAGGTAGATGCCGAGCTCCTCCGGCGACGAGCTCCTGGCATCGAACGCGTAGCGATCGAGCTGCTCGCGCACGTCGGGGCGAACGACCAACGCCGCCACCTCGCGCGCGAGGCGGTCGACGATCTCCTTCGGCAATTTGGCCGGTCCGAAGAGCGCGGCCCACGGCGTGATGGCGAGCGGCGACATCCCGGCCTCGGCATTGGTCGGCACGTCGGGAAGCAGCGGGCTGCGCGAAGGCGCGAGGGTCACGAGAGCCCGCAGCCGACCCTCCTTGACGAACGGCACCGCGGTGCCGGGCGTGGCGATCATCAGCTGCACGCGGCCGGCGACGAGATCGGCCGTCGCAGGCGCGTCCCCCTTGTAGGGGATCTCGACCATCTCGATATGCTCCTGCGCCTTCAACCGCGCGCTGGCGAGGACGCTGGTGCTGTTGCCCGTCGCATAGTTGAGCTTGCCGGGATTGGCGCGCGCATAGTCGATCAGCTCCCGCAGCGACTGCGCCGGGACCGCCGCGTTCGTGAACAGGAAGAAGCCGAACGAACCCACGAGGGAGATCGGCGTGAAGTCCGTGAGCGGGTTGTACGGCGGGCTCTTGCGCATCGCCGGCACGCCGCACATGGCGGTATTGGTGCCGAAGAACAGCGTGTAGCCGTCCGGTGCGGCCTTGACGACGACATCGGCGGCGATCGCGCCGTCCGCGCCAGGCCGGTTCTCGACGATGACCGGCTGTCCGAGCGCCTGCGACAGCGGTTGCGCAATGGCCCGTGCCGAAAGATCCGCAGCGCCCGCCGGCGGAAACGGCACGATCAGGCGGATCGGCTTGCCCGGATACTGCGCCGACACCGGCAGCGGGGTCAGGATCGCCAAAGCCAGCACGGCCAGAATCCATGCGCGACGCAGCATCGTCATGCCCTCCCCTCCTGTCCCCGGGCGGCGCCGGCAGTCGCGATGGCCGGATCGCGCGAAGCGCCACTCGGCCGAACCACAGGACCGACAATCCTGCGGCAACGACGACAAGGAGAGCGCCGGCCGCACACAGCAGCGCCGAGATTTCGGTCTCCTTCTTCTCCAGCACGTAGCGGGCGTTGAGCGTTTCGTAGACCTTTCTGAGATCGGCGCTGCTGCCCGCGTGGAAGTATTCCGCCGCCGTCGCCTCGGCGATCGCCTTCAGCGCCTCCTCGTCGAAGCGCATGTAGATCGACATTCCGTCGGCGTCCGCCGTGCCGCCCTTTGCGCTTCCGAAACCCACGGTATAGACCTTGACGCCGCGGTCGGCCGCGAGCTTGGCGGCCTCGAGCGTACCAGGGCCGGTCGTCCGGCGGCCATCGGTGAGGAGAATGATCGCGCCGGAGTGGTTCGACCCCGGAGGCACCGGCTTCCACTCCTTCTTCGGTTCGGCCTTGGGCTTGTCGATGGGCGCGCCGCGGGGCGCGTCGCGACCGCCGCGCACGCTGGTGTTGGCGGCCTCGAACTCGGCCGCGTCCTCGGGAAACAGCGCGGCGAGCGACACGATGATGCCGCTGCCGATCGCCGTGTGGAGCTGCAACTGGAGACGGTCGATGGCCTCGACGAGTTCCTTGCGCTCTGCCGTCGGCTTCTGGACGATCGACGCCGAGCCGGCAAACGCGACAATCCCGATGCGCACGTCTGCGGGTTGCTCCAGGACGAACGCCTTGGCCGCTTCGCGCGCGGCGGCGATGCGCGAGGGTTCGACGTCGGTCGCGCGCATCGACAGCGAGACGTCCATGGCCAGGATGATCGTCCGTTGCTCGGACGGCAGCGTGATCACCGCGCTCGGGCGCGCCACCGCGACGATCAGCACGCCGAGCGCCAGAAGGAGCACGAGCGGCGGCAGGTGCCGGCGCAGCACCGGCCGCGGGCCCAGCGCCGCACGGATCAGCGCGAGGTTCGCGTATCGCATGGCGGCGCGCGATCGCCTGCGCTGGAGGAGCACATACAGCCCGGTCAGCACCGGCAGGGCGACCAGGAGCCACAGCGCCTGCGGCGTTTCGAAATTCATGCAACGCGCTCCGATGCACGATCGGTCATTGTCCCGCCGCAGCCGCCGGCAGCACAATGGGGCGGCCGCGAATTCGTGCCCGCGCGCACAGGTCCGGGCACGACCGGAAATGATAACCTCCGATCATTGCGCCAGGGAGAACGACGTGGAGACGCCCGGTATCAAGCGGCGGCTGACTTGCATCCTCGCCGCCGATGCCGTCGGTTACAGCCAGCAGACGAGTCACGACGAGGAGGGCACGCTGCGCGTTCTCGCCGCGCATCGCGCCGTGATCGACGGCATCGTGGCGTTCCACGAAGGCCGCATCGTGAACACCGCCGGCGACTCGGTCCTCGCCGAATTCGCGAGCCCGGTCGAAGCCGTGCGCTCGGCCGTCGAGATCCAGGACGCGCTCAAGACGCGAAACGACGCGCTTCCCGAGGAGCGGCGGCTCCTCTTCCGCGTCGGCGTCAATCTCGGCGACGTCGTCGTGAAGAACGACGACCTGCTGGGCGACGGCGTCAACGTCGCCGCCCGTCTCGAAGGCATTGCCGAGCCCGGCGGGATCTGCATCTCGTCGTCGGTGTACGACCAGATCACGGGCAAGCTCGACCTCGGCTTCCAGGACATCGGGGAGCAGTCGCTCAAAAACATTTCGCGCCCTGTCCGGGCCTATCGGTTGTCCGGCGCCCGCGCCGCCGGAAGCGCACATTCACCGATGCGCGCCGCGCGCGGTCGCGGTTGGTGGGCCGTGCCCGCACTGCTCGCTCTCGGCGCACTGGGAACCGCTGCATGGTTTGCAGGCTGGATCGGCGCCGGCAGGCCCGCACCGCCCAATGCTCCCGCCGTGATCGCCACCGACGACGCGGCCGCAAGGGACGCCGCGTTGAGACGTGCGAAGCAGGACGACGAAGCGGTCAGGGCGCGCGACGATGCGGAAGCCATGAAACGCGCGGCGGAAGCAGAGCTTGCACGCGCACGCGCCGACGCCGACGCAAGCAGGACCGCGCGCGCGAGGTCCGAGGCCGACGCTACGGCCGCCCGCGCACGATACGAAGCCGAGGCCACCACCGCGCGCGCCCGGGCCGAAGCCGACGCGATGAAGCGCGACGCGGCCGCCGAGGTCGCCAAAGCAGATCAGGCGCGCAAGGACGCCGAAGCGGTGCGCGCCGCGGTCGTCGTCTCCACGCCCGCCGTGGCACCGGCTCAGGGTACCGGCGCGTACGACGGCAAATGGACGATCACACGGACCTGCGAGCGCTACCAGGAGCTCGACTCGTTCACCGATCAGCTCGTCACGATGATCCACGACGGCGACGTGGCCATCGAGCGCGGACCACGCGGGCAACCCGGCTTCCTCACGCTGCAGGGCCGGGTCGCCGGCGATGGCGCACTCGCGCTCACCGGATACGCCATCGCGCGCGCCAAGCGCAACTACGGTCGCGAGACGCCCGCCTCGCTCAGCGGCACGCTGGCCGGACCTTCGCCCACCCTCACCGGCGGCTGGGGCGGGCGCCGCTGCACCTTCGCATTCGCGCGCGCCGGCTGACGGGTCGCCGGGATTTCCACGGTCCGCGGAATACCGGAAGCCGAGCGCGCGCGAAGCCACGACGGCGGCGTCACTTGGCGACGGCCGCCTTTCGCCTGGCGCTATCGATGTCGAGGTATTTCCAGTAGCTCGTGAAGATCGGCGGCGCGAAACCCTGTATCCACGGCTGAACCACGTTGGTTTCGAGCCGGAAGGTCGCCGGCAGCTCGGGCATCCACGTGCCGGCGATCTCCGTCATCTTCCGCGCCAGGGCAATCTGGCCGTCGTTCGTCGCGCTGCCCAGAAACAGGTCGGCGGCGCGGTCGTAATCGGCGTTCCTGAACTGCGTCACATTGACGCGCTGCGGCTGCCGGCTGTGCAGCTGGGACAGGACGTTGTAGCCCGACGGCGAGCCGCCGAAGCCGCCGAAATAGGTCTGGAACTGGCCCTGTTCCAGCTCCTTGATCGCATCCTGGAACGGCGTGACATGGAAGTCGGTGCGCAGGCCCACCGCCTCCATGTTCTTCTTCCACAGCGTCTGCACCTCGCGCATAGGGGCCCCCACGCGCAGCGTCATGGTGATGGTCAGCGGCTTTCCGTCGGGCGTCTTGCGGAACCCTTCGGCGTCGCGCACCGCGTAGCCGAAACGGTCGAGCAGCGCATTCGCCGCCGCCGGGTCGTACAGAGGCTTCGCCTTGAGCATGGGGTCGTGCCCGCCCACGCCGGGCGGCACGAATTGCCCTGCGGGCAGCGCCTGGCCGGCGTAGACGACACGAATCAGCGAATCGATGTCGACCGCCAGTGCCATCGCGCGGCGCAGCGCGACGTGCTCCCTGTCCATGCCGCCGATGACCGGGTCGGCGACGTTGAAATAGAAGAGAAATGCGAACGGCTCGGGGAACACGTGTCGCACCATGCCGCGCGCGGCGTATTCCGGCTTGAGCTTGCCGTCCGCGAGCATTCGGCTCGCGATCTCGCCGCGAAGCACGACGACATCGAGATCCCCGCGCTCGAACTGCAGGAGTCGCGGCAGATCCTCGTCCATGATCGCGATATCGACGACGCCGATCTGCGGGATCGCCTTGCCCTTCATGCTTCGCAGGAGCGCGGCATGCGCCGGGTCGTCGCTGGCCGGAAACGACGCCGCGCGGTAGCCGGGATTCGCCTCCAGCACGATGCGCGACGCGCGTTTCCACTCCTTGAGCCTGTAGGGTCCCGTGCCCACCGCGCGCGTGCGGATGTCGCGCCCCGCGGCCTCGACGACCTCGCGCGCGGCCGCGGGGACGAAAGTCAGCGTGTCGCGGATGTTGGGGTAGTTGACTTCGGTCAGCCGCAGCTGCAGCGTGTAGCGGTCCAGCGCGCGCAGGCCTTCGATCGGGGCGTCGAAGTCGAACTTGCCTGACGTTCGCGCGGCGTCGACGACACGGCGCGCGCCGATGAGGAGATCGGCGACGATCGGCGACCCGCCGCGCCGGCCGTTGGGATCCATCCATCGCTTGAAGGAATACACGTAGTCGTCGGCGGTCAGCTCGCGCGGCTTGCCGCCGAACGCCGGGTCGTCGGTGAAGCGCACGCCCTTCTTCATCCGGATCGTCCACGTCTTCCCGCCGTCGGTGATCTCGGGCTGCGCGGCGGCCGTGAGCGGCGCCATCTTCGGCGGCGACGCCAGATAATCCCATTCGTAGAGCGGCTCGAAGATCGCCATCAGCACCTGGAACGACGGATCATCGGCATATTGCTGGGGGTCCAGCGTCTCGATATCCGGAGAGGCGAGGCGGAGCACCTTCTCGGGGTCCGCAGCCTGCGTGGAACACGCGATGGCAAGCATGACTGCAGCGAGCAGCGCCAACGCACGAGGCCGTCGTTCTTTCGTCACGCGGTGCTCCGGGGAGGGGCGGGGCGCCATGATAGCGCGACGACGAAGGGAGTCTGCATGCGGCGATCGCCGCGAGCGGCAACGCTGCACTTCCCGGGGTGAGCCCGCTCGACGCGACCGCTCGCTGCCACGAGCGGCCGAGCGGACCTAGTCGAACATGTTTTCGCGCTGCTCCAGATTGACGCTGAGCTCGTAGAGGTCGTCGTCGAGCGCATCGCGCGCCGAGACCATGCCGAGCGGCCGGCCGTGCTCGGCGACGGGAAGGTGCCGGAAGCCGCCGCGATGCATGATCCGCATCGCGTGCAGGAACGGCTCGTCCGGGTGAATCGTCTGCGGCTGCGGCGTCATCACTTCGGAGAGCGTGGTCGTGGCCGGGTCGCGGCCCGCTGCGATGACCCGGAAAAGCGCGTCGCGCTCGGTGAAGATGCCGATCAGCTTCGAGCCTTCGACGACGAGAAGCGCACCCTTGCCGTCCTGCTTCATCCGGTGGGCGGCGTCGAGCACCGTGGTGGACTTGGGCGCCAGGAGCGGCGTCTGGGAGGCGACGACGGAGCGGACGGAGCGGATCGACATGGGGGCCTCGCGGTGCGAATCGAATCGTGAACATTGGGCGCTCGCGCGGATCTTTAGTCAAGGGACGGCCTCCTTGACGAGTTCCGGAGGTCAGCATATGTTGGCGCTGCATTGCAGGTGCGCAATGCCCGCATCGGCATGAGGTGCTGGCCCCGGGCGCACACCGACGATCGTCCTGCAGGAGCATGGAACCGTGAACTCACATCGAACCCGCGCGCGGCTTGCCGCGGGCTTGGCGCTCGGAACGGCCGTCGCCTTCGCACCGGCGCCGGCACTCGCAGCCAAGGCGACCGAATGCACCAGAATCGGGATCTGCTACTGCGTGAACGACGAACTGAAGGCGACGATCGCCACCAAGGTCGAGCGATTTCGCGCGCTGATTGCCGACCAGCGCAAGGGCGGCAAGGCGATCGGCTACCTGAGCGTCCCGCTCTCATCGGCCGGCGGCGGCAACTTCGACGTCAACTCCGAGGTCGCGGCGAGCGCAAAGGAAGCCATCGAAAGGCGCTTCGGCGCGGATTTCATTTACGTTCTCAACCCGGGCACCCTCGACGCCGATCTTCCCAAGGGCACGGGCGCCGATTACATGCTCATGTGGACGACGCTGCTCGAGGGACCGGACGGCCTGGGCGATTTCGATTTCGTCTATTTCGCCGGCCCGCAGGATTTTGCGCGCTACTTCAAGTTCGACGGCAACGCCGACATGGGCAAGCTCGACGCATACTTCGACAATCGCGTGAAGACCGACCCGAAATTCGAAAAGGCGGTCGCCGGCGGGCTCACCAAGCCGGCGTTCCGCCGCTATTACGCGTTGCGGGCGTCCGCGTCGGTGAGCCGCGGCGCCCACGACGAATGGAACATCTTCCGGCTGCTGAACGAACGGCGGCGCGCCGACGCGAAGCTCGGCGCCCCCAACCAGATCCCGGTACTGTTCGACGGCCGCGGGCTCGCCCCCGCCGACTCCGAAGCCCAGGTTTCCGACGGCTACATCGGCAAGTGCGCGCCCTAGCGCACGGCAGCGAGGACGGATTTCGACCAAGGAGAACGATGATGCGATCAATCCTGCGCGGGTTGCTGCTCGCTGTGGTTTCGCTCGGCGCGTCGCAAGGGGCGGCGCTCGCGTCCACCTGCTATCTCGTCTACGACCGCGGCGAGAACGTGATCTACCGCGACACGACGCCGCCGGTCGACATGAGCGACCGCGGCGCCGCCAGTCGCGACGCATTGCGGCAGCGTGGCGAGTTCCTGCTGTTCATCGAATCCGACCGCTGCGCGCCCATCGCGTTTCTGATCGGGCCCGGCACTCCCGGGACGATTTCGGTCGACCAGATCGTCGCCGGCATCCCGACCATGGGCACGTCCACGTCCGACGCCGGCATCGTTCGTGGCGCGTCCGCGCGTCCGCCGGCGGCGCGCGGCACGGCCGCCACCAAGACGATAACGGTAGCGCCCAGGAGATAAGGACCGAGGACCGCGGGTCTTCCGGTACCGCTCCCATGCGAAAGGTCGCGCTCTACAGCCGGTCGACGCCTGCACCACCGCAAACCCCGGCCGTTGCGCCCGTCGCTGCGGCGGCTGGCGGTTGGATCGTGCGCTGGCGACGAGCGCTGCGCGATCGTCGCGCGTCGTCGCTGCTCGCGATGACCGGAGGGCTCTGCGCCCTCGCTGCAGTCCTGCTCTACGCGGCGATCGCGCCGGCGCCGCGCGCGATTACGCAGGAGGACATCGACGCGGCAGTGCTGCACACGCTCGAGACCGCGCAGCTGCCGTCCCGCGCGGCAAAGGCGTACGAAGCCGTCCGCGAATCCGTGGTCCGCGTGCGCGGCCTCGGGCGCGAGAAGGAAAAGGACGGCCACGTGATCGAGGGCATCGGCACCGGCGTCGTGATCGTCGATTCCGGGATCATCCTCACCAATCTGCACGTCGTCGCCGGCGCCGAACGCGTGGAGGTGACGTTTCACGACGGATTCGAGTCGGAGGCGACCGTCATCGGCGTTCGGCCCGAGCACGACCTGGCGGTGATCAAGGCCGCCAGGATACCGGACGACCTCCCCGCGGCAACGCTGCGCTCGACCGCGGATCTCGCGCCGGGCGACGACGTGGTGGCGATCGGCTATCCGTTCGGCATCGGGCCCTCGGCGTCGGCCGGCGTCGTCTCCGGCCTCGCGCGCGAGTACCGCTCGGCAAGGGGCGAGCGCCTGCTGACCAACCTCATCCAGTTCGACGCGGCGGTCAATCCCGGCAACTCGGGCGGACCCCTCGTCACCTCGAACGGCGAAGTGGTCGGCATCGTCACCGCGATCCTCAATCCTACCGAGCAGCGCGTCTTCATCGGCATCGGATTCGCGGTTCCCATCGAAAACGCGGCAGCGGCGATCGGCGTGTCGCCGTTCTGACGCGCCACCTCCGGAGGCACCCCACCCATGCAGGATTCCACGAGCCGCGGCGGCGTCACGCCGCTGATGGAACGCATCCTCTACGAGGTCAAGCGGATCGTCGTCGGCCAGGACCATTTTCTCGAGCGCGTGCTGGTCGCGATTCTCGCGCAGGGACACCTGCTCGTCGAAGGCGTGCCCGGGCTCGCGAAGACGCTCACGGTGAAGACGCTGGCGCGCACGATCCGGGGCACGTTCCGCCGGATCCAGTTCACGCCCGATCTCGTCCCGGCGGACCTGATCGGCACCCGGATCTACAACCAGAAGACCGGCGAGTTCAACACGTCGCTCGGCCCCGTGTTCACGCACCTGCTCCTCGCCGATGAAATCAACCGCGCGCCGGCAAAGGTTCAAAGCGCATTGCTCGAGGTGATGCAGGAGTGCCAGGTGACGATCGCGGGCGAAACGCATCGCGTCCCGGCGCCGTTTCTGGTGATGGCGACGCAAAACCCGATCGAGACCGAAGGCACGTACCCGCTGCCGGAAGCACAGGTCGACCGGTTCATGATGAAAGTGCTGGTCGGCTACCCGAGCGAGGAGGAGGAGTTCGTGATCGTCGAGCGCGTGACCGGGATCGCGCAGGAAGTCGCCGCCGTCGCCTCCACCGACGAGCTCGCGGCGCTGCAGCGGGAGTGCCGCACGGGCTACGTCGACCCTTCGCTGATGCAGTACGCGGTGCGGCTGGTCGCGGCGACCCGCGCGCCCGAGCGCTACGGCATCAAGGACCTCGCCCGCTACATCACGTTCGGCGCGAGCCCGCGCGCGACGATCCATCTGGTCGAAGCGGCGCGCGCGCTCGCATTCCTGCGCGGGCGCGCCTACGTGCTTCCCGAAGACGTGGCGGATCTCGCCCCTGACGTCCTGCGGCACCGGCTGTCCCTCTCCTACGAGGCGCTGGCCGACGCCGTCTCGGCGGACGAGCTCATCGTGCGCGTCATGCAGAAGGTGCCCGCGCCGGACAAGCCGCTCGACTCCCATGTCCGCATCGAGCCGCTCGCCAACGCGGGCACCTGAGTCGGTCCTGCGGCGGCTCGAGTGGACGGTGATCCGTCGGCTCGACGGCGTGCTGCACGGCGACTACCGCACGCTCTTCCGCGGCTACGGGCTCGACCTGGCCGACCTCCGCGAGTACGTCTATCACGACGACGTACGGCACATCGACTGGAACGTCACCGCGCGGCTGCAGACGCCCTACGTTCGCGAGTACAACGAGGAACGCGAGGTCGCCGCGTGGTTCCTGCTCGATCTCTCGCCGTCGGTCGCGTTCGGCTCGCAGAAGCTCGAGAAGCGGACGGTGGCCGCCGAATTCGTGGCCGTGCTGGCGCGCATTCTCACGGCGCACGGCAACCGGGTGGGCGCGCTCCTGTACGGCGACCGCGTCGACACGGTCATACCGGCGCGTGGCGGCCGGCGGCAGGTGCTGCACCTCCTGCACCGAATGGAAGCACGGGCGGACGTGAAGCAGTCGGCGGCAACCAACCTCGCCGACCTCATGCAGATGGCGTGGCGCGTCGCGCCGCGGCGTTCCCTCGTGTTCGTCGTGTCCGATTTCATCAGCACGCCGGGCTGGGCCAAGCCGCTCGCGCATCTCGCGCGCCGGCATGACGTCGTCGCGGTGCGCCTCTACGACCCGCTCGAGATGGAGCTCCCCGACCTCGGCATGCTCGTCGTCCAGGACGCCGAGACCGGCGAGCAGCTGTTCGTCGACACTCACGATCGCGGTTTCCGCAAGCGTTTCGCCGCCGCCGCGAAGGCGCGGGAAGCGGAGCTGCGGCAGTCGTTCCAGGTGGCGGGCGTGGACGCGCTCGAGCTCGCGACGGGCGATGACCTCGTCGACGCCATCCTTCGCTTCGCGGACCTGCGGAAGCGGCGCAGCCAGCTCGCGGCCGGCGGCGGCCTGCCGGCGCATCTCGGCATACGCTGATGACATTCGTCTGGCCGCAGATGTTGTGGCTATTGCTTGCCGCGCCCCTGCTCGTCGCCGCCTACGTCGCGCTGATGCGGAGGAAGCGCAACGCAGCGCTTCGATACGCGAGCCTCGCACTGGTCAAGGATGCGCACTTCGCGAGCTCGCGCTATCGCCGCCACGTGCCGCCGATCCTGTTCCTCGCGGCGCTTGTCCTGATGCTGATCGCGATCGCGCGCCCGTCCGCCGTCGTCACGCTGCCGTCGGCGCACGAGACCGTGATTCTCGCCATGGACGTTTCCGGCAGCATGCGTGCGACCGACGTCAAGCCGAGCCGGATCGTCGCCGCCCAGGAGGCGGCGCGCGGTTTCGTTGCCGATCAGCCGAAGTCGACACGGATCGGCGTCGTGTCCTTTGCCGCGACGGCGTCGGTGGTCCAGTCCCCCACGCACAGCCGCGAGGACATCCTGGGCGCGATCGAGCGATTCCAGCTCCAGCGCGGCACGGCGATCGGCAGCGGCATCCTGGTGTCGCTCAAGACGATCTTTCCGGACGCCGAATTCGACTTGAGATCCTTCAACCCGCGACGGGAAGCCGCCAAGACCGCCGCGATGGATCCCGCAGGGACGGCCGCGAAGCAGGCACCCAAGGTGGCGCCCGGCTCCTATTCGTCGGCGGCGATCATCCTGCTGACCGATGGGCAGACGACCACGGGACCGGATCCGATCGAGGCCGCGCGCATGGCGGCCGACCGCGGCGTGCGGGTCTACACGGTCGGGATCGGCACCACGAGCGGCGAAATCATCGGCGCCGAAGGCTGGTCGATGCGAGTGCGCCTCGACGAGGAGTCGCTGAAGACGATCGCCAACGTCACGCGCGCCGAGTATTTCTACGCCGGCAACGCGGTCGACCTGCAGAAGATCTACCGGAACCTCAACACGAAACTCTTCTTCGAGCAGAAGGAAACCGAGGTCACCGCGCTGTTCGCCGCCGCGGCGGCAGCGATGGCGCTTCTTGCCGCGACGCTGTCCCTGCTCTGGTTCAACCGGATCCTCTAGCCCGACGAGCGCAACCCGGGACAACGCATGAGCCACGACGACGGTCACGATCACGATCACGACGGATCGGAGCTCTCCGAGATGGAGCTTCGCGTGCGCGCGCTGGAATCCCTGCTGGTCGAAAAGGGCTACGTCGACCCGAAAGCGCTCGACCTGCTGATCGAGACCTACGAGACCAGGGTCGGCCCGCACAACGGTGCGCGCGTCGTCGCCAGGGCGTGGGCCGACGACGGGTATCGCGAATGGCTGCTCGCGGACGCGACCGCCGCCATTTCGTCGCTGGGCTATTCCGGCCGCCAGGGCGAGCACATGGTCGCGCTGCCGAACAGCGAGCGCGTGCACAACATGGTGGTCTGCACGCTGTGCTCCTGCTATCCGTGGCCGGTGCTGGGACTGCCCCCCGTGTGGTACAAGTCCGCGCCCTACCGATCGCGCGCGGTCATCGATCCGCGCGGCGTGCTCGCCGATTTCGGCGTGACCCTTGCGGAAGACGTCGAGCTAAGGGTCTGGGACTCGACCGCGGAGATTCGTTATCTCGTGCTGCCGCAGCGACCGGCCGGAACCGACGGCTGGACGGAAGGCGAGCTCGCGCTGCTCGTCACGCGCGACTCGATGATCGGCACCGGATTGCCGAAGGCTCCCCGGGAGCTCCCGGCGGCGGCGCGATGAACGGCGTGCACGACATGGGCGGCATGCACGGGTTCGGGCCGGTCGCGCCGGAAGCCGGCGAGCCATGGTTTCATCATCCGTGGGAACGGCGCGCGTTCGCACTGACGCTGGCGATGGGCGCCACCGGCCAGTGGAATCTCGACCAGTCGCGCTCGGCGCGCGAGAGCCTTCCTCCCGCGCATTATCTTGCGAGCACCTATTACGAAATCTGGTTCGCCGGGCTCCTGGCCTTGATGCGGGATCGCGGCCTTGTCGCCGGCGCCGAGGTCGTCGAAGGCAGGGTGATCGAGCCATCGCTGCCCGTCTCGCGCCGGCTCGAAGCCAACGATGTCGCGGCAGTCCTCGCCCGTGGCGCGTCGACGTCGCGACCGCGCACCGGAGCGCCGCGCTACGCTGTAGGCGCCTCGGTAGAGACGCGCAACATCAACCCGCCGACGCACACCCGGCTGCCGCGTTATTGCCGCGGCAAACCGGGAATGATCACCGCCGTGCACGGGGCGCACGTGTACCCGGACACGAACGCGGCAGGCGCCGGCGAATCGCCGCAGTGGCTCTACAGCGTGCGCTTCGACGCGCGCGACCTCTGGGGACCGGACACGACGGCAACGTCGGTACACGTCGACTGCTTCGAACCCTACCTCCAGGCGCGCTGAGATGATGCTGCCTGCTGCGACCGGAACGGACACCGCGAAGTTGATCGACGCGCTGCCCGAGCTGCCTCGCGATGCCCAGGGTCCGGTCTTCCACGCCCCATGGGCGGCGCAGGCCTTCGCCATGACGCTTTCCCTGCACGAACGCGGCGCCTTCACGTGGAAAGAATGGGCGTCGGCGCTGGCCGAGGTGATCGCCGAGGTGCGCTCACGTGGCGAGGCCGACACCGGCGAACGCTATTACGAGCATTGGCTGACCGCGCTGGAGCGCATCGCGGCACGCAAGCACCTCGTCACCGTCGGACTCCTGCAGCAGCGCCGCGCAGAATGGGAAGATGCCGCGCGACACACGCCGCACGGTGAACCCATCGTGTTGTCACCGCGCGATTGAACGGCGCGTATGTGGGCGGGTGCTAAGCGGGCGGTCCGGGCACGCGGCGGCCACGTGGACGATCGCCAACGATGCCCGGGCTCGAGAGATCGGCGCAGCCACGCGATTTGACGCCGCCTCGATGGCTCGGGTACCGTCGCCGGGCTGCCACCGTCGCCCCACCATGGCGACGGGCAGCGCTCTCTGGAGGAACGCAATGAACGCCTACCCCCGCTGGTTGCAGCGCGCCCTTCGCCTCGCCGCCGCCCTTCCCTTGTTCATCATCGCCCTCGGTGTCCTTCCCGCATCGGCGCAGACGCTCAACGTCTACTCGATCTGGCCGGAGAACTGGGCGCGGCCGATGTTCGAGGAGTTCGAGAAGGCGAGCGGGATCAAGGTCAATTTCGTGCGCTTCTCATCCGGCGAGGCGCTCGCCCGCGTGATTGCCGAAAAGAACAATCCACGCGTCGACGTTCTGTTCGGCGGACCGGTCGAGACGTTCGCCGCCGGCATCTCCGAAGGCGTGTTCGAACCGTACAAGCCGCCTTCCTTCGGCAAGCTGCCCGCACGCTTCCGGCAGGCGGACGGCCAGTGGGTGGCGATCGCCGACGACCCGCTCGTCTTCATGACCAACGACAAGTTCCTCAAGGAAAACGGCCTGAAGGCGCCGGCCTCGTGGAACGATCTGCTGGCGCCACCCTACAAGAACATGCTGCAGATGGCCGATGCCCGGACCTCCGGCACCGCGGTCACGCGGATCTTCTCGATTCTCGAGGTCAACGGCCGCGACGAGAACAAGGCGTTCGACTACATGAAGAAGCTGCGGCCCAACGTCCAGCTCTACACGAAGAGCGGCGGCGGCGGCACGCTGCCGGTCGGGCTCGGCCAGGCCGGGGGCGGCATCTTCTTCATCGTCGATGCGCTCGACACCAAGGCGAAGGGCTACGACGTCTCGATCAGCTTTCCCAAGGAAGGCATCGGCACCGCGGCCGAAGGCATCGCGCTCATCAAGGGCGCGAAGAATCCCGAAGCGGCGAAGAAGCTGATCGACTGGGCGACCTCGCCGGCAATGCAGAACCAGTTCGCCAAATACAAGATCAACTTCGTTCCGGCGCATCCGGACGTCGCGCTGGAGCCGTCGCTCGCCGCGGTGCTGAAGGACGCGAAGATCTTTCCCATCGACGCCGACTATGCGGGGGCCAACCGCAAGCGCGTCGTCGACCGCTGGGTCGCCGAAGTCCTGAATCCCTAGGTGCGCGGCGGTGTTCCGATCCTCTTCCAACGCAGGGGAGACGATCGCGCCAGGGGGCCATGACGAAGATCCCGCCGTGATCGATGTCTAGCGCGGCATCGCGTCGTGACCCCGCGGTCGCGGGCACAGCGTTCGTGCTGTGGGCGCTGCTTGCGCTCTTCGTCCTCTATCCGCTGGGTACGCTGCTCGCGCGGGTGCTGTTCGACCACGGCAGCTTCTCCACCGCCGGCATCGCGGCGGTCCTGACGGACAGGCACCAGATACGCGCCTTCTGGAACAGCCTGCTGCTGGCGGCGCTGGTCGGCGTCGCGGGAACGGTGCTCGGCTTCATTTTCGCATTCACCGCGGCGCGAGCGCGCCTGCCAAGGGGACTGCTCACCGTCATGGATGCGAGCGTGCTCCTGCCGCTCGTCTCGCCGCCGTTCACGACGGCGATCGCGATGATCTTCTCGTTCGGGCCGCGCGGGCTCATCACCTATCACCTGCTGGGGCTCAAGGGGGTGACGGTCTACGGGCTGCCGAGCACGCTGTTCTCGGAAGTGCTGACCTATTTCCCGATTGCGTACCTGACGTTGCGCCCGCTGATCGCCGGCATCGACTCGAACATCGAGGGGATGGCGCTCTCCCTCGGCGCATCTCGCTCCCGGGTCTTCCGCACGGTGACGCTGCCCCTTTGCGTTCCGGGGCTCGCCAACGCGTTCCTGCTGCTGTTCGCCGCGTCGCTCGCCGACTTCGCAACGCCGCTGATTCTCGCCGGCAACCAGTTCCCGGTGCTGCCGACGCAGGCGTACCTGCAGATCACCGGGCTCTACGATCTGCGAGGAGGTGCGGCGCTGTCCTTCGTGCTGCTCTTTCCGGCGCTTGCCGTGTTCGTGCTGCAGCGGTACTGGGTGAGCCGGCGCTTCTACGTGACGATCACCGGCAAGGGCGCGGGACAGACGCCGTTCGACAGCGTCTCGC
Organism: uncultured beta proteobacterium; assembly: GCA_963726765.1. Taxonomy (GTDB): domain Bacteria; phylum Pseudomonadota; class Gammaproteobacteria; order Burkholderiales; family Casimicrobiaceae; genus CAIWHR01. Next base: position 30,994 of record CAVSDH010000005.1, on the reverse strand, counting down.
CGGCGATGCGCGCGGCGCTGCTCGCGGTGTGCGTCGCCGTGGCGCTGGTGATCGCGTATTTCTACGCGCTGCTGCTCTACGCGTCGCTGGTCGTCGCACTGGGCGCGAACCACGGCCTCACGCTGCAGCATTATCGGGTGATCTTCACCGATGGCCTGAAGGCGATCCGCGACACCCTCGTCATCGCCGGCCTCGCGATGCCGCTGGGCGGACTCTACGGAATCCTGGTCGGTTATCTCGTCACCAAGAAGCAGTTCGCCGGCCGGCGCACGATGGAACTCGTGTCGATGATCAACTACGCGCTGCCCGGGACGATCGTCGGCATCGCCTACCTCATCGCGTTCAATGATCCGCCGATCGAGCTGAGCGGCACCGCGCTCATCATCATCGCGTGCTACATCTTCCGCTACGGGCCGACCGGCATTCGCGCGACGGTCGCGCTGCTGCAACAGATCGACAAGAGCCTCGAGGAAGCGTCGCTGGGCCTGGGGGCGGGCAGCGGCGCCACCTTCCGCCGGATCACGCTACCGCTGATCGTTCCCGCGTTCTTCGCCGGGCTTTCCATCGTCTTCATCCGCTCGATGACCGCGATCAGCGCCACGATCTTCCTGGTCTCCGTCGGGTGGACGCTGATCACGGTCAAGATCCTCGAAAACATCACCGAGCTGTCGCTCGGACCCGCGGCGGCGTTTTCAGTGCTGGTCGTCGCCATCGTGTTCGTCGTCATGGCGCTCGTCGCGCAGCTGATGCGCCTCGTCCGCGCACCCGGCGCGATGCCGGTGACGAGCCTGCTGGGAGGATGAGCGTGGCGGACAGAAACGTGGGCCTGCGCGTCGATGGCGTGTCGAAGCGCTATACGCACCGCGTCAAGGGCGAGCACTACGCGGCGCGCGACGTGCGGCTCGACGTTGCGCCCGGAGAATTCCTTACGCTGCTCGGGCCGTCGGGCTGCGGCAAGACGACCACGCTGCGCATCATCGCCGGCTTCGAGCAGCCGGATGCCGGCCGCGTGGTTTTCGGGGACCAGGACGTCACGGACCTGCCGGCCAATCGCCGCGACATCGGCTTCGTGTTCCAGAATTACGCGCTGTTTCCGCACCTTTCGGTGGCCGAGAACGTCGCGTACGGTTTGAGCGTCCGCGGGCAGTCGGACGCGACGATCGCGAAATCCGTCGGCGACGTGCTGGCGCTGGTCGGCCTTGGCGGCTACGAAAGGCAGTTTCCCGGGCAGCTTTCAGGCGGCGAGCAGCAGCGCGTGGCGCTTGCGCGCGCAATCGTCATCCGGCCCCGCGTGCTGCTGTTCGACGAGCCGCTGTCGAATCTCGACGCCAGGCTGCGCGTTTCAATGCGGCAGGAAATCCGCGAGCTGCAGCAGCGGCTCGCGATCACGACGGTCTACGTGACGCACGACCAGGAAGAAGCGATGGCGGTGTCCGACCGCATTGCGGTCATGAGCGAGGGCAGCGTCGTGCAGGTAGGCTCCGCGCAGGACCTCTACCATCGACCGGCGTCCGAATTCGTCGCGAGGTTCGTCGGCCGCGTGAATCTCCTTCCGGCGCACGTCGTCGGCATGGAGGGCGAAACCTGCATCGTCAGCGCGCTGGGAACGACCGTGCGGGTGCGTGCGGCATCGCAGCGTTTCGCCACGGGCGATGCTGTTTCGCTGCTGCTGCGGCCCGAAGCAATCGCAATCGACGGAAAGGCGGGCGCGGGCCCGATCGACGGAACGGTGGTGTCGCATGCATTTCTCGGCGAGAAGATCGAGTACCTCGTTCGCTGCGGCGACGCAATGCTGCAGGTGATCCGTTACAACGCCGGGCCCGGGGGGATCGTCGCGGACGGCGCTGCGGTGTCGTTGCACCCCGCTGCCGATGCGGCGAGCCTGTTGGCGGGAGCGCCGCGATGATACGCATGGCTACCCTTTGCGCCGCGGGCGTTCTCGCCTGCTTCGTTGCGATTCCTGCAGAACCGGCGAATACGACGCGCGAGATCCACGGCTCCGCCGACGCGTTCGCAATGCCGGGCATGGCGCTCGCGTGGGCCGTGCTTCGAGCACCGAACGAAGTCGACACGGCCGTCGTCATCCGTGTCGAGGCCGACCCGAAGACCTACGGGTGGATCGAGATCGTCGGCAAGGACCCCTTCACGCAGCGCGAGCGGCCGCTGCAGGCAGCGACCGCGCTTGGCGGGCCGTTCGATCTCAGGGTGCCGCGCGTCCAGTTCGCCGATTTCCCGCGGACCGAGGTCCGGCTATGGCAGGGAGGGTCGGCGCCGGGCGTCGCGCCCCCCACAGTTGTCGTCTACTACTTGGGCGTTCCCGACACGACGCCTGAGGTCCTGCGTGCGCCCGATCTCGACCCCTCGCTGGCCGCGCGCATCGTCCGCGCGCGGGACGCGAATCCCGGGAGCCCGCCGTGAAGCGCAACGAACTTGCTCGCATCATCGACCACTCGGTTCTGAAGCCGGAGTCGACCGGAGCGGACATCCGGGCCGGCGCCGCCATCGTGCGCGAGTGGCACATCGGGTTCTACTGCGTACAGCCCTGCTGGGTGCGCGCCGCAGCCGAGGCATTGGCAGGCACCGGGGCCCTCGTCGTGACGGTTGCCGGCTTCCCGCACGGGTGCGAGCGCGCCGAAACCAAGGCGCAGTCCGCCGTGCTGGCGGTCCGCGACGGTGCCGCGGAAGTGGACATGGTCGTCAATATCGGTGCCCTGAAGAGCGGTGAGTCCGGTGTCGTCGCCGCAGAAATCGCCGCCGTCGTCCGGGCCGTCCCGGGAACCCCGGTCAAGGCGATCCTGGAGACCGCGGCGCTCACCGACGCCGAAAAGCAGCTCGGATGCCGGATCGCGCTCGACGCAGGCGCGGCATTCGTCAAGACCTCGACCGGCTTCCACGCAGCCGGTGGCGCGACCGTTGCGGATGTCCGCCTGCTGCGGATGGCCGTCGGCCCGAACTTCGGCGTCAAGGCCTCCGGCGGCATCCGGACCCTCGACGAGACCATGGCCATGATCGATGCGGGCGCCAACCGGATCGGCGTATCCGCCAGCCCCGCAATCCTCGCTGCCCTCCCGACCTGAGGCGGGGCACGGGACCCCCCAAGACGAGGCGCTCGGGACCCCCTTGCCACAAATGGCGGGAGTTATGCTATTGTCATAGCCGCCATGAATAGATCGAAGCGTCCCCGCGAGGACTTCCAGGTCCTCCTCAAGCACCGCCACTATTTCGGCGTGGAGCCGGACAGGCTGCGCGCGGCGGCCGTCCGCATCGTCGCTCGCGTCGCCGGGCTCACGCCCGACCGCGCACGCGTCACCTCCCGCCAGCTGCTGAACGATTTCGGCGTGGACACGGTCGAGGGAATGTCGCTCGTTGACGACCTCGTCAGCGGGGGCCTGATCGAGCCGCGTTCGGAGCATCCGGGCGTCTACGGTGTTGCGTCTCGATTCGCGAAAATCGCGTCGGCGCGCGTGGTCGATCCGCTTCCGCGTTCGCGGGCGCGGCAACTCGTCATCCACGCCCGCGACCTCGCCGCGCAGATCAATGCAGAATGGACGCGGATTCCGCTCGAAATCGAGGCGATCGCGCCTTTCGGGAGCTTCATGAGCCGCGACCCGAACCTGTCGGAGCTTTCCCTGGGCATCGTCGTGCGTCTGCGACCGGCGACCCGGCGCGCCCACTGGCGGATGTCCACCAAGGCGGATGGCGTCACCACGATCCGCAGCGCGTTCAAGGACCTCGACCCGTTCGTGCGGGTCCGCGTCGTCACGGACCTGCAGGACGTGCCGCGTCCGTTCAGCGTTGCATTCCGGATGGAGTAGCAGCCGTTGCGCCCGGCCGCGCCGGGGACTATCGGGAATCGCTAACCCACGGACGGAATCGCCCGCACAGAGAGCACTCCCTCGATGGCGGAGAGCGCCGCGATCGCGGTTTCCTCCACCGCGCTGTCGACGTCGACCAGCGTGTAGGCCATCTCGCCGCGCGACTTGTTGACCATGGTGTGAATGTTGAGCCCGGCGCGCGCCATCGTGGTCGAGATCTGCCCCAGCATGTTCGGCACGTTGGCGTTGGCGATCGCCACGCGGTAGGGCGATTCCCGCACCATGTCGACATTGGGAAAGTTGACGGCGTTGGCGATCGTGCCGTGCTCGAGGAACTCGCGGACCTCGTCGACGACCATCACGGCGCAGTTCTCCTCGGCTTCCTCGGTCGACGCGCCAAGGTGCGGCAGCGAGATCACACCCGGCGCCGCGAGCAGCGTGGTGCTCGGAAAGTCCGTGACGTAGGCCCTGAGCCTTTTCGCGTGCAGCGCGGCGACGAGCGCCGCCTCGTCGACCAGACCGTCGCGCGCGAAATTGAGAAGCACCGCGGATGCCTTCATCACCGCGAGCCGCCTTGCGTCGACGAGGTTGCGCGTCGCGTCGAGCAGCGGGACGTGCAGAGTGACGAAATCGGACTGCTTGAAGAGCTCGTCGACGCTGTTCGCCCTTTTCACGCTGGACGGCAGGCGCCACGCGGCATCGACGGTGATGTCCGGGTCGTACCCGACGACCTTCATGCCGAGCTTGATGGCGGTGTCGGCGACGAGGCTGCCGATCGCGCCGAGCCCGACGATGCCCAGCGTCCGGTGCGGCAGCTCGACTCCCGCGAACTGCTTCTTGCCGTCCTCGACCTGGCGCTCGAGGTCCGCGGCGGCGGCGTCGAGGTTGGCGACGTAGCGCAGCGCGGGAACGACGTTGCGCGCCGCGATCAGGAGCGCGGCCAGCACGAGCTCCTTGACCGCATTCGCGTTGGCTCCGGGCGCGTTGAAGACGGGGATGCCCCGCTTCGACATCGCGGCTACGGGAATGTTGTTGGTTCCGGCGCCGGCACGGCCGATCGCCTTGACCGAGGGCGGGATCGACATTGCGTGCATGTCGTGCGAGCGCACCAGGACGGCATCCGGGCGCTCGACCGCCTTGCCCACCACGTAGCGGGCCGCGGGAAATCGGTGCAATCCGTGCGGCGCGATCGGGTTCAGCGTAAGAATCTCGTATTTGCCCATGATTGGTCTCAGCCGTGGCGACGCTCGAAGTCCTTCATGTACGCGACCAGCGTGCGCACGCCCTCCATCGGCATGGCGTTGTAGATCGACGCGCGCATGCCGCCGACCGCGCGGTGGCCCTTCAGCTGCACCATGCCGGCGTCCTTCGCGCCCTTGAGAAACGCCTCGTCCAGCGTCTCGTCGCGCAGCTTGAACGGGACGTTCATCCGGGAACGGTCCTCCTCGCGCACCGCAGTGTGGTAGAACCCGGTGCTGTCGAGGTAGTCGTACAGGAGTGCCGCCTTGGCGACGTTCTGTCGCTCGATCGCCGCCAGCCCGCCCTGCCGCTGCAGCCATTCGAACACGAGCCCGGCGATGTAGATCGACCACGTGGCCGGCGTGTTGACCATCGACTCCGCCGCCGCCTGCTCCTTCCAGTGAAACGCGGAAGGCGTGATCGGCAGTGCCCGGTCGAGCAGGTCGTCGCGGACGATGAGCAGCGTGAGGCCCGCGGTACCTGCGTTCTTCTGCGCACCGGCATAGATGACGCCGAACTTCGCGATGTCGATTGCGCGCGAAAGGATGTGCGACGACATGTCGGCGACCAAGGGCACGTTGCCGGTATCCGGCGTCCACGAATATTCGACGCCGCCGATCGTTTCGTTGGTGCACACGTGCACGTACGCGGCGCCGGGGTCGAGATTCCACGTTGCGCGCGCCGGGACATAAGTGAACTGCCGGTCCTCCGACGATGCCGCAACGTTCACGGCGCAGTATTTCTTCGCTTCCTTGATCGACTTCCTCGACCACTCTCCGGTATTGACATAGTCGGCGGTCTTCCGTCCTCCGAGCAGGTTCATAGGCACGATCGCGTTCTCGCCGATCGCGCCCCCCTGGAGGAACAGCACCTTGTAATTCTGCGGAATGGCGAGCAGCGCGCGCAGGTCGGCCTCGGCACGGGCCGCAATGCCGATGAACTCCTTGCCGCGATGGCTCATTTCCATCACCGACATGCCGCTTCCTCGCCAGTCCAGCATTTCGGCGGCAGCCTGTTGCAAAACTTCCTCGGGCAGCACCGCGGGACCGGCGCTGAAATTGAAGACTCGCATGGGGAAAACCTGCTTTCGGGATCTGGTCGGACGCGGGGATTCCCCGCGCCGGATCGGAAAAATGTGGAGCGACCAACCCTCGCATTCTACCAAGGTCGCGCGGCTGACCGTTGCGGCGTCGCGCGTCATCGATCGCGAACGGCAACCGTTTGACGACTCACCGCTCTCGCAGGCCCCGAGGCTTGGGTCATAATGCATGCTCCGCTGCAACGACGTTGGGGCCCGATCAATGGCCATCGAGAATCTGACCGCGCGTGGAGGCGACCTCGCCGGCAAGGTGGCGCTGGTCACGGGCGCAGCCCGCAACATCGGCCGGGCGATCGCCAGCGCGCTCGCCAACGGCGGCGCGGCCGTAATGGTCAATGCAAGGCATGCAAGCGACGATCTCGACGCGACCGTCCGTGCGATCGAGGCGGCCGGCGGCGCCGCGGCATCGTTCGTCGCCGACGTGACGGATCGCGATGCGGTCGAGGCCATGGTGGCCGCAACCGTACGGCGCTTCGGCCGCATTGACGCACTCGTCAACAATGCGGCGCTGCGCGCCGAGCAGCCGTTCGGCGAAATGGCCTACGACGACTGGCGTCGCATCCTGTCGGTCATTCTCGACGGAGCATTCCATTGCAGTCGTGCATGCATCGCGCAACTTTCCCGCCACGGCGGCGGGTCCATCGTCAACATCGGCGGCGAGAGCGGTCACCGCGGCGCTGCGGGCCGCGCCCATGTCGTGACCGCGAAGGCCGGGCTCGCCGGCTTGACGAAGGCGCTCGCTCTCGAGCTTGCGCCGCAGGGAATCACCGTGAATTGCGTGGTCCCCGGCCGCATCGATACGATGCGCGCGCCCACCGGTCCGGGCTCGGCGCACGCTCACCGTCCGGTCGTGCCGCCGATCGGACGGCTCGGATTGCCTGCCGAAGTCGCCGCGATGGTGCGGATGTTGTGCGGGCCCGATGCCCGCTACGTCACGGGCCAGTCGATTCACGTCAACGGTGGAGGGTGGTTGCCATGAGCGAGCCTCGTTTTGTCGGACGGCGGGCGCGGCGGTCGTTTCTTGCGCGGGTGGGAGCGTTCGGTCTCGCATCACTCGCGACCTCGCTGCACGGGCAGGGCGGATACCCGAACAAGTCGATCAAGCTGATCGCCCCGGTGCAGCCCGGCGGCGGCGTCGATCTCGTCGCGCGGACGATCGCCGACCGGCTCGGGCGCTCGCTCGGGCAGTCGATCGTCGTCGAGAACCTGAGCGGCGGCGGCGGAGTCGTCGGCTCGCTGGCGACCGCGCGCGCCCCGGCCGACGGCTACACGCTGATGGTCGGCTACGTCGGCACCCACGGGACGAACCCGGCCGTCCGCAAACTTCCGTACGATGCGATCCGCGATTTCACGCCGATCGCGATGGTCGGCGGCACGCCGAACATACTGGTCGTGTCGCCATCGCTGCCGGTCGCGACGCCACGCGAGTTCGTCGCCTACGCAAAGGCGAACCCCGGCAAGCTGTCGTACGGATCATCGGGGCCGGGCACGCTCACGCATCTCGCAATGGAACAGTTGAAGGTCGCGGCCGATATCGACGTCGTGCACATTCCGTATCGCGGCATCGGCCCGGCGTTCGTCGACCTGCTCGGAGGGCAGACACAAGTCATGTTCCCGGGTCTCGCGGCGGCGCTTCCCCATATCAAGGCCGGAAAGGTGAAGCCGCTCGCAGTGACCGGCACGCGGCGCCATCCGCTGCTTCCCGACGTGCCGACGTTCGCCGAGTCGGGATATCCGGGCTTCGACGGCGTGCAGTGGTACGGCATCGTCGGTCCCGCGAACATGCCCGCCCCGGTCGTCAAGCGCCTCAACGACGAAATCGACACGCTGCTGCAGAATCCGGAGCTCGTGGAACGGCTGTCCGCCGAGGCCCTTGAACCGATGCCGATGTCGGCGGAAGCGTTCGGGCGCTACATTCGTGACGACATCGCGCGCTGGTCGAAGCTCGCGAAGGAACGCAACATCGAGATCAACGACTGACGGATTGCGGGGACGTCCATGGCGCACGACACCGAAACGCTCCCGGTACGGCAGGTCCCCGAGGCAACGCAGATCCTCGCGAATTTCGTCGCCACCCATCCGTCGCGAGGATGGAGCGACGCCGTCGAGCGTGAGGCAACCCGGACCCTCCTCAACTATTTCGGCTGCGCGATCGGCGCGTCGCGTCACCCGACGATGGAGGCAGCGCTTGCCGCCGTGACGGAACTCGCACCCGCGCCGCAGGCGACGCTCTACGGCCGCGCCGAGCGCGTCGATATCGCGAATGCGGCAATGCTGAACGGCATTTCGTCGCACATCTTCGATTTCGACGACACGCACCTCAAGACGATCATTCATCCCGCCGGGCCCGTCGCGTCGGCGGCGCTCTCGCTCGCCGAGCGCACGGGGGCGAGCGGCCGGCAGCTGCAGGACGCAATCGTCCTCGGCATTGACGTCGCGTGCCGCGTCGGCAACGCGATCTTCCCGGATCACTACGATCGCGGCTGGCACATCACGGGCTCCACCGGCATGCTCGGCGCGGCGGCGGCGTGCGCACGCCTGTTGGGGCAGAACGCCCACCGGACGGCGCTGGCACTCGGAATCGCGGCGTCGCAGCCCGCCGGCATTCGCGAGCAATTCGGCACGATGACGAAGGCGCTGCATCCGGGGGCCGCCGCGCGCGCGGGCCTCATGTCCGCCCTGCTCGCCAAACACGGTTACACGGCATCGCTGCGCGCACTGGAGGCCCCGCGCGGACTGCTGCAGACGTATTCAACCAAGTTCGACTGGCGCGAAATCACCGACGCACTCGGCGAGCGCTTCGAGATCGCGTTCAACACGTACAAGCCGTTCGCGTGCGGCGTCGTGATTCACCCGGCGATCGACGGCTGCGTGCAGCTGCGCCACACGCATCGGCTGACCGCCGCGGAGATCGACCGCATCGACCTCCGCGTGCACCCGCTCGTGCTCGAGCTGACCGGCAAGCACGCGCCCAGGACCGGACTCGAGGGCAAGTTCAGCGTCTACCACGCCTGTGCAGCGGGCATCGTGTTCGGGCAAGCCGGCGAATCCGAGTTCGCCGACGACGTCGTCGTGCGGTCCGATGTCGTGGCCCTGCGGGGCCGCGTTCACGCCACGGTCGACGGTGCGGTGAGCGAAGACGCCGCGGACGTGACGATCCGCTGCACCGACGGCCGCACGCTGCATGTCTTCGTCGCGCACGCGGTCGGCAGCCTCGAGCGTCCGATGAGCGACGACGACCTCGCCCGGAAGTTCCACGGCCTCGTCGATCCCGTGCTGGGTGCCGATCGTGCAAGACACCTGCGGGAGCGGTGCATGGATGTCGCCGCTGCACCGGATCTCCACGCGCTGCTCGCGTCGGCGCGCGGCTGATCGCACCTGCGGCGAACGTCGAGGCGCTGCCATGCGATCGCTCTCCGCGGCAATGGGCGAAGCGCTCGGCGCCGATTCGCTTATCATGTCGATTGCGCATCCTTGGAGTTCGCCATGACCGTGCTGGTTGCCGGCCTTGTCCTATTTCTCGGCGTCCATCTGCTTCCGGCCGCGCCGCCGCTTCGCCATGCCGTTTCCGAGCGGCTCGGCCCGTCGGGCTACAAGGGAGCCTTCACGCTTCTCTCGCTCGCGGGAATCGTGCTGATCGTCGTCGGCTACCGCGCCGCGGGTCCCGGTGCGCAACTCTTCGCGCCGCTGCCGGCGGCGATCGCCATCGCGCCGTATGCGATGGTGCTCTCGTTCATCCTCTTTGCCGCCGCGAACATGCGCACGCACCTGCGACGCATGGTGCGGCATCCGATGCTCGCCGGCGTGCTGATCTGGGCCGCAATTCACCTGTGCGCGAATGGCGACACGCGCGGCACTCTCCTCTTCGGCGCGTTCCTCGCCTGGGCGCTCGTCGACCTCGCGTCCGCCGTGAGCCGGAAGGCCGTCAAGGAATTCGAACCGGTGGCGCGGCAGGACGCCATGGCGATCGGCGGCGGCGTCCTGGCGGCCCTCGTCGTGATGGTCTTGCACCGGACGCTCTTCGGCGTCGCGGCGGTTCCGTTCGGCGCCTGACGGACGCGGCCCGACCTCAGGTCGCTGACGGCAACGGCGCGACGTCGACCCATCCGCCAGTGCGCTGCGACGCGATGCAGGCCTCGATGAACGCCATCGTGTGGGCACCCTCCTCGATGCGCGGATAGGGCAATCCCGGCGCGGGCTCGCCGAGTGCTAGCGCCATGCGTTCCTGCGCCACTTCGGTGTAGATATTCGCGAACGCGTCGCGCAGGCCCTCCGGGTGGCCGCGCGGGGTGCGCCCTCCCCCGATGATTTCCGCCGGCAGGAAAGGATCGCCGCGGCCGATGACGCGCGCCGCTTCGCCCTGGAGCGCGAGCCGAAGATAGCTAGCGTCCCGGTGCGACCATTCGAGCATTCCTTTTTCGCCGTAGACTGCCAGCCTGATGTCGTTCTCGCCCCCGGCGGCCGCCTGCGTCACCGTCAGCGTGCCGCGCACACCGCGCTCGAACTCGACCATGGCGGACGTGTAATCGATGACCTTCCGACCGGGCAGGAGGGCAACGACATCGGCGCAAAGGCGTTCCGCGCGAAGACCGGCGACAAACGAAGCGAGATGCTGCGCGTGGCAGCCGATTGCGCTCATCACGAGCGCCTGCCCGCTTCGCTGCGCATCGAGCACCCAGCGCAGGCGGTTGTTCTGCGGCCCGTCCTCCAGACGCGTCGCGAGCCCGCTCTGAATGTATTCGACGCGCACCAGCCGAAGGTCGCCCAGCACGCCGGTTCGCACGAGATGCCGCGCGTAGCGCGTCATCGGATAGGCGGCGTACGCGTGGGCAATCGCAAAGAGCCGGCCCTTCCGTCGCACTCGCGCGACGAGATCGCAGGCCTCGGCGAAATCGTGCGTCACGGGCTTGTCGCAGACGACGTCGAGGCCCGCATCGAGCGCGGCGGCCGCGACGGAGTAGTGCATGTCGTTGGGCGCCATGATCGCCACGCCGTCGATGGGATCGGCGCGCTGCCGCTCCTGCGCCAGCATCTCGTCGACGTTGCCGTAACTCCGCGCGACGTCGAACCCCATCGCCACACCGGCTGCGCGCGACCGTGCCGGGTCGCCGGAAAAAACGCCGGCGACCGCGCGCCAATCGCCGTCGAGTTCGGCGGCGCTCCGATGCATCTTGCCGATCCACGAATCAGGGCCGCCGCCGACAATGCCCAGGCGCAATGGACGTCCGAAGCGCTCCCGGTATCCCGCCATGATGTTTCCCCCTTCCCTGTTCGCGCAAGCTTAGCAGAGGGTCGGTTAGACCCCGATTGCGTCGCCGATCCGGAATGCGCCCGACGCGCTGCACCGCAGGATGCGCATGGCGACATCAGGGCGTATGATGAATTCGCTTCGTAGGCAGCGTCTCCGCACCGGACGACGCAATCGTGAACGGGCAAGGGGGAATACACCGTGGCAAAAAAACAGGCAGGCGAGGGCGTCTACCGGATCACCGAGGTGATCGGCACCAGCACGAAGTCGTGGGAGGACGCGGCGACGAATGCGGTCGTGGCGGCGAGCAAGTCGCTGCGCGACCTGCGGATCGCGGAAGTCTCGAAGCTCGACATGAAAGTCGAAGGCGGCAAGGTCGTCGCGTTTCGCGCGCGCGTCCAGCTGTCCTTCAAGTACGAGCGCTGACGGGACGGTATCCGGCAAGCCCGACCGCGCCGCGAGACGCGGCGCGGCCCGCGCGCGTTGCCCGTCGGCGAAAGCCTAGCGCGATGGAATCATGACGAGGCGCTCGGTGCCGGACTCGGCACCCCACGCCTCGCCCGCACGCCCGAGCATCTGCCTTACGTCGGCACCGGAACGGTTCGACGGGAAACTCTCGAATTTTTCCGTGACGGGATCGAAACGGACAATCGCATTCGACGACCACTCGGTGAGCCACACCTTGTCGGCATCGTCGACCCACACCGAATAGGTGCGCGGCGAATTGCCCGGCAGCGTCCACTCGCGCCACGCGTTGGTGGCGGGGTCGTACCGGCCGACCTGGCCCGTGTTCCAGTAACTGACCCAGATCCGCCCGCGCGAATCGGACCATACGCGACGGGCGCCCTGGCGTGGTGTCGGCGGTTCGATGACGGTCGCCACGCCGGATTCGGTGTCGATGCGCGCGATGTGGCTTCCGGCCAGCGACGCGTAATAGACGTCGCCCTGCGGCGTGGTCGTGATTCCGTACGGACCGCGACCGCGCGGCGCCTTCCACACCTTCATGTCGCCGGTCGCCGGCACGAGACGGCCGTAGTACCCGCCCTGCCCGGTGAACCACACGCGACCCTTCGCGTCGAACGTCAGCGTGTTTAGATTCGCGTAGTCGACGTCGGCGGGGAGCGGCCATACGCGCACGGCGCGCGTGGCCGGGTCGACGCGCACGATCGCGTTCTGGCCGCCGTCGGTGATCCACGGCGCACCGTCGGGGCCGACGACCACGCCGTGCGGCGCCGAATTCCGCCCGAGCGGAATTTCCTCGACCTTGCCGGACTTCGGATCGAGCACGCCGAGCTTGCCCGACGTCTGCGCCGTGTAGTACACCGGCCCGCCGGCTGCGGGCGCGGCCGCGACGTCGTGCGGATGCGACCCGCGCGTGACGTCGAAATAGACCGGTTCCGCCGCGCGGAGCGGACCTGCGAGCGCGAATGCAATCGTGGCCACAAGCGATCCGCGTACGCAGATGGAATGTGAATGCGGTCTCACCATCGTTCCCTCCGTGCCGGCAATCGCGATCCCGGTGGCACCCGCGGCGTGCGTCAGCCGGATCGCGCTCGCCGGCCGCCGCGCGCCGTCTTGACGGCTCCACCGGCGCTCCTGAACGTCAACGCCAGGTCGAACGCGGAACGCACGAATGCGAGAACCGCGGAGAACTCCTCGTCCGAGAGGCGCCGCGCGGCATCGCTGCCGCGGTAGATGTTCGCGAATTCGCGTTCGCGGCCGGCTTGCACGGCAAAGCGACCGATCCCCAGGTTCTCCAGCGTCTGCCAGACATCGGGATTGTAGGATCGCGTGAAGCGCATCACGAACGAGATCGGGTCGTTGCGGCCCAGCACCGATGCAAGGCGCAGGATGATTTCGAACGGCAGCGCGATCTTTCCGTTCTCGACCAGCTCGATCAGCGTCGGATCCTCGAGGTCGATCGCTTCGCCGACTTCCTTCACGCTGAGGCCGGCGGCCTCGCGCATGCCGCGCAGGATGCCCCCGGTTTTTTCGAGCGCGGCGCGCTGCTCCGGCTTGACGAGAATCGCCTTGGCGGCTCCGATCGAGATGTCGGCGGCGGCGCCCGCGATGCCCAGCACCGAGTCGGTCCATGCGCGCACCTGTCTTGCGACACCGGCAAGCGGTAGATCCCTGGCGGACTCATGTGCGGAACGCGAAGCGACGCGACGGCCGGCGCGCTTGCGCGCGGCGGGTTTCCGGGATGCGGCCATGGTCCGAACAACTCCTCGATCGGCAGGCAGACGCCTATGTTACCGAGAGTACCGCAATGCGCGCCATTGCAGCGCGCCGTTGGACGTCAACGTCCGTGGTCGTTGCTGATGCCGCTCTGGCATTGCGCGGCCTGGCCCCAGTACCCTTCGCAATACTTGATCCGCACGCGTTGCTCGCAGATGACCCCGGCGAAGAAGCCCTCGCGGCCGCATCGCGAAATGGAGTCCGCCATGAGCTGCCACCGGTCCGGCGGCGGCGCTTCCGGCACCGGTGGTGCGATGACCGGTGCCGGTGCCGGGCTGGGGGGCTCGGGTTCCGGCGCGGAACCGAAACGAGGCACCGCCGGCACGCTGGGCGAGGGCGGCGGCTCGACAACGCGTCTCTGTGCAACCTTGGTGGCACTGGCGACCTTCGACGGAGCCGCGGCAACGGATGCGGGCGGCACAACGGCCGGCGGCGTCGATTCACGGACCTCCACCTCGGCAGGGCGATCGGTCCGCGGCGCCGCGGAACCGGCGGACGGATTGAGACGCGGCATTGGCAGCGGAACGGAGATCGTCGCAAAGGATGTGTCGTCGGCGCGCCCCAATCGTTGCGCGATGTAGCCGCCGGCGACCACCGCGGCTGCCGCGAGGGCGAGCACGGGCAGATTCCACGATCGGCGCGACACCTTCCTCGGCCGTGACTCCGCCGACGCCTTGTTCGGCCGCACGGCGGCGGGCGTTTGGGTCTGGGCCTTGGCAGATCGCGACTCGGAGCGTGGGCGCTTCGGACGCGGGACGAGCTCCGACACCGTCACCTGGCGGGCGCGCTTGAGCGCGGCCTTGCACGGCGCGCACAGGCGAGCGCCGGGGAGCCTTGGTCCCTGGCAGATGCGGCAGCCCTTCTTTTTCGACGTCCGCCCCGAGGGAACGACCCATCGGTTCGGCAAAGTCATCGTCCCGTTCACCCCGGTTGACCCCGGCTCGGTTGCTATGACATTGTCATCGTAGCACGGCCGATTCCGCGGAATCAACCGACAGTGGACCGGCGGTCGGAAACCTGTAGACCACGTTACGCACGACTTCTCCTCGCGGGCGTGGCACGTCGGCGCAAAGTCGGCAGCCTCGGGTTACCATCGTATTCGCGCTCATTGTCAGGACCTTCCCCGAATGAAGCTTTTCGCCTCACGCTCCGCAGCCGCACTGCTTGCGGGCATCGTCGTCGCCTCGGCCGCCGCCGGTCCGCTCGAGGACGGCATGGAGGCGTACCAGGAAAAGGACTACCTCAAGGCGATCCAGGTCTGGCGCCCGACGGCGCAGGCCGGCGATCCCGCAGCCCAGTACCGCTTGGGCGTCATGTACGCCGAGGGCAAGGGTGTCGCGCCGAACGACGCCGAAGCGGCACTCTGGTTCGAACGCGCCGCGGAGCAGGGCGAGCCGATGGCGCAATACAACCTCGGTGCGAGCTACGCCGAAGGCACCGGCGTCCGCAAGGACATGGCCGCAGCGGCAAAGTGGTTCCGGCGCGCAGCCGACCAGGGAGTTTCGCTGGCGCAGCTCAATCTCGGCCTGCTCTACGCAAACGGCGCCGGCGTTCCGCTGGACAACGTCGAGGCGCTGAAGTGGATCGACCTCGCGATCTACGCGCTGCCTGCCGGCGGAATCCGCTCCGATGCGGCGAAAGCAGTCGCCGACGTCGCCGGGAAGATGACGAGCGATGAAATCCAGGAAGCTCGCGGCCGCGAGCGCGCATGGAAAGCAAAGATCGAGGCCCGCCGGAAAAGAAACCCGACGCGAAATGACGTCCGCGTTCGACGCGGCGACGCGCAGACTCCACCCCCGAACCCGCCACTCGAACGCGAAGGAGCGCCCGCAACGATGAGCAACCCAACGAAAGTCGCGATCGTCACCGGCGCCGGTACCGGAATCGGCAAGGCGGTCGCATCCGCGATGCTGGGCGCGGGGTACTGCGTTGCGTTTGCCGGACGCCGCGCCGAGCCGCTGCAGGATGCGATCGCGGCGACGGGCGCCCCGGCGACGCGGGCGATCGCCGTTCCCACCGACGTCGCGAATCCGGAATCGGTGCGCGCCCTGTTCGCACGCACGCGGGAAGCCTTCGGCCGCCTCGACGTCCTCTTCAACAACGCCGGCGTCGGCGCGCCACCCGTCAATCTCGAGGACCTCACGTTCGAGCAGTGGAAGCAGGTCGTCGACATCAATCTCACCGGCGTCTTCCTGTGCACGCAGGAGGCCATCCGGCTGATGAAGAGCCAGAGCCCGCGCGGCGGCCGGATCATCAACAACGGCTCCATTTCCGCGCATGCGCCGCGCCCGAATTCGGCGCCCTATACCTCGACCAAGCACGCGATCACCGGGCTCACGAAATCGACGTCGCTTGACGGTCGCAAGTACGACATCGCGTGCGGGCAGATCGACATCGGCAACGCCGCCACCGACATGGCCGCAAAGATGGCGAAGGGCGTGCCCCAGGCAAACGGCGAGATCGCCATCGAACCGTTGATGGACGTTGCGCACGTCGCGTCGGCGGTGCTCTACATGTCAAGCCTGCCGCTCGACGCGAACGTGCAGTTCCTGACGGTGATGGCGACCAAGATGCCGTTCGTGGGGCGGGGCTAGCCAGCGGTGTAGCCGGCAGCGAGCGCCCGTCGCGCGTGGCCCACATGCAGCTGTCCAAGGCGACCGTCGCCCAATACCGAGCCGTCGTCGCGCTTGCGACATTCGCTGTCGCGACCCTTGCGGCCGCGCAAACGGGATACCTGCAATGGATGCGCGCGGGCCCGGGTCACGCGGTGCCCGGCGGATTCGTCGGCGGCACCGAAAAGGGCCGGCCGCTGATCGTCTGCCGCGGCCCCTACGCCAGCGGCGTCTATCCGGGAAAGGTGGTCAACGGCATCTGCGACATCAGCTTCGGCAACAAGGAGGTCTCGCTGGACGATTACGAGGTTCTCGTCGGCGTCGGTGGCCAGTGGGGTCCACCGCAGGCGGACTATGCGGGTGCGTTCGTCGCGGGCGGCGAAAACGGCGGACCGCTGTTCCTCTGCCAATCCCCGTACGAGGGTGGCGTCCACCCCGGCAAGATCTACGACAACAGCTGCCACATCAGCTACGGCGGACGCGAGGTCCCGGTACAAGGATTCAACGTGCTCTACCTCGGCGTGCCGACCGTGGCCGGTGCATTCAACTATCCGCTGCCTCCGCCTTGGGGAAGCGCGGGAAGCACGATACCGCCTGCGGCTTCGCTGCCGATGTCGGGCGCGGCGCGATTGCCGTCGGCGATTGCCGCTTCATGCACCGCAGACGCGACGAAATATTGTGCCGGCTGTTCGGTGACCTGCTCGAATCCCGAAGAACCGCGACCGCATTGCCAGGACGGTCTCGATACGGCGTCGGAGAGCAGCCTGTTCAAGTGCCTGCAGGCGTCGTGGTGCTATTGCACCAGGTAACCAGCTGCTCGCGCCGCAGGTCCCTGCTTCCCGGCTCGCGCCTCGGCCTCCGCCTCCGACAAGTCATGCGGCGCGCGAGTTGTCGGCCTCATGCGGCGGCTCGCCCCGGTCGCATCCCCACGCGCTATCCGCGCGCGGGGGCCCTCTCCGCCGGCTCGCGCCTCGGCCTCCGCCCTCGACAGTCATGCGACGCGCGAGCTGTCGGCCTCCTCCGCGGCGACTCGCGCTGGTCCGTGTCCCCGCGCGCTTCCGCGCTCGGGGCCCCTCTCCCCGGCTCGCGCCTCGGCCTCCGCCTCCGACAACTCATGCGACGCGCGAGTTGTCGGCCTCATGCGGCGACTCGCCCCGGTCGCATCCCCACGCGCTATCCGCGCGTGGGGCCCCTGCTTCCCGGCTCGCGCCTCGGCCTCCGCCCCGACAACGTCATGCGACGCGCGAGTTGTCGGCCTCATGCGGCGACTCGCCCCGGTCGCATCCCCACGCGCTATCCGCGCGTGGGGCCCCTGCTTCCCGGCTCGCGCCTCGGCCTCCGCCCCCGACAAGTCATGCGACGCGCGAGCTGTCGGCCTCATGCGGCGACTCGCCCCGGTCGCATCCCCACGCGCTATCCGCGCGTGGGGCCCCTGCTTCCCGGCTCGCGCCGCTACTTCTGCACGCCGACGTCCTTCATTGCCTCCAGCTTGGAGAGGTCGAGCTTGGCGATCATCGCCTTCAGCGCCTGGGGATCGACGCCGGACGAGCTCGTATTGATGACGAACCGGTCGGCAAGCACGACGCCGTATTCGGCGGCGCCGCTCCTTCGGTCGAGCTTCTCGATCACGAGGCGGCCGTCGACCCGGTGAAACTTCTCGTAGCCCGCATCGGTCTCCTTGGCCTGTCCGGCGCCCATCATCGCCGTCAGCGCGAACAGACCCCCGGCCGCCGCCATGTCGCCGATTCCGATGCGCACACGGCGGCCCGCGGCATCCTGATACGTGGCATTGGCCATCGTCACGCTCATCGGGCCGAAGCTGTTTTGTTCCGTCGTGACGTCGGCGCGCTGCATGCCGTCGAGCGTCTCCGGCAGGAACCCCTTCAGGCGATCCGTCTCGATCGGATCGACCTTCCTGCCGCCGCTCGCCATCGTCGCGAGCCCCTCCATCGCTGCGCCCACCGCGGCCGTCGAGTCGCCCTTCTTGTTCGCCTCCTCGATCAACTTGCCCGATTCCTCCATCTTCTTGCCGAGCGCGTCGAGCTTGCCGAGCACACTGTCCGGCGCCGGCCTCGCGTCCGGACGTGCCGCTCCCACGAGGGATTCATGCGCCCCGCCGAACATGCCTGCACCGCGCATGCCGCCACTTGCGAACCCGACAATGCCGCCCACCACGCTCAGCAGGACGGTCAGCACGATCGCGCAGAGCACGACGACCGCGGTGTAGCCGATGGCCTTTTCCTGCGGCGCCTTCATCAGCACCGGGAGACCGAGGTAGAGCAGGTAGAGCCCGTAAAACGACGCGAGCACGGCCAGCAATCCGAGCGCGGGGATGAGGTGCAGGATTCCCGCCACCCACGCCGGCGTGTACGCATAGACCGCGCATTTCAGCGCCTGCGTCGGATTTTTCTCACCGCCGAAAGTCGGCGCGAGCGCATCGATGATGAGACCCATCACGAAGACCGCGACCAATCCGATCGCGTAGGTCACGATGGCGAACCCGAGCCCGGAGAACAATGGCGTGCGCATCGTTCCCGCGAGCGGCACCGGAACGCCGATCAGCGAATGGCCGAGCCACGCCGCGATGGCTCCGATCGCCGCAAGCGGGACCGCGTAGCCCACCAACAGCGATTTCGTGTCCGCCGTCTCTGCTGCGATCACCGGCCATTCCTGGCCCGGCTGCAGCAGGATGTTCTTGACGCGGTCGACGAGATTCATCATGGTCTCCCTTCACATTGAAACCGGCAAAGCAACGGCCGGCAGCTCCGCGGTCATCACGTCAAGCCGAGCGCGGACCTTGCGGGACCGCTCCAGCATTCGGCGACGAGTCGTTCGAACGCCGCGGACTTCGGGTGCAGCTCGTTTGCCCATTCCGAATCGGCGAGCGTGCCGGCAGACCAGACGAGATCGACGCGTGAAAGCCCCGGGCCGTTCAGTTGCGTTTCGAGATCCGAAAGGCGCAGCGTCAGTTGATCGATGAGGTCGCGCACGATGTCGCGCCGCAGGCCCTCCTGCGGCGCGCCCGCCTCGGGGACGCGATCGTTGTCCATCGGCAGCTTGAGCCAGCTTCGCATGCCGGGAAGCGTGCGCCCGTCGGGAATCGCGTAGTCGTAATTGTGGACGAGGATCGTCGCGTCGGGACGATTGGATCTCACGGTCTCGATGAGAGTCCGATAGGCCGCCTCCACTGCATCGAAGACGCCGTCGGGCTGGCCCGCGCGATAACACCCTTCGACCGACGTTTCGCCGCTGCAGTCGGACGCGAGGATGCGATTGTCCAGATCGCCGACACCTGCAAAGTCGTTGCCGCCCGCGCTGATGCAGACGAGCCTGATCGACGGGAACTGCGCGAGCAGGCTCGCGAAATTCGCGCGCCAGGAGCCCGCGGCGAGCTCGTCGGCGCGCGCGCCGTTCTCGCCGATCACGTAGATCGTCGGCCGCTCGAGGACCGAATGGAGTGGCGTGACCAGATTGTTGCGCGGGTAATGGAACCACGAGTCGCCGATCGCCAGCACGTCGACGTTCTCTCCGCTGTCGAGAAGGCGGTAATACTCGTTCCAGAAGATGTGCCCCATTGTCGCCGGCTCGCGGTTACCGAACGAGGTTCGCCTCACTTGCCCGGATCGGGATTGGCCGAGTCCGGACACTGCGGAACCTTTCCCCAGTTTCCGCTGCAGTACTGGAACAGGACCCTTTGCTCGCAGACGATCCGGCTGATGAGATTTTCCTTTGCGCAGCGCTCGCGCGCCTCGCTCATTTCCTGCCACTTGTCCGAGCGCGACGGCGCGGGCGCGTTCGCTGGCGCGGCCGCGGGCGAGGAGATCGCAGGCGTCGCGGGCGGCCGCGCGCCCTGGGGTGCCGTCGACCCTGCCGAATTCAGGGGAAGGTGCCGCCGGCCCGGGGGCCGGGGCGGATTTTGGCGGAACGGGCGCGGCGGGCGCCGTCACCGATGCGGGCCCCTTGGGAGGCGCCGGTTTCGGCGGCTGAGCGACAGTGGGCGTCGCTTGCACGGCGGTCGGCGCGGATCTTGGCGGAACGGGGGCGGCAGGCGCTTTCGCGGGTGCGGGCTCCGGGGGAGGCGCCGGTTTCGGGGGTTCCGCGACAGCGGGCGCCGCTTGCACGGCGGTCGGCGCGGATCTCGGCGGAACGGGGGCCGCAGGCGCTTTGGCGGGTGCGGGCTCCGCGGGGGGCGTCGGTTTCGGGGGTTCTGCGACAGCGGGTGCCGATTTCGTCTCTGCCTTGCCTGCCGGCGCCGTCTCGGGGACGGGCGGCGTGACAGACGGCTTGGGTGGTGGAACCGATTTGGCAGGTTCCGCCGCCACGGGTGGCTTCGAGGGCTCGGGCTCCGGTGCAGAGCGCGGCCTCGGGGGTTCCGGAATGGCCGGTGCGACCTTCGATTCGGCCGGGGGCGGCAGCGCCGGCGCTGGCGCGGTCGGCGTCACGGGCAGCCTGCGCCGGTCGCTCGGCCGTCGGCGTTTCCGTGACGGTCGGCGTCGGCAACGCGGGAGTCTTCGTGACCGCCGGCTGGACGGATCTTCGGCGACGCCGTGTGCAGGCCGCGCGACGGGCGCCTCCGACCCGGTCGCAAACGTAATCGCCACCCGGTAGATGAAGTAGACGACGACGCCCAAGGCAATCGCCAGGAGCACCAGGGCACCGACGTTCGTCCTCGAAGGATAGATGCCACGGACCGTGGGCGGTGCAGCAACCCGGGCTGCAGCCGGCAGGATGCCGGACGTCCGGCTGAGCACCAGCGTCTCGTCGTAGGTGGGTATGATCAGCGTCGCCCCGCAGCCTCCGCAGAGTCTGGCATCCGGCTTGCTATCGGTACCGCAGACGCTGCACTTCATCGGCTTTCCTTCGGTCGGCATCAGGTCCGCGCGCCCCGCTCCCGACCTGGATCGCAGGCCGCGGGCTCGATCGAGGGCGATGCCGGGCGACCGCGTGAACTGGAGATCGATGATAAACGAGAACGACGAGCGAAATAGCCCTGACGGCCGACCGACTCCGGTCCGCCGCAGCCGTTAGAATGACCACCGACCGCGACCCTTGACTCCATGTCCGAATCGCCGCTGATCGCCGCAACTTCTCCGCTGGTCGGCGCGGCGAACCATCGTGCGCTGAACGCGGAGGAATCGCAGGCGCTATTGCGTGATCGCGCGCGCGATTTCTCGTCGCGCCTGCTCGAGGCGACACGCGCTTCGATGGACCTCGCGAGCGACCTGTTCGAGTCGGCGACCGAGGTTCCCGACGGCGAAGTCGAATCGTTCCGCACCAAGCGCGGCGAGTGGCTCGAGCGCTTTGAAGGCGCGCTCAAGGAATCGCTGAAGCAATGGCTGGGCGGGCACCGCCGCACCGGAAGACGGCCGGATCGCGACGCCTCTGCGGCAACGCTATCGGTGATGACCCCCGCCGACCAGGAAAAGCAGGCGGCGCTGGTGGCGGCCACCACCCACCTCCGCCAGTACACACGCCCCGAGAATGCGGCGCTGAGCGCGCGGATCGGCGTTCTCGCTGCGTCGCTGTCGACATCCTCGTCACCGTCGCCGTCGCGGACGCACGACAATCCGTTCGGCCCCGGATTACGTGCTGGATGCGCTGGGCGTCGCGTCGCGGGGCGTCTACCCCAATCCGCAGATATGGCGCTCGCTGATGGTCCGCGTGCTCGCGGACCTCACGCCGGCGATCAACAAGATCTACATCTCGCAGAACCGAAGCCTCGCCGACCGTGGCGTGTTGCCCGACATGAAGGCCGCGCTGCGCGCGCGGAGCGAATTCAGGCCGGACGACGACAGCGACCTCCTGCCGACGTTTACCCGGATGATCTCCGAGGCCGGCCCGCTGCCGACGGACGTCGTCGTTCCGCCGATCACCGACGCCGGCGCGCCCGGCGCCGCGCCGGACTCCGCCAATGCCGGAGCGCCGGACGGAGGCGCGGGCGTCCCCGAAGCTTCGACGGCCACCGGGCCCCCGGTCGCCGCCGCGACGATGCCTGCGCCCGCGATACTCGCGGCGCTGACGGCGCTTGCCGAGCTCGGAAAGCGGGCTGCCGCGAACATCGCCGCATCCGAAAAACCTCCTTCCGCAGACGATTTTCCGTCCCTCGATCCGATGATGGCGCTGGGATCGTCGACACCGCTGTTCGACACGCTCGGCCACTGGCAGAGGCTCGATCTGCCGGCCGCCGTGCTGCAGTCGCTGCCGGACGTGATGCAGGGCGATGCGCCTGCGGCGATGCCCCAGAACCTCGTGCCGCACATCCGCGCGGCGGTCACGTCGCAGGTCGAGAACCCGACCGACCGCATCGCGATGGACGTCATCGCGCTCCTCTTCGATTACGTGTTCCGCGACCCGTCGATTCCCGATCGGATGCGCCGCGTCTTCGGACGACTGCAGGTCCCGATCGTCAAGGCGGCGCTGCTCGATCGGACCTTCTTCTCGGACAGCAAGCACCCGGCACGACTGCTGCTCGATCACCTGGCCGACGGGGCGATCGGCGCCACCGCGGACGACGACTACGCGAACGCGTTCGAGGACGCTGCCGCGCGCGTCGTCGACCGTGTGTGTCAGGAATTCGACATCGACATGGCCGTCTTCGCGCGCGCCGACGCGGAGATCGTCGCGTTCCTCGAATCGGAGCGCCGCGAGGCGGCGCCGGCGCTCAACGACCATGTCGCGGTCGCGCTCGCCGCCGAGGAGAACGAGGCCGATCGTTCGCAGGCACGCGCCCTCGTCCGCGACCACCTCGCGGGCCTCGACCTCCCGTTCGACGTGCGCAAGTTCTCCGAGACGGTATGGGCAGACTACCTCGCCCTGCTCCACCATGATCCCGGTCCGGACAGCGATGCCTGGCGCGCGGGGCTGACCACGCTCGACGATCTGCTGTGGAGCATCGAGATCAAGGAGCGCACGGCGCAGAAGGCACGGCTTACCAAGATGATTCCGGGCCTCGTCACGGGCCTCCGGCGCGGCTGCAAGGCGGTGGCGATCGCCGACGAGCGCACGAAGTCGTTTTTCGACACGCTTTACGGGCTGCACATGGCGGCGTTGAAGCCGGCGGTCGCGGTTCCGACGCCGCCACCCGCCGAGGCGCCGACGTCCGACGTGCCCGCCGCTGCGGCATCCGCGCCGGCGGGAGCCACGCCTACCGCGGAGGCGGACGCACCGGCGGCATCGGAGTCGAGATCTCCGGCCAACATCCACGACTTCGTGAGCGAAATGGCGGTCGGGACCTGGCTCACCATCGGCGAGGGCGATGCCGCCGTCAATGCGCGGCTGTCATGGGTGAGTCCGCTGCGCACCAAGTACGTGTTCACGAGCCGCTCGCGGACACAGGCGTACGTGTTCTCGCCCGAGGACCTCGCATGGGAACTGGGTACGGGACGCGCGGCGCTGGTCGTCGAGCCCGTGCCGCTGTTCGATCGCGCGGTCAGCGCGGCGCTGGATTCGCTGGCTGCGCGACGGCCGCCGGAGAAAGCCGCCGCCTGACGGACAGGATCGGAAGCGCCCTGCGGGCGGATATCGCCGGCCCCCTCCGCGCTACGCGGCAATCCGCAGGACGAGCGCCGGATGCGGCGGCGCAAACGCGCCAACGGCGCACGCTCGCGAGCGCAGCGCGCGGCCCATCAGCACGAGCATCGTCCGCACCGCGCGTCAGCCGACGTGCGCCTGCAGGAACAGGAGTGTGCGCGTGCGCGCGAGCTTTGCCGCCGCTGCATCGTACGACGCCCTCTGGTCGCAGTTGAAGCCGTGATCCGCTGCGTAGATGAATATCTGCGCCTCGGGACGCCTGGCCATGAGCTCGCGCACGCCGGCCACGGGGATGTTTCCGTCGCGTTCGCCGAAATGCGCCAGCACGGGACAGCGAAACGTTTCCGTCGGCGCGTCCAGGATGCCGCCCCCGTAATACGGCACCGCGCACGCGAATCCCGGCAGACGCGAGGCCGCCATCCACGCGATGTACCCGCCCCAGCAGTACCCGATCACCGCGACCTTTCCGGCCGCCGCGACGGCGTCGCGCGCGGAAGCAATGTCGCGAAGCGCGGGATCGAGCTGCGCCTGCGCCTTCAGCGCGCGTCCCGTCGCGATGTCGGGCGGCGTGTAGCCGATGTCGACCTTGGGCTCGTAGCGGTCGAAGAGCGCCGGAGCGATGGCGACATAGCCATCCGCGGCAAATCCTTCGCAGACGTCCCGGATGTGGCCGTTGACGCCGAAGATTTCCTGCGCCACGACAATTGCGCCGCGCGGCGTGCCGGCCGGGTCGGCGCGCCATGCCGATAACCGAAAGCCGTCGCGGGCGGTCAGCTCGATGAAGCGGCCCATTTGCGTGCCTCTTTGTGCCGATCAAAGAAAACGGATGATGAGGTACACATGGCTGATCGCGATCGACACCAGCATCAGCGGGAAGGCGATCTTCAGGTATTCGACGAAGCGGAACGTCGTGCCCGCGCGCTCCGCGAGCCCCGCGACCACAAGGTTCGCCGACGCCCCGATCAGCGTTCCGTTGCCGCCGAGGCACGCGCCGAGCGACAGCGCCCACCACAGCGGAAGCAGCGCGCTCTCGCCGCCGAAAGTCGGACCCATGGCCTTGATCAGCGGGATCATCGTGGCGACGAACGGTATGTTGTCGATGAACGCCGAAAGCACCGCAGATGCCCAGAGAATGGCGAGCGCCGTCGTGTTGAAGTCGCCGCGGGTCGCCGTGATCAGGGCCTCGGCCATCATGTCGATCAACCCGGTCTTCTGGATTCCGTGGACGAGCACGAACAGCCCCAGGAAGAACATGAGCGTGATCCACTCGGCTTCCGAAAGCGCGCCGTGGACGTTCTTCGACTGCGCTTCGCCGGGCCTGCCGAGGTTGTCGAGCAGCAGCAGGACCGCGGCACCGAAAACGGCGATCGTCGCCGGCTCGATTCCGATCTGCCGCTGAAGCATGAAGCCCGCGATCGTCAGCGCGATCACGACCAGCGACTGCTTCAGCAGGCGCGGGTCGGTGATCGTCTCGCGCTCGTTGAAGCTCATCACGTGGCGCCGGTTCTCGTCGGTTGCCGTGAGGTGCCGGCCCCAGATGAAATAGAGCGGGATCATCGTCGCCACCATGACGACGAGGATGACCGGCGTCAGCGCCAGGCCGAAATCGTTGAACGTCAACCCGGTCGCCGAGCCGATCATGATGTTGGGCGGGTCGCCGATCAGCGTTGCGGTGCCGCCGATGTTCGACGCGAAGATCTGCGCGAAGAGATAGGGGTACGGCTTGACCTTGAGCTCGTCGGTGATGAGCAGCGTGACGGGCACGGTCAGCAGCACCGTGGTCACGTTGTCGAGGAACGCCGAGAACACCGCGGTCACGATCGACATCATCAGCAGGATGCCCCAGGGCCGCGCGTCGACCTTCTTCGCCGACCAGATGGCGACGAACTGGAACAGCCCGGAGCGGCGCGTGATGTTGACGATCAGCATCATCCCGAGCAGCAGGCCAAGCGTGTTGAAGTCGACGGCCGCCACCGCCTCCTTCTGGTCGAGCACGCCCGCAAGAATCAGCAGTCCGGCGCCGAGCAGGGCGACGATGGCGCGATTCAGCCGGTCGCTCATGATCACGAGGTACGTGATCACGAACAGCGTGGTCGCGACCCACAGCGCGTTCAAGCCGAAGATCGCGCCGGCGGCATGACCGGCGTCGCCGTGCATCAGCGTTTCTCCGGCGCGTGCAGCGCCGCGAGCACGTCGCGCGCCGACACCACGCCTACGAGGCGGCCGCTTTCGCGCTCGACCACGGGAATGCTGTTCGCGCCGCGGTAGAGCTGAAGCACGATCGCAACCAGCGCGGTGTCGGGATGCACGACGTGCTCCGGGGCGACGGCGAAATCGCGGACGGGGCGCGCATCGACCGCGCGCATCTTGTCGCGCAGCGCCTCGAGGTCGTCGGATACGAACGCGAGATCCTGCATTCCGTCACCGACGAGTGCCCCTGCGGGAAGCAGCCCCGCGAGCAGGCGATCGAGCTTGAACATGCCGATGAGCGTGCCGG
Organism: uncultured beta proteobacterium; assembly: GCA_963726765.1. GTDB lineage: Bacteria > Pseudomonadota > Gammaproteobacteria > Burkholderiales > Casimicrobiaceae > CAIWHR01. The sequence continues at coordinate 4,716 of CAVSDH010000005.1, read as the reverse complement.
CGGCATCGACCACCGGCAGGTCGGACACGCGATGCAGGAGCATCCGTCGCGTCGCGTCGGCAACCGAATCGGTGTCCTTGAGCGCGTCGAATTCGTGGCTGAAGAATACGGGGCTCATGGCGGCGGCGGTTTCGACACGAGGGAAGCCGGACCGGGAAGACCGCGAACCCGTGGCCGCCCCGCACCGGGATTCTAGCCCAATCGCCCGCACTTCGACACGCGCGGATGCGCCCGCCGGGCGCGGCGCTCCGCGAGATGCCCGCTTCGCCGCACGCGAATGGAGTTCGGGCGCGCTTGTCCAGGGGCAGACCGGCACCCACTGGAACGATTTCGCGCATACTTTGGGCCACGGCGGCATCGGCGCCGTGCCCCCGGACGACGGGCGCGCAATGCATCGTGCCCCGGTCGCCGACACCGCTCCCACGGAGATTCCGCATGCAAGTCGACGCCAAGAAGATCCAATCGCTGACGCGCGAGCTTCTCATTGCGCTGGGCGAGAATCCCGATCGCGAAGGCCTCATGGGAACGCCTCGCCGCGTCGCCGACGCGATGGCGTTCCTGACATCCGGCTACCGCGCCGACCCGGTCAAGCTCATCAACGGCGCCATCTTCACGCAGGAGACCAACAGCATGGTCATCGTGAAGAACATCGAGCTCTACAGCCTCTGCGAGCACCACATGCTGCCGTTCTTCGGGCGCTGCCACATCGGCTACGTCCCGTCCGGACGGGTGTTCGGTCTCTCGAAACTTGCCCGGCTGGTCGACATGTATGCGCGCCGGCTGCAGCTGCAGGAGCGCCTGACCGAGCAGATTTCACAGGCCGTCATGGACTCGATCGACGCCAGGGGCGTCGGCGTGATGATCGAAGCGCGCCATCTTTGCATGATGATGCGCGGTGTCGAAAAGCAGAATTCGGTGATGGTGACCTCGTCCGTGCTCGGTACCTTCCGCGAATCGGCCAGCACGCGCGAGGAGTTCCTCGCGCTGATCGGAAGCCGCACGACCTGAGTTCCTGCCGCATCTGCGTGGGTTCGCGGCCATTGCAGCATGCCCGCACATCAGCCGGTGCGCCGTTGGTCTGTGGTAGAATGACGGCACGCGGCAATTCGACCAGTCCCCCTGCCGCTGTCGGTTCCGACGTTCCGCCCCCTTCGGTTTGCCTGCGACTGGCGCCTTCAATGGCGACAGGCACGTCGTTATCCGAAAGTTCTCATGTCATTTTCCAGGCTCGGCTTGTCCGAGGAACTCGTCCGCGCGGTCGCCGAACACGGCTATTCCACGCCCACGCCGATCCAGATGCAGGCCATTCCCGCGGTGCTCGCGGGCGGCGATCTGCTCGCCGGCGCGCAGACCGGGACCGGCAAGACCGCCGGCTTCGTGCTGCCCATTCTGCAGCGGCTGTCCACGCACCCCGCACCCAAGATTGCCAACGGGCGCAAACCCGTCCGCACGCTGATCCTGACACCCACCCGCGAGTTGGCGGCGCAGGTCGAAGAGAGCGTGCGCGTCTACGGAAAGTACGCGAAGCAGACATCGACTGTCGTGTTCGGCGGCGTCGGCATCCATCCGCAGATTGCGCAACTCAAGCGCGGCGTCGACATCCTCGTCGCGACGCCGGGCCGGCTCCTCGACCATCACCAGCAGCGTACGGTGGACCTGTCGCATGTCGAGATCCTGGTGCTGGACGAGGCGGACCGGATGCTCGACATGGGCTTCATCCGGGACATCAAGCGCATCCTCGCGCAGCTGCCCAAGCGGCGGCAGAACCTGCTCTTCTCGGCGACGTTTTCCGACGAGATCAAGGCACTCGCGGATACGCTGCTGAACGCGCCGGCGATGATCGAAGTCGCGCGTCGCAATTCGACGGTCGAGATCATCACGCAGAAGGTCCATCCGGTGGACCGCGACCGCAAGCGCGAGCTGCTGTCGCATCTCATCAAGACCCGGAACTGGTTCCAGGTGCTGGTGTTCACCCGCACCAAGCACGGCGCCAACAAGCTCGCGGAACAGCTCAACAAGGACGGCATCACGGCGCTCGCGATCCATGGCAACAAGAGCCAGGCCGCGCGCACGCGCGCGCTCGCCGAATTCAAGGTCGGCCGCCTGCAGGTGCTGTGCGCTACCGACATCGCCGCCCGCGGCATCGACATCGAAGAACTGCCGCACGTCGTCAACTACGACCTGCCCAACGTCCCCGAGGACTACGTGCACCGCATCGGGCGCACGGGCCGCGCCGGCGCGTCGGGCGAGGCGATTTCGCTCGTTTGCATCGACGAGCATGCGTTCCTCCGCGATATTGAGAAACTGATCAAGCGCGAGATACCGAAGACCGTCATCGAGGGGTTCACGCCCGATCCTCGCGCGAAGGCCGAACCGATCCTGCAGCGGCAGGGTCGTGGTCTGCCTGCAGGCAACGGGCGCGGTCAGCCGCGCAACCGAAGTGCACAGGGCGAGGCACGCAAACCGCCAGGCGGCGGAAAAGGACGTGGATCCGCGGGAATGCCGCATTCCAAGCCCAAGCAGCCCGCGGGAGGGACGGCGCGTGCAGCGCCGGCGGGCGCGTCGGCAGGCAGAACCGGCCGACCCGCGCCACGCACGCCGGGCGACAAGCCGCGCACCGTGCATCGATTCGGCGGTCGGACCCGCTGACCGGCAGGCCGGCCGACCGCGACCAACGTCGTTTGGGCGCGACTATCCTGGATCCGCGCCATCGCGGTAGGATTGACGCAATGGCGCAGGCGGATTGCTGCATCGGGGCGCCTGAATCGTGCGCCGACTATCGTGAAGGAGCCAGAAATGTCGAAGGGCAAGGGAGGTGGCTTCAAAGGCCACAACGCCAAGACCGGGCCGCATCAGCCGATTCCCCACGGGCCGCAGACACGCCGGCCGGTCGGAACGCCGGTGATGCGCATCGCCCCGCGCGGCAAGTCCGGCGCCAAGGGCCGCTGACGGGCCTTTGAACTTCAACGCGCGGCGCGGCACGCGACCCGTGTTGCTGCACGCGCTGCAGCGTTCGGCTGTTTCGCGGCATCACAACTGAAGCCAGCACCCCGCCGGCCCTGGGCCAGCGCAATTCCGGTACCGACACACCCGACCGCGACCCGCAATGCACCGTCGCAAGCGCGAAAGGTTGCCCGGCGAGCCTCTCGGACACGACGACGTTCGCCTGCTGCGCGCCGCGGCGTCCCGGTTCGGCGAGGCCGAGCGCGGACGCAAGGCCGCGCTGCTCGCAAGCGCGGCGAGGCGGGACATCGCCGACGCCGGTGTTCTGGTCGCCTGGCACGACTGCCTGCTGTATCTCCTCGCCTATCCGGAATCGACGGCGCTCCGTCGATCCGCGCACGCCGAACTTCGCCGTGTCGCCGGAATCGCGCGCCGAATGACCACGACGGGACCGGCGCGCGAACGCCGGCGTCTCGAAGGGAGCGGCATCGCATGGTCCACGTCCACCTTCGCGTTCGGATGGGATGTCGCGCGCTGGCTCGTCGCGCGGTTCCCGCGTCGATGCGACGTCGATTCGTTCGGCGACGAGGGCATGCAGCTCTCGGAGGTTCTCGGCGCGGCGCTCCCGAAGCTCGAGTTTGCGTTGCTCGCTGAAGGCGAGGACGCCAACACCTTGCTGGACGACGCGCGGGGCCGCCTCTCGCGAATCGAGTGGCTTGTCGCGCAATTCGGGCGCCTGCCCTCCTCCGATGCCGTGCGCGCGCTGCTTTTCGATTCGCTCAAAGCGTTTCTGGTGCTCCGTCCCGGGGCTTCGACTCTGTCGCGAACGTTCGTGCGCGGATTGCCGGCGCCCGTTTTCCTCCATCGCGCCGGGCTGACGCGCGACATCGACCTGCCTCAGCTGCTTGGCCGGCGATTGCCCCCTGCGCGCCCGCTGAACGCGCGCTTGCGGCTCCGCGCGATCGACGCAGCGTGCGCGATGCTGGTTTCGCTTGGCCGCGAGACCGACGCGATCGCGTTGACCTATCCGGGCGGCGTGGAGTGGCACGACCTCGGTCGCGGCATCGCCGTGGCGTTGTACGCAATGCGTCCGGACCGCCGCGACGCGCTCGACTCGCACGTCGGCATGATGCTGTTCAAGAACAGGCTTCCGGTCGGGTACGGTGGCGGCTGGCCGTTCGCCGGAACCTGCCGCATCGGCATCAACATATTCGAACCGTATCGCGGCGGCGAGTCGGCGCTGCTATTCGGGCAGGTTCTTCGCGTGTATTGCCAGCGGTTCGGAATCACGCGCTTCATCGTCGAGCCCACGCAGTTCGGAGGCACCAACACCGAAGGTCTGCGCTCGGGCGCATTCTGGTTCTACCACCGACTCGGCTTCCGACCGGTGGACGCGCTCGCCGCCGGGCGCGCACAGCAGGAGCATGCGCGCATGCTGACGGATTCCGGCTACCGCACGCCGATCGCCAAGCTGCGTCGGTTTGCCGAGCAGCGACCTTGAACTCCGGATCGGCGGCGACGACGGCCTTTCGAGCGAGCCGGCGCACCTGAGCGCCGCCGTCACCGCGTGGATCAATGCCCGTTTCGACGGTGATCGGCGCGCTGCCGAAGCCGCCGCAGTCCGCGCGGTTGTCATCGCGCTCGACATCGCGAATATCGGGACGTGGTCGCAAGCGGAACAGCGTGCGCTAGTCGCGCTCGCTCCACTCCTCGCGCAGATTCCCGGCCTCGCGGAATTGGTCGGTCGCGGATCGCCACCGCCTGGTCGCGCTC
>CAVSDH010000004.1:0-557055 GCA_963726765.1 uncultured beta proteobacterium | reverse complement strand
TTGCCGGAGGTAGACAACGTTCGTGCCGCACTCGAGTGGTCGCTCGGAACCGGCGGGGACACGGCGCTCGCCGTCGCGCTCGCGGGCGCCTCCGGGCCTGTGTGGACGACCCTTTCGTTATACGGCGAGGGCGCGCAGCGGATAGAGGCCGCCGCAGCGCGGATCCAACCGGGCACGTCGAAGGCGGACCAGGCACGGTTATCGTTTTGGCTTGCCGCGGTGCTCGAGGAGTCGATGCCGGCGCGCGCACTGGCGGCGTTCGAGCAATCGATCAGTCTTTACCGCGAATTGCACGATTCGCTCGGACTGGCCCACACGAGGATGCGCCAGGCCCGCGTGCTGATAAAGTTGGGGCGGTTCGAATCAGCCGCAGCGGCGTTGGCGGACGGGCCGCCAGTGGAAAGCCCTGGGCTGCCCCGATTGCTCGGCGTCTATTTCGCGAACATGGGTTATCTCAAAGTGACGACGGGCGACCCCGCCAGCGCCAGAACGCACATGGAAAGAGCGTCGCTGTTCTTCCGCGAGGCCGGGATGGAGACCGCGGAGTATGTGATGCAGGGCGCACTCGCCGATGTGACCTGGGTACTCGGCGATCTCGCCGCCGCAGAGGCTTCCTTTCGCGAATCCATTGCGATGGTACGCAAGTCGCCGACGAACAGAAAGCGCACGCTTGGGACAGCCCTTGCCAACCTTGCGGGGGTGCTGACCGAACGCGGGAACATTGTCGCAGCGCTGGAAGCAGCACGCGAGGCTTTGCCGTTGTTGAGCGGCGTGGGCCGAGCGTGGCGGTTCATGGATCATCTCGCACTGCGGGCGGCGCTCGCCGGCAAGATTGCGAGTGCCGCGCAAATTGTCGGCTTCGCCGATTCGACAGCTGTCATCAATGGGGCCGCGCGCGAACCCAACGAAGCGCGCGCACACACGCGGGTGTACGCGCTTCTGCGCGATCGGCTGGATCCAGTCGAACTGGAGCACCTCCTCGCGAACGGCGCCAAGATGACCGAAGATGAAGCTAGTCGGATGGCGCTGGAGGGGTAGTCCGACGTGGTCGTGAGCGCTCAAGTAGCGGCGATTTTCGTGTGCGCTACGTGTGCACTGACGAGCCGCGTCGGCGAATTCGACTGACAATCTGCGGGTACGTGGTCACACATTGGCGAAGGTGGTCGTGCCCGCGTCGCGATAAAATGGCCAATCGCTCCAATAATCCATTGGACCGACCGAGCGTTGAAAATCTCATTTGAATGAACAGCTAGTCGCACCGCCTTCGCGTCGCCCCGATGATGGATCGGCGCAATCCACGCTCAACATCAATCAGTTGCGCGGCGGCGTGTGCAACACGTGTGCACGCACGTGCCTTGCTGCAATACACACTAGTGCGGCGGAACGCGATGAATCGCCGACGCATTTATCGTCGGGTGAGAGCGCGGCCATTGCCGGCGTTCGAAACGAGTCCGAATTTGAGTTGGGCGAGCGAAATCCGCCGAAAACGGGTTGTCGATCATAGCTTGCGCAGGTAGGCAAGGAGTGCCGGAACCTCGGCGTCGGTGAACGGGCGATCTATGACCGGAGGCGTGACACCCGGTTTGGTGGTGAGGAGCGGGGCCGCTGGATTCTGAATTTGCACGCGTATGAAGAACTGCTTGTAGTGCTCGAGCATCTCTTCGAGCGTTGCCGCGGTATTGTTCATGAAGTAGGGTGCGGTGCGGCTGATGCCGCGCAGGTTCGGGATGTCCATGTGCTGGATGTCGCCGGGCCCACCGGCGACCGGGTAGCCCGTGAGGAGCAGGCGGCCCGGATCCGATGTCGTGATCCGGGTGACGCATGCGGGCTGAGGAGCGCCGCCACCGCAAGCCGTGCCGCTGGGCGGCGCGCCGCTGTTGGTGATCTCGTAGGTCCGCACGTTCTCCATCTGGCTCGCGCTGCACGGCGCGAACTGGAAACGCGGCGGACTGGCGGTGTCTACCGGTCGCGGGCAGGCGGTTGCGATGTCGTGGTAGCGGACGAGCGCCGTCGGCGTGCCCGGCGTGCCCTGCTGGATCGGCGTGCTGCCGCTCGGATGTCCCCCCATGTTGCCGTGGCACTGGGCGCAGGCGCGGTTGAAGACGCCCTTGCCCATCGCCTCCAGGGCATTCAGGACGGGATCGGGATCCGGCAGCGGGCTTGTGTGCGCCGCGATGGCGTCCGCGAGGGCCTTCACGCTCGCGGAGGAGAACTGGGTGTTCTGGAAGGCTGCCAGGTCATCCAGGAAGCTCGCCGGCGGGTCGTTCCGGGTCGCCGCATGGTTGCGCAGTGCGCTCAGCGCCTGGTTCTGCAGCGTGTCGATGCGACCGTCGAGCTGGAAGCCGCCGCTCTGATTCGGCCCTCGCGGCCATGCCGGTGCGGCACCATCGGGGCCGGTGATGTTGGCGTCGAGAATCGACGGAACGGAGCGCCAGACGTCAGCGACTGTCTCGTCGGTGGGGAGGGCCGACGCCGGGCAGGGGACCTTGGCCCCGCAGTCGAGGAGCTTGACGTTTGCGGGCAGCGGGAGCGTGACGCGGATCAAACCGTTCTGCGTCAGGTTCGTGAAGTCGTGCGCGGCTGCACCGTTGATGCGGAAGTCATCGGCGTCGATCGCACGGAACAGCGGATCGTCGACGCCTGTCAGGGTCATCTGCGTAAACCTTGTCTGCGCGGCGGCCGGGGTCAACTGGAAATTCTCGGAATCCATATGGCAGTCGGAACACGCGCGGCCATTACTACCCAGGCCCGCGAGGGTCCGGTCGTGGAAGTTGGCCTTGCCGCGACAGACGGGGGTATCGACCGCGGCGGCCGGTGCCGTGGTGCAGCCGTCGGCGTCGAGGACGGGAGGGTTCGCGCTGTTGTCGTCGCCGCCGCATGCGCTGAGCGCGATGCTGCCTAATAGTATTAGCGCTGCAGTTGACAGGCTTGTGCGTTGGTTCGCCTTCACGTTTGCTCCCCCAGGACCCGAGCTGACATCGTTTACAATGGCTACGTTGGCCCTGGAAGTCCTTTGCCGCTTCTGAAGGATCTCTGAAAAAGTCTGAAGTCCTCCCATGTCTCCATCGCCACGATATGCCTTCGGTGATTTCGTGTTGGAGCGGTCGCAGCAGCGGGTACGCCGTCGCGACGGTAGTCTGCTGAACCTTACGCCCCGGCTGTTCAGCGCGTTGCTGCTGTTCGTCGAAAACGCCGGCGCATTGCTCGACAAGGATGCGTTGATGGGGGCGCTGTGGCCGGACCTCGTGGTCGAGGAAAACAGTTTGAGCCAGGTCATTTCCGGCCTGCGACGCGCCCTCGCCGACGACACCCACGATAGCCGCTACATCCAGACGGTGCCGCGCCGCGGATTCAGATTCATCGCCACCGTCACCGAGTTGCCGGATTCGCCAGCCGTCGAGCGGTTGCCGATGGCCGCGACTGGCTCCGTGTTGCAGGTCGAGCCTCCCTTCGAGCCTGTGTTGGCACCGGTTGCCGATCCTGCGGTCGCGTCGCGGACGCCGGGCGCTGCCAGGAGCGTCTCGGACAGGCGGCGCTGGTTGCAGTTGGCGTTGGCGACGGGTGTCGCCACGGCAGTGGGGGGCGCGGTGTGGTGGGCATCGCGCTGGGTGCCGAAGACTGGCACCACACCAGGCCTCTCGACACTGGCGGTCCTGCCGTTCAAGCCATTGGTGTCCGATGCGCGCGACGAGTTGCTGGAATTCGGTATGGCCGACAGCCTTATCGCGCGCCTGTCGACGGTGCCCGGACTGGTCGTGCGCTCGATCGGATCGGTCCGTCGCTATGCGGGAGCCGACCAGGACCCTTTGCGCGCCGCGCGTGACCTCGACGTCGCGTGGATCGTCGATGGCTCGCTGCAGCGGCGCGGCGACCAATTGCGCGTCACCGCACGCTTGCTCCGCGCCGCCGACGGGAGCGCCGCCTGGAGCGGCAGCTTCGACGAGAAGTTCCTTGGAGTTTTCGAGGTGCAGGACATGATCTCGGCGCGTGTGGCGCAGGTCCTTGCGCCGAGCCTGGAAGTCTTCGCCGGTGCGCAATCACCGCAGTCCGGATTGGGCGGCACGCGCAACACTGATGCCTACCAGCTGTACCTGGCCGCGGCTCGACACGCGCAGGACATGCGTGCCGACGGCTTGCGCAAAAGCATCGATCTGTATAAGCAGGCACTCCAGGTGGACCCCGGTTATGCGCTGGCCTGGGTGGGCCTGGCCGAAACCTATCGGCGCACTTTGTTCGGCGCCGATGCCCTGCCGTCGGACGTATTCGAGCCGGCCGACTTCGCGATACAGCGCGCTCTGGCCATCGTGCCCAATCTCGCCGAAGCCCGTGCCGAACAAGCCTTCAAGCTCTATTGGTTCGACTTCGATTGGCCAGGCGCCGAACGCGAATTCCGACGAGCGCTCGCGCTCAATCCGAACGTTGCCATGGCACATTTTGGGCTGGCCAGTCTGTTGTTGAATCAGGATCGGCCCGATGAAGGTTTTGCCCAGATGCGCATGGCGCGTGAACTTGATCCGATGTCCCCCGTGCTCAACACGCTCGAGGCGGCTTACTTGCTCGAGGCGAACCATCGCGACGAGGCCCGAGCACGGTTGATTCGCGCGCTGGATATCGCGCCGAGATTCTGGCTCGCCCACTGCACGCAGGGACTTCTGTTCTTTGCCGATCAGCAACCCGAAAATGCGATTGACGAAATGCGTCGTGCGGTGGCGTTGGCGGATGGCAACTCGCGACCGAGTGCTTTGCTCGGGGTCTACCTTGCACGGCTTGGTCGCATCGACGAGGCGCGCGAGATTTTGAATCGGTTGCTCGCCGTCGAGAAAACGCGCTACGTGTCACCCTCCTCGCTGGCGGCGGTGTACGCCGCACTGGGTGAGGTCGAGCCTGCGCTCGACGCACTGGATCGGGCATTGCTCACTCGCGATACGCGGCTGACCTTTTTGAAGGACGATCCGCGTCTGGTCGGCTTGCGCAAGGAGCCGCGTTTTGTCGCGCTCGTGCACAAACTAAAACTCGATGGTTTTGGGCCGGGGTTGGCGCCCCTCTAAGGGCCCTCGCACAAAGCCCCTTCGAAGGCGCGGTCCCGATCTGCGAGTGCCACGCCGCACTGGAGCGACGGCGATCATGCTTGCTCGGCGATAAAATGGCCGATCGCTCCAATAATCCATTGGACCGATCGAGCGTTGAAAAGCTCATTTGAATGAACAGCTTGTCGCACCGCCTTTGCGTCGCCCCGATGATGGATTGAATCGATTCACGCTCAACATCAATCGCTTGTGAAGCGGCGTGTGCAAATCGTGTGCACGCACGCACGTAGCTGCACTACGTTGCAGCGCGCCGCATTGCGATACCCGCAGACGCTCGGTGCTCGTCGAACGGACCCTTGTCAGTCAAATTGCATGTGTGTAAACTACTGTGTAAGGAACGACACATGGCGACCAATCTTGCCCTTGACCCGGAACTGATCGACCGCGCGCTGAAGGTGAGCGGTCAAAAGACCAAAAAGGCGGCGGTTACCCGCGCGCTGGAGGAGTTCATTGCCCGCCGCAGCCAGAAGCGCCTGGTCGACTTGATGGGCAAGCTCGAATGGGATGAGTCGTTCGACTACAAGGCCGAACGCTCTCGCCGGTGACTCTGTTTGTCGACACCAGCGTCTGGTCGCTCGCATTCCGTCGCGACCAGGTTTCTGCCGCCCCTGAAGTTCACGTATTGCGTGACGCTCTCGAGGGCGGCGACACCATCGTGGTCACAGGTCTCGTCCTGCAGGAATTGCTGCAAGGATTTTCCGGCCCCAAGGCGCGAAAGGACATCATTGACCGTTTTGCGGCGCTTCCGCTCCTGGCTCCGGACCGGCAGGATCACGTCGACGCTGCGGAGCTGCGCTATCGCTGCCGCCGCGCCGGCCTGCAGATCGGCACGATCGACGCCGTGATTGCGCAGCTTTGTATTCGCCACGGCCTGATGCTGCTGACAACCGACAACGATTTCGTCCTCGCCGCGCGCCACTGTCCACTGCGAGTTTGGAGGAAGGTGGCTACATAGTCATTGGCTTGCGTCCCACTACTGCCGCATGAAGCGGACGCTCGCCAAAAATCGTAGCATTTCGTATGACGAGATACCGCCGTCCCCGACTGCAGGGCAAATCGCAGACACCCCCGGAAATCGGGCCTATCGCGGACGCCAACGCGATGTACGACGCGGTGACGAAAATGCGAGCCGTGCCGATCGACAAGGGCGCCCCTAATCGTCGTTGCGGCACTTCAGATCCCGCTCAAGGAACTGCTGCTCAAGCTCGCTAAGGCATTGGTCTAAGCGCCAGTCGAAGACACCGCGACGTGCCCCTGCTGGCTGAAGGTTCGGCACCGCCGTGAAGCGGAAGATCACGCGGCAGGTTCCCGCCTGGCAAAGATGTGAGCTGAAAGCGCCGGCAGGCATTTCCGGCAAGGTGTTCGCTCGATCAGAAGCAGCATTCTGCGCGGCCGCTTCCCAACTGTTTCATTGGTGATTCCTTTCAAATCAATTGAGCGTCGGCTAATGGCTGTTGAGTGACCGCTGTCGGGTGCGCGTGGCGATAAAATGAGCAGTCGCTCTCACCAACTATTGAACCGACCGCGCGTCAAGAATGTTCAATGAATGAATAACTTATCCCACAGATTGTGCGTGGCCCCTATGATGGATTGAATCGATTCACGCTCAACATCAATCGGTTGCGTGGCGTTGTGTGCAAAACGTGTGCACGCGCCTGCATAGCTGTGCTACCCCTGAACACGTTGGTGTGCGGTGTCGCGATTGGGCGCGCACGATATTCGCCAGACGCGAATGCGGGCGGAAATGCCGCCTTGCGCTGCGCGTTGGAATGTAATATGATGTACGTCATATGAAACGAGCCGCCACCAGGTCCAAGGAAGCTACGCACGACCGCATCGTCGAGGCCGCCGCGCGTGCCATCCGGCGCAGTGGCTACAACGGCACGGGCGTCGCCGACATCATGAAGGACGCCGGCCTGACACACGGCGGCTTCTACGCCCACTTCCCGTCGCGCGAGGCGATGCTCGCCGAGGCCGCCGACCGTGCCGGCAGTGAAAGCGTGGCAATGATGGAGCGCATCGCCGCCACCTCGCCGCCGCCGCGGGCGCTCCAGGCCATGATGCAGGCCTATCTCTCGAAGGCGCACGTCGAAGGGATTGAGACCGGCTGCGCAACTGCCGCGCTCGGCTCGGAGATGCCACGCCAGGCGCCAGAGGTCCGCCACGCCGCCACGCGCCGCATCAAGGAGATGATCGACCTCGTCGCCCGCCAGTCGCCCGACTGGGGGCAGCCAGGCGCACACGAGCGCGCCCTCGTCACCGTCGCGACGATGGTCGGCGCACTGGTGCTGGCGCGTGCCGTCGACGACCCCAGGCTTTCCGACGCACTGCGCAAAGCAGCGCTGAAGCATCTCGCTCTGACCCAGAACTGACGCCACTTGGAACCCGTGTCTGTGCGCGTTCGATCTTTAATATGACGATCATCATATACATCCCATGGACACGTCTCCTCTCCGACCCGACGGTCGCCACCGCAGTTGCGTTCGTCACCAACCCCACTGAAAGGCACTCCCATGAAGATCAAAGGATCCATCGCCCTCGTAACAGGCGCCTCATCAGGCATCGGCGAAGCCACTGCGAAGCGGCTCGCAACGGCGGGCTACAAGGTCTACGGCACCAGCAGACGCGGCGCCCAGTCAGGCCAGCGGTCTTTCGCAATGCTGCCGCTCGACGTGACCAGCGATGAATCGGTCGAAGCCGCCGTGAGGGAGCTCATTCGCCTGGAAGGCCGCATCGACCTGCTCGTGAACAACGCCGGCTTCGGCGTTGCGCCCGCCGGAGCAGAAGAGAGTTCGATCGACCAGGCAAAGGCGATTTTTGAGACCAACTTCTTTGGGCTCATCCGCATGACTCGTGCCGTCGTGCCGCACATGCGACGCCAGGGGAACGGCCGCATCATCAACATCGGCTCGGTGCTTGGTTTCCTTCCGATGCCTTACGGCGCCCTCTATGCCGCAACCAAGCATGCGGTTGAAGGCTATTCGGAGTCGCTCGATCACGAGTTGCGCACAAGAGGCATCCGGGTCTCGGTCATCGAGCCCGCCTACACGAAGACGCAGTTCGACGCGAACTTTCTGGCCCCCGATTCGAAGCTCGATGAGTATCGCGAAGTTCGCGCGCTCCTGGACAAGGTGCTCAAGGAGGTGATGGCAACTGCCGACGAGCCGACCGTCGTGGCCGACGTCGTGCTGGAAGCGGCCATCGCCGACCGCCCAAAACTCCGCTACGCGGCCGGTGGGCTCGCGAATCGTCTGCGGTTGCTTCGCAGATTTGCGCCGGCTGGATTGGTGGACGCCGGCATTCGAAAGGATCTGCGGCTCGACGCACCGATCGGCGTCGCTGCCTCGCACCCCGGTCCTGGAAAAGTAAGCGCGTTGCAACTCAGGGCACCAGGAGAGCAACATGAAAGCATTCATCGTCGATCGCTATGGAAGCGCAGATCGCGTGCGGGCCGGCGAAGTTCCAGACCCGGAAATGCGGGACGATGACGTCCTGATCGAGATCCACGCTGCCGGTGTGAACCCGCTGGATTCCAAGATCAGGGACGGAGAATTCAAACTGCTCTTGCCTTATCGATTGCCGCTCATTCTCGGTAACGAGTTGGCCGGAGTCGTAGTCCGAGTGGGATCTCGCGTGCGGCGATTCAAGCCCGGCGACGAGGTGTATGCACGACCTGACAAGAACCGAATCGGGACGTTCGCGGAGTTCATCGCAGTAAGCGAAGATCGACCTGGCGATCAAACCCAAGAGCCTCACGATGGAGGAAGCGGCTTCCATCCCCTTGGTCGGCTTGACCGCGTGGCAGGCGCTGATCGAAAAGGCGCAATTGAAGAAAGGGCAGAAAGTTCTGATCCACGCGGGCTCGGGCGGCGTCGGAACATTCGCCATTCAGCTGGCGAAGCATGTTGGTGCCACCGTGGCTACGACAACGAGCACGGCGAATATCGACTTGGTGAAGCGCCTCGGTGCGGATATCGTGATCGACTACAAGAAGGATCGTTTCGAAGAGGTCCTGCGCGATTGCGATGTGGTTCTGAACAGTCTGGACGGAGAGACGCTCAAGAAGTCCCTCCGAGTGCTCAAACCCGGTGGAAAGCTCATCTCGATCTCCGGGTCCACCGGATCCCGAGTTTGCGAGGCACCTTGGATTGAGCCGGATACTTGAACTGGTGATGCGTCTTTTGAGCTTCCGGATCAGAAGACAAGCCAAGCGTCATCAGGTCAACTATTCCTTTCTCTTCATGAGAGCAAGCGGGGATCAGTTGCGACAGATCGGTTCTCTCATCGAGACGGGCGCCATACGCCCGGTCCTGGACCGGGTCTTTCCATTTGAATCGACCAAAGAGGCGATGGCTTACGTCGAAAAGGGACGTGCAAAAGGGAAAGTCGTCGTCAAGGTTCGATAGAAGAAGCGTTTTCCCGAAATACTTTTCGTCACCCTCTTGACAGCCTCCGATCGGAGGCTTAATGTTCGTTCGTATTGCGAATTAAAGTTCGCATTCCGAATAATTAGGACATGATCACCAAGCAGCCCGACAAGAACGTCGTGAACTCCCTGGCAAAGGGCTTCCGGGTATTGGAGGCATTCACCAGCGAGGAACCGGAGCTGGTGCAAGCCGAGGTCGCCCGGCGTGCCGAGCTCGACAACGCGACCACGTTCCGCCTTCTGAACACGCTGGTCATGCTGGGCTATGTCGCGAAACTGCCCGACAGCCGCAACTTTCGCCTGACGCTCAAGTGTCTGGATCTCGGCTTCAACGCAATCGCGCACTCCGATCTGCGAACCCAGGCGCGCCCCATATTGCGCAACCTCGTGGGAGAAATGAACGAGGCCGCCTCGATCGGCGTACTGGAAGGCGCCGAGATCGTGTACATCGAGCGGATGCAAGCCGGGATGACGCGGCTCGGCGTCAACGTCCGCATTGGCAGCCGCGTGCCGGTGCACTCCACGGCCATTGGCCACGCGATCCTCGGGTTCCTGCCGCGCGCGGAGCAGGAGCGGATTCTCGCGGCTGCACCGCGCAAGAAAGTCACCGAAAAGACCATAACCGACGTGAAGACATTGTTGCAGCGCTTCAAGCAGGTTCGTGCGCGTGGCTACGCCGTGTCCGATCAGGAGAACGTGCCTGGTTTATGCGTGTTGGCCGCGCCAATCCTCGATGCCGACGGATTGCCAGTGGCCGGACTGAGTGTCGCCGCCCCCGCGTTTCGAATGTCGGCGCAGGCATTCGAAAAGGCCGGCGCGGGCCCGCTGCTCAACGCCGCGCAGGAGCTGTCGCGCGGACTTAACGCCACCGGCGGATTCGCGCCGCATTCGACCCACAACTGAACTCTTTCACCCACACTGGAGACACCCCTCATGCGCACCATGACGAACTTCCACGGCATCATCCCGGCGATCGCGGTACCGTTTCGTCCCGACTATGGGATCGACGAGCTCGAGCTGCGTCGGTTCGCCGCCTGGCTCGCCAGGCGCAAGGGCGTCATCGGACTGATGACCAACGGCCATACCGGCGAGGTGTTCTCACTCACGACACGCGAGCGTGCCGAAGTCACGCGGATAACCGCCGATGCGGTCAAGGACATCTGCCCAGTTATCTCGTCGGTCGTCTGCGAAGGGATCGCGGAGGCGATCGATCACGCCAACCTGGCCAAGGAGGCTGGCGCAGCGGCCCTCGACATCATGCCGCCGCACCACTGGCTGCGTTTTGGCTTCAAACCCGAACATTGCCTCGATTACTTCACGGCCATCGGTGACGCGACCGCGCTGCCGCTGATCGTCCACGTCTACCCCGCGTGGACCCGGGCATCGTTCTCCTCGGACCTGCTGGCCGAGCTCGCCAAGCTGCCGCACGTCCGGGCATTCAAGATCGGCACCCGCGACATGAACAAATACGCGCGCGACCTCAAAGCCATTCGGGCAGTCGCTCCGGAAAAGGCGTTGCTGACCTGTCACGACGAGTACCTGCTCGCATCGATGGTGCAGGGCATCGACGGAGCGTTGGTCGGATTTGCGTCGTTGGTGCCGGATCTGATCTACGAACTCCTGGAAGCGGTCAAGGCGGGCGATCTCACGCGGGCCATGGCCGCGCAGGCGCGGATCGATCCGCTCAAGGATGCCGTGTACGGCGCAGGCGAGCCCACCGGCGAAGCGCACGGACGCATGAAGGCGGCCATGGCCGCCGTCGGGATTCTCCCCAACGGCCGAGTGCGGCCGCCGACCCACGCGCCAACGACGGAAGAGAGCGCCGCGATCCTCGCCGCGATCAAGGCCGCAGGGCTTTCGGAACGCGCCGCCGCATAGCACAGGTGACTGTGAACGCGGTGTCCCAGACGATCTCGGGGGAAACGCGCGAAGAAATCGTAAATGCCGCGCCGGCAAGCCGCCCATAAGACGGTGTCGCGCAGCGAAGCTCACCAATGCTGGAGGAGTGAATGATGGCAAACCCGCAGGCCGTGTCACGCGAACCCGCATCCGTTGGGGCCGGCGCACGGCCGCTCATCGGGATTCAAAACGTTTCCAAGACCTACGTCACGGCATCGAGCGGCGACGTGCACGCCCTCGACAAGGTCAACCTCGCGATTGCCGATGGCGAATTCGTCTGCGTCGTGGGCCCGTCCGGATGCGGCAAGAGCACGCTGCTGCGGATGCTGGCGGGTCTCGACACCTACGACACGGGTCGGCTCACTCTGGATGGGCAATCCGTTACAGGACCGTCGGGCAAGGTCGGCGTCGTTTTCCAGGCCGCCAATCTGCTGCCCTGGCTGACGGTACGCGAGAATGTCCGGCTACCACTTCGCGTCGGCGGGCGCCACCCGCCGGCGGACACGCGCATCGACGATCTGCTCGGCATTGCGGGACTGCAGGACTTCGGCGGCAGGTACCCGTACGAGTTGTCAGGCGGCATGCAGCAGCGCGCCGGCATCTGCCGGGCGCTCGCGCGCGATCCTCAGATTCTGCTGATGGACGAGCCATTCGGCGCGCTGGACGCGCTCACGCGTGAGCGCATGAACATGGAACTGCAACGGATCTGGCAGACGCATCGCAAGACGATCATGCTGATCACGCACAGCATTTCCGAAGCGATCTTTCTTGGCGATCGCGTCGCCGTGATGTCGGCGCGACCAGGTCGGATACTCGCGGATCTGACGGTCCCGATTCCGCGCCCGCGCAGCTTCGACACGATTGTCAGTCACCCGAGCTACGCCAAGCTTGCAAGCGAGATCCGCGGATTGTTGAATGCGCAGGAGGGAGCACCCAATGACTAACGCAGGAGCTCATGTTGGCGCCGATCCGGCCACGTTGCTGGATCAAACGGAGATGAATCTCGATCCGGAGTCGGAAGACGCGGCCGCGGACGCGACGCCGGCGGTACGCAAACGCGCGGGCCCCGCAGTCAATGGCTCGATGATTGCCGGGCTTGGTCTGGTTGCGCTGGTTTTGGCGTGGATCTTCTGTGTCCGAGTTCTCCACGTCGCGTCATACATCCTGCCGGCGCCGGAAGCGGTATTGCACGCGCTCTGGTCCGGCATCGCGGTCAGCCCTCTGAGTCCCAAGGGCTATTACCTGCCGCTCTGGAGCACGCTAAGCAACGCGGCAACGGGATTCGCGATCGGCACGGGACTCGGCTTGGTTCTCGGATCATTGATGGCGGAAAGCCGCACGATCGAAAAGCTGCTGATGCCGTATGCATTTGCGCTGCAGAGCCTGCCCAAGGTCGCCATTGCACCACTGATCGTCATCTGGTTCGGATTCGGCGACGGCAGCAAGGTGGCGATTGCGGGATTGCTTGCATTCTTCCCGGTGCTGATCAACAGCTTCACCGGATTGCGCTCCATCGAACCAGAACGTCTCGACCTGATGCGTTCGCTGTCGGCGACCCGGTTCGAGACCTACCGCATCGTCAAGCTGCCCAATGCCGCGCCATTCATCTTCGCCGGACTGGATATGGCCGTCGTGTACGCGCTGCTTGGCGCAATTGTCGCGGAATTCCTCGGCGCGCAGCAGGGCATGGGCGTGGTGATCACTCAGGCGCAGGCGGTCTCGGATGTCGCCGGCGTTTTCGCGGCGCTGGTGATTCTCGGCGCGCTGGGCATTGCGCTTCACAGTTCGGTACGCCGCCTCGAGCACCGCGTGGTGCATTGGGCCCATCGCGGCAAGAGTTAACAAACATTCCAAGGGAGAACACCGTGCAGATTTCGAGAAGAGAGTGGCTGTTGGCAAGCAGCGCCTTTGCCGCGGCGCTGGCGGTGTGCTCGCGCACTGCGCGCGCCGCGGACCTCAAGACGGTTCGCTTCGGCATCGGGCAGAAGGCGATGGCGCCCAACGTGATCAACTGCGTCATCGGCGAGGTGCTGGGCTACAACAAGGAGGAAAACTTCACGCTCAAGCCGCAGGCGCTGGGCGGCAACTCCAACGTGCAGGTCGCGGTGGAGCGTGGCGATGTTGACATTGGGATCGGTGTGCCGTCCTTCGGCCTGCCGCTGCTCGCGAAGGGCGAATGGGGTTCGGCGATCAACTTCTATCAGTACACCTACCCGTATAAGTGGGACATCGTCGTCAAGCCAGCTTCCACGATCAAGAGCTACGGAGACTTGAAGGGGAAGAAGATCGGTGTCTCCGATTTCGCCGGCACCGAATATCCGGTGACGCGCAACGTCCTGAAGTCGATGGGCATCGATCCGGACGCCGATGTCAAATGGGTGGCTGTCGGCAATGGTGTCCCGGCCGGCGTCGCATTGGATCGCGGAGCGATCGACGCACTCGCCTACTACGACACCGGCTTTGGGCAGATCGAGGCCGCGGGCATCGCCATGCAGTTCCTTCCTCGTCCGAAGCAATTGCCAATGGTCGGTGGACAATTCCTTATGGCCAAGAAGGCAATGCTGAAGGACAACCGTGACCTGCTGGTCGGTTACGGCCGCTCGGTATGCAAGGCATCTCAGTTCCTGCTCGCCGACCCGGCCGCCGGGGCACGGGCGTTCCTCGACATGTATCCGGAAACAGCGCCAAGAGGTAGCAGCACAGAAGATGCCGTCAAGGCAGTTCTCTTAGCAGTAGGCCGGCGCATCCGCCTCTACCAATCGCCGTATCCAAACACAAAGATGGGCTTTATCAACGTTGAGGAATTCAAGACGGAAGCCGAGCTCAACCAACTCAAAATCAGCGACTACAGCGCCTTCTATACAAATGAAATGATAGACCCGATCAACAGCTTCGATCTCAAGAAGGTTCAGGCGCAAGCCGCGTCGTACAAACGATGATGCACAGCGCGCCCGATGAGCGCGGCGCCGGCGGGCGGTCGACCCGTGGGCGGGCGGTGGTCACCGGCGCCAGTTCGGGCATCGGCGCCGCGATCGCGCAGCGGCTGCTAAAAGATGGCTGGGATGTGGTCGGGCTCGACCAGGCGCCACCGACAATCGAGGCGCCTAAGTTTCACGCGCGGCAGCTTGATCTGACGGACTCTGCAGCCGTCGCGGCCTGCCTTTCCATACTTGGCGATGTGAAGGCGCTGGTGCACGCCGCCGGCTTCATGCGTGTGGCACCGTTGGGCAAACTCGCTGCCGAGGATGGTGTCGGCATGTGGCGTCTGCATGTGGAGGCGGCGGTGACGCTTGCAAACACCATCGCGCCAAGCCTGCCGGAAGGTGGCCGCATCGTGTTGATCGGCAGCCGGACTTCAAGCGGTGCGGCCGGCCGCAGCCAGTATGCGGCGACGAAGGCCGCGCTGGTTGGCATGGCACGATCGTGGGCGATCGAACTCGCCCCGCGTGGCATTACCGTCAATGTCGTTGCGCCCGCGGCCACCGATACGCCGATGCTGCAGGACGCGACGCGCGGGAGCGTCGCGCCTCGCGTCCCGCCGATAGGCAGGTTCGTCAGGCCCGAAGAAGTTGCGGCGTTGACCGCGTTCATCCTGTCAGACGAGGCGGCGGCCATCACGGGCCAGCAGATGGTCATCTGCGGTGGCTCGTCCCTCTGAGCCGGTCGTGCGCCAATCGACGGGTACCGTGGCGGCCGCCGTGCGTGCGGCAACACAGCACCAACCTTTGGTGCACCCCGCGGCGCGCCGATAACTGAAGGAATCGAAAGTCATGGCCGTTCGCATCGTTGACGTATGTGAAGTCACGAAGCCCATCGCTTCGCCGATACGCAATGCCTATATCGACTTCTCCAAGATGACCACGAGCCTGGTCGCGGTGGTGACCGATGTCGTGCGCGATGGCCGCCGGGTGGTCGGTTACGGTTTCAATTCCAATGGGCGCTACGGTCAGGGCGGGCTCATTCGCGAACGCTTCGCGCCGCGCCTTCGGGAAGCGGACCCGAGCACCCTGCTCGATGCTACCGGCGACAATCTCGATCCGGACCGCGTCTGGTCCGCCATGATGGCCAACGAGAAGCCCGGCGGGCATGGCGAGCGCTCGGTTGCGGTGGGTACGCTCGACATGGCGGTCTGGGATGCGGTGGCGAAGATCGCGGGCAAGCCGCTCTTCCGCTTGCTGGCGAAGCGTCATGGGGTCGAGGCTAATCCGCGGGTCTTCGTCTATGCCGCGGGTGGCTATTACTATCCGGGCAAGGACTTGAGTGCATTGCGCGCCGAAATGCGTGGCTATCTGGATCGCGGATACAGCGTGGTCAAGATGAAGATCGGTGGCGCTTCGCTCGAGGAAGATCGCCGGCGGATCGAGGCGGTCCTGGCGGAAATCGGCAATGCCGCCAAGCTGGCTGTCGACGCCAACGGTCGCTTCGATCTGGAGACCGCCATCGCCTACGCCAAAATGCTTCGCGATTACCCGCTGTTCTGGTACGAGGAAGTCGGCGACCCGCTCGATTTCCACTTGCAGGCGTCCATTGCAGAGTTCTATCCCGGACCGATGGCGACGGGCGAGAACCTGTTCAGTCACCAGGACGCGCGCAATCTGATCCGCTACGGCGGCATGCGTCCCGACCGCGATTGGCTCCAGTTCGACTGCGCACTTTCGTACGGCTTGTGCGAGTATCAGCGCACGCTCGCCGTGCTGACGACGCATGGCTGGTCTCCGAGCCGCTGCATCCCGCACGGCGGCCATCAGATGTCGCTGAACATTGCGGCCGGATTGGGCCTCGGCGGGAACGAGAGCTACCCCGATCTGTTTCAACCGTATGGAGGCTTCCCCGACGGTGTGCGAGTGGAGAGCGGCTACATCACCATGCCCGATCTTCCCGGCATCGGCTTCGAGGGCAAGTCAGACCTTTACGCGGAAATGAAGGCGCTGGCGGCGTGACCGATTCCGGTGAACACGTCAAAGGCCACGGTTTCCGGGGCAAGGTCGCGCTCGTCACTGGTGCAGCGGGTGGGCTAGGCTCCGCAACGGCCCGATTGTTCGGCGTCATGGGTGCGACCGTCGTGGCGTGCGACGTGCGGCCAGGAACGAGCCATGAATTGGTCGAGGAACTGCGCGTGGCCGGGTGCGATGCGCGGTACCTTCCGCTCGATGTCACCAGCGAGCAGGACTGGCGGCGAGTCGCTCGCGCTGTCGATGACCAGTTCGGACGGATCGACGTTCTGGTCAACAATGCCGGAATCATCTTGCGGCGTAGTGTTATGGACACGACGCTTGCCGACTGGCACCTCGTGCTGGATGTCAACGTCACTGGCGCATTTCTCGGAACCAAGTGCATGGCGCCTCTGATGCGGGATGCGGGCGGCGGCGCGATCGTGAACGTTTCTTCTACCGCCGGATTGATCGCGCACGGCGATGCGGCCTACACGACGAGCAAATGGGCGCTGCGCGGCCTCACGAAGACCGCGGCGCTCGAACTCGTACACTGGGGAATCCGGGTGAATTCGGTACATCCGGCCACTATCGCGACGCCACTGACCGACGCGGCGCCGGCGGGCCATGTCGAAGCGAATCGATACGCCATTCCGATGGGACGTGAAGCTGCGGCCGAAGAAGTGGCTCAGGTGATCGTCTTCCTCGCGTCGGAGGGCGCATCATTCGTGACCGGCGCCGAGATCGCTGTAGATGGGGGGATCAGCAGTGGTGGAGTCGCTTGGATGCGCAAGCAGTTTCAGGCGACGGTGGCGGGGCATCACAAGGATCAGTGAGACTTGGTAGTACGCGATTCTCGACGCATTCAGCGAACGGCGGCTTGCAAAGTAGACCTGCCGGTCGACCCGAAAGCCGCCAAGGGCGGGTTAGGGTCGGATTTGCCGGCTGAGCACATCGCTCGGCTCCGGTCGTAGCAGTCGACAACGTTGACGCCGACGGTTGCGCTTTTTTGGCGGAGGGCAAGGTGCTGGTTGCCGCCACCGGGCCAAAATAGAACTCCCGGCCAATTGCGGCTGTTGCGCGGCTCGACGTGATCCCGCCAATAGTGGACACAAAGCGCATACGACATTGCCGGCATCCATGATGCCGGCAAGTGCTCGCTCAGTTGCATTGCATCACCACTTCATTTCGCCCTTGTTGACCTTGGCGCCGATCTCGAGCGCGACCATCAGGCCCGCTGCGGGATAGGCCGACTTCATCGCCTCGATCAGCGCGGCCGAGTTCGGCGCCTTGGCCAGTTCTGATTCAAAGCGGGTCAGGTAGGACTGGGTGTAAGCAAGCTGCGAAGCGTCCTGCTTCTGGCCTGGCAGCATGTGGCCCGGAACGACGGTGGTTGGCTGAAGCGCTGCCATCGCGCCCAGTTTCCTGCTCCAGTCGGCCCGCTCCTGCACGGTCTGCGTGTCGGCCGTCCAGACATGCAGACCGGCGAAGACATTGACCCCGCCCACAATAGCCTTCAAAGAAGGAATCCATACGTAGCTGCGGTGCGGGAGCGAATCATCCAGCCCCCTGATTTCGAGCGTCTGGCCTTCCAGCTTGATCGTGTTCCCGGTCATAACTTCGGGCACCGGAACGTCCGTCGGCGCATTGGCGCCCAGTCGCGGCCCCCACACCTGCAGCTTCGTGGGTAGCGTCGCCTGTATCTTCTTCACGGTGGGCGCACTCGCGATCAGCGTCGCTTCCGGAAACAACATCTTCAGTACACCCGCGCCGAAGTAGAAGTCCGGGTCGGCCTGGCTGATGTAGATGGTCTTCAGCGACTTGCGGCTGTCGAGAACCATCGCGGCGATCCGGTGCGCATCGGCCTGAGTGAACCCGGTATCGATGAGTACTGCGTCCGTCTTGCCGGATACCAGGACGGCGTTGACGTGGAAGCTGCCGGCGTCGGCGTTGTAGACCTGAAGGGAGAGCGCCGTAGGACTCGCTTGGGCGGCGGCCTCGTTGGCGACGATGCCGAGGGTGAGGCTGGCAAACAGCGGAAGGAGAGGTTTGATCATGGAATCGCTCGCGGTGGTTGGGTGATGGCGCCATTATATTTGCTACTAAACTGTCAATAAACAGTAGAATAATAGAAAGTTTGTCTACTGGATCGATCTAATCGATGGACCGAATCACCGCCATGCAGGTCTTCGCCGAAGTGGCTGACCGTGCCAGCCTGACCGAGGCGGCCCAGAGCACTGGACATGTCACGGGCCATGGTCTCGCGCTATCTCGAAAGCATCGAGCGTTGGCTCGGAGTACGACTGCTGCATCGAACGACAAGGCGAGTGAGCCTCACCGACGCCGGCGAAGAAGCGCTGCAGCGCTGCCGCCAGATGCTCGAACTTTCGCGTGACGTACAAAGCGTGGCAGGTGCAAGGCGCGCGGCACCCGCAGGCAAGCTGCGCATCACCACCAGCACTTCCTTTGCCGCGGCCTACCTGGCCGACGTTGTGACGGACTTCCTTTCTCAGTATCCGCAAACACAGGTCGAGCTGATCGCAACGGAGCGAACGGTCAACCTTGTGGAGGAACGCATCGACCTGGCAGTGCGGATCGGCAACGTGCTCGACGACTCGCTGGTAGCGCGGAAGCTGGGAGTGTGCCGGTCCGTTGTCTGCGCGTCGCCGGCGTACATCAAGGCAAGCGGCTACCCAAGCGCCCCGGACGACCTTCGAAACCACCGTTGCATCACCCACGCCTACGTTGGCCGCACCGAGTTCCGCCTCCAACGAAATGGCCAGACGCTCCGGATTCCCGTGAGAGGACAACTGCAGAGCAACGAGGCAGCCGTCACGCGCCGAGCCGCCCTCGCCGGCGCCGGGATTGCGATGTTGCCGACCTACTTTGTCAGCGCGGACTTATCCTCCGGTGAACTCATTCGTCTGCTGCCCGACTGCGAGCCAGAGCCTCTTGGTATCCACGCGGTCTATTTGTCGCGCCAGCATCAGCCACAACTGCTGAGGATGATGGTCGAGTTTCTGGCAGATCGCATGAGAGGTGACGTAGCGCCATGGGACCGGGTAATCGACGCGGCAACGAAGCAAGCGACCTCAATCGCCAAGTCCCGAGGCAGCGCCGGTGAATTAGTGCAGCGCAGACCCAAGGCGAGTTGACGGCCGTCGCGGGCGGGTCCTGTTGAAAGACTCCCTTGAAAGAGCGCTCCGTGTTGCCATGCTGTAGGCAGAGCGTTCGGCCTGCGCGAACGCGCTGAAGCCGCCAACAATTCAATACGTTAGGGGCGCTCGCACCGACGGATGCAACCCGCTTGCGCCGCGCGTTGAAATGTAATATGATGAACATCATATGAAGCGAACCGCCACCAAGTCCAAGGAAGCTACGCACGACCGCATCGTCGAGGCCGCCGCGCGTGCTATCCGGCGCAGTGGCTACAACGGCACTGGTGTAGCGGACATCATGAAGGACGCCGGCCTGACGCATGGCGGCTTCTACGCCCACTTCGGGTCACGTGAGGCGATGCTCGCCGAGGCCGCCGACCGGGCCGGCAGCGAAAGCGTGGCATTAATGGAGCGCATCGCCGCCGCGGTGCCGCCGGAACAGGCGCTGCGGGCGATGCTGAAGGCTTACCTCTCCAAGGCGCATGTCGAAAGCGTTGAAAGGGGCTGCGCAACTGCTGCGCTCGGTTCGGAGATGCCGCGCCAGGCGCCAGCGGTGCGGCGCGTCGCCACGCGCCGCATCAAGGAGATGATCGACCTCGTCGCTCGCCAGTCGCCCGACTGGGGGCAGAAGGGGGCGCACGAGCACGCCCTGGTCACCGTGGCCACGATGGTCGGCGCATTGACGCTGGCACGCGCCGTCGACGACGCTCGGCTTTCCGACGCGCTGCGCGAGGCGGCGCTGAAGCACCTCACCCCAACTCTCGACTGACGTTGCTCGCACGCGAGGCCGCCTTTGTTCGAGTTCAAGTATGACGCGCATCATATTTTCGCGCTCATCACCACCCACTGAAAGGGATTTCCCATGAAGATCAAAGGATCCATCGCCCTCGTCACAGGCGCCTCATCAGGCATCGGCGAAGCCACCGCGACCCGGCTCGCAACGGCGGGCTACAAGGTCTACGGCACCAGCAGGCGCGGAGCTCAAACAGGCCAGCGATCGTTCGCGATGCTGCCCCTCGACGTGACCAGCGATGAATCGGTCGAGGCGGCCGTGAAGGAGCTTATTCGCCTGGAAAGCCGCATCGACCTGCTCGTGAACAACGCCGGCTTCGGCGTTGCGCCCGCGGGAGCAGAAGAGAGTTCGATCGACCAGGCAAAGGCAATTTTCGAGACCAACTTCTTTGGGCTCGTCCGCATGACTCGTGCCGTGGTCCCGCACATGCGACGCCAGGGAAGCGGTCGCATCATCAACATTGGCTCGGTGCTTGGATTCCTTCCGATGCCGTACGGCGCCCTCTATGCCGCAACCAAGCATGCGGTTGAAGGCTATTCGGAGTCGCTCGATCATGAGTTGCGCACAAGAGGCATCCGGGTCTCGGTCATCGAGCCCGCCTACACGAAGACGCAATTCGACGCGAACTTTCTGGCCCCCGATTCGAAGCTCGATGAGTACCGCGAAGTGCGCACGCTCCTGGACAAGGTGCTCAAGGAGGTGATGGCAACTGCCGACGATCCGACCGTCGTGGCCGACGTTGTGCTGGAAGCAGCCGTCGCCGACCACCCAAAACTCCGCTACGCGGCGGGCGGGCTCGCGAATCGCCTGCGGTTGCTGCGCAGATTTGCGCCGGTTGCACTGGTGGACGCGGGCATTCGAAAGGATCTGCGGCTCGACGCACCGACGACGTTGTTGCCTCGCACCCCGGCCTTCGAGAAGTAGTGGATCAGGAGAGCGCTATGACCGATTTGCTCAAGCGATACTTGGAAGATTTTGAAGCGGGGCAGACCTTTCGGTCCGGCCGCATCGGCATCGATGGCGAACGCATCAAGAGCTTTGCCGCCGAATTTGATCCACAACCTTTTCATCTCGACGAACGTGCGGCGTCCGACTCGATATTTGGCGGTCTCGCCGCGAGTGGCTGGCACACCGCCGCGATCACGATGAGGCTGCTGGTCGAGAGCGAGCTTGCACCGGCAGGCGGCATCGTCGGCGCCGGCTTCGACGAATTCCGCTGGCCACGACCGGTTCGGTCAGGCGATGAGCTTCGGGTCGAAAGCGAAGTGCTCGAAGTACGAGCCTCGAAGTCTCGTCCCGACCAGGGCGTCATCAAGGTGAGAACCACGACGCTGAATCAGGACAATCAACCCGTGCAGGTGTCCGTGGGCAACCTAATCGTGCCGCGCCGCCCCGCGCGCGCGTCATGAAAGCATTCATCGTCGACCGTTATGGAAGCGCAGATCGCGTGCGAGCCAGCGAAGTGCCAGACCCGGAAATGCGGGAGGACGATGTCCTGATCGAGATCCACGCTGCGGGTGTGAACCCACTGGATTCCAAGATCAGAGACGGAGAATTCAAACTGATCTTGCCTTATCGATTGCCGCTCATTCTCGGCAACGAGTTGGCAGGAGTGGTAATCCGAGTGGGATCTCGCGTGCGGCAATTCAAGCCCGGGGACGAGGTGTATGCGCGACCCGACAAGAACCGAATCGGGACATTCGCGGAGTTCATCGCAGTAAGAGAAGATGACCTGGCGATCAAACCCAAGAGCCTGACGATGGAGGAAGCGGCTTCCATCCCCTTGGTCGGCTTGACCGCTTGGCAAGCGCTCATCGAAAAGGCGAAATTGCAGAAAGGGCAGAAAGTTCTCATCCACGCGGGCTCGGGCGGCGTGGGAACGTTCGCAATTCAGCTCGCGAAGCATGTTGGTGCAACCGTGGCTACGACAACGAGTACGGCGAATGTCGACTTGGTTAGGCGTCTCGGTGCAGATATCGTAATCGACTACAAAAAGGATCGTTTCGAAGAGGTCTTGCGCGATTGCGATGTCGTTCTGAACAGTCTGGACGGAGAGACGCTCAAGAAGTCCCTCCGAGTGATCAAGCCTGGTGGAAAGCTCATCTCGATCTCCGGTCCACCTGATCCCGAGTTTGCGAGGTACCTTGGATTGAGTCGGATACTTGAACTGGTGATGCGTCTTTTAAGCTTCCGGATCAGAAGACAAGCCAAGCGTCATCGGGTCAACTATTCCTTTCTCTTCATGAGAGCAAGCGGGGATCAGTTGCGACAGATCGGTGCTCTCATCGAGACGGGCGCCATACGCCCGGTCCTGGACCGGATTTTTCCATTTGATTCGACCAAGGAGGCGATGGCTTACGTCGAAAAGGGACGTGCAAAAGGGAAAGTCGTCGTCAAGGTTCGATAGGTCTGTGAGGGTGTGTCCGCTATTTGCCCGATCTGAGCCAGCAGGTCGGTGGGCAGGGACGAATGCCGGCCACAAATATGTTCGCCGACGATTCGCCGAACGTGGCTATCGCCGTTCCGCAAAAAGTTCGACTAATGACGCTCTCAGGGCAGAAAAACGCTGAAATTCGGGGGAATTGCGGAACGGAATTCGACCTAAGTATCTGAAGATGCGCAAATCCGCGGTAGTCTGTTAATCCGCAGGTCCCAGGTTCGAGCCCTGGTCGGGGAGCCAAAATATCAATGGGTTGCGTCTTCCGGACGCGGCCCTTTTGTATTTCTGCGGTAAATGCAGCCCTAATGTAGCCGTTCGGTGGCCCAACAGATCTAGTCCGTGCGGCGGCTCGGAGGTTCTGAAGGGTGACGCCGAGTTTGCGTCCACTGAACTACGTAATGACGAATTCGTCGTGCGTTGGCGCGACGGTCGCGTTGACCGTACCCCGGATCCCCTGGCCAGCGGCACCGGCGCGGACTCCATAGCCTTCGACCATGCGCTGCACCGTATCGTCATCGCAGAGTTCATTGATGCGATCGGTGAACGTCGCGACGCGCCGGTCGCTGCGCGGGAAGCACTAGCTCTGCACCGCCTCATCGACGCCAGACTGGAGTCGTCCCGTCAGGGAAGAGGTGTTCATGTCGGTGCTGGAAAGGCAGGCGATCGCTGATGTAGCCGCCAGATTTCGTGCAATCGGCTGCGAGTTCCGCCGAAGTACTGCGGCAACTGCTTCAGGTGCCACCGGACGACAGGAAGCGCCCCGCGCGGTTGGAGTGCGCGTGTCCACGCTGAAATGTGATCGCGCCGTTCACCAGCACATGTTCGATGCCGATACTGATCGCCTGCGGCTGCTCGAACGTGGCGACATCCTTCACCGTAGCCGGATCAAAGATGCATACATCGGCAAACCATCCGGCGCGCAGTTCCCCACGTTCCTTCAGGTTGAATCGGCGCGCGCTCAGCCCCGTCATCTTGTGCACGGCGGTCTCGAGGGGAAAGATGGCAAGATCACGACTGTAATGGCCAAGTACGCGGGGAAACGTTCCCCACAGTCGTGGATGCGGATGTTGATCGTGCGGAAGACCGTCGGAACCGATCATCGTAGCGGGGTAAGTCAGCACGCGCTGCACGTCGTCTTCCCGCATCTGGAAGTAGCACGCGCCACCTGGCTGCAGCTGCTCGCAGGCTTCCTGCTGGGTACAGCCCCATTCGGCCGCAATGTCGGCCAGGTGCCGTGCCGCCATTTCCGGGTGCGGCTCTGAAGACGTTACGACGACATCAATGATCCCATCGATTAAGTCCGCGCGCAGAACGGTGGAACCAGCGACATAGGGGTAGGCGTCGAGTCCGATCGGTTGCCGGGATCGCGCCGCATCAATATGGGCCAGCGTCTGCACGGTGCGGCCCCAATTCTGCGGACCGGCGCATTTGTGATGTGAGATGACCACCGGAACATTGCCGCGCTTCGCCGTCGTGAATGCCTCGTCGAGCGCAGCGAAGATTTCGTTCATCTCGTTGCGTATGTGCGTCGTATAGATGCCGCCAGCTTCACCGGCGACGCCGGCGAGGAGGGCGAGTTCATCGACGTCGGCGGCGGCACCCGTCGAATAGAACACACCGGAGGAGAATCCAATTGCGCCCGCGTCCATGCCTTCGCGCAGCAAGTCGACCATCCGTGCTTGCTCCCCAGAAGTCGCGGCGCGATGAGGATCGTCCATCGCGGCCACCCGCAGCGTCGAATGGCCGACCAATGCCGCGACATTGACCGCGGGCCGAGCGCGCTGGACCGCCGCAACATAGGCAGCCATCGTCGGATAGACGTATTTGTCATTGCCGCCGAGCAAGTTCAAGGGCGGCGGTACATCGGCGTGCACAAGCGGTGCGAGGCTGATGCCGCAATTGCCTACGATAACGGTGGTCACCCCCTGGGTGATCTTCGGCAACATCCGCGGATCCGCCAGCACGATCTGGTCGTCGTGCGTATGGACGTCGATAAAGCCAGGCGCGACGATCAACCCCGTGGCGTCTATCACCTCGGCGTCCGTAGCGGCCAGATCGCGGCCAATGGCAGTGATCCGGTCGCCATCGATACGGACGTCGGCCACAAAGCGGTCCGCTCCAGTACCGTCGATGACGGTACCACCGGAAAGGAGGAGCGCTGGCGTGCCGTTTCCCGGCGTTGGATTCATCACTGTGAAACCTTTCGTTCGATCATGCGGACGGCAGCACAGGGTGAATCTCGTTCTCCGTGCCCCGCTCCTTCAGGACCTGCCGCACGCGTTTGAGTTGACGGAACGCAGCGGGCCCGCGGCGCAAGCCAACGCCCACCATAAGAATTTCGAGATACGCAAGCTGCGCGAGGTAAGCCTCAGTGCCGACGCGCATCGCGTGGTCGACCGGCACTACCACTGGCAGCAGAATGTCGGACAATTTGGCCAGGGGCGTGTTCAACTGCGAAATGGCCACGATCATGGCGCCCTGTTCTTTCGCCACTTCCACCGCGTTGATGAGGCTGCGCATCCTGCCGACATACGAAATGGCCAACACCACGTCGTTGCGGTTCATCGTGGCGGCCGAGATCAGTTGCAGGTGGCCGTCGAAATACGCGCCGGACGTGATGCCAAGCCGCGCGAATCGCGCCTGCGCGTCGCTGGCCATGAACATGGACACGTTGCCCACGCCGTAGCAGTCTACTCGCCGCGCCTTCGCGATGCGTGCCGCGGCACGCTCGAGTTCCTGCGGAACGACATGCCGTTCGAGATTGGCCAGGGCGGTGACCGCGCTCTGCAGTACCTTGTGCGTGACCGCCTGCATGTCGTCGCCGGGCACCACTGCGCGGTGCAGCATCGATTTTCCAACTGCAACGTTCTGCGCCAGTCGCAGCTTGAACTCTCGGAGGCCTGTACAACCCATTGCACGACAGAACCGGGTAATGGTGGGCGGGCTGACTTTGGCTCGCCGTGCCAGCGCGTCGACGTTGGCATGGAGCGCAAACTCCGGATCCTCGAGCATGGCCACGGCTACCTGCTGGTGCGCCACTGATAACGTCGCCGCACGTTCACGCATGGCAACGATCAGGTCCGGGTCGGTACCACGCGGGGTATCACGACGGGCTGTCATTGCAATGGGCTTTCGGCTCTTGCGCTCATCAATTTTGCGTCGTCGTCGTCGATATTCATCAGGCAGAGCATGGCAGATCGTCCCGTAGGCAAGCCTTGAACCGCCCCGGCGCAATCTCGCGCAGCGGCGGGACCGTCGAAGCGCAGGCATCCTGCGCGTGCGGGCAGCGGGTGCGGAACACGCAGCCGGAAGGTGGATCAACCGGACTGGGAATGTCGCCCTGCAGCAATCGGCGCTCTCGCCGCGCAGCCGGGTCGGGTCGCGGCGACGCCGCGAGCAACGCCTGTGTGTACGGGTGCAGCGGCTTCTGGTACAAAAGATCGGCGGCCGCGATCTCCATCACCTTGCCAAGATAGAGCACGACGATCCGGTCGCACAGGTACTCGACGATATCGAGATCGTGCGAGATGAAGAGCATCGTCAAGCCGAGCCGCTCGCGCAAATCGGACAGCAGGTTGATCACCTGTGCCTGGATCGACACGTCAAGCGCAGACACCGGTTCGTCGGCGACGATGAAACGCGGCTCCACTGCGAGCGCGCGCGCAATGCCGATGCGCTGCCGCTGTCCTCCCGAGAATTCATGCGGGAATCGTCGTGCATGCTCCGGCGCGAGGCCCACCAGCCGCAGCAGTTCTGCGATGCGCAGGGCCCGTGCCGGACCGGGATGCAGGCCGTGTGTCGACAGTGCCTCGCCCAATGTGTCATCGACGCGCTGGCGCGGGTTCAGGCTGGCGTACGGATCCTGGAAGATGATCTGCAGATGACGCCGATACGACCGCATGGCGCCTGCCGACAGCGGGGCCAGGTCCACGCCGTCGAAGACGATTTCCCCGGCAGTGGGGTCGAGCAGCTTCAGCACGCTGCGTCCGATCGTACTTTTGCCCGAGCCGGATTCGCCCACCAGGCCCAATACTTCGCCTTTGCGGATCTCAAAGCTGACGTCGTCGACGGCACGAACAGGGCGGTCGCTGGGGCCGAAATATTTCTTGAGCCCCCGCACGGACAGCATGGGCGGGGACTCGGCGCTTTCGGCGTAGGCGTTCACCTGTGCTCCCATCGGAGGCAACGGGTGAACTGGCCCGCGGCGACATCTGCCAGCGGCGGCATCGCAGCATCGCACTCGGCGATCGAGAGGGCGCAGCGGGGTGAGAACGCGCAGCCTGGCGGGGGGTCGAGCGGACTCGCCACCTGGCCCGGGATCGCATGCAGGCGCCGCTTCGATGGCGCAACGGCGTCTTCGTGCGCGCGCTGCGGCAGGCATGCCAGCAGTCCCCGCGTATACGGATGGCGGGGCGCGCGAAAGAGCTCGTGGACGCCGCCTTCCTCGACGACGCGCCCGCAGTACATGACGACGACGCGGTCGGCAATCTCGGCGACGACGCCGAGATTGTGCGTGATGAAGAGCACGGCCATGCCGATCTCGCGCCGAAGCTTGTCGAGCAACGCGAGGATTTGCGCCTGAATCGTGACGTCCAGTGCGGTCGTTGGCTCGTCGGCGATCAGCAGCACCGGATCGCACGTCAAGGCCATTGCAATCATGACCCGCTGCAGCATCCCCCCAGATAGTTGATGCGGATGTTCGGCGAGGCGCCGCTTCGCGGCAGGAATTTCCACCAGCTCGAGCATGTCGAGTGCGCGCGTCATCGCCGCACGGTGATCCATGCCAAGGTGAATCTCGGCCGCCTCCGCAATCTGGCTACCTACCGTCAACACGGGATTGAGGCTCGTCATCGGTTCCTGGAAGATCATCGCAATGTCACGACCGCGCAACTGGCGCAACGCCTTTGCAGGCAATTGGGCGAGATCGACGATGGCGCCCTCGCGCGTGCGGAACAGGATTTCCCCGCCGACGATGCGCCCCGGCGGATTGGCGATCAGTCCCATGATTGACAGGCTCGTCACCGATTTACCGGAGCCTGATTCTCCGACCACGGCGAGCGTTTCACCGGCGTCGAGCGTGAATGACACGTCCTCCACCGCCTTGACCGGGCCGGTATCGGTATCGAAGTGGGTGCGCAGGTGGCGCACGTCGAGGAGTGGGGCGGCCGAGCGTGCCGGTAGGGTCGCGTTCAAAGTGTCTTGCGAAGCTTAGGATCGAGCAGGTCGCGCAGCCCATCGCCGACCATTTGCAGTGACAGCGCTGACAGGATGATCGCGACACCGGGAAACACCACCAACCAGATGGCCTGGTGCGCGAATTGTTGGCCGGAGGCGATCATCGTGCCCCAGGTGGGCAACGCGGGAGGAACGCCGACGCCGAGAAAAGACAGCCCCGCCTCGGCCAGCACGGCATAGGCGAAGATGAACGTGGCCTGCACCAGGATCGGCGACGCGATGTTCTGCAGGATGTGAACAAACAGGATGCGCCAGGTCGCTACACCCAGCGCGCGCGCGGCTTCGATGTACAGTAACTCGCGCACGACCAGCGTGGACGCACGTACCACCCGGGCCACGCGCGGCGTGTAGACGACCGCCAGCGCCAGGATTACGTTGGTCATCGATGCGCCAAGCACGGCCACGAGCGCAATTGCGAGCAGAATATCCGGGAACGACATCATCGCGTCGACCACGCGCATGATCGGGCCGTCCAGTCGCCGAAAGTACCCCGCCGTGAGTCCCAACAGCACGCCGCAGGTCACCGAGATCGCCACCACCATGGCGCCGATCGTCAACGAGTAGCGCGCGCCGAAGACAACGCGCGAGAACACGTCGCGACCCAACTCGTCGGTGCCGAACCAGTGCGTGGAACGCGGGCCTTGCAGCCGGTCAAGGATCTTCAATGCGGTCGGGTCGTAGGGGGTGAGCCACGGCGCAAAGAGAGCTGACAAGACCACGATCGCCAGGATGATTGCGCCCACCAGAACCACGCGTCGCCCAAAAAGCTTCCGGAATAGGATGGAGGATGGGCTATGGGGGATTGCGATCCTTGGCAAAGGCGTAACGGCGTCGGTGGCAGTCATCGTCGAGTTGGCCTCAGTACTTCACGCGCGGATCGATCACCAGATACAGCAGATCGATGAGCAGGTTGATGAGGACGTACATTCCGGCGATCACCAGCAGTGCACCCTGGATCACCGGATAGTCGCGGCGAAGGACTGCGGAGACGACGAGGTTGCCGATCCCGGGCAGGCCGAAAACTGTTTCCGTGACGATCGCGCCCCCGATCAGCAGTGCGAACGTGAGGCCCAGCACCGTGACCACCGGGATCAATGCGTTGCGCAGCGCGTGGTGCAGCACGACGCGGCGCTCGGATACCCCCTTGGCGCGCGCCGTACGGATGTGATCCTCGCCGAGTACGTCCAGCATGCTCGCCCGACAGAACCGCAGGATCAGTGCCGAGTTCACCACGCCGAGCACGATCGCCGGCAGCACCAGATGATGCAGGCGATTGGACAATGGAACGCCCGGGTCGCCGTAACCGGCCACCGGAAACCAGCCAAGCCCCACGGCGAACATCTGCATCAGGATCAATCCCAGCCAGAAACTCGGGATGCTGGCACCCAGCATCGCGAATCCGGAGAACGCCTGGTCGACCCAGCGGCTGCGCCAGACGGCAGCGGCAATGCCGCAGGGGACGCCGATCAGGATGGCGATGGTCATCGCGAACAGCGTCAGGAAAAACGTCGGTTCGGCGCGCTCGGCCAGTGCCTGCGTCACGGGCCGCTGCAGGAAGATCGACTGGCCAAGATTGCCTCGCGCAAGTTCGGCCAACCAATAGGCGAATTGCGTGGGCAAAGGCTTGTCGAGCCCATAGCTCGCACGCAATTGCGCGACGTCGGCGGCCGTTGCCTGCTCGCCAAGCATCACTGCCGCGGGATCACCGGGCGCAAGGCGCGTGATGAAGAAAACCAGTGTTGCCACCAGCAGCATCACGATCACCATGCCGGCGAGGCGCGACGCGAGGTAGCGGGCCATTCCCCTGGACAACAACCCTGTTACCTCCGTCGGACCGCTCACGCTGCTACTTTTGCAGGCCCGTATTCCAGAAGAAGGGCCACGGCATAGCGACGTAACCGTCGAGCTTCGCGGCGCGTGCCGTCACGCTGTTGAAGTTGCCGACACGGATGTATGGCACTTCGGTGAACACCACGGCCTGCACGTTGCCCCATAACGCGGCGCGCTTCTTCGGATCGGCTTCCGCGTTGAACGCTGCCAGCGCGGCGTCCTTGGCTGGCGAGCTCCACCACCCGGGCGCGCCGTCGCCCAACTGCGGCGGCGTCAGCGTCGGTTCGGGCAGCACAGCGGAGTGCGTGATGTAGATGTCCCACAGTGCCGGGTCGTTGCGGCGCTGGATGAGTGTCGACCAGTCCACCACCTGCATATCGACCTTGAACCCCGCGGCCTTGAGATTTTCCGCCATCACCAACGCCATCCGGTAGTGAAAATCATACTGCTGGCTGGTGAGGATCTTGATCGGCGTGCCATCGTACTTGGCGGCCGTCGCCATCGCGGTGGCCCGTTTGGCATCCCCTTTGCCGTAGTTCTCGGTGCCGGATGTCGAATAGAACGGGGTGTTCTTGGCGTAGTGGTTGGGGTCGGGGCTATAGAACTTCGGGTCGCCGAAGCCCGCGCCCAACATGTCGGCATTGTTGAGCGATGCCTGCACGGCCTGGCGCAACGCGACGTTGGCGAGCGGCCCCTGCTTGGTGTTCAGCACCAGGTACGGGAAGCCGAAGGGCGCGGTAAGAACCGGCTTCACGTTCGGTGCACTTTCCAGCCGTGTGTAGGACTCCACAGGTAGAACGTCCGCGAAGTGATATTGCCCCGAGAGCGTACCCTCGACGCGCGTGTTGGCGTTGGGAACGGGGATGAAGCGCAATTCGTCGAGCAGCGCCTCGCGCTTGCCGCCGTAACCGCTGGCGGGTTCGCTGCGGGCGCTATAGCCGTCGAACCGGACCAGCTGCACATACTGGTCCGGCTTGCGCTCCTTGAACAAATACGGCCCGGTACCTACGAATTGCGTGAGCGGCGTGGCGATGGAGTCCTTCGCCATGATGGCCGCGAAGCCGTTGGAAAGCGCGAGATGTGCCACCAGTGGCGCGTAGGGGCGGCTCAGCGTGATGACGATCGAGTTCGGGCCATTCGCTTCCAGCGACTTGATTTCCTTCGCCACGGCCTTGCCGCGCGGCGCCATCTCCATCCAGCGCTGCAGCGACGCAACAACGTCGGCCGAGGTCATCTCCTTGCCGTTATGGAACTTGACGCCCTTGCGCAGCGCGATCGTGTAGACCAATCCATCCTTCGACACTGCCGGCATGCTTTCGGCGAGCATCGGCACCACGTTCGAGTTGGCGTCGTAGGTGTACAGGAGCTCGTAGACATGTTGCATGATCGTGCCGACCAGGTCGGCAGTGGAGGACATCGGATCGAGCGTCTGCGGCTCTCCAATCATTGCAATGTTGGCGGCACCACCCCTGGGCGGCACGGCAAGCGCGGACGTAGTGAGGCATGCGCCGGCGAAGACAGTGGCGATGAGCGCGCCCAACAGCCGAAAGGCGACTGGCAGGCGAGAGGCGTGGGGTAACGAGTACTCGAGAACGGTGCGCGACATGGTTCCTCCTTGCATGCGGGGTGATGGGGCAGGCGGCGGGTCAACTCCCGCTCGAACGCTGCGTGTACGGCAGCCGTGTAACTAAATTACAGCCCGTCGGCAGTGTACGCCTTGGAAAGTCGCCGTCAAGCGACCGAAAAGGATAATAAGTGTAATGTTTTTACATATCGTGCGAGAAGGTTCCCGCCCGGTTGCCTGGCCGCCCCGTTGGGCATGCAAGGGCGCCTGACCTCGACCCCGACGTAGCCATTGCCAAGATCTTCAAGGTGGCGTCCGACCCCGGCACGCCCTACGGCTTGACGCCGAACCCGAGGGTGGTTTTTGAGCGCATGCCCGGATTTCGCATCACGGGCCACGCGTCGCCCGATGACAAGGCGCTCGCTACGTCCGGCTGGCTGTTCGGAAGCATTGTCAGGCCTGGGCGCCTCGACAAATCGGTGCTTACGCCGGAGCAGATTGAGCACGTACGCTCGCTCGGCTTCCTCGCCATGATCCAGGTTCAGGGCAAGACCGGTCTCTTTGGCCACAGCTACTTTCGCTCGAATCCCGAGGTGAGCTACGACCTGATCTCCCTGCTGCGCCATCGTCTCGGTCCCAATGACCCGGGCCGGCCGCTGGAATGGGTGGAGAAGCCTTTCTGGCGGATACCCGAAGGACAGGGCACAGGCGCG
Organism: uncultured beta proteobacterium; assembly: GCA_963726765.1. Lineage (GTDB taxonomy): Bacteria > Pseudomonadota > Gammaproteobacteria > Burkholderiales > Casimicrobiaceae > CAIWHR01. Next base: position 524,979 of record CAVSDH010000004.1, on the reverse strand, counting down.
GCGGAGTAGCGGCGAGCAGCGGAGCGGTCCGGGACGTGGCATGTTCAATCGATTCGTCAAGGGTGCCGGGCTCGCCGCCGTGGCGCTTGTGCTCGCGGCGCTCGGGGTCTGGGGCGCGCCTTCTCTCGGTCGACCACGGCGCCCAAACTGTCCTGTCGAAGGCGACGCACGAGCATTGTCTCGATCGCCTGCCGTTCCCGGCTGTGTCCAAGGCGCTGGGCGAGTACGGTCTCAAGGATTTGCCCCCAAGAGAAGCCGTATTTCAGCTCTGCCACCCTGAACTGCCGCAAGACTTTCCGTCGCTCAGGACGCCTCTGCCGCCACTTGAGAAGAATGCGGCGTCGATCGCCGATGGCTACCCCTCGTGCGGAAAATGGGATTCGGCTGACCTCATTCCGCGCGCACCGCGAGCATGCTGGAATTTCGATGCCGACTTCTACATGGTCGAACGCGTCCTGGGCCAATTCTGGTCGAATCGGTCGCAATCCATGTAGTACGCTGAGATTCGATTTCGAAGCGCGAACAAGAACTTGTGCGCGCTTATTGCGAGTATCGTGTTTTTGGGCTGCGCTGTCAGGCACAGTTGCGGGTGCCGCTGCGTGGTCGATCGCGATTGGGCTACGGTTGAATCTGGTCTATTTCGGCCAAGAACGGCCGATCAGTGACGACGCTCAACACCCGCCATTGGCTCGGTGGCAGGTTTGAATTCGCTATGGTTGTTCGCTCAATGGCGGCAGCCGTATCGCCGCATCGTCATACGTTCCGTATTCCGCGTCGCGATGACACGCCCGGCAGTTGGATTTCGAGTCGACTGCCGGATCCGACCATGTTCTGTCGTCGATCCTGCCGTGTTTTTCGATCCAGAATGCGGTTTCGGTGATGCGCAATGGCGTAATGTCGGCCGGGATCGATTTGTTGATTCTGTAGGCCGCCTCGGTCATCTCGGTTCCGGCGGAGTTCTGCTGGAGAAAGGCCCGGATTTCGGCCAGCGTCTTCGCATCGAATTGCCACCGCAAGCCGAAGTGATTGTCCGGACTGTCCAGGTGTGCCATCCAGGACCGCGCAGGCAGAAGGGTTGGATGAAATGGCCCGTGGCAGCCGCCGCAGCTATCGCGCCACGTTCTGTTGTCCGGCAATTGTCTGCCGACGTACGGGAGCTGCGCCAATCCGGGTATGTCGATCAATCGCCAGTGGACAAACCAGAGCGCGCTGCTTGCCACGCAAGTCAGTATCGCAAGGGCGACCCACGGGTGGTTGGACCCGATGCCCTCGTCGGCGCCGGCGATCTTTCGGCCGGTGAACATGGCCTTGGCCAGATTTTCCCGATGCACCAGGCTTTCGACGACGACACCACCGATGTGCACAAGCACCAGGGCAAGCATCAACCAGGCGAGGCTTTCATGAAGACCTCTGGTGAACTCGCCGAGCGGACGATCGGCGAGTGTCTTGAATATGCCCTGCGCCTCCTCCGCTCCCAGGACAACGATGCCGGTTACGCCTGTCACCAGACCGAGTGCGAGCAACAGGTAGATTCCGACGCTTCCTGCCGGGTTGTGGCCGACGTGACGGTCCGCCCGCGCCGCCATCACGTCGGCGAGGTAGGCAAACGCAGCGCGCGGGCCGTACCGGAAACCTTCGAACCTTGCGTAGCGGCTGCCCGCGAAGCCCCAGAAAATGCGAAAGCAGATCAGCCCCAGTACGACGTAGCCGAAGTAGACATGGAGGTCGCGAAAGCGGTCCGGGTCCCCGGTTGCCATCGCCGAGAGAAAGAAGACGACCAGCGTCCAGTGAAAAACGCGGGTCGGCAGGTCCCACACGAGTGCCGGAAGCGCGCCTTTCTGCGCCACGTGCCCGTTCCCGTCGGATGGTGAATCTGCGCTGTCTTCGATTGGTTCCATGGTATTCAGTTCGCTTTATCTCCAGGTCGGATGCGCCGCGAAGGCCGGAAGAGACCACCCTGCAAAAGTTGCAGCGAAATATCAGCCTGCATGGGCCATCGAAGATATTCAATCCCCTCCATGACGTTTCTGCATTGCGATTGGTCAAATTCTTCCAACATAGCGTGCGACAGCGAGGTTCGATATCGGATGCAGGCAGGCATGATCACGTGATGGATGCCGTTGGGCTTGTGTTCATCGCAACCCTACCGTCAGTGGCGACAGTTTGTCGCACTGATCGAGGACACCAACTACTGGCGGGAGATGGCGCGTGGACTTCTGCGCGCATCAAGAAGGCGGACGGCAAACACAATGGGTGGACGGAATGCCGTGTTGCCCTGCAATCGCCGAAGGCGGCCCGATCGCCTGCTATCGGTCCGAAAGGAGCCCCCAGGCATTGGCGAAGTATCGGCCATTGCGGAACGGAATCCGGCCCAAGTATCCGAAGACGCGCAACTCCGCAGTAGTCTGTGGTTCCGCAGGTCCCTGGTTCGAGCCCAGGTCGGGGAGCCGAAGAAATTAGCAGGCTGAAGGCGAATCGAGCCTCGGTCGCGCGTCCTTAACCCCGCTTCACTCCATGTGCCCGGCAACGCCCGTGGAGTCGTAGAACGCGATCGCCCCGTCGGCGAAGTAATGGCTGACGATGGAGCGGCGCGAAAGCGAACGGTCGATGCGCACGCTCCCGCCATGCATCAGATTCTCGTGCCAGACGAGGATCGTTCCCCGTTTCGGACGGTAGGTCACCTTTTCGAAATTTCCCGCGGCCAACATCTGGCGCCAGCGGGCCGGGATGTTGCTGCCGAATTCGTTCCAGTCGTCGTTGGCGACTTTGGGGCAACCGCTGCCGGCCATGTACACGCGCGGCAGGCGATGGCTGCCTCGATGGACCTCGAGTTCGCCCGAATTGGGCTGCACATCCTCCAGCGCGATCCACACGCCGCACATGTAGCCCGCGGGAAACGGCGTCAGGTGGATAGTGTCCTGATGGGCGTCCTGCTGGCTGCCGAAGACGTAGGTGAGCGTCTGACAGGGCCGCGCCGGTACACCGAAGATGAGCTCGAGGTAGCGCATCACGACCGGATGTCTCCAGAGCGCGCGCACGCCCGGATTTCGGTGGTGCAGGTTGTGGATGCGCTGGCTGCTGCCGTATTCGTACCCCTCGACTTTCTTCTCGATGGCGGCGTCGAGCTCGCGGTTGATTGTGGCGAGCAGCGACTCCTCGACGGGCTCGGGGAGGATCACGTAGCCATCCTCGATGAACTGTCGCAGTGCGCGTTCCTCCTGCGCGTCAATCGATCCCGTTCGCCGCATCCCGGCGAGGCGCGACGATGCGTCGGGGCGGTCGAACCAGGCGGCCAGCGAAGGGTTGGCCATGTCGTAGGACGAGCTGTCGACGTAGCGGTCCAGCACCAGCGGCGTTTCGAATTCGCGCAGACTCGCGCGAACCTGGTCCGCCAGCGGACCCGAGTTGGAGATGTCGAGCTTGAACGATTTCGTCCATAGCGACTTTCCCGATTGCACGACGCAGGCCTCGACACGAGTCGTTCCGTTGCGCACGAGATGCGAATTGAGAAAGGCCGCCAGGTGCACACTGCGGTCGTCGAGCGTGAAGCTCTTTTCGTAGGAGGGCGCCGATTCGATCCTGAGCGCGAGCCCATAGGTGCCTTCGGGTCCGTCGATGTCGAAGTGCATCGGTACAAGGCCGCGGCACGGCGTCGTGCGCGGCGACGTGAACGCGACCTCGACGCGCTTGGGCCTTCGACGGGGTATCGCATCCTGCACGCTTGCGGCCTCGTCCCGCGGCGGCGACATCGCGTTCGCCTCGCCTCGCCGCACCGCAATCCATGCGCCGGTGGCCTCCGCCGCTTCGTCGAGGATCGCCTGCAACTGCGCCGGAGCATTCCAGTCTCGCCCGCAATGGAACCGCGGGATCGCCCACCGGTCGCAACGCGGCTCCAGGAACGCAGGGCGATCGGTAAACGCCGCCTCGATCCCGAGCTCCCCTCCGAAGCAAGCGAAGTACTCGTTGACGAGATAGCGGTTCGACTGACCGTAGGGATAGGCGAAAAGTGCCGCCCCGGGATTGGGTGCGTGCGCGCGCAGGTAATCGGCCGCCTGCCGGACCTCGTGGTCCGCAAGCTCCTTCGTATCGATGACGAGAAAGCTGCCACGTTGGACACCCGGCAACGGCGAACCGGGAAGCGTCTCGTGGTTGTGGTCCCAGCTGTGGTTGCCGATGTGCATCAGCCCGCTGTCGACTGCAGCACTCCACCACGTGTCGGTCCACCATCCCTTGCCCACCATGCAGGTCGTGTCCAGGACCGCGCGTGCCTGCGGAGAGGCGATGACGAAGGCCGTGATGTTGAGTCGATCCTGCGCTCCCGGAGACTCAGCGGCGAAGTCGCGCAGCGTGTTGAGCACGCTGCGTTGCGGTCCCGCGGTCGGATGGGGGAGGTCGACATAGTCGAAATCGGCGCCGCCATAGCAGGTGAGCGCCACGAGCTTGCCGTTCAGCTCGCCTCCGCGGTTCCCGATCCAGGCATCCACGATATTGCGCAGCGGCACGATCTTGAAACCGGCCGCGCTGATCTGCCTCAGGTCCGACGCGAGCGCCTTGAGGTCGTTCGAGACATAGTCGTTCCCGGCGATGCGCATCGCCTGGTAAGTGAGGATGGGAATTCGCACGATGAATCGCAGCAGGAGCGGGGAGCGATCGGATTAGTGTAGCCGACACCGGGGTCCCGCGCGCCGTGCGCGTCCAGCGCGAATACCCGGCCGGGATCGGCCACCGGGCGACTTGACGAATTTGCGCGCGGGTCGCCGGCGCTCGCACTGTCGACGCCACGCCATCGGGTCATCCACGATCGATTCCTTGGCCGTATGCGAAAATGCGCAGGTCGTCGACCGACCTGCCGACACGCTGCGCTGCTTTCGACTGCGAAAGCGATGCCGAGCTGCCGCAGTAAGCCGTTGATGAAAAAACGAAATTGCGGAACCTGTCGAGTTCCATCCAGCCGCGAGTCAGCGCAGACTCGATTGCACACGGCACTGGTGCGCGTGTGCATTCGGAGGGGGCGCAGGCGTTCGCTGCGCGACTCGAGAGTTGAGGAGGCATAAATGCAGTTGAAGAAGATCGCGGTGCTGGGCCTCGGAAAGGTGGGGACACTGGCCGCCAAGCTGCTCCACGAGGGCGAATTCGACGTCACCGGGTTCGACAGCCGTGCGCCGCGTGAGGCGCTGCCCTTCGCCGTTCGCACCGCGGATCTTCTGTCGGACGACGGCATCCGGGCGGCGACCGAGGGATTCGATGCCGTGCTTTCGTGCCTGCCGTATCGAATCAATCGGCGGGTCGCCACCGCCGCGCATGCTCGCGGCATCCACTATTTCGATCTCACCGAGGACGTGCCGACGACGGACGCCATCCGGGAACTCAGCAAGACCTCGCGCGCCATCATGGCGCCGCAGTGCGGACTGGCGCCGGGGTTCGTCGGGATCGTCGGCGCCGACCAGGTCGCCGCGTTCACCGAGTGCCGCTCGCTCCGTCTGCGTGTCGGTGCGCTTCCTCAGCATCCGACCGGATTGATGGGCTACGCGTTCAACTGGTCGCCCGAAGGCGTGGTCAACGAATACCTCAACGACTGCGAGGTGATCGAGGGCGGCGTTCGCAAGATGGTGTCGTCGATGGAATGGCTGGAGACGCTCTACGTGGAGGGCGTCATGCTGGAAGCCTTCACGACATCGGGCGGGCTCGGGACGATCTGCGAAACGTTTCACGGGAAGGTCGCCAATGTCGATTACAAGACCATGCGTTATCCCGGACACGTGCGCCTGATGAATTTCTTCTTTCACGAGCTCCTGATGCGCGAGCGGCGGGAGCTCGCCGGCGAGATCCTCACGAACGCCAAGCCGCCGGTCAACGACGACGTCGTCTACGTCCACGTCTCGTCGGAGGGCTTGCTCGACGCGCGCCTCCAGCGCCGGGAATTCGTCCGCGCCTATCGCCCGATCGACCTCGCCGGCGGCATGCAGACCGCGATCGCGTGGACGACGTCGGCCTCTGCGGTGGCGATCATCGAGATGGTTCGTGAAGGTGTGCTGCCGCAGCGGGGCTTTCTCAAGCAGGAGGAGGTGCCGCTGCCCGAATTTCTCAGAACCAAGACCGGGAAAATTGTTCGATCGGTGACACGGTGCCTGGCGGGACACGCGACCGATCGGGTGAGCAACCCGGACGGCGCATTCGCGTCTGCCCGCGACGGTGGAGCCCTGTTCGCATCTCCGGTAAGATGCACATCCGCCTTCGTACGGCACGGCGCAGTTCCGCCCACCCGCCGTCGCCGCTGCCGCGAAGCCCATTCCAATTCTCCAAAGGTCGAATCGTGAATCGTCTATGTGTCGGATTGTTTGTCGCCGCGAGCCTGGTGTGCGCCGGCGCGGCAGCCCAGCAGGGACCCAACACCCTGGGCAAGATCAAGGCGGCGAAGGCGATCAATGTCGCGTACTCGCCGGAATCCCTTCCGTTCTCGTTCAACGGCCCGAACAACGAGCCGGCGGGCTATTCGATCGACCTCTGCAAGCGGGTGATCGCACAGATCGGACGCGCGGTCGGCGAGCCGAATCTCAAGGTGAACTGGCTCGCCGGTTCGACACCCGAGCGGCTGCAGATGGTGATGGGCGGCAAGGCGGATCTCGAATGCGCGAACACCACGCAGACGCAGGCGCGACTCGCCAACGTCGACTTTTCAGGACTCATCTTCATCGACGCCGGCGGCTTCATCGTGAGGGTCGACTCGACGATCAACAAGCTCTCGGACATGGGCGGCAAGAAAATCGCCGTGCTGAAGGGGACGACCACCGAATCGCGCCTCAAGGGCACGCTGCAACGGCGTCTTGTCAACGCCACCGTGGTCCCGGTCGATACCGGCGACCAGGGAATGGCGATGCTCGAATCGGGCAGCGTGGACGCCTATGCCGGGGACAAGATCAAGCTGGTCGGGCTTACGCTGAAGGCCAAGGATCCGGCCAAGCTCGCGATGCTGGCCGAGGAGCTGTCGTTCGAGCCTTATGCAATGACGCTGCCGCGCAACGATTCGGCATTGCGGCTCGAAGTGAACCGCGCCCTGACGCAGGTGTACCTGGGCGGCGACATCGAGACCATCTTCGGGCAATGGTTGGGCACGCTGGGCCGGCCGACGGGCCTTCTGGCCGCCATGTACCTCCTCTATTCGATCCCTGAGTGACGGATTCTTCGCGGCAGGCACGTGGGCCCGACGATGGCGAGAGCTACGTTCACTGTATTCGCCGCGATGGCGATGCTCCTGCTGGCCGGCTGCAACACGCCCCCGGCGTATCAGGTGAGCGAACCGTCGACCGGCCGCGTGGGCCGCGTGGAATCGATCCAGACGCAGATCGGTGCAGAACGTTCCCAGCGTGGTCGGCGGCATCGGCGGCGCGTTGATCGGTGGCGGGCTCGGCAGCCTCATTGGCGGCGGCACGGGGCGGACGGTGGCCACGGTCGTGGGCGCGGTGGGCGGGGCGTATCTCGGCAACGAACTCGCAGGGCGCGACTCGACGCTCGTGTGGGTCATCGGCGTCCGCTACGACGACGGGTCGTACGCCACGGTCCAGCAGACCTCGGCGCCCGGACTGCAAATCGGCGACCGGGTGCGGGTCACCTCCACCGGAATCGAGCTCCTGCGCTGAGCGCGGCGTCGATGACCGTTGCCTCGCGGGATTGACCTCATGACGATGCATCGAGGGGTGATGCCCCGCTTGCGCACGACCGTGCATGGCATCGCGACATGAGCGCCGTCGGGATTCCGCGGGCATGCGTGATCGGCCATCCGATCGCCCATTCGCGATCGCCGTTGATCCACGGGCATTGGCTCGAAACGCTCGGCATCGCCGGCGCCTACGAAAAGAGGGACGTCTCGCCCGAGGCGTTCCCCGATTTCCTGTCGCATCTGCGTGCGCAAGGTTACATCGGCGCCAACGTCACGGTTCCGCACAAGCAAACGGCGCACCGCATCGTCGACCGGCGTGACCCCGCCGCGGAAGCGATCGGCGCGGTGAACACCGTCTGGTACGAAGGCGATGTCCTCTGCGGCGGCAATTCCGACGCCCACGGATTCATCGCGAGTCTCGACGAAAGCGCTCCGGGCTGGGACGTCGCGAACGCGCATGCGGTCGTACTCGGAGCGGGGGGCGCCGCCCACGCAGCCGCGTTCGCCCTCGCGACGCGCGGAGTCCGGGTTGCCGTCGTGAATCGAACGGAGGAGCGGGCGCGCGAGATGGCGGCACAGATGCGTCACGGCATAACCGCGCACAGCATGGCGGAACTGCCGCGTCTCCTCGCGAGCGCCGATCTCCTCGCGAACTGCACGTCGCTCGGCATGGTGGGGGAACCGCCGCTCGCCATCGATCTCGATTCGCTCAAGCGAACGGCGGTCGTCTGCGACGTCGTCTACGTTCCCCTGGAAACCGGGTTGCTGGTCGCGGCGGCCGCGCGCGGCCACCGCATCGTCGACGGCCTCGGGATGCTGCTGCAGCAGGCCGGCTACGGATTCCGCAAATGGTTCGGCGCAACGCCTCGCGTGTCGCCCGAACTCCGCGCGCTGATCGAGGCGGACCTGCACGCGAAAGCGCGGCGCGCCTGAAGGGAAGCCCTCGTCGTTTCGGCGGCAGTTCCGCCGGACGGTGGCCGCATTGCCCGGCGCGGGAGCGCGACGGCGGCGCGTTTCAGCCTGCCGATCCAACCGCGTCCGTGCCTTTCCCGTCGGCGGAGCGCCAGCGCAACCACCATGCCTTTGCGTCGACCGGTGTCCATGGCGGCAGATCGAGGGCATCGATGACGACAACGATCTCTGCGACGCTGTCGGGTCGGCCCGATGGCGCCTTTTCGAGGCAGCGCGCGATCAGATCGTCAAGCGCCCGCGGCGTGCCGTTCGCGATCGACGACGCGCGCGGCGCAGGCACCGAGAGTACTTCGCGAAGCAGTGCTGCCTGGTCCGGCTGATCGAATGGCGGCCTGCCGGTGACAAGGTAGAACAGAACCGCGCCGACTCCGTAGACATCTGCGCGCGCGTCGACGGCGCTCGGATGTCCGATGCGCTCGGGCGCCATGTACGCAGGAGTCCCCAGCAAACGCAGCTGATGCGTCAGACTGCGTTCGGCTTCGGCGCGCACCGAAGTTCCGTCGCTTTCGACGCGTTTCACGATTCCGAAATCGAGCAGTTTGACGAAATCGTGCTCGCCGCCCCTCGCCGTCAGCATCACGTTGTCCGGCTTGACGTCGCGATGGACCAGTCCTTTGCCATGGACTTCGGCAAGTGCAGCGCACACCTGTCGAATGATGTGGCATGTACGTGCAATCGGCGGGACGGCATCGAGGGCGACCAACTGGTCGAGGGTCAACCCATCAAGGAACTCCATTGCATAGTAGAACAGGCCATCGGACGTGTGGCCGAAGTCGTAGATTTCGATCGTATTCGGGTGCTCGAGCGAGCTCGCGAGCTGCACCTCGCGTTCGAAACGGGCGAGCAGCTCGTCCGTTGCAAGATGACGCTTCAGGATCTTGACCGCGGTGGGGCGCTTTAGGAGCGCGTGATGTGCAAGATAGACGTTCGCCATGCCTCCTTCGCCGAGCTTGCGCTCCAGGCGATAGGCGCCGATGCGTCGGCCGGCCCCGGCGTTGCGCGAAAGCCGCCATAGCGTCACGGTCGACCAGATCGCCCAGGCAGTCGTCACTACCAGAAGAATCATCGTTCCGGCGAACGCAAAACGGACATAGCGAAGCGGCGCGTAGGCTTCGTCTATTCCAATCTCGGCCACGATACCGATCCGTTCCTTGCGCAACCATCGCCATGCGCCGATTACTTCGGCGCCGCGGTAATTGCGGTAGGGGTCGAGCAATACGCCCTGCAGATTGGCCTTTTCGGAACCATTTGCGGCGTCGAGCGCTGCCGCCACGGGTTTGGTGAGCGGCCATTCGTCGATTCGAGATTGCGGAACGCCACCCGAAAGGAGTTCGGTGCCGGGATCCTTGACCTTCATGCGGAAGACCGGGCTTCTCGCGCCTTCTGCCGGGAGGAGTCCTGCCGAACGCAGCCCCTGGGTCGAGCGGACCTCGGAAAGCAGTATGCCGTTTTCGTCGAACGCATACGCTTCCCCGGTGTCGCCTGGCCGCGCCGCCGCGAGAATGTTCTCGAAGTCGGTGTCGACGTAGCTCGCAAACCCGAGCGCGGCGACGATGGCACCTTTATCGTCACGCACCGGTGTTTCGATCCACGCGAGTGGACGCGCGCCCAAAAACGGTTGCGCCGCCACGAGCCGAGGATCGGCCGCGAACGGGCGAATGAACTGGGTGTGTCCCTCGAACACCCGGGACAACTGCGGCGCCTCGCGGCGCGGTTCCACGGGAAGTCCGCATGACACGTCGAGAGTCGACGCGATGATGCGTCCGCTCCGATCGACGGCGTTGGCGGCGACAACGCCCTCGTCGCGCTCGATCGGCGCAACCAGCGTGCGCCATTCCACCCCCAGCAGCGCTGCGGCAAATGTCGGTCGATTTGTCGGTGGACGACGACGACCGGTGGGCAAGCTCGATCGTGAGCGCGCGAAGTCGCGGCTCGCGCGCCCACCGAATCGCGTCGGCGTCGCGCTCGTCGATGAAGACCTCCAGCGACTTGGTCTTGGCGTCGAGCAACGCAGGAAGGCCCTGCGCGCGGAGGTCGCGCAGCGATCGCTCGACGCCGACATACATCCAACCGGCGCCGGCAGCGACGAGCGCCGCGAGAATCAACACCGCGGAGATGCGCCGCATTCGTGTCGCAATGAGGCGGGGCTCGAAGGGCGCTGCTCGCGCAGGCGCCGGCGCAATGGTCGATTCGCGTGCGGGTTGGCCAATCGTGTTCATCCTGGGGCTTCGGTCGACGAACGGTTACGCGAGTGAAACGCGACGATTCCGCATTCTGTCATGTCCAAACCGACGCATCGAAACCCTGATCCATTCGCGGCGCCAGGCGTCGCGCCCGTAGGGCCGGTCCGCGGGTCGGCGGCGATCGATGCCGCTCGCCACGGCCGCCTCATCCGACAGGTCGCGGTCGCGCCGTCGAAATTGCCGTACCACTTCGTCACGATGGGCGGATGCCGGATGTCGGTCGGAACGGCCGGTCCAGACCGGAGTGTCCGGCCCGCGCGCGAAGTTGCACGTGGTTGTCGAGGCCGGGTATCGGAGGCGATCCGGCGGTCGGTCGGTGCATCCGCGTGCTTGCCTCGCGCGCACTCCGTCGCTACCCTCGGCGGAATGCTTTCGATCCGCGGTCTTGCCAAATCGTTTTCCGGACCGCGTCCGCGTGCGGTCTTCGGCGACGTCGACCTCGATCTCCAGGCAGGCGATTTCGTCGCCCTGATGGGCGAATCGGGATCGGGCAAGTCCACGCTGCTCAATCTCATCGCGGGCCTCGATCGCGCCGACGCCGGCACGATCACGCTGGAGGGGATCGAACTCACTTCACTCGACGACGACGCCCTGACGGCGCTGCGCCGCGTTCACATGGGCTTCGTTTTCCAGGCGTTCCACGTGCTGCCGTACCTGACCGTCGCGCAGAACGTTGCGCTGCCGTTGTCGCTCGTCGGCGTCGACCCTGCGACGGCGGCCGACAGGGTCGCCGAAATGCTCGCCGCGGTCGGTCTCGGCGATCGCGCGGCGGGCATGCCGCGTGAACTGTCCGGTGGCGAATTGCAGCGGGTGGCGATCGCGCGCGCCCTCGTGCACGGTCCGCGGCTCGTGCTGGCGGACGAGCCCACCGGCAACCTCGACCCGGACAGCGCAGGCCAGGTGCTGGCACTTCTGCGCCACGAAGCGAAGGCACGCGGGGCGGCAGGAATTCTGGTGACGCACTCGAGGGCGGCTGCAGCGATGGCCGACCGGACCTACACGCTGGCGCGCGACGGATTGCGCGAAACGAAGGTCGCGTGACATGACCGCGCTGGCCGCCTCGAGGGACGCCAACGTATCCGCCGCAGGCGCGGTATTCAGGGGCTCGCTTCTCCAAAACGGGACGCGCACGGCGCTTTCCGTCGTGGCCATCGCTCTGGGCGTGGCGCTCGGCTACGCGGTGCAGATCATCAACCAGGCGGCGATCAACGAGCTTTCGCAGGGCGTGCAGACGCTGGGGGGCGATGCCGATCTCGAGGTGCGCGGGCCGCGCGCCGGATTCGCCGAGTCGCTCTATCCGGAGATCGCAAGACTGCCCGGCGTTGCGGTGGCGAGTCCGGTCGTCGAGGTCGAGGCAAAGCTCACCGGCCGCAGCGACACGCTGAAGATCGTCGGGATCGACGTCTTCCGCGCCGGCGCCATTCAGCCGGCGTTGATCGCCGCGACCGCCGATCGCCTCGACGCACTGCGTCCCGACGTCATGTTCCTCAGTCCCGCCGCGATGCGTGCGCTCGACGCGAGGTCGGGCGACGCGATCGCGCTGCAGGTCGGGCTCGCGGCCGTGTCCCTGCGCGTCGCCGGCGAACTTCCGGGCGGCGGTACGCAAATCTTCGCCGTGATGGACATCGCGGGGGCGCAGTCGGTGTTCGGCCGCGTCGGTCGCCTCACGCGGATCGACCTGCGCCTTCGTCCTGGTGTCGACGTCTCGACATTCGAGGAGGACCTGCGCGGACGCTTGCCCGCGGGCGTTGGTGCCGCGAAGAAGGAGACGACCGTTGCCGCGGGCGCCAGCCTCTCGCGGTCGTATCGCGTGAATCTCGATGTTCTCGCGCTGGTGGCGCTCTTTACCGGCGGACTGCTCGTCTTCTCGACGCAGGCGCTCGCCGTGGTGCGCCGGCGTAGCCAGTTCGCGCTCCTGCGCGTCCTCGGTGTGACTCGCAGACGTCTTGCCGCGCTGATCGTGATCGAAGGCGCGATCATCGGCGCCGCGGGGAGCGTGCTCGGCATCGTCGGCGGATTTGCGCTCGCAGAGCTCGCCGTGCGTTTCGTGGGAGCCGACCTCGGATCGGGCTTCTTTCGTGGAGTCGTGCCGTCGCTCGCGATCCATTGGCCGACGCTCCTGTTCTTCTTCGCGCTGGGCATCGCGGCCGCGGCGCTGGGCAGCGTCGTGCCCGCCCTCGAAACCGCGCACGCGGCGCCGGCGCCGGCGCTGAAGGCGGGCGACGACGAGCGGGCATTCTCCCGGCTGCGCACGCCCTTGCCCGGGCTCGCTGCGCTGGGGGCGGGCACGGCTGCCACCGCGTTGCCGCCGATGGCCGGTCTGCCGCTCGGAGGTTATCTCGCCATCGCGTTGTTGCTCGCCGGAACGCTGCTGCTGCTGCCCTGGTTCGCGGCGGCGGCATTGTCCGTCGTTCCCGCGCCACGCGCATGCGCTCCGCAGCTCGCGCTTGCGCAGCTGCGCGGGGCACCGGGTCAGGCAACGGTGAGTCTGGCGGCGATCGTCGCGAGCGTGAGCCTCATGGTTTCCATGGCCATCATGGTGGCGTCGTTTCGCCATTCGCTCGACGCGTGGCTCGAGCGCATCCTCCCGGCGGACCTCTACGTCCGTGCCGCGGCCGGCGGTGAATCGGCATTTCTGGATCAGGACGCGCAGTCGCGGCTTGCCGCGCTGCGGGAGGTGCGGCGGGTCGAGTTTCTGCGCGAGCAACAGATTTCCCTCGATCCTGCCCGGGCGCGCGTCGTGCTGCAGGCCCGCGCGATCGACCGTGCGAATGCCGCGCGCAGCCTCCCGCTGCTGTCTGCGCCGCTCGACGTGCCGGCGGATGCCCCTGCGCCGGTATGGATCAACGAGGCGACGGCCGATCTCTACGGTTTTGCGCCAGGCGCGGTCATCACGTTACCGCTCGAGGGAAAGGCGCAGCGGTTCACGGTGGCCGGCATCTGGCGCGATTACGGACGGCCGCAGGGAGCGATCGCGATGGAGCGGCAACGTTACGTGGACCTGACCGGGGACTCCGCCGTCACGGGCGGCGCGGTGTGGCTCGCCGAGGGCGTCGACCGTGCTGCGGTCGAAGCGGCACTGCGAAAGGGCATTCCCGGCGGCGGGCGACTCGAAATCGCCGCCCCGGGCGAGATTCGCGAACTTTCGCTGCGAATATTCGATCGCACCTTTGCGATTACCTACGCACTGGAGCTCGCAGCCGTCGCCATCGGTCTCGTCGGATTGTCGTCGTCGTTCGGCGCCCTCGTGTTCGCGCGGCGACGCGAGTTCGGCGTGCTGCGCCATCTCGGCATGACCCGGCGTCAGGTGGGCGCCATGCTCGCGACCGAAGGCCTCGTCGTGAGCGGCATCGGGCTCGCCGTGGGGCTGGTACTCGGATTCGTCATCAGCCTGATCCTGATCCACATCGTGAACCGCCAGTCGTTTCATTGGGGGATGGAACTCTCGCCCCCTTGGGGTGCGCTCGCCGGTTTCATCGTCATCGTTCTTGCGCTGTCGACGCTCACGGCACTCGCGAGCGGCCGCCGGGCGATGGACGCGGATGTCGTGCGCGCCGTCAAGGAGGACTGGTGAGGCGCCGGAACGGAGCGCGGCGATGAAGCGCCGGGCGTTTCTGGCTGCACCGCTCGCGCTCATCGCGCCGCGCGCGCTCGCCGACGACAACTATCCGGCCGTCGTGCCCGGACTCCCGTTGCGCTTTCCGCGCGACCACGGGAGCCATCCCGATTTCCGCGTGGAGTGGTGGTACGTGACCGGCTGGGTCGACGATGGCGCAGGGAACGATTTCGGCGTGCAGGTCACCTTCTTCCGCAACCGTCCGCGCGTGGCAGAGGGCAGCACGAGTGCGTTCGCTCCCCGGCAGCTCCTCTTTGCGCACGCTGCGCTGGCCGATCCCCGAGCGAGGCAGCTCCGGCACGACCAGCGCGCGGCGCGCGCCGGTTTCGGTCTTGCCGAGGCTTCCGCCGCCACGACGCGCGTCTTCATCGACGACTGGTCGCTCTCGCTCGCCGACGACGTCTATCGGGCACGGGTTGCGGCGCGCGGATTCACGCTCGATCTTGCGTTCGCGCCTGGCGATGCCGTGCTTCCCAATGGCGAGGGCGGCTACTCGCAGAAGGGACCGCTGCGCTGACCAGGCGAGTCATTACTACAGCCGGCCGCAGCTCGCCGCCACGGGAACGATCGGAGTCGACGGCAAGACGATCGCGGTAAACGGTCGCGCGTGGCTCGATCACGAATGGTCGAGCGATGTCATGGCGCCGGAGGCCGCGGGCTGGGACTGGACGGGGATCAACCTCGCCGACGGCGGTGCGCTGATGGCCTTCCGGATGCGCGACCGCGCGGGTACGGAGCTCTGGGCCGGCGGCACGCTGCGCAGCGCGGACGGGCGCGTGCGCACGTTCGCGCCCGACGAGGTCGCTTTCCTGCCGCGCCGAACGTGGCGCTCGCCCCGGACGGGCGCCGTTTATCCCGTCGCGATGTCGGTGCGGGCCGGTGGCATCGTGTATTCGCTCGATCCGCTCATGGACGATCAGGAGCTCGATTCGCGCGGAAGCACCGGCACGATCTATTGGGAAGGCGCCGTTCGCGCCACTGGCGCGCGCGGCGGGTCCGGGCGGGGATACCTGGAGCTGACCGGCTACGGCGCGCCGCTGCGCCTCTGAATCGTCATTGCCCCAGCTTGACGATCCGGCCTTCCTTCCACGAGGTCGTCGCGGCATCCGCGAGTTCGAGTGCCTTCACGCCGTCGTCGATCGTCGTGCGCAGCTTGTCGCGGCCCGCAAGCACGGCGAAGAAATGCGCCATTTCGTTCGCGTAAGCGGCCCGGTAGCGCTCGAGAAAGAAATGCTCGGGCAGGTCGCGGCTGACGGCGCTCGCCGTGCTGGCGACGACCTCCGTGGGCGCATGATTGCCGGCCTGGAGCATGCCCTCGCTGCCCAGCACCTCGAACCGCTGATCGTAGCCGTACGCGGCGCGCCGGCTCGTGTTGATCTGGCAAAGACGGCCCCGCTTCGTGCGCAGGGTCACCGCCGTGCAATCGGCGTCGCCGGCTTCGTCGATCGCCGGATCGACGAGGCACGACCCGTTGGCATGGACGGTGTCGGCCTCGTCGTCGAGTATCCAGCGGAAGATGTCGAAATCGTGGATCAGCATGTCCTTGAAGATGCCGCCGGAGCTGCGAATGTAGGGAATCGGCGGGGCTCCGGGATCGCGGCTCGTGATGACGAGCATCTCCGGGGTTCCGATCTCGCCCTTGACGATGCGCGTCTTGAGCGCCGAGAACGTCGGGTCGTAGCGGCGCTGGAAACCGACGAGGCAATGGACTCCCGCGCGCTTCACGGCCTCGGCGCACGCGCGGGCGCGCGCGAGATCGAGATCGACCGGCTTTTCGCAAAAGATCTGCTTGCCCGCGGCGGCGGCGGCCAGGATGAGATCCGCGTGGGTGTCGGTCGACGAGCAGATCAACACGACGCCGATGCTTGCGTCGTCGAACACCTCGGCGACGGTTGCAGTCGTCGGCGCCGTGGCGCTGGGCCAGCGCCTGCGCGGCCTTCGCATTGGGATCGACCACGAACTTGAGACGGGCGCCGGCTTCCTTGGCCAGGTTCCCGGCGTGGATGCTGCCGATACGTCCGGCACCGAAGAGTGCAACGTCGATCATGGGGGGCTCGCTGGCTTGCGCAGGTTCGAAAGTCGTTCTATGTTACCGGAACCCGACCGCCGCCGGATTCGCACCGCGGCCTCTGCTTCCTCCCATGAAGAACAACACCCATTTCGCAGCCGGGCGCCGTTTCGACATCGTCTGCCTCGGCCGCTTTGCGGTTGATTTCTACGCACAGCAGATCGGTGCGCGGCTCGAGGACGTCGCGAGCTTCTCCAAATACCTCGGCGGCTCGTCTGCCAACACGGCGTTCGGCTGCGCGCGGCTCGGTCTCGACGCGGCGATGGCCGCGCGCGTGGGCGACGACGCGATGGGCCGCTTTCTCGTCGAGACGCTCGCTCGCGAAGGCTGCGACGTCTCGCACGTCAGCGTCGATCCGACCCGGCTGACCGCGTGCGTGGTGCTGGGGATCAAGGACCGCGACACGTTTCCGCTGATCTTCTATCGCGAGAACTGCGCCGACATGGCGGTCACCGACGACGACGTCGCCGCCGATTTCCTGGCCCAATCGAAGGCGCTGCTCATCACCGGCACCCACTTCTCGACGCCGCACGTGCATCGCGTCAGCAGCCTGGCACTCGAGCGAGCACGGGCGAACGACGTTCGCACCGTCCTCGACATCGACTACCGCCCCGTGCTCTGGGGGTTGACCAAGCGCGGCGACGGCGAGACGCGCTTCGTCGCGAGTGACACGGTGACCGCCCACCTGCAGGCGATGCTGCCGGCATTCGACCTCGTGATCGGCACCGAGGAGGAGTTCGCGATCGCGGGCGGCAGCACCGACATCGTCGCTGCGCTGAAGGCGGCGCGGCGCGTCACGGCGGCCACGTTCGTCGTCAAGCGTGGCCCGATGGGCTGCGCCGTGATCGACGGCGCCATTCCCGCATCGCTCGACGACGCCTTCAACGGTCGCGGCGTGCGCGTCGAGGTGCTGAACGTGCTGGGCGCGGGCGACGCCTTCAGCGCCGGGTTCCTGTCCGGATGGCTGCGCGGCGAGGATTACGACGCGTGCTGCCGTTACGCCAACGCGTGCGGCGCGCTCGTCGTTTCGCGGCACGGATGCGCGCCGGCCATGCCCACGCGGATCGAGCTCGACCATTTCATCGCGAACGCCGCGCGAATCCCGCAACCCGACAAGGACGTCGAGCTCACACGCCTCCATCGGGTGACCGCCCCGCGCACGCCGCGACCTGAGCTTTTCGTCTTTGCATTCGACCACCGCGACCCGTTTTTCGAAATGACGCGCGCTGCCGGTGCAGACGAGCGCCGGCTGCCGAAGCTGAAGCAGCTCTTCGTGCGGGCCGTCGCCGAGACCGAGGAGGCGCGCGGACTGGCGGGCCGCATCGGGCTCCTGTGCGACGACCGCTATGGGCAGGACGCGCTCAACGCGGCGACGGGGCGGGGCTGGTGGATCGGCCGGCCGGTCGAATGGCCCGGTTCGAATCCGGTCGTCTTCGAGCATGGCCGATCGATCGGGACCGCGCTCATCGCGTGGCCGGTCGAACATGTGGTCAAGTGCCTCGTGCCGCTGCACCCCGACGACGACGTCGTCAACCGACTCGAGAACGAGGCGCAGGTGCGCGCTCTGTACGACGCCGTGCAGGCGAGCGGCCACGAGTTGCTGATCGAAATCGTGCCGCCGAAGCACTTGCCGCGCGATCCGGACGTCGTGCTGCGTTCGGTGAAGCGGCTCTACAACCTCGGCATCTACCCGGAGTGGTGGAAGCTTCCGCCGCCGTCAAGGGACGAATGGCCTGCGCTCGATGCGCTGATCGCGGAACGCGATCCGTACTGTCGCGGCGTCGTGCTCCTCGGTCTCAATGCGCCCGTCGACGAATTGGCACGCGGATTCGCCGCCGCCGCGGGCAGTCGCACCTGTCGCGGTTTTGCCGTCGGCCGCACGATATTCGGCGAGCCGGCACGCGCGTGGCTCGCCGATTCGATCGACGACACCGGGCTCGTCGCGGCCGTGCGCACGAACTTCGAGATGCTGATCGACGCGTGGCGCGCGGCGCGCGCATGGAGTAACGTGATGACGATGATCCGGCTGACGATGGCGCAGGCGCTGGTCCGTTATCTGGCCGCACAGCGCACGATCGACGATGGGCGCGAGGTCCCGCTCTTCGCCGGCGTGTGGGCGATCTTCGGCCACGGAAACGTCGCCGGACTCGGCGAGGCGCTTTACGGGCATCGTGCCACGCTGCCGACGTACCGTGCGCACAACGAGCAGGCGATGGCGCACGCGGCGATTGCGTATGCGAAGGCGCATTTCCGGCGGCGGATGATGGCGTGCACGACGTCGATCGGGTCCGGGCGCCACGAATCTGGTCACGGCGGCGGCGACCGCGCACGTCAACCGGCTGCCGGTGCTCTTCCTGCCGGGGGACATCTTCGTCTCGCGCGCGCCGGATCCCGTGCTCCAGCAAGTCGAGGATTTCGAGGATGGCCGAACATCGGCCAACGACTGCTTCCGGCCGGTGTCGCGGTACTTCGATCGCATCGTGCATCCGGCCCAGCTGCAAGACGCGCTACCGCGGGCGATGGCGGTGCTCACCGATCCGGCGCGGTGCGGGCCGGTGACGCTCGCGTTGCCGCAGGACGTGCAGGCCGCCGCTTGCGACTATCCCGAGGCGTTTTTCGCACCGAGCGTCCTTCATGTTCGCGCGGTACCCGCGAACGACACCGAAATCGGCGTCGCGGCGGAGCTGCTCCGTGCGGCGAAACGCCCCGTCATCGTCTGCGGCGGCGGCGTTCTCTACAGCGTGGGCGGTCCCGAAGCGCTGAGGAGCTTTGTCGAGGCCCATGGCGTGCCCGTGGCGGAAACACAGGCGGGGAAGGGTGCCCTGCCTTGGAATCATCCGCTTCAGGCCGGTGCGATCGGCGTCACCGGAGGCACGGCGGCCAATGCGCTCGCACACGACGCGGATGTCGTGCTTGCGATCGGCACCCGCCTGCAGGACTTCACGACAGGATCGCACTCGCTGTTCCCGCAGGCACGACTGGTCGCAGATCAACGCCAGCGCATTCGATTCGACCAAGTGGCGCGCGACGCCTGTCACCGGAGATGCGGCGGCGACGCTGGAATTGCTCGCCGCGCGCCTGTCCGGATGGAAGACCGACACGGCATGGACAGCGCGGGCGCAGCGCGAGGCGCAGGCATGGCGCGATGTCGTTTCTCGCATCGTCGACGTGCGCACTGTTGAGCCACCCGCGTTGCCGTACGAAGGCGAGGTCATCGGCGCGGTGCAGCGCCATCCGGGCTCGGACGCGGACGACATCGTCGTCGGTGCGTCCGGGACGCTCCCCGGCGAGCTGCACAAGCTCTGGCGGGCAGCCCGGCCCGGGGCCTATCACGTCGAATACGGCTATTCGTGCATGGGCTACGAAATCGCCGGCGGCATCGGCGTCAAGATGGCACGACCGGAACGCGAGGTCGTCGTGATGGTCGGCGACGGCAGCTATCTGATGCTCAATTCCGAAATCGCGACGTCGGTGATGATGGGCACGAAACTCGTCATCGTCGTGCTGGATAATCGGGGTTTCGGCTGCATCCACCGGCTGCAGCAGGCCTGCGGCGGCGAAGGCTTCAACAACCTGCTCGCCGACTGCGTGCAAACGGGCACCGGCGCCCCGGCCATCGATTTCGCCGCCCATGCGCGATCGCTGGGTGCCCTCGCCGAGCATGTCGGCTCGATCGGCGAACTCGAGGCCGCGCTGGCAAGAGCGCGAGCGGCCGACCGAACGTCGGTCGTCGTGATCGACACGGATCCGCTGCGCGCGACCAACGAAGGCGGCTGGTGGTGGGAGGTCGGCGTGCCGGAGGTTTCGGCGTCCGCGAAGGTGCGCGCCGCGCGCGCGGCGTACGACGAGGCCAAGAAGGCGCAGAGGCCGTGATGGCGTTCGCGGCGCGCATCGGCATCAACCCGATCTCGTGGACCAACGACGATCTTCCGTCGCTGGGCGGAGAGACATCGCTCGAGACCGCGCTGACCGAAGGCAAGGCGATCGGGTACGAGGGCTTCGAGCTCGGCAACAAGTTTCCGCGGACGCCGGATGCATTGCGTGCGGTACTCGCCCGGCACGGACTCGCGTGCGTATCCGGCTGGTATTCGGGCCGCCTGGCGCGCGGCACGGTGGCCGACGAGATCGCGTCCGTGGAGGCGCACCTGGCGCTGCTGGCGGCCAACGGCGCCAAGGTCATGGTCTATGGCGAGGTCGCCGACTCGATCCAGGGCCGCCCCGAGCCGTTATCGCGCCGGCCGCGTTTCCGGACGGACGCCGAATGGTCGGCGTATGGCGAGCGGATCACGGCGTTCGCGCGGCATACGGCCTCGCGGGGCGTGCGCATCGCCTATCATCACCACATGGGGGCGTACGTGGAGACGGCCGACGACGTCGATCGGCTGATGCGACATCACGGGCCCGGAAGTGGGGCTGCTCCACGACACGGGTCACGCGACCTTCGCAGGGGGTGACGCACCCACGGAGCTCGCAAAACATGTGGCACGCGTCGTGCACGTCCACTGCAAGGACGTCCGGCCGGAAGTCGCCAGGATGGCGCGCAATCGCGGCTGGAGCTTTCTGCAGGCGGTCATGAACGGCGCCTTCAGCACGCCGGGCGAAGGCGGCGTCGATTTCGCGCGCGTCGTCGCCATCCTGAGGGACGCGGGATACCGGGGCTGGCTCGTCGTCGAGGGCGAGCAGGATCCCGCGGTCGCGCCCGCCTATCGCTACGCCGACATGGCGTACCGGCTGCTGCGGGCGCTGGTCGACGGAAAGCCCGCGGACGTCGCTCGCGTCGCGGCGGCGGAAGGGCGAAAGGGCCTGCGCAGATGACGTCACCCCTGATCGTCAAGGCGGCGCGCGACGGACGGGAAATCGCGCGCGTGACGCCGGAATCGGCGGGCTGGCGCCGGGTGGGCTTCGAGGCGCTGCGTCTCGTCCCCGGTGAAAAATTCGCCGGCGCGACCGCGACGCGCGAGCTATGCATCGTCGTCGTCGCGGGCACGGATAGGCGTCACCAGCGGCGAGATGGAATGGCGCAATCTCGGAACGCGCGCGTCGCCGTTCGAGGACGTCGCGCCCCACGCGATCTATCTGCCGCCGGGCCGCGATTTCGAGATCGTCGCGGAAACGGCAGCGGAGGTCGCGCTGTGCTTTGCGCCGGCGACCAAAGGCGTTGCACCGCGCCTGATCGAGCCGTCGTCCATGCGCCGGATGGTGCGCGGACAGGGGTCGAACACCCGCTACGTGCGCGACATCCTGCCGCAGGACGCTCCCGCGGAGGCGCTGCTCGTCGTCGAAGTGATCACGCCTCCGGGAAACTCGTCGAGCTATCCGCCGCACAAGCACGACACCGAGGCCATCCCCGAGGAAAGCTCGCTCGAGGAGACGTACTACCATCGCCTCGACCCGCCCCAGGGATTCGTGTTCCAGCGCGTCTACACCGACGACCGGTCGCTCGACGAGGCGCTGGTCGTCGAGGACCGCGATGTCGTGCTGGTTCCGCGCGGGTATCATCCGGTCGTCGTCCCGCATGGCTATACGTCGTACTACCTCAACGTGATGGCCGGCCCGCAACGCGTCTGGCATTTCAGGAACGACCCGGCGCACGAGTGGATGATCGCGTCGACGCAAACGCGGCAGTCCGCGTAGCCTCCGGAATGGTTCCGCGGACGTGCTACGCCAAGACGCCGGATATATCGAGGCATGCGAAATGAATGCGCTCAAGGGCGTGCCGGAGGAGTGGCACCTGTACGCCGTCACCGGCACATAGCAGGGCGCCTGGCCGTCCCGCGTTGGCCCGGATCGCACGGCGCCAGCGCCGCCGCGATACAATTGCGCTTCACATCGGTACGCAGCAGGTCATGACTCGCAACGTCATCGTCGCCGGCGTCGGCATGATTCCGTTCGCCAAGCCCGGGGCGAGCGAGACCTACGACGTGATGGCATCCCGCGCCGCGAACGAAGCGCTTGCCGATGCGCGAGTCGCCTACGGCGACGTGCAGCAGGCCTTCGCGGGCTACGTCTACGGCGACTCGACCGCGGGGCAGAAGGCGCTCTACCGCGTCGGCATGACCGGCATCCCGGTCATCAACGTCAACAACAACTGCTCGACCGGGTCGACGGCGCTGTTCCTCGCCCGGCAGGCTGTCGCCAGCGGCGCCGTCGATTGCGCGCTGGCGGTCGGCTTCGAGCAGATGGCGCCCGGCGCGCTCACCGCGAAATTCACCGACCGGCCGACGCCTTTCGACGACTTCGACCGCGAGACCGACGCGCTCGTCGGTCATCCGGAGATACCGCTGGCGATTCGGTACTTCGGCGGCGCGGGCATGGCGCACATGCGCAGATATGGAACGAAGCTCGAGACGTTCGCGGAGATTCGCGCGAAGGCGAGCCGCCACGCGGCGAACAATCCCCTGGCCCTGCTTCGCAAGGAGGTGTCGGTGGACGACGTGCTGGCATCGCCCGTGCTGATGCCGGGGATCATGACCCGACTGATGGCGTGCCCGCCGACGTGCGGCGCGGCGGCGGCCGTGCTCGTATCGGAGGACTTCGCGCGGCGCAATTCGCTCGACGCGACCGTGTCGATCGCCGCGCAGTCGATGACGACCGACCGGCCCGAGACGTTCGCCGCGCACGACATGATGGAGCTCGTCGGCTACGGCATGGCGAAGGCGGCTGCGCAGCAGGTCTACGAGGCCGCGGGCATCGGTCCCGAGGACGTCGACGTCGTCGAGTTGCACGACTGCTTTGCGCAGAACGAATTGATCAGCTACGAGGCGCTCGGCCTGTGCCCCGAGGGCGGAGGCGCGAAATTCGTCGCCGACGGCGACAATACCTATGGCGGTCGGTACGTGACCAACCCGTCGGGCGGCCTGCTGTCGAAAGGACACCCGTTGGGCGCCACCGGCCTCGCTCAATGCTTCGAGCTGACGCAGCAGCTGCGCGGTGCGGCCGGCGCGCGGCAGGTCCACGGCGCGCGGGTGGCATTGCAGCACAATCTCGGGCTGGGCGGCGCGTGCGTCGTCACGCTGTACCGCGGTTTGCGGAGCGGGAACTGATCGCGCGAGATGATCGATCTCAACCATATCGGCCGGGTGATTCCGCCGCACTCGGTCGATGTGGCAGCCGGGCGCCTGCGCCGGTTTGCCGAGGCGACGGGGGAGACGCGCGCCGAGTACGTCGACGACGAGGCCGCGCGCGCGGCTGGCCATCCGGCGTTGCCTGCACCTCCGACGTTCGTGCTCTGTCTCGATCTCGAGGTGCCCGAACCCTTCAAGTGGATCACCGAGATGGGCGTGGACATCGCGCAGGTTCTCCACGGCAGCGAGCGGTTCCGCTATTTCGCGCCGGTGTACGCGGGTGATCGGCTGACGTACAGGTCGCGCATCGCCGACATCCTGCAGAAGAAGAGCAGCAAGAAGGCGTTCGTCGTGAAGGAGACCGACGTGACCAACCAGCACGGCGTCAAGGTCGCCGAGATGCGCGCGACGATTGTCGTGCGCGAGCTTTGAGGCCGCGACGCGATGCCCTTGTCCTTCGACGCGGTCAACGTCGGCGACATGCTGCCGCCGCTGTCCTTGCCACCGGTGTCGCGGACCACGCTTGCGCTCTATGCCAAGGCGTCGGGTGACCACAATCCGATTCACATCGACGCCGAGTTCGCCCGCGGCGCCGGCATGCCCGATGTCATTGCGCACGGCATGCTGCTGATGGCGTGGCAGGGACGCCTGCTGACGAATTGGGTGCCGCAGCGCGACCTGCGGGAGTTCGGCGCGCGTTTCACCGCGATCACCCACGTCGGCGAGCACATCACCTGCACCGGCCGTGTTGCGGAGAAGGCGGAACGCGACGGCGAGCGCCAGGTCAGGATCGAGGTGAAGACGATGAACGACGCCGGCGAGCTCAAGGTCGTCGGCGACGCGTGGATCGCGCTGCCCTGAAGCCGCGTCGATGAACGCCTACCGCTCTCCCTGGCTCGACGACGAGCTCGAATCCTTCCGCAGCACGGTGCGCCGCTTCGTCGGCGACGTGCTCGCGCCGCGCGAGCCCGCGTGGCAGGAGGCGCACCGGGTCGACGCCGCGTCGTGGCGCGAGATGGGGGCGATGGGGCTCCTGCTGTGCGGCGTGGCCGACGAATACGGCGGCAGCGGCGGCACGTTCGCGCACGACTGCATCGTGTTCGAGGAGCTCGCGTACGCCGGGGTGGCGAGCTTCGGCAAGTCCGTTCACCTCATCTGCGCGCATTACGTCGATGCATTCGGCACCGAAGCGCAGAAGCGGCGCTGGCTGCCGAGGCTCGCAAGCGGCGAGCTGATCGGCGCGATCGCGATGTCGGAGCCCGCGGCGGGCTCCGACCTGCAGGGCATCCGGACGCGCGCCGTGCGCAAGGGCGAACACTACGTCCTGAGCGGATCGAAGACGTTCATCACCAACGGTCAGGTCGCGAACCTGCTGATGGTCGTCGCGAAGTCCGATACCGCTGCCGGTGCCAAAGGCATCTCGCTGGTGATGGTCGAGACGGACGGGCTCGAAGGATTCCGGCGCGGCCGAACCCTCGACAAGATCGGCATGCCGGGTCAGGACACCTCCGAACTCTTCTTCGACGAGTGCCACCTGCCGGCGGACGCGCTGCTCGGGGGGGTCGAAGGCTCCGGCTTCGCGCAGATGATGGAGGAGCTCCCCTACGAGCGCACGATCGTCGCGCTTTACGGGGTCGCGGTCATCGAGCGCGCCGTGCGCCTCACCACCGAATACGCGCGCGAGCGCACGGCCTTCGGCAAGACGCTGATCGAGATGCAGAACACGCGGTTCAAGCTCGCGGAAGCAAAGACCATAGCGCACGTCGGCCGCGTCTTCATCGATTCGTGCATCGTTCGCTACCTGGCCGGAACGCTCGACACGGTGACCGCCTCGATGGCGAAGTGGTGGCTGACCGACATGCAGTGCCAGGTGGTCGACGAGTGCCTTCAGCTCTTCGGGGGTTACGGGTACATGCGCGAATATCCGATCGCGCAGATGTACGCCGACTCCCGGGTGCAGCGGATCTACGGCGGCACGAACGAAATCATGAAGGAAATCATCGCGCGATCGCTTTGAGCGCGCCTATGGACCCGATGACGTCCCCTTATCCGAACCTTCTCGCGCCGCTCGACTTCGGCTTCACGACGCTCGCCAACCGTGTCTTGATGGGCTCGATGCACACCGGGCTCGAGGAAGCCCCCGATGGCTACATGCGGATGGCCGCGTTCTATGCCGAGCGTGCGCGCGGCGGCGTCGGGCTCATCGTGACCGGCGGCGTCGCGCCCAATTTCGTCGGTCGCCTGGAGCCGCGGGCGGCGCAGCTCTCGTACCCGTGGCAGGTCGCGCGGCACCGACTGGTCACGTCGGCCGTGCACGCGGCCGGAGGAAAGATCGCGCTGCAGATCCTGCACGCCGGTCGATACTCCTATCACCCGCTGTCGGTGGCGCCTTCCGCCGTCCGCTCGCCGATCACGCCGTTTCGCCCGCGCGCGCTGACGGGCTGGGGCGTCGCGAAGACGATCGCCGCCTACGTTCGCTGCGCGCGCCTTGCGCAGCGCGCCGGGTACGACGGTGTCGAGATCATGGGATCCGAGGGCTATCTCATCAACCAGTTTGTCGCGCCGCGGACGAACCTGCGGGACGACGAATGGGGAGGAGACTTCCCGAGGCGCTCCCGTTTTCCGGTCGAGATCGTGCGCCGTACGCGCGAAGCCGTGGGGCGCGAATTCATCATCATCTACCGGCTCTCGATGCTCGATCTCGTCGACGGCGGCAGCACGTGGGAGGAAGTGGTCGCGCTCGGCAAGGCGGTCGAGGCCGCGGGCGCCACGCTGATCAACACGGGGATCGGCTGGCACGAGGCGCGCATCCCGACCATCGCGACGATGGTGCCCCGTGCCGCATTCGCGTGGGTGACCCGCCGGATGAAGGATTCCGTAAAGGTGCCGCTGATCGCGACCAACCGGATCAACGATCCGGGCGTCGCCGACCTGCTGCTCGCGCGCGGAGACGCGGACATGGTGTCGATGGCGCGCCCATTTCTCGCCGATGCGGATTTCGTGGCCAAGGCGGCCGCGGGCCGCCCCGACGAGATCAACACGTGCATCGCCTGCAACCAGGCGTGCCTCGACCAGATCTTCGAGCGGAAGATCGCGACGTGCCTCGTCAATCCGCGCGCGTGCCACGAAACCGAGATCGTCGTGAAGCGCGCGGTTGCCCCCATGCGCCTGGCCGTCGTGGGCGCCGGGCCCGCCGGTCTCGCGTGCGCGACGACCGCCGCGGAGGCGGGGCACGCCGTGACGCTGTTCGAGGAGTCGGACGACGTCGGCGGGCAGTTCAACCTCGCGAAGCGGATCCCCGGCAAGGAGGAGTTCGCCGAAACGCTGCGATATTTCCGGCGCCGGATCGAAATCACCGGCGTGTCGCTGCGCTTGGGGCAGCGCGTCTCGGTGGGGGACCTTGCGGGCTTCGACCATGTCGTGCTCGCGACCGGTGTCGTGCCGCGCACGCCGTCGATCCCGGGCATCGGGCACGCAAAGGTCGCGAGCTATGTCGACATTGTCCTCGGCCGGCGCGAGGCCGGGCGCCGTGTGGCCATCATCGGAGCTGGCGGCATCGGCTTCGACGTCGGCGAGTTCCTCACGCACAGCGGCGGCAACGACGCCGAGATTTTTCCGCAGGAATGGGGCATCGACCTCGGCTATGCGGAGCGCGGCGGCGTGGCGACGCCGGAGGAGCCGCGGTCGCCGCGCGAGGTATGCCTGCTTCAGCGCAAAGGCGGCAAGGTCGGCGAGGGACTGGCGAAAACGACGGGCTGGATTCGCCGGACGCTGCTGAAGCGTCGCGGCGTCAGGATGATGCCCGGGGTCGACTACGAGCGCATCGACGACGACGGTCTGCACATCCGGGTCGACG
Organism: uncultured beta proteobacterium; assembly: GCA_963726765.1. Lineage (GTDB taxonomy): Bacteria > Pseudomonadota > Gammaproteobacteria > Burkholderiales > Casimicrobiaceae > CAIWHR01. The sequence goes on along the minus strand of CAVSDH010000004.1, from coordinate 497,503 downwards.
GGAAGCCGCACCTGATCGAGGCGGATACCGTGGTCGTCTGCGCAGGGCAGGAACCGCGCCGTGAGCTTCTGGAACCGTTGCGCGCGACCGGTATGCCGGTCACGCTGATCGGCGGCGCGGACGTCGCCGTCGAGCTCGACGCGCGGCGCGCCATTGCGCAGGGCACCGACGTCGCGCTCCGGCTGTAGACGCCGCCGCCCTCAGCGGCGGAGCCCGAGCTTGCGGCCGGCCTGCTTCGGCAGCGGGAGCGCCGAGTGCGCGGCCCTCATCGCGGCAAGGCGTTGCGCAATCTCCGCAGGAAAGGGCTCGCTCTTCCGTGTTGCCATGGCCACGTTGAGCGCGACGATCTCGTTCGTCGCGGCGAGCGTGCCGTCGCGCGCGCGCGTCATTTCGTGCCAGTAGTGGAGCCGCTTCGCGTCGCAATCGATGACACGGCTCGAGATGCGCACCGTCTCGCCCGCGAACACCTCGTGCAGATAGTCGACGTTCATCGCGAGGGTGAACAGCGAGCGGCCCTGCTCGAGGCTCGACCACCCGACGCCAAGGCGATCGTAGAGCGCATCGGTCGCGCGATCGAAGGCCAGCACGTAATACGCCACGTTCATGTGGCCGTTGAGGTCGGTCCAGTCCGGCCGGATCTCGAGCCGGGTTTCGACGGGCGCGAATTCACTCATTGCAGCATCGTGTCGGCGCTCGTGCGTCGAGCGTTCACCGCAATCCGTGGACGATCGCGCCGGCCGACAGCAGAAGGCCGAACGTGACCTCGAGCAGCACGGTACGAAAAAGCAGCGCGTTGAGCGCCGGTCCGGGCGGTGCGTGGGTGACGGCGTGGGCAAGCCGCCACGCCCAGGGAAGTGCGACAAGAGGTAGCGCAAGCAACGCGGATTGGCCGATCCACGCGGCAAGGATGGCGAGGGGAAAGGGCAGGAAGAGCAGGCTCGTGTAGAGTCGCAGCGAGGCGCCCCGACCCAGCACGATCGCGAGCGTGCGCCGACCGGTCGCGCGGTCGTGGTCGCAATCGCGGAAGTTGTTGACGAGCAGTACCGCCGCCGCGTGCATTCCGACCGCCGCCCCGGCGACGCATGCCACGAGGTCGAGCGTCCCCGTCTGCAGGTAATACGCGCCGCAGACCGCGACGAGGCCGAAAAACACGAAGACGATCAATTCGCCGAGGGGTGTGTAGGCGATCGGCCGCGGGCCGCCCATGTAAGCCCACGCGGCGAGCGTGGAGGCGATGCCCGTGGCGACGATCGGCCAACCTCCGCGGATCATCAGCGGCAGCGTCACGACGATGGCGAGCGCGATGGTGGCGACGATCGCGCGCTTGACGTCGCGAATACCTAACCAGCCGTTGGCGGTCGCGCGCGGTAGCCCGATCCGGGTTCCGGTCTCGCCGCCGCGCTCGGTGTAGCCGACGTCGTTCTGCAGGTTGGTGACGACCTGCATCAGCACGGACGCCGCGAGAGCGATGAGTGCGACGGATGGATCGAAAACTCGGTCCTGCGACCACGCAAGGCAGGTCGCCACGACCACCGGAATGGTCGCGATCCACAGCGTCCTCGGTCGCAGCGCGACGCGCCACGCGTCCCACGAGCCGGGGCGGACGGAGAGCGGCGTCGGCGCAGTGTTTACGGGAGTGGACATACGCGGGCGGAACGCGAAGGGCAGTGCTCATTATAGGCAAACCGGCGGCGCTGCCCTTCGATCGATCGTCGATCGCCGCGTGTACGTGCGCGGGTGTATCCTGACTATGCATGCCCCGTGCTGCCGAAGGCGATTCGCAGCATGTTCCACACATTTCGATCATGGAGCGAAGATGAGTCTCATCAGTTTTGTCGAAGGAGGCCGGCGAGAAGCTGTTTGGCGGCGGCAAAGCCAAGGAAGCGATGGCCAAGGCCGTCGCGGCGCCCGCCGACGAGGCGGCGCTCAAGGCATCCAACGACGCGGCGGGCGATGCGATCCTCGGCTACGTCCGGACGCAGGGTCTCTCGACCACGGGGCTCACGGTGACCTACGATGGTGCGACAACGTCGGTCTCCGTATTCGGTGTCGCGACCGACCAGGCGACGAAGGAAAAGATCGTCCTCTGCTGCGGCAACGTTTCCGGGGTGAGCCACGTCAACGACATGATGAGAGTCGACCGAAGTGAGCCGGAGGCGACCTACGACACCGTGGTCGCGGGCGACAATCTCTCGAAGATCTCAAAGGCGAACTACGGCGACCCGAACAAGTACATGAAGATATTTGAGGCCAACCGACCGATGGTCTCGAATCCCGACCGCATCTACCCCGGCCAGGTGCTGCGCATCCCGCCTCCCTGAGCTGCACTCCCGCTGGAGATTGACGACGGACCCCTTTGGGCCGCGCCACGCCGTCCACGTCAACGGCGCCACTTCGCCCGCAACCCGTATTCGTTCTGACGCATACCGGCCGAAATCGACGTGGGACGCTCGCGCCTTTTGTGCGCTTACTCGTGCCGTGCGACAGCCACGGGTTCGTCGGGATGATCACCGACAAACACTCTCGACAGCGGCAATTCGCCCGGTCAACTTCGGATTGAGGGCGTTTCGCGACGGCGTCACTTGACCGCAGTCGATAACAGACCGGCGTTGAGTCGTCTCCCGATTGTGGGTTACCGTTGCGATTCCCATGTGCCGTCCTTCAGACAACCTCCTGCCTCGATCGATTGCCGCGGTCGTGGCCGTGCTCGCGGATGCGCCGGCGACGACCGTCGACATTGCGCTGCGAGTTGCCTGCGGCTGCCTCGTTTCGGTCATCGTTCATCGTCGCGGGTGGCGAAACGGTCGATCCGGGCGACGACGATGACGACGAGGACGAGGACGATGACAAAGGCACGGATGGCGGCAACATCGACCCTGACGACGACGAGGGCTACGACGACGATGACGACGATGACGACGACGAAGAGCCGCTTCGGGTCGTCCGGCGGGATTTGGCTGGGCAGGAGCGGTTGCTGCGCCGCACCAATCCGCATGGCCGTCCTCCATTTCGGCGCCCGGTTCCACGGCGCGTCGCCGACCCCGTGCGCATGGCGTCGCCGACGCGTCATACTGAGCGGCCGATCTGGCTGACCCTTGGGCAAAGATAGAGCTGCGGCATGGCGTACCTGTCGATCGAGAATCTCTGCGTCTGCTACGGTGCGACCCGTGTCCTCGACAACGTGAGCCTCGACGTCGAGCGTGGCGAGATGATCGCGCTCCTGGGCAGCTCGGGCTGCGGCAAGACGACGCTGTTGCGATCGATTGCAGGGTTCATCCGTCCCGAGTCCGGTGCCATCCGCGTCGACGGTGCGGACATCTCCGGATTGCCGCCCGAGAAGCGCAACACGGCGATGATGTTCCAGTCCTACGCGCTGTGGCCGCACATGAACGTCGCCGCGAACATCGGCTACGGGCTCTCCATGCGCGGCTGGAAGAAGGACGCGATCGCGGCGCGCGTGGTCGAAATGCTGAAGCTCCTGCAGCTCGACGGCTTCGGCTCCCGTCCGGTGACACAGCTCTCGGGCGGCCAGCGACAGCGCGTGGCGCTGGGGCGCTCGCTTGCGGTCAATCCCGCGCTGCTGCTTCTCGACGAGCCGATGTCGAACCTCGATTACAAGGTGCGGATCGAATTGCGCCACGAATTGCGCGCGCTGCAGAAGCGCGTCGGCATCACGTCGGTGTACGTGACGCACGATCGCGAGGAGGCGCTGACGCTCGCCGACCGCATTGCGGTCATCGACGCCGGGCGCGTCGTGCAGGTGGGCACTCCCGAGGAGATCTTCCAGCGGCCGAAGAGCGCTTTCGTCGCCGGGTTCATGGGCGCCGACAACGCGCTCGACGTGATCGGCATCGCGTCCGGCCGCTACGCCGTCGCCAACGGCGAAGGGGCGAACGGTCCGCGGTTGCGCGCCCACTTTCGCAGCGATGCCGCCCGACTCGAAGCGGCGCCCGAAAAGGTCGGCGAAGCGCTCGTCATCGACGGCGTCATCGCCCAGACGATCTATGTCGGGCAAGGGTACCGGTATCGCGTTCGCGCCGCCGGTGCCGACATCTGGGTTCACGCGCCGGAGCGCGTGGCGGAAGGCACGGCGGCTTCGGTCGTCGTGCCCTTGGCCGCGCTCCTGCTTTTTCCCACCGGGCAATCCACCAATGATCGGGAGGTCGCATGAAATTCCGCATCCTGCTCGCGCTGGCCGCGGCCGGCGCGTTCGCCGCGCTGCCGCCGGCTGTCGCGCAGACAACGCTCAACGTCGTCTCGGCCGGCGACCAGAACATGGTCGATTACGTGAACAATTACCTGGGGCCCAAGTTCGAGGCGATGAACCCGGGCGTCAAGGTGCGTGCCGTCGGCACCGGCCCCGGTGACGCCGGGTCGCAGAAGATCTACGAAAAGCTGTCGGCGCAGCAGAAGGCGGGCAACGCCTCCTGGGACACGGACGTCGCCGTCGTTCACCAGCGCGGCGCGGCCACGATGGTGAACGAGAAACTGCTGATGTCGTACCGGGGCGACATCGCGGCGGGCAAGCTCGTGTCGCGCGACACCGCCAAGAACGCGCTCGGCGCCAATGTCGACGGCTACGTGCTGCCGATGTTCCACAGCCAGATCGCGTTCGCCTACAACCCGGACCTCGTCAAGGCGCCGCCCAAGTCGTACGCCGAGCTGACGGAGTGGGTGAAGAAGAACCCGAAGCAATTCGGCTACAACGGCGTCAAGGGCGGGATGTCGGGCGTCGGCTTCGTGATGGGCTGGGTGTCGGCCAACAGCGGTCTCGGCGACAAGCTGGAGAAGGGTCCGTACGCCGCCGGCGACAAGGCGATCATCGACAAGTCGCTTGCGGGCCTCAAGGAGTTCAACCAGAACGTCGTCATGACGCCGGGCAACGCGGGCACGCTCGACATGCTGAACCGCGGCGAGATCGCGATGGGACCTGTCTGGGTCGACATGTTCTACACGTGGCAGGCGGACGGCAAGATGAGCCCGAAGATCAAGCTCGCGCTGCCCTCGCCGGGACTGCCGGGCCAGCCGATGTATTACGTGATCCCGGCCAAGGCCGCCAACGCTGCGCTGGCGAAGAAGTTCATCGATTTCGCCGAGAGTCCCGAGGTCCAGGCGGACGGGATCGTCAAGCAGTTCAACTGGTATCCGGGCATCGATCCGCAGTTCGTGCAGGCGAAGCTTTCGACGGCGGACTGGAACAAGCTCTTCACCGACATTTCGCCGTCGCAGCTGTCGCAGTACGGCCGGCCATTCCCGCTGTCGGATTACTTCACCGATATCGTCGAAGGGTACGAGCGGGTGGTGCTGAAGTAGCGTCGCGAACCCGAGCGGCAGAGGTTGTCGGGACAGATGGGGATGCGCAGCGGCGAGCGGGTGCCGGGCGACGGAACGGGCGTGGGGAGCTGGTGGGCGTACGCGCTCGTCGCTCCCGCGCTCGCGGTGATCGCCGCGTTCTTCGTCTTTCCGCTGATCCTTTCCGCCGTACTCGCCTTTCGCACCAAAGGCGGAGATTTCACGCTCGAGCATTTCGCCAAGGCGTGGGATCTCTACCGGACCGATCTCCTGTTCACGGTCGGCATCGTGCTGCTGTCGACGCTACTGATCGGACTCATCGCGATCGCCATCGCAGGCTACCTGACGCTCGGCGAAAATCCGCGCGCCGTGGCGATCCTGCGCTGGCTGTACCGCTGGCCGCTGTTCATCCCGTTCATCGTCACCGGGCAGATCATGCGGACGTTTCTCGCCAAGAACGGCATGCTCAATCACGTGCTGATCGGCTCCGGGTTGATCGACCCGCTGTCCGCGCAGAGCCTGCTCGACTGGCGGGGCATCGTGGTGGCCTTCGTGTGGAAACAGGCGCCGTTCGTGACGCTGCTCCTGGCCGGTGCGATGGCCTCGCTCGAGTCCCAGCACATCGAGGCGGCGCGCAATCTCGGTGCCCGCCGCCTCCGGGTGCTGATCGACATCGTGCTGCCGCAGGTGCGCGGAACGCTCCTCGTCGGGCTGGTCCTGTCGTTCGTCACGATGCTTTCGGTGCTGTCGGTTCCGATGATGATCAATCCCAATTCGCCGACGATGATCACGGTCGACGTCGCGTACCGGATCAGCACGCTGTCCGATTACGCGGTGGCCAATGCGTTGTGCCTGATGTCCCTCCTCGTCGCCGCGGCGGGCGCATGGTTCTACCTCCGGCACACCGCGGCGAAGGTCGGCGCATGAGCTTTCGGACTGTGTCGAGGTGGCCGCAGATGCTCGGCATGGCCGTGGTGCTCGGGCTCGTCGCGTTCGCGATCTTCGGTCCGCTCGCCAATCTCTTCCTGTGGGCGTTCGCCGAGAAGTGGTACTTCCCCAACAAGATCCCGCAGGAGTTCGGCTTCTCGTTCTGGGGGCGCGTGTTCAGCCCGCGCGGGAATGCCCTGGGGTCGCTCGGCACCAGCATATGGATCGCCGTGCTTACGGTGGCACTGAGTCTTGCGGTGGCGGTACCTGCCGGCTACGCGCTGGCGAGGCTCAAGCTGCGCTGGCGCGGTCTCATCCTGCTCGCGTTCCTGCTGCCGCAGGCGGTGCCGAACCTGCCGGTGTACGTGAACATCGCGCGGGTGTTCTACGAGATAGGGCTGAACGGCACGGTTTTCGGCGTCGTACTCGTGCACGCGTCGCACGGGCTCGTGCTCGCGGTGTGGATCGCGTCGGCTGCCTTCGCGTCCGTCGAGCCGTCGCTCGAGGAAGCTGCGCGCAACATGGGCGCCTCGCCGTGGACGTGCTTTCGCACGGTGACGCTTCCGCTCGCGGCCCCGGGTCTCATCGCGAGCGCGATCTTCGTGTTCCTCGAATCCCTCGACGAGTTCACCGGAACCTATTTCGTCGGCGTGCCGGACGTGACCACGCTGCCGCTGCTGATGTTCAACGCCAGCATGGGCGGCAACTACCAGATCGCGTCGATCACGGCGCTCCTGCTGCTGATTCCGTCCATTGGATTCATGCTGGTCGTCGAACGCTTCCTCAAGGCCGACGTGCTTGCCGGCGTCGGGCGCTAGCATTGCGCCGTCGCGCGTTATCCGTCGAGACCGCCGAAGCGCTCGTAGAACGCCGTGTTGGCCGGCGGCAGAACGCCTTGCGGGCCTTCCAGAACGGCGACCAGATGACGCTCGGCGCTGCGATGCGTGAGGCGGTAGAAGTCGCGACATAGGGCGTACGCCGCTGCGCCGGGCCAGTCGAGCGGCAGGAGCGCCACCGGCAGCCGGGGATCCCGCAGCAGCACGCGCCGATACTCGTGGATCAGCAGCGTGCGCACGACGAAGCACTGCCGCGGATCGTGACCGGCTTCCCGGGTGCGGCGAAACCGCTCGATGACGCCACCGAAGCGGCGCAGGAATTTCCGGTAATCCGCGGCGATGCCGGTCAGGTCCCACGCGCGCGGAACGGCAGCCGCCAGCGAATCTCCGGACTGCCCGGCGACATCGCGGGCCCGCACCACGAAGATCCCGGCACCGTGTCCGGTGATCGCCGGCGGAACCGCATCCGCCGCGTGCACCGGCCTCGCATAGACGCCAGGCGCCAGGACGCCGAATCCTTCCCAGCGAAGCTCGTCGCGCAACGCCTGACGGCGACGTGCGGCAGGCCCATCGGCGATCACGATCGCCCAGTCGCCGTCCCAATTCGTGTCCGGCGGCGCATAGATGCGGCGGTAGGCCTGGGCAAAGCGGGTCGCGCCGGACGTCGTGAGCCGATAAAGGCTTCGACGGCCGCGTCGCCGCGCGGTCAGCCAGCGTTCACGCGCAAGACGGAAAACGCTCGTCCGGGTGAGCCGCTCGTTGATGCCGACGCTGGCCAGCAGCCGGATCAGGCCGGGCAGCATCACGGCGCCGCCATGGGGCGCGATGCCGTCGCCCCAGACCGTGATGATCAGCGACGGAGCCCGGGGCGGCGCCGCCGCGAGCTCCCGCGCGATCCAGCGCCGCACGTGCGGGTCGGGCAGGGGAACGGGGGAGCGCATGCGCTGGGCGTATCGACGGCGCGTTCGTGGAAATGATACATACTTTACACGCTGCGCCCGGGAAGTGTATCGTTTCGCCTCGTCGCGGCGGCCCGCAGCGGGCACGCGCAAGCGGAGGATCCGATGTACGCGCAGATGGTCGATACCGGCGTCAAGGCGGTGGCAACGATGGCCGAGATGTCGGCGGACGAACAGGCGTTCCAGGCGCGAATCGATGCCGACGTCAAGATCGAGCCCAAGGACTGGATGCCGGACGCCTATCGGAAGACGCTCGTGCGGCAGATTTCACAGCACGCGCATTCGGAGATCGTCGGCATGCTGCCGGAAGGCAACTGGATCACCCGCGCGCCTTCGCTCAAGCGCAAGGCGATCCTCATGGCCAAGGTGCAGGACGAGGGCGGCCACGGGCTCTACCTGTATGCCGCAGCGGAGACGCTCGGCATGTCGCGCGACCGGATGATCGACGATCTGCACGCGGGCCGCGCCAAGTATTCGAGCATCTTCAACTACCCGACGCTCACCTGGGCGGACGTCGGCGCGATCGGCTGGCTGGTCGACGGCGCGGCGATCATGAACCAGATACCGCTCTGCCGGTGCTCGTACGGCCCCTACGCGCGGGCGATGGTGCGGGTGTGCAAGGAGGAAAGCTTTCACCAGCGGCAGGGCTACGACATCATGATGTCGCTCGCCCGCGGGACGGCGGAGCAGAAGACGATGGCGCAGGACGCGCTCGATCGCTGGTGGTGGCCGTCGGTGATGATGTTCGGCCCGCCGGACGCCGAAAGCGTCCACAGCGCACAGTCCGCCGCCTGGAAGATCAAGATCCTCTCGAACGACGAATTGCGGCAGCGCTTCATCGATCAGACCGTGCCGCAGGCCGATTATCTCGGCCTGAGGGTGCCGGATGCCGATCTCAAGTGGAACGAGGAGCGCGGCCACTACGATTTCGGCGCGATCGACTGGACCGAGTTCTACGAGGTGATCAAGGGCAACGGACCGTGCAACCGGCACCGCCTCGCCACGCGCGTCAAGGCGTGGGAAGACGGCGAATGGGTTCGCGAGGCGGCGATGGCGCATGCGGAAAAACAGGCCGCGCGCGCGGCGAAAGTCGCCTAGGAGGATTCCGATGACTACCGAATGGCCGCTCTGGGAAATCTTCATCCGCTCGCAGCACGGGCTCGCGCACAAGCACGTCGGCAGCCTTCACGCGGCCGATGGCGCGATGGCGATCAAGAACGCGCGCGACGTCTACACGCGGCGCAACGAGGGCGTCTCGATCTGGGCCGTGCCTTCGTCGGCGATCGTCGCCTCGGCGCCCGGCGACAAGGAAGCCCTGTTCGAGCCCGCGAACAGCAAGGTCTACCGGCACCCCACGTTCTTCCCGATGCCCGACGAAGTGAAGCATCTGTGAGCGCCATGGTCCCGGACCGTCCGTTGTTCGACTACCTGTTGCGCCTCGGCGATTCGCCGCTCATCCTGGCGCAACGTCTGGGTGCGTGGGTCGGCAAGGGGCCGGTGCTCGAGGAGGATCTGGCCCTCGCCAACGTCGGCCTCGACCTGCTCGGCCAGGCGCGTATGTGGCTGTCCTACGCCGGCGAGGTCGAGGCGCGCTTCGCGGGCAAGGGGCGGGACGAGGACCAGCTTGCGTTCCTGCGCGACGGCGGGGAATTCCGCAACCTCCTCGTCACCGAGCAACCGAACGGCAATTTTGCCGACACCATGGCGCGGCAGTTCCTTTTCGACGTGTGGCACGAGCAGGCACTCGACGTCCTTGCCGGCTCGCGCGATTCGCGTATCGCCGGGATCGCCGCGAAGGCGGCCAAGGAGGTCGCGTACCACGTCGACCGTTCCGGCGACTGGGTGATCCGGCTGGGCGACGGCACCGACGAATCGCACGCGAAGATGCAGGCGGCCATCGACAACCTCTGGACGTACACGGGGGAAATGTTCGCCGCGGACGACGACGAGATCACGCTGATCGACGCGGGCATCGCCGCCGACGTGCGCACGCTTGCGGCGCCCTGGCGGGAGCGCGTCGAGGCGGTCCTTGCCGACGCCACGATTTCCGTGCCGGCGTACGGCCACATGCAGCGCGGAGGCAAGCAGGGCGCGCATACGGAGTACCTCGGTTACGTGCTGGCCGAGATGCAGTTCATGCAGCGCGCGTATCCGGGCGCGCAATGGTGAGCACGTCGATGCCGACGACCGAGTTGCGCATGATTCCTGTCGACGCCACCGTCGCGCCACCGACGCTTGCCGAACTGTGGCGGGCGCTCGACGCCGTGCCCGACCCCGAGATCCCGGTGGTCTCCGTCGTCGAACTCGGCATCGTCCGCAGTCTCGAGTGGGACATCGGCGACCCGACCATGCTCGTCGTGCGCGTCACACCGACCTATTCCGGTTGCCCGGCGACCGAGCTTATCGCGTCGGGCATACGTGACGCACTGATGGCGGCGGGAGTGTCGCGCGTGCAGCTTGAAACCCGGCTTTCTCCGGCGTGGACCACCGACTGGATCTCGCCGGAGGCGCGGTCCAAGCTTCGCGCCTACGGGATCGCGCCGCCCGCGGCCCCCGTGGCGGGAGCGACGCGCGTCGACATTTCGGGATTGCGCTCGCCGCGTCGCGCGGCGGTCGTCGTGCCGTGCCCGCGCTGCGGGTCGGAGCGCACGCAGCTCCTGTCCCGGTTCGGGTCGACCGCCTGCAAGTCGCAGCACCGCTGCGAAGCGTGCCTCGAGCCGTTCGACTACTTCAAGCCGCATTGATGCGTCGACCTATCGGTCCTCGTTGCCGTCGGGCAGGGGGCGCCTCACCATGAGCAAGTTCCATCCGCTGAAAGTGGCGACCGTCGAGCGCGAGACGCGCGACGCCGTGGCGCTCACGTTCGCGGTTCCGCCGGACCTCGAGGCAGCGTTCAGATTCGAAGCGGGCCAGCACGTAACGGTCCGCGCAAGGATCGGCGATCAGGACATACGGCGTTCCTACTCGATCTGCTCGACGGTGCAGGAGGGTGCGCTCCGGATCGCCGTCAAGAAGAGCGCCGGAGGTGTTTTCTCGACCTGGGCGGGCGAATCGGTCGCCGCGGGCGATACGCTGGAGGTCATGCCGCCGCTGGGGCATTTCGGCGTCGCGCCGGTGGCGACCCGTGCCGGTCGGTACGTCGCATTCGCGGCGGGCAGCGGGATCACGCCGATGCTGTCGATCATCGGCACGACCCTCGCGGCCGAGCCGGCAAGCCAGTTCACGCTCTTCTACGGCAATCGCGCGTCGGGCACCGTCATGTTTCGCGACGAGCTCGCCGAGCTGAAGGATGCGTACCTGACGCGATTCAATCTGGTGCACGTGCTCTCGCGCGAGGCGCAGGACATCCCGCTGCTGCACGGCCGCATCGATCGCGAGAAGGCGCAGGCGCTCCTCGCGCACTGGGTCGACCTCGCGGCCGTCGACGCGGTCTATCTCTGCGGGCCCGACGGAATGATGCAGGCAGTCGCCGAAGCGCTGCGTGCCTGCGGCTTCCCGGAAACCGGCATCCGGATCGAACGTTTCGCTGCCAGCATCCCGAAGCACGAGCACAAGGCCAGCAGCGCGCCTGCGCCGGGCCGCGCCGATTGCGAGGTCACCGTGATTCTGGACGGCGCAACGCGCTCGTTCACGCTGGAGAAGGGCAAGGAGAGCATTCTGGAGGCCGGGCTCAAGGCCGGCGTCGAGCTGCCGTATTCGTGCAAGGGCGGTGTCTGCTCGACCTGTCGTGCCAAGCTCGTCGCGGGCGAGGCCGACATGGACGTCAACTTTGCGCTCGAGGACTACGAGGTCGCGCGCGGCTTCGTGCTGACCTGCCAGAGTTACCCGGTGACGGACCAGGTCACCGTCGATTACGATCAGACTGCATAAAAGGCGCGCACTGCGAACCCCGTGTTCGCCGTGCTAGAGTTTCGTCGCCAACGAAGTGCCCCGGGAGCCCGCCGTGCCGCATCCGTTTTTCGAACGCCATCGCGCGACGCTCGATCGCGCCGTGGAAGCCATTGCCGCCCGCAGTTACTGGAGCGCGTACCCCGAATCGGCGAGCCCGAAAGTCTATGGCGAGGGCGCAGCGGAGGCCGGGAAGGCCGCCTTCGAAGCGCTGAAGGACAAGCCGTTCCCGCTCGACCAGCCGGGTACGATCGGCAGGATCGGCGGCGAGAAATCGCCGTACGGGATGCCGCTTGGCATCACCTATCCGAAGGGCGACCCGGATACGCTGTTCGCGGCGATCGGTGAGGCGCAGTCGTCGTGGCGCAGGGCCGGGCCCGAAGCGTGGGCGGGCGTTTGCCTCGAAACACTCGCCCGCATCAACCAGCAGAGCTTCCTGTTCGCCAACGCGGTGATGCACACGACGGGGCAGGCGTTCATGATGGCATTCCAGGCGGGTGGGCCGCATGCACAGGACCGCGGCCTCGAGGCCGTGGCCTACGCGTGGGACGAGATTCGCCGCATCCCTGCGTCGGCGCACTGGGAGAAGCCGCAGGGCAAGAACGAGCCGCTGAAGATGGAAAAGCGCTTCCGCGTCGTGCCGCGCGGGATCGGGCTCGTGATCGGGTGCTGCACGTTCCCCACGTGGAACGGGTTTCCCGGGCTTTTCGCGGACCTCGCCACCGGCAATGCGGTCGTCGTCAAGCCCCATCCGGCCGCGATCCTTCCGCTTGCGCTCACGGTGAAGATCGCGCGCGAGGTTCTGGTGGATGCCGGGTTCGATCCCAACATCGTCACGTTGTTCGCCCACGCCGCGAGCGACGACGTCGCGCAGAAGCTCGCACTGCGCAGCGACGTCCGCATCATCGATTTCACCGGCAGCGCCGCGAACGGAAACTGGCTCGAAGACCATGCGCGGCAGGCTCAGGTGTTCACCGAGAAATCGGGCGTCAACCAGATCGTCGTCGACTCGACCGCCGACTTCAAGGGGCTGGTGCGCAACGTCGCGTTCTCGCTGTCGCTCTATACCGGCCAGATGTGCACGGCGCCGCAGAACATCTACATTCCGCAGGGAGGCATCGACACGCCGGAGGGGCATTTGTCGTTCGATCAGGTGGCCGCCGGACTTGCCGACGGCGTGCAGAAGCTGCTCGCCGACCCGGCGCGCGCCGTCGAGATTCCTTGGCGCCGTAGTCAACGACGGCGTGCTGAAGCGTCTCGAGGCCGCGCGTTCGCTGGGGTCGATCGTGCTCGACACCCAGGCGCTCGCGCATCCGCAGTTCGCCGGCGCGACGATCCGGACTCCCCTCATCGTCAAGCTTTCAGCGGCTGATTCGGACAAGTACCTCGAGGAATGGTTCGGGCCGGTCGCATTCGTGATCGCGACCAGGGACACCGCCGAAAGTCTCGCGATCGCACGCGACGCCGTGCTGCGCAAGGGGGCGCTGACGCTGTCCGTGTACTCGTCGCGCGACGACGTGATCGCGCGGGCGACCGACGTTGCGGAGGACGCCGGTGTCGCTCTTTCGATCAACCTGACGGGCGGCGTGTTCGTCAACCAGTCGGCGGCGTTCTCGGATTTCCATGGCACCGGCGCCAATCCGGCGGCCAACGCGGCGCTGACGGATGCGGCGTTCGTCGCGGGGCGATTCCGCGTGGTCCAGAGCCGACGGCACGTCTGATCGGCACGGATTCGCGACGCGCGTCCATGAGCTACGAGCATATCCTCTTTGCGCAGGAGGGCGGGATCGCGCGGCTGACCTTGAACCGGCCGGACCGCCTGAACAGCTTCAACGACGCGATGCATGCCGAGGTGCGCGACGCGCTCGGTCTCGTGCGCGCAGAGCGTTCGGCGCGGGTCCTGCTTCTCACCGGTAACGGGCGCGGCTTCTGTGCCGGGACAGGATCTGTCGGATCGTGCGGTCTCGGCGGGTGATGCGCCGGTCGACCTCGGCGCGTCCATCGAACGCAACTACAAGCCGCTCGTGCTGGGGCTTCGCTCGTTGCCGTTGCCCGTGATCTGCGCCGTGAACGGGGTTGCCGCAGGCGCAGGCGCCAACCTTGCGTTTGCCTGCGACATCGTCGTCGCGGCCAAGTCGGCGAGCTTCATCGAGGCCTTCTCCAAGCTCGGCCTGATCCCGGACACCGGCGGAACCTATTTCCTGCCGCGGCTCGTCGGAACGGCGCGCGCGATGGGGATGGCGATGCTGGGCGAGAAAATCAGCGCGGAGCGGGCCGCCGCATGGGGCCTCATCTGGCAATGCGTGGAAGACGCCGAGTTGCCTGCATTGGCGGAAAGCCTTGCCGCGCACTTTGCGCAGGCGCCCACCCGCGGGCTGGCGCGGACCAAGCAGGCGCTCTACGCGAGCGGCGCGAACGCGCTCGAGACGCAGCTCGACCTCGAACGTGAATTCATGCGCGAACTCGGCGGTTCCGACGACTATCGCGAGGGCGTCGCCGCCTTCATGGCCAAGCGGCAACCGAAGTTCACCGGCCGCTGAGGCGCCATCGCCCATGGCTGCCGCACTGACCGCCAATGCGACCGTCGCCGTCATCGGCGCCGGTGCCATGGGCGCGGGCATCGCGCAGGTCGCGGCGCTGGCCGGTCACCGCGTTCAGCTGCACGACACCCGCTTCGGTGCCGCCGATGCCGCGAAGGCGGGCATTGCCGACGCGCTCGCGAAGCAGACCGCGAAGGGCCGGCTTTCCCAGGCGGACGCGGACGCCGCCGTCGGGCGAATCGCGACGGTGGTCACGCTGCCCGACGCCTGCATGGCGCAGCTCGTCATCGAGGCGATCGTCGAGGATGCCGGCGCGAAGCGCGAACTCTTTTCGCGGCTCGAGAACGTGGTCGCGCCGGATTGCATCCTGGCGACGAACACGTCGTCGCTGTCGATCACCGAGCTCGCGGCGGGGCTCACCCATCCGGGCCGGGTGGTCGGCATGCATTTCTTCAATCCGGTGCCGATGATGCCGCTGGTCGAGATCGTCCGCGGCCTCGCGACGTCGCCCGATGTCGCGGAAACCGCGTTCGCGACGGCGGCGGCCTGGGGCAAGGCTCCCGTGCGCGCCGCGTCCACGCCCGGATTCATCGTCAACCGATGCGCGAGGCCCTTCTACGGCGAAGGACTGCGGCTGCTGGCCGAAGGTGCAGCCGATGCGGCCACGATCGATGCCGTGTTGCGCGAGGCGGGCGGCTTCCGGATGGGCCCCTTCGAATTGATGGACCTGATCGGTCTCGACGTGAATTTCGCGGTGACGAGAAGCGTCTGGGAGGGGTTCTTCCGCGATCCGCGCTATGCGCCGTCGGTGCGGCAGCAGGAACTCGTTGCCGCAGGGTGGCTCGGCCGGAAATCGGGACGCGGCTTCTACGACTACGGACCGCAAGCGGCCAGACCCGAGCCCCACCGCGAGCCCGCCGGACCCGTGCCCGGCGCCGTCACGCTGCATGGCGACATCGGCATCGCGTCACCGCTGGCCGACCGCATGGCTGCCGCCGGCGTATCGGTCGAACGCGCGCGCGCCGATTCCCGGTTTCCGGGCGGCGCACTCCACATCGCCGGCAAGGCGGGCGGCGCCTGGCTCGCCATGACCGACGGGCGCACCGCGACGTCGCGCGTCGCGGCAACGGGTGTGCGCGACCTCGTGCTCTTCGACCTCGCGCACGATTTCGCGACGGCGCCGCGCCTTGCGGCGGCGCGCGCCGACAGCTGCAGCGACGACGCGTGGGCTTCGGCGGTCGGCGCACTCGCGGCGGCAGGCATCACCGTCAGCCGCGTGGACGACGTCGCGGGACTGATCGTCATGCGAGTCGTGTGCGCGCTTGCCAACGAGGCAGCCGACGCCGTGGTGCAACGGGTGGCCGAGCCGGCGTCGATCGACATCGCGATGAGGCAGGGCGTCAACTACCCTCGCGGTCCGCTCGCGTGGGGCGACGCGGTTGGCGTCGCGACGGTGCGCGACGTGCTGGCCAACCTGGCGGGCCATTACGGCGAGGATCGCTACCGGATCTCGCCGCTGGTCGCGCGGCGGGCGACGACCGGAGGAACGCTGGTTGGGTGAACATCATCCTGCACTGGGTCCCGCCGACGCGCAGGTGCTTGCCGAGCGGGTGACGGCGGCGATGTGGGCGCGCGACGTCGCCTCGCAGGGGCTCGGCATGCGGATCGTCCGCGTCGGACCGGGCCGCGCGGAGCTGGCGATGGCCGTCCGCGCCGACATGCTGAACGGGCATGCGATCTGCCACGGTGGTTTCATTTTCACGCTCTGCGACAGCGCGTTCGCCTACGCGTGCAACAGCTACAATCTCAACACGGTGGCGTCGGGCTGCGGAATCGACTTTCTCGCCCCGGCGCGCGAAGGCGACGTGCTGACCGCTGTCGCACACGAGCGCAGCGCCTCGGGGCGCACCGGCGTGTTCGACATCGAGGTGACCAACCAGCAGGGCGAGAAAATCGCGCTGTTCCGCGGCAAGAGCTACAGGATCAAGGGCCACGTGATCAAGGAGGAGGCCGCCCCATGACCGCGAAGAGACCCGCCGCCGGCGATCTCGAGCCCATCGAGACCGCCAGCCGCGACGAGCTGACCGGACTGCAGCTTCTGCGACTGCGCTGGTCGCTCAGGCACGCGTACGAAAACGTGCCGCATTACCGGAAGGCGTTCGACCGCGCGGGCGTTGCGCCCGACGCGTGCAAGACGCTTGCCGACCTTGCGCGGTTCCCGTTTACGGTGAAATCCGATCTGCGCGACAACTATCCATTCGGCATGTTTGCCGTCCCGCGCGAGCGGGTCTCGCGAATCCACGCGTCGTCCGGCACGACGGGGAAGCCGACGGTCGTCGGGTACACCGCCTCCGACATCGACACCTGGGCAAGCTTGATGGCGCGTTCGATTCGGGCTGCGGGCGGCCGCGCGGGGGACATCATCCACGTCGCGTATGGCTACGGCCTCTTCACCGGCGGGCTCGGCGCCCATTACGGCGCCGAGAAGCTGGGCGCGACGGTGATTCCGATGTCGGGCGGCATGACCGAACGGCAGGTCCAGCTGATCATGGATTTTCGGCCCGACATCATCATGGTGACGCCGTCGTACATGCTGGCGATCGCCGAGGAGATGGAGCGGCAGGGGATCGATCCCCGCAAGACCTCGCTCAAGATCGGCATCTTCGGCGCCGAGCCGTGGACGCCCGCGATGCGCACGGCGATCGAGGGCAAGCTCGCCATGGACGCGATCGACATCTACGGCCTCTCGGAAGTGATGGGGCCGGGTGTCGCGCAGGAGTGCATCGAGACGAAGGATGGGCTCACGATCTGGGAAGACCACTTCTATCCCGAGATCATCGACCCCGAAACGGGCAAGGTGCTGCCGGACGGCGAGAAGGGCGAGCTCGTCTTCACGTCGCTCACGAAGGAAGCGCTGCCGATGATTCGCTACCGGACGCGCGACCTGACTCGCCTGTTGCCACCGACGGCGCGCTCGATGCGGCGGATGGAAAAGATCACGGGACGTTCCGACGACATGCTGATCATCCGCGGCGTCAACGTGTTCCCGACGCAGGTCGAGGAGCTGATCCTGAAGGACCGTGCGCTCGAGCCCCATTACCAGCTCGAGATCACGCGGCCCGGCAACCTGGACGAACTTGCGGTGGTGGTCGAGCGCTCGCCCGCCGCGGGAGACGCCGATGGCGAGGCCGCCGGCAGGAAGCTCGCGCACAACATCAAATCGATGATCGGCGTGACGGCGGAAGTGCGCATCGTCGCGCCGGGCGGCGTCGAGCGTTCGCTCGGCAAGGCGAAGCGCGTCGTCGACAAGCGGCCGAAGGGCTGAAGCGGCTGGCGCGCGATGCATGGCGCGCGGAAACACTGACGAAAGGGTGCGTGATGGAACGCAAATTCGATGGAATCATGGTGGCGATCCTGGCCGCAGGGCTCGCGATTTTTTCCGTGCCGTGCATTGGCGCGGACACCGCAGGCTGGTCCTATGCGGGGCCATCCGGCCCGGCCAAATGGGGCAAGCTCGGCAAGGAATTCGCGTTGTGCGCAAGCGGCGAGCTGCAATCTCCCATCGACATTCCCGACGCCAACGTGCGGAAGGGCGACCTGCCCGCGCTGCTCTTCAACTACAAGCCGTCTCCGCTGCGCATCGTCGATGACGGACACACCGTTCAGGTCAACTATGCACCGGACAGCTGGGTTACCGTCAACGGCAAGCGCTACGAGCTTGTCGCGATCACCTTTCACAGGCCCGGCGAGGAAAAGGTCAACGGCAAAGGTCACGAGATGTCCGCGCACCTCGTGCACAAGGACAAGGACGGCAAGGTCGGCATCATCGCCGTGCCGTTCGATGCCGGGGCGGAAAATCCGGTGCTGAAGACCATCTGGAGCAACCTGCCGTCGGGCAAGGGCAAGGAGAGCGTCATCGACGGCGTGACGATCAACGCGCTGGGTCTGCTGCCGAAGAACAAAGGGTATTACACGTACGCCGGCTCGCTGACGGCGCCGCCGTGCACGGAAGGTGTCACGTGGTTCGTCATGCAGGTACCGGTCACGGTTTCCGCGGAGCAGATTGCGCGCTTCGGAAGGCTCTACCCGATGAATGCGCGCCCGACGCAGCCGCGCAACGACCGCGACATCCTGGGGAGCCCATAGAAAAGATCCGCGGCACCTCACGAATCGCGGATGCACCGACAGTTTGCGATCGGCGCAAGTTTGGGAACGGGCGCGCTCGCGGTGATGCCTGCTCCGTCCTGGCAGGCAACGGCATCGAGACTACGGCAAATCGGAATGCAGGTTTGCAAGCAAGTCCATTGGCAATGGTGTAGATTTACGGGTTCAGCCCGGTCGCGACGGTCGTGGCGGACATGCTTTTTCGCGATCGCCGAGTCGTTGGTCCTGCCGATTGTTCTGGCATTGCGAAGGAAAGGCGATCGATCGATGCCCGACCCCATGGCTGCCATGGCAATCCCGGCGCGGTGGCCGTGGAAAGCCTCGCATTCCGGCACCGACGTAAGCGGCGGAATCCGGACGGAAACCGGGCGCTCGAAAGGGTCATCGGGATTTTCAACGGAACTCGGTAGCTCGATGAGGGTCTGTTGGACTGGACAGCACAATGGCAAAGACAGCGCAAGCGACGACACCCACCCCGGATCCGGACATGTCAGTGTGGGAACGCCCATTGCTGCATTCCGAAAACGGCATCGATGCATTGTTTGCATTGAGCCGGCTCGCGGGCGTCAATGCGTACCAGCCGCGCAATGACTGGCGATCCGTGACGTCGCGCATGCGAGTGCGAAAGAGCCGGCGGCTGCTGTTCGCCTACCTTCGCCGGGAAATGAAGGTACACCCCGGAGAGTCGTTTACCTACCAGGTGCCGATCGTCATCGCCTGGATGTTGCTGATCACCGAGTCGCCGCTGGGTCCCCAGCATCAGCGCGAACTCGTCGACTGCATCAAGCGCGACCCCGGCTATCGCAACCGATATGCACTGGGCCTGTTGCCTGATGGAAGTCGGCGCCGGGAACGGGTTCAATCCATCGAGCGCCTCCTCGACGCATTGGGGCGCGTCGATACCGGCAACTACGTCGACGATCGTTCGAGCGGGTGGTGGAGCCGGGTTCGCGGCCGGCTGGTCACGCGCGCGCCGCGGCAACTGCAACCGTTCATGAAGACCGAAATTCGCCCGTAGGCGCGCCGGGCTGCCGACGACACGGAATTCGCGCCTTCGGCAGGTGACGCCCGGTCAACTTCATCCAGCAAGCGTCGGCTGCGGAACGCAGCCCGCCGATCACCGGCCGGTAGCCTAGGTCGGGCGGGGTCGATTGGCCCTCGCGGAACTGACGGCAATGCAGTCGCGTCCGGAACGCTTCGCCTGGTACAAGGCTTCATCCGAAGCGTGTACCAAGGCGTCATCGGCGTCGGCATGATACGGGAACCAGGCGACGCCGAAGGATGCGGTGGGCCGGCCCAGCGCGCGGCCCTGGTGCTCGGGCTCAAGCTGCTTCAATGCCGCGCGAACCTCTTCGCATCTTCGCAGAGCGACGTCGGGGGTGGCGTCGGTCAAAACCAGTACGAACTCCTCCCCGCCGAATCGACAAACCACGTCGCTTCCCCTGACGGACTTGAGGAGCATTGCGGCAACCTGCGTCAGCACGACGTCACCGGCATCATGACCAAAGGTGTCATTGACCCGCTTGAATTGATCAAGATCCATCATGATGACGGCAAGCGTGGTGCCCGCGCGCCTGGCGCGTATAAGTTCACGCGACAGGAAATCTCGAAGATAGCGGCGGTTGTAGAGGCCCGTCATCGGGTCCCTGATGGCCTGCTCCTCGAGCTCCTCCAGTACCCGCTGCAGCGCCGCTTCGGTGCGATCGCGCTGGCCCTCGACCGCGCTAAGCACGAGCCCGGTGGTCACCACTGTGCTCACGAATGCGAGCAACATCAGCAATGCTTCATTCAACGACGCGGACGCAAACGGACCGCGCCCGCCGACGGTATACCAGATGGCGATCGAGCATGTCGCCATGTTGGCCAGCGTGACCTCGCGCGGGCCGAACCGGAATGCCGCCCAGATAATGAACGGCACAATGACGAAGACCAGCGGAAAGAACGCAAATTGCTCCTTCGCGCCGCCGAAGATCACCCATGAGACCATGAACAGCAGCAGTCCGAAGCATGCTCCTTCAATCCGCTTCGACCACGGCCAGACGGCGGCGTCGAGTGCGCTCCAGCTCAGGAGCAGCGGCGCAACGATGATGATTCCCGCAGTGTCGCCTCCCCACCACGTGCACCAGTTCTGCAGAAATTCCGACGACGACACCGGTCCGTACATCGCGAGCGAACCGACGCCGACCGTCGCGGCAACCATGGAGCTCGACGCGGCAACGGCGACGAATCTGACGACGTCTTCTCCGCTTTCGAACCGGTACGGCACTCCCATGCTGCGAAGCAGAAAGGCTGCGCCGACAACCGCCTCCAGCGTATTGCCCGATCCGATCTGGGCCGACAGCGAAGGCGAGCCATTGACCGTGTAGTTGACCGCGGCCGCGCCGAGCCAGATTCCCGGCCAGACGCGATTTCCCAGCAGGAGAACAGCCGCAAGCGCAATTCCCGACGATGGCCACACCGCCGACGCATAACCCGGCGGAATCGCGACCAACAACGAGAACTTTGCCGCGAAAAAATAGACGGTGGCGATCAGGCCGATCTGCGCGAGCAATGGCGCACGTCGAAGTGGGGCGATCGAATCCTGCAGGTCTCGTTGCGCCATGTCGATGACTGACCAGCGGTGATTGCGCTACCGGCAATTGTAATCACTAACGCGCAACGGACGACAGCGGGGGGCGATGGGAACGCGGTTTGTCCCCCAACGACCGACGCACTTGCCACCGGGGCGGCGATGATTACCACAATTTGCACATGGAAATACGCACTGCGAGGCGAATCGAGTCGATGATCGGTGCGAGAGACCGATGAGTGGATTGCGCCGAATACGGCGAGGACACGCTCTCCAACCGGTGGACATGCAGAGCGCCAACGCGTAATTTGTAAGACGAGAATCGAATGTCCAGAGCGTGTGCCTGTAGGACGCCTCCGACAGTGAATTAGGCTGCCGACCTATGCGGCGCGCCTCGCCGGTTTCCTACGATGGGCGCCATTAATCGAAACGTTGAAAGGCGCACGATGTTTCAGGGCAACTCCGTATTCGACGAATCGATCCGGCTTTCGGTCCTGGCCGCTCGGCGCGCGGCGTCGGCCCCTGCACGTGGCCGCTGCGGTCAACTCCTGGGCGCCTCCGCCGCGATGCGGGAGGTCTACCGGCGGATCGACAAAGTGGCGCCGACCAGGGCCACCGTGTTGATCGTCGGCGAATCAGGGAGCGGGAAGGAAGTCGTCGCGGAATCGATCCACGCGCAGAGCGCGCGCGCGCAGCGCCCGTTTCTGGCCGTTAACTGCGGCGCCATTCCCGGCGACCTCATCGAGGCGGAAATCTTCGGTCACGAGAGGGGCGCATTCACGGGAGCGGAAAAAACACATCGCGGTTGCTTCGAGCGCGCGGACGGAGGGACGCTTCTACTGGACGAGATTACCGAAATGGGGTTGGACCTGCAGGTGCGCCTGCTTCGCGTCCTCGAAAGTTCGCGCTACAGCCGCGTCGGCGGCGAACTCGAGCTTTTGGCGAATGTGCGCATCATTGCCGCGACCAATCGCGATCCGCAGAGCGGCCGTTCGGGACGGGCAGTTGCGCGAGGATCTCATGTATCGACTGGCGGTTTTCCCGATCGCCCTTCCACCGTTGCGCGATCGCGAAGGCGACGCCGAACTGCTGGCCGAGCACTTTCTGCGTCAGCTGAACGAGGCAGACGGAGTGGGCAAGTCATTTTCACGGCACGCGATCGAACACATCCGCTCGCATGCCTGGCCCGGCAATGTGCGCGAACTCAGGAACGCAGTGCATCGGGCGTTCATCCTATCCGACGACCTGGTCGACTTCGACGAATCCTGCGTATCTCACGCGGAACCTGCGCGCGAGTGCCTTCGGATTCCCGTCGGAACGCCACTAGCCGAAATCGAAAAGCAGGCGATCTACTCGACCCTGGAGCTATGCGAAGGCAACAAGCGCCGGTGCGCCGAGATGCTGGGCGTCAGCGTGAGGACGCTGTACAACCGGCTGGCTGACTTTCAATCGCTCGCAGCTGGGTGATCGCGGGGCCGCGCAAGCGCCATCGCACTCACGGCATCCACCAGGTCCGTACATTACGAAATGATTCGAATCCTGATCGCCGACGACCACGCGATCGTGCGCGCGGGACTGAGGCAGTTCATCGCGGACCAGCCCGACATGCAGATCACGGGCGAGGCCGCCACGGGCAACGAAGTCATCGCACTCGTCCGTGCGGCGGAATTCGATGTCGTCCTGCTCGACATTTCGATGCCCGACAAGAGCGGAATCGATACGCTGAAGCTGTTGAAGCAGCTGCGGCCGGAGCTGCCCGTGCTCATGCTTTCGGGATTCTCGGAGGATCAATACGCGGTGAACCTGCTCCGCGCGGGTGCCTCGGGATACGTCAACAAGGAGGCGGCGTCGACGCAGCTCGTCGGAGCCGTTCGGACGGTGATACTGGGCCGAAAGTTCGTCAGTCCCGGGCTTGCACAGATCCTGGCCAACGGGGTCAGCGGGGATGCCGATCGACCGCTGCACGGCGAACTGTCCCAGAGAGAGTTTCAGATATTCTGCAAATTGTCGGGTGGCGTCGCGGTGTCGAAGATAGCCGAGGAGCTGCACCTTTCGGTAAAGACCGTCAGCACCTATCGAGCAAGGGTGCTGGAGAAAATGGGGATGAAATCGAATGCCGATCTGACGTACTACGCGATCAAGAACGGCCTGATCAATTGAACGCGAATCGCGGGGAATGGCGAGCACCGCCGGCGATTGTCGGACAAACACGGACAGCCGCTTGTGCGGCGCCCTGATATCGTTTCGTTCGCAGCTTGCTCGGAAGCGACCTTTGTGCAATTCCTGCGACGTATGCACGAGTGGACGAAGTTCCGGCGGATGCGGCATTCACTTCTCGATCAGGGTTCAGGTGAGCGAAACGAAAGTCCGGGTTGTGATCGTCGAGGATTCCGCCATCATTCGGTCACGCCTCGCCGAATCGCTTTCGGAGATCCGGAATCTTGCGATCGTCGGTCAGACGGATACCGAAGCGGGCGCGCTGCAACTGCTAAGTGGCGGCGAGTGGGACGCAGTGGTCCTCGACCTCCAATTGAAGGAAGGAACGGGGCTTGGCGTCCTGAAGAAATTGGATAAAGGCCGTCGCCCGGTGAACAGCAAGATCATTGTGTTCACCAACTATGCGTTTCCGCAGTACCGCAACCGAAGTCTTTTCTTCGGAGCTGATTATTTCTTCGACAAGTCGCGTGAGTTCTTTCGGGTGCGCGATGTGCTGGCGGATCTCGCGGCGGCTGATCCCCGCTGTTGACGCGGAGCCAACGCTACCGAAGGGCCGAATGCCGCCCGTCACGCCGCGAAGGTCGCGTGCGAGCAGCGCAAATCTCCAGGAACGACCAGGGCTTGCGCTTCGAAGGATTCGCCGCGTGCCGCATCTCGACGCGTTTCACCTTGTCGGTCCACTCGCTTATCTGCGTCGTCGTCGCACCGCGTTTGCCAGTCGTCCGATTCCTACGCACGTGCATCGATTTGCATCGACGAGTCCCCATTTTTTCGCGTCGGTCGTGGACGCGCGTGACAAGTGCCTGTTTGCAATCGGGTTGGTCGTCGGCACATTCATTGCGGGGATGGTGATCACGATGGAGCGATGATTCCGGCAGTCAACTGACGGGGAGTTGGTCATGAATCGAGGCAGAGCGAGCAGTTGCGCAGTTCGCGAGGAACGAAGCAGGGTGCGTTGCGTGGGAGAACTCGGTGACCGGAGTATCAATTCGGTCGCCGCCAGGTCGATTCGGTCGCGGGCTCGGGCGATGATTGTTCCGGTGAGCATGGCGGTGGCCGTGGGTATCGGCAATCTCGCGGACGCGCAGACCATGAGCAAGGCCGCGCATGCTCGCGCCCTTCGGAACGCCGATTTGCAGTACCGGGCGGACGAGGCGACATGCGGCCGTCAGTCGGGCATCGTTCGGTTCGTCTGCATGGAGGAAGCCAAGGGGCGGGTGACAGTCTGGAAAGCTCAAGCCGATGCCGCATTCAAGAACACGCCCAAGGCTTATGAAAATTGGCGTATAGCGACGGCAAATGCCGACTACCGTATCGCCAGCGCAAAATGCAATGACGTCGTAGGCCCTCCACGAGAAACCTGTTTGGCGCAAGCCAAAGCGGCGTTTGCGAGGGCAATTGTAGAAGCCAAGGCCGACCGCGATGCAGAAACCAGGCACGACGCATCCGCGGTCACGACGGCCAAGGCAAATCACGGCGCCTCGCAACGGAAGCCTGACGCCCCAGACCGGGTCGCCATCGGAAAGCGCGACTGATTGGAAGCTGCTTTCAAGGACGCATTCGACTTGTGCCCGTCACCTAGCAGGGAGCCGCGGCCATGCCACGGATGACGGTCGTCGAGTTTGCCTGCATCGTGGCCATTGCCGTTGCGATGGTCGAGCTCCCCAGGCGCGACCGATCCGTGCGCGATGCAGCCATCGTGCTGAATGAAATACTGGCCGTCGCGGGACCCGATCTGGCGCACATTTCCGCCGCACCGCGAGCCGACCGGACGGATCCATGACCGCGCTTCAACTCGAGCTGGACCAGCTCATCTGCTCGCCAATGGGTTGCCTAGAGTTCGTCGTCGAATACCAGAATAACGGGAAATCGGAAAAATGGTTCGTTGTGGCGCCGCATCAGGGATTCACACCAAACTATTATGCAAGTGATTTGCCGCTGTCTCGGGGATGTCGCCTCGTCGTCGACGCACACTCCTTGCGACCTGTGGGTGTGTTTACGCGCAGCGAATTCGCGTCGGCAGGTTCGGCAAATGACGCCGAACGGTAAGCGCACCGTCCCTTGCACGGATCCGCAATTGAACATGGACGCATCCGGATTACGGCGGATGGCGGTACGGTCGAGGTCCCCCAGTCCTGCCGATCGAAGGCTCCTACGGCAATCCCAAAACCGGTGTTCCGGACGAATTCGGGTCGGGTGATCGTGACGCAGGCAGGCTGACCTGGATCCGCGTACCGCCCTCGGCGCGACGGCCGATCGAAAACTCGCCATGCAATGCTCTTACGCGCTGCCGCATGCCGGCGATACCGTGCGACAACCGGTTGCTCTGCGCGTCGTCCGGTATGCCGACCCCATCGTCCGTGACGAGCAATGTTATGCCATCCGGTCCCGCTTCGAGATCGACCTGGACCTGTCGCGCGCGCGCGTACTTGACGATGTTGGTGAGCGCTTCCTGCACGATACGGTAAAGCGCAATCGCCACCCGCGGTTCGATGATGCCGTCGTCGGCCGGCACGACGATGCTGCACTGAATCCCGGCGCGGTCGCAGATCTCGTGAACCTGCCAATCCAAAGCTGCGGACAAGCCGAGATTGTCGAGTAGTGTCGGTCGCAATTCCTCGATGATTCTCCGCTTTGTCTGGACGCCATCGTCAAGTATTTCCAGGGTGCGATCGAGCTTCGCCGTGGCCTCCGGGTCGCGCTGCCGCAGACGCGTCGCCACCCATGCGACATCCATCTTCGCGCTCACCAGGATGCCGCCCAGTTCGTCGTGGATATCGCGGGCCAGTTTCGACTTTTCCTCCTCGCGCACCACCTGCAGGTGATTGGACAGCTCCGACAGGGCGTCGGTACGTTCCTCCACTATCGCTTCCAGCCGCTGCTTCTCCTCCTGGGCGCTTCGTCGGCGGTGCTCGCGCTGCCGCGTATCGCGACCGGCAAGCAGCCAGACGACCAGAAGCAACATCACGGTGAATCCGGTCATGATCTGCATGCCGATGCGGGCGAAATCGATGTCGGCGGCCCACCGATTCGTCGCCAGGTCGAGCTGGTGCCGATGGGCTGCTGTCATCTCGTCGATTGCGGCACGTATCTCGTCCATCGTCCGCTTGCCGATGCCGGTGTCCATCAGCGCCTGCGCAACCCGTGCACCGTCACTCTTGTACAGTGCGATCGCGGCTTCGAGCTCCGAAATTTTCTTGCCGACGAGCGAGTTTACTCGCCCGAGGATATCCCGCTGGGCGACGGTTCCATTGTCGACGAGCATCTCGCGGAGCCGGTGAAACGCATTGTCGATCTTCGGCACTGCCGTGTTGTACGGCTCCAGATATTCCTCGTTCCCGGTCAGGAGGTATCCACGTTCCCCGGTTTCGGCATTGACGATGAGCGAAAGCATTTCCAGCAGGTTTGCCTGCATCTCAAGCGCGACCGCCATCTGCCGATTGGCGACCTCGAGCCGGCGGTAGCCGAGCTCGGCATATAGCGCGATGGCGATGGATACGACGATCCCCAGAACCAGGGGAACGACAATCCTGTAGGGCAGGGCCGATTTGACCATGACGACAACGCGGGCACAGTGCTCGGGTGGGCGTTAACTATATAGCGATTGCACCAACGTGCCCAATGAATCGTTTATCGCGACGTATACCAGGCGACGGTCGATCGCCACGCGCGCCGACCGCCGCATCGCGAATGACTTTTCGGGTCGTCACCCCGGCACCCGATTTCCGGCGTCGGCGATCTCCTACACCGCTTTCGGTGAGCAGGTGCTTTTCCGAATGCGTGCCGATTGAAAGACTGCCGGTGTGCGTGGAAGTCCGTATCGCGCACGGGCAGTATTCAAATACTCGGAAGGGAATGGTCATGTTGAAACGAGCCTTGTCCTTGCTGTTGGCGATGTCTCTCGCTGCGCCCATGTTGTTGACGGGTTGCAACACGATTCAGGGCGCGGGTGCTGACGTCGAGAGCGCCGGAAAGGCGTTGAAGAATGAAGCAGGCGAGCACAAACGGTACTGATATCAGGATCGGCTGCAGCAAATCAATGTTGGCCCGTGGTCTTGCAGACGCGGCCGGTTTGCTTGCCGGGACGACCCAAGCTAGACGCTTTCACGAATCAGCCCGCATGCCAGGCACGCGACGAAAAGTGACAGGAAGACGTAGGAGAGCAGAACTGCAATTTCTACTGCGCCGGCCGCGACGACGACCACGCCGAGAATCGCAGCAACGATCGCAATCGTGACAAGAATGGCCGCGTGGAGCATTGCGTGGACCTCCCGGAAGTCAGGCCGCGCGATTGCGCGGGCGGTGTTCGATGGCGTCGCGCGCGATCAAGCCGGAAATCGCGCGATTGCGAGAGACCCTGTCGATCGCATCAGCGTGCCGGGGCCTGGCCTCGGCGACGTCATCGCAATCCTCTCCGCCCGCGGCTCGGTCCCGCGCCCGCGGCGCGACGGAACAGCACGCTCAGTCGGACAATGCGAAGGTCGCCCCGGCGGCGCTCGCGAATACGGGTGCGCTTTCCGGGCATGAACGTCCCGGCGAACTTGCGAGGCCTCCGAAGCCGAACCGGTTTCACGCGAGAACCTCCCGGTTCGGTCGATCGATGGGACACGGCGGCATTCCGGTGTCGCCCCCCTCCGGTTTCGGACGACCGTTGTTGGGCCCGCCTCGAATTGGCGGCGTTGCCTGGGCTGCACCGGACTTCGCATTGCCCGGGGGTCGCCCGGAGGGCGAGTGACCGGCGAGGCGTTCGAAGTCGAAGCGTCGCGGTTTCGGCAGCCGGGATGCGTACCGCCTGGAAGGTGCGCCGCTGGATCGAAGGTCAACGGTTGGTGCGTGCGAGCGACGGTTGCGGACGCCCGGCAGCCTTGCCGGCATGTCGCTGCCTCCATGGACATCCGCGCGCACCATGATAGTTCCGCTTTCTCAACCCGGTTCTGGGTATCGGAATATTGGATTCTTCATGGCCTCATGCCTGTAAGCGGCGGCGGACTTTTGCGGTGAATCGCGACTCGAGGCGACGTGGGACTTGCCTTACATGATCGGTGCCGTCAAGGACTGCCATCCGGATCGCACGGTGGTTCACGCCGGAATACTTTGGCGGAATGCGACTGCCCGCCGGTGGCGGCGAGCGGGCCGGCAGGTTCCGTCGTGCCGGGCCATCGATGCGCGGCGCTCGTGGCGGATCGATCACCGGGGAACGCCTACCGTGCGCACGTAGTCGGTCTCGTCCTACGTCAGGAGTCGAAATGGGCCGACGTCAGCCTTCGTTCGTTGCGTGCATCCTGCAACTCGGTGCCGATCGGGTCGGGCCTCCCGGGTTCGCGGTCCGCCACTCGCCTCGACAGGCGCGACGAGCACTCCTCCGGCATCGCGCGGCGGATTGTGGCTCGAAACCGGTGCAGTACGGGTGTGAACGATGATTGTTGATCACCGTGACCTGAAGACGACAATGCGGCTCTCTCTGCGCTTCGTGGTTCCGCTGCTGGTCGCACTGGGAATGTTCGCCTACATCGCCGTTCCGCTCGCAGACACGCTGATGAAGCGCTGGTTCGCGCGGGACCTCGGGTTGCGCTCCAGCCTCATCGCCGCCGCGGTTCAGGAGCCGCTCACGAGACTGATCGCTGATGGATCCAAGCCCGGAATAGTCGACTTGTTCGACCGGATGATATTAGACGATCGGCTCTATGCGGTTGGTGTCTGCAGCGATGCGCATTCTAGTCCGATTGCGACAAAGAATTTTCCGCGCGCACTCAACTGCGCGACGCTCTTCGGATACGGCAAGGGCGACGGCTCCGAGCACGTGCTTGCGTCGCCCCAGGGACCGCTGCAGGTAGCGGTTCGGGACATTGATTCCGCCGGCAGACCGGAAGCCAGGCTGATCCTGGTCCACGACCTGAACTTCGTGGCGCGTCGGAGCGAGGAGACGCGGCAATACCTTTTCTACTTCTTTGTCACCCTTGGGGCGTGTATTGCGCTCATCACCGTCGTTATCGCGCAGCTGTCGTGGCGAGCATGGGTCGCGGGCTTTCGAGCACTGTTGCGAGGTGAAGGGGTCCTGCGACACGCGGGCGCGCGGACGTTTCCGGAGCTGCGCCCGATCGCGCGCGACCTGCACGACCTTGTCCGCGACCTGCAAAGGCAATACCGCCCCCTCGACGGCGGGCAGCGCATCTGGGACCAGGACGGATTGCGCGCGACGCTGCGTAGCGAACTGCTTGGCAACGATGTCATCGCGGTCTCAAATCGCGAGCCCTATATACACGTGCGCACGGATCGAGGCGTCCGCGTGCAGCGCCCCGCAAGCGGCCTCGTCACCGCACTAGAACCAGTGATGCGTGCTTGCTCAGGCACCTGGATCGCACATGGCAGCGGGTCCGCGGACCGCGAAACAAGCGACCGCAACGATCGCATCGCGGTTCCACCGGAGCAGCCGCTGTACCGGATTCGCAGGATCTGGCTGTCCGAGGAGGAGGAGGCGGGCTACTACGCAGGCTTCGCCAACGAGGGACTCTGGCCGCTTTGCCACAACGCTCATGTGCGGCCGATGTTTCGAAGTTCCGACTGGGAGCATTACCAATGCGTCAATGCGAAGTTCGCCGCGGCGCTCGTCGACGAGGCAGCAACGAAGGACCCGATCGTCCTCGCGCAGGATTATCACCTGTCGCTGCTGCCGCGCATGATCCACGATCGACTTTCTGCCGCGACGATCCTGACGTTCTGGCACATTCCATGGCCGAATCCGGAGTCCTTCTCAATTTGCCCGTGGCGCAACGGGATCGTCGAGGGTCTGCTCGGCAGCAGCATCCTTGGTTTTCAGACGCAGGTTCACTGCAACAATTTCCTTGACACGGTCGACCGTATGCTCGAAGCGCGCGTCGATCGCGAAAATTTCAGCGTCACCTATCGCGGCAATGTCACGCTGGTGAATCGCTATCCGATCTCGATCGAATGGCCGCCGAGGGTACTCGCGGGGCAGCCAAGCATTGCAGATTCGCGCGCCGCCATCCGGGAACGCCTCGATCTGCCTCGCGAACACCGACTGGGCATCGGCGTAGACCGCCTCGACTACACCAAGGGGATAATCGAGCGAATGAACGCGACCGCGCGGCTGCTCGAGCTGGAGCCGCGCTGGATCGGTCAGTTCACTTTCGTTCAAATCGCGGCGCCAAGTCGCGGCGGCATTCACGAATATCGCAGTTACGACGCAAAAGTTCGCCAATATGCGGCGGAAATCAACGCCCGCTATCCGCAGGCTCGTTGCCCACCTGTCATGCTGATTACCGAGCATCACGAGCCCGAGGCCGTGTATCAGTACTATCGGGCATCCGACCTGTGCTTCGTGGGCAGCCTGCACGATGGGATGAATCTCGTGGCCAAGGAATTCGTCGCTTCGCGCGACGACGAGAAGGGTGTGCTCATTCTTTCCCAGTTCGCGGGCGCCTCGCGCGAGTTGCCGGAGGCGCTAATCGTCAATCCCTACGATGCCGACCAGTGCGCGAGGGCTTTGAGCGTCGCGCTCGCGATGCCAGAGTCTGATCAGCGTGCGCGAATGCGATTCATGCGCGGAGTCGTGCGGGAGTTCAACGTTTACCGATGGGCGGGACGAATGCTGCTCGACGCCGCGGTAATGCGACAACGGGGCCGATTGCGCATGCGCGACGTGAAAGGCGGTGTCGAGGCGTGGCCCGGGTGAGACGATTCAACATGGCGCGGCGAGTGAAGGAGTCGAGCTCGCGCTCGCGGCTTCGCCTTGCGCTGCCGCCACCGCTTGCGCGCGAGTGTGCGGTCTTTCTGGACATCGACGGCACTTTGCTGCGTCTAGCAACGACGCCGGACGGCGTACCCGTCGACGGGGAAGTCGCTGCGCTGTTGCCGGCGCTGCTCGACGCGATGGAGGGCGCAGTCGCGCTCATTACCGGCAGGTCCATCGCGGATGCGGATCGGTACTTCCCCGGCGCGAAGTTCCCGATGGCGGGGCAGCATGGTTGCGAGCGACGCGCCGCGGACGGCTCGTGGCATGCAAACGCCCCATATCCAGCGGGGCTTTCCCGATTGCGCGACCGAATGGCGCACCTTGCGGCCCGGCACCCCGGGCTCGTCCTCGAAGACAAGGGCATGACGCTCGCAATGCACTATCGGCGCAGCCCGGGGCTCGCGAGCTATGTCCATCGGGTAATGCGCGCGGGAGTCTCGACGGCCAATGGGGAATTTCCCGGATTGTGCCTGCAGCGCGGCAAGGGGGTGCTCGAGATCAGGCCGGACGGGCAGGACAAGGGAACCGCGATAGTGGAATTCATGTCCGAGCCACCGTTCCGCGGCAGGATTCCGGTCTTTGCCGGTGACGACTGCACGGACGAGTTCGGATTTGCCGTCATTGACCGTCTCGGCGGATGGACAGTAAAGGTAGGCGCGGGCGCGACCCGTGCGAAATATCGCCTCGGCGACGTGGATGCCGTGCGGCACTGGATCGCCGCGTCATTGGACGCCAATCCGACCTGATGCGCACGCTCGACCTCGCGCTCATCGGTAACGGTCGCATCGGCTTACTTGTCGATTCCGGAGGCGCCGTGGTCTGGGGCTGCTTTCCGCGATTCGATGGAGACCCCACGTTTTGCGCGCTGCTCGACACCGCGCCTGCTGCGACGACGCGCGGAGTGTTCACGATCGAATTGATCAATGGCATACGCGTCGAGCAGGAATATCTTGTCAACACCGCGGTCCTTGTCACGCGCCTATACGATTCCGCCGGCGGTACCATTGAGATCACGGACTGCGTACCGCGTTTCCTCCAGTTCGGCCGGGTGTTCCAGCCGACGACGCTTGTTCGCAGGATTTCCCGGATCGCCGGCAGCCCGCGTGTCCTGGTCCGGCTGCGGCCCGCATTCGATTACGGACGTCGTCAACCGACGCTCACGATCGGCAGCAACCACGTTCGCTACGTCGGGCCGGAAATGACGATTCGCCTGACCACCAACGCCTCCCTTACCGCCGTCGTCGAGGAGCGGTCATTCATCCTGGATCGCGACCTGACCCTCCTGCTGGGGTCCGACGAGCCCGTGACCAGAGATCCATCCGACGTCGGCCGCCACTTCACCGAAGAGACTGCCCGGTACTGGCGCGATTGGGTGCGCCGGCTCGCGATTCCGTTTGAATGGCAATCTCCCGTCATCCGCGCGGCGATGTCGCTGCAGCTTAACGCCTACGACGACACAGGCGCAATTGTCGCTGCGATGACAACGTCGATACCCGAAGCTGCCGATTCGGGGCGCAACTGGGATTATCGGTACTGCTGGCTTCGCGACAGCTACTTCGTCATAGACGCCCTGAACCGGCTTGGCGCAACCGAGACTATGGAACGGTACCTGGGTTACATCGTCAATATTGCCGCCGCCGCAGGCGACAAACGATTGCAGCCTGTCTACGGAATCAGCGGCAACGCCATGCTTGCCGAGTCGACGCTCGATTCGCTTCCGGGATACCGGGGCATGGGGCCGGTGCGGATCGGCAACGATGCGCATCGACAGATCCAGAACGACGTCTACGGAGCGACCGTGCTCTCCGCGGCCCACGTCTTTTTCGACGAGCGCCTGGGCCGGCGCGGCGATTCCGCGCTATTCGAGCGACTGGAGCCGCTCGGTCGGCATGCGATCGCTATGCACGACCAGCCGGACGCCGGACCATGGGAGTTCCGCGAGACCGAACGCGTGCACACGTTTTCGAGCGTGATGTGCTGGGCTGCGTGTGATCGCCTCGCCCGAATCGCGCGTCGGCTCGCATTGCCCGAGCACGCTGGCTGGTGGCGCGATCAGGCGCAGCGCATTCGCATTTTTATCGAAACGAACTGCTGGAACGAGCATCGCAGGTCGTTTGTCGGCGCGGTCGGTGCCGAATCGGTCGACGCGGCGCTCCTTCTGCTTGCCGATCTGGGATTCGTCCTGCCCGCGGACCCGCGCTTCTCCGCGACAGTCGAGACCATCGGGCGCGATCTGAAGCGCGGCTCATTCATTCTCCGTTATGCAGATCGCGACGATTTCGGCGAACCGATGAATGCCTTCGTCGTTTGCACGTACTGGTACGTCAACGCACTTGCCTTGCTGGGCCGCCGCGAAGAAGCGCGCGAACTCTTTGAGCACCTGCTGACGTTGCGGAACCGACATGGCCTTTTCGCCGAGCATTTGGACACCGAAACTGGGGAACCCTGGGGGAATTATGTCCAGACCTACAGCATGGTCGGATTGATCACGTCGGCAATTCGGCTTTCGCATTCGTGGGATTCGTCGCTGTGAGCACGCGACCGGTCGATCCTCGGGTTTCGTCCGACGCGGGATTTCCGCCAGGATACGTACGCATGGAAATCGTATTGCCCTGCGACGTGTCGCATTGAACTTCCCAGGAAGGATGGACACTGGAACTGGACAGAACCATGTCAAAGACAGCGCAATCGACCACGCCCACCCCTGATACGGACATGTCAGTGTGGGAACGCCCATTGCTGCATTCCGAAAACGGCATCGATGCGTTGTTTGCATTGAGCCGTCTCGCGGGCGTCAATGCGTACCAGCCGCGCAAAGATTGGCGATCCGTGACTACGCGCATGCGAGTACGAAAGAGCCGGCGGCTGCTGTTCGCCTACCTTCGCCGGGAATTGAAGGTACACCCCGGAGAATCGTTTACCTACCTGGTGCCGATCGTCATCGCCTGGATGTTGCTGATCACCGAATCGCCGCTGGGTCCCCAGCATCAGCGCGAACTCGTCGACTGCATCAAGCGCGACCCCGGCTATCGCAACCGATATGCATTGGGCCTGTTGCCGGATGGAAGTCGGCGCCGTGATCGGGTTCAATCCATCGAGCGCCTCATCGATGCATTGGAACGCGTCGATACCGGCGACTACGTCGACGATCGTTCGAGCGGGTGGTGGAGCCGGGTCCGCGGCCGGCTGGTCACGCGCGCGCCGCGGCAACTGCAACCGTTCATGAAGACCGAGATTCGCCCGTAGGCACGCCGGGCTGCCGACGACACGGAATTCGCGCCTTCGGCAGATGACGCCAATCACCGTTGCCCGGACAAACGTCGGCCATAGACCCAGACGGGACGCAGCGTACCTATCCGTTGATATCGGCAATTCGCCAGCCGCCGCCTGGGGATATCGGACCCTATCGCATCCCATCTTTCCGAGTAATCGTCCCGCTGCCTTGACAAGCGCCCATCGATTCGATATTATTCGAAACATCAAATGGATGCGGAGTTGGCCAATGAGGGCGGCACACCCGTCGAACCATGGCGCAACCGCCGGAGCGTGGGACGTGGCAGTGCGTGTGTTCCGTTTGCAGCGCGGCCGACGTCGCGGTCCGTGGGGAATCGATGACGGTATCGGTCACCTCCCGCGCGGGTTGATGCGCACCCCGGACTCGTGGAATCGGATTCGACCGTGAATGACAAGGCGACCTTGCGTGCGTTGGCCGGTCTCGCCCAGGAAACGCGGCTCTCGATCTTTCGCCTTCTCGTCGAACAGGGCCCGGAGGGACTTGCCGCCGGCATCATCGCGGAACGGCTGGAGATTGCGCCGGCGACGCTGTCGTTTCACCTCAAGGAACTCGCCAACGCGAACCTGGTGACGCCGGACCAGCGCGGACGTTTCATTTACTATCGTGCCAATTACGCGACCATGAACGGTCTGGTCTCGTACCTGACCGAGAACTGCTGCCAGGGCACCCGATGCGACGTTGCGTGTGCTCCGGCGGCGCAACCCAGAAGGAGAAAGGCATGAAACGATTCCACGTTCACGTGGCCGTCGACAATCTCGCGGAGGGCATCCAGTTCTACTCGAAGGTCTTCGGAGCTGCGCCGACCGTGCAAAAGCCCGACTACGCGAAATGGATGGTCGAGGACCCGCGCCTCAACTTCGCCATTTCGGCTCGCGGCGCCAGCGCCGGCGTCAATCACCTTGGCTTCCAGCTGGATTCGGACGCGGAATTCAAGGCCATGCGTGCGCAGCTTGCCGACGCCGACGCCGCCCTCGTCGAGGAAGCCGGCGCAAATTGCTGCTACGCGAAGGCGGACAAGTATTGGATCACCGACCCGGCCGGCATCGCGTGGGAGACTTATCACACGCTGGGCGGCATTCCCATGTTCGGAACCGACTTCGCGACCGGGAAAACGGCGGCAAGCGGTTGTTGTGCGCCGGAAGCGGCTGGCGTCGGTACAACGAGTGCCGTCAGCGCGCGTGCCGGTTGCTGCTCGTGAGCGAGCGGACGTACAACGTCCTCTTCCTGTGCACGGGAAACACGGCCCGCAGCATCATCGCCGAGACCCTGCTGAATGCGATGGGTGAGGGCCGCTTCCGGGCGCACAGCGCCGGCAGCCATCCCGGCGGACAGATCAATCCGTACGTCGTCGAGTATCTCGAGTCGGTCGGACTCAGCACCGCAGGCGCGCGCAGCAAGTCCTGGGACGAGTTCGCCCGGCCGGAGGCGCCAACCATGGACCTCGTCATCACCGTCTGCGATCAGGCCGCCGGAGAAGCGTGCCCTGTATGGCCGGGAATGCCCGTCAAAGCGCATTGGAGCGCGCCGGACCCGGCCGTCCACCACGATCCGGATCGGGTCCGCGAGGTCGTCAGAGACGTCGTTCGACTCATGCGGCGGCGCATCTCGATTCTCGTGAGCCTTCCGATGGCGACGCTGGACCGGAGGTCGATTCAGGCCGAAGTGTCTCGCATCGCCGGGCAGACACCATCGACCGCGGCGCTTGCATGAAATGACCGCAGGTACCAGCGCGGTCG
Source organism: uncultured beta proteobacterium (assembly GCA_963726765.1). Lineage (GTDB taxonomy): Bacteria > Pseudomonadota > Gammaproteobacteria > Burkholderiales > Casimicrobiaceae > CAIWHR01. Next base: position 461,327 of record CAVSDH010000004.1, on the reverse strand, counting down.
CCAGGCGGATGGGCGCGTTCGAACGCAACCTGACGTGGTGGGTGTTCGGGTGCATCGCGGCGGGCATCGCCGTAGGGCAGGTCTTCCCGTCCTTCTTTCAGGCCATCGGCAGTCTCAAGGTCGCCGAGGTCAATCTGCCGGTGGCGGTTCTCATCTGGGTAATGATCGTGCCGATGCTGCTGAAGGTGGACTTCGGTGCGCTGCACGAAGTCGATCGTCACTTGCGCGGCATCGGCGTGACGCTCTTCATCAACTGGGCGGTCAAGCCGTTCTCGATGGCGTTGCTCGGGTGGCTGTTCGTCCGCCATCTCTTCGCGCGCTGGCTGCCCGCGGATCAGCTCGACAGCTACATCGCGGGGTTGATACTCCTTGCCGCTGCACCTTGCACCGCGATGGTGTTCGTCTGGAGCAACCTGTCCGACGGCGACGCCAATTTCACGCTGACGCAGGTAGCCCTCAACGACGCGATCATGCTGTTCGCTTTCGCCCCGCTGGTTGCGCTGCTGCTGGGCCTGTCCGCAATCACGGTGCCGTGGGAGACGCTCGCGACTTCCGTGGTCCTCTACATTCTCGTTCCGGTAGTCATCGCGCAGCTATGGCGACGACTTGTCCTGGGCCACGGAGGGCACGCGGCGCTCGAAGCTTTGCTGGGACGGCTGCATCCGCTGTCGCTGTCCGCGCTCCTGGTGACGCTCGTCGTGCTGTTCGGATTTCAGGGGCGGCAGATCCTCGATCAGCCGCTGATCATCGCGATGTTGGCCGTCCCCATACTCATTCAGGTCTACTTCAATTCGGCGCTGGCCTACTGGCTGAATCGGCGGTTGGGCGTTGCGCACGCCGTCGCGTGTCCTTCGGCGCTCATCGGCGCATCCAACTTCTTCGAGCTGGCGGTGGCGACCGCCATCAGCCTGTTCGGCTTCGAATCGGGTGCCGCGCTGGCGACCGTCGTCGGCGTGCTCATCGAGGTGCCGGCGATGCTTCTCGTCGTCAGGTTCGTCAGGCGGAGCAAAGGGTGGTACGAGCGTGGTCGACTCGCTCGATGAGGTGTCATGAACTCGTGAGCCCGTTCAATCGCAACGCCGTCGTCATCGAGCCGCAGGGCGGCGCCGATAGATCGAATGCGATCCTCCGCCGTTTCGCAGAATTCGCGTCCTGCGATCGGTCGGCAAGGACCGTTCTCGATCTCCCGGGTCGCAGATCCCGTCAATTCGATCGAATTGAGACCGGCAACGGGAGATTCGTAGCGCGCCTTCAGGAAGGCGATCCCGGCGCCCATCATGTAGCGCCAGGCGTTTTCGACCTCCTCCGTCCACCGATCGTCACTTTCCTTCACTGCGCGGAGCAGGCAATCGAGCCAGAGATCGTAAAGATGGGGCGCGATGTCGCGGCCCTGTTTGCTGTGGGTGGCGGCGATCCGCGTGAGGTAGGCCTCGCATTCGGGCCAACCCAGGGCAATGTATTCCACCAGCATGTAAAACGACGTCTGCAACATCCGCCGCTGCTTGCGAAAATCGGTAGCGCGGAACTTGTCGCGAACCTCCTCTGACGACGCCAGGAACAGTTCGTAGAAGCGCTCGAAGAACCGGTCCCCGCGCAGACAGCGCGCCAGGCTGTCGTTGAAGATCTCAATTTCCGGAGTGTCCATGGCGGTCCTTGCGGTTCGCCGACATTCGAGGCGGACGCCCCGACGCTACGCCGTTGCCGTCAACGGGTCAACCGAGTCGATCTCCGCTGCCGATGTTCCCAAACTCGAATGACTGCTGATCGAAATGGTCGGATATCGAAATCTTTGCCAGGCCGGAATGGCCGACCGGCAGCGGGCTTGCCCTAGGTCAACGTGCGGTGGCCGGCCGCGTGGAAAAATTCGGACGTAGTCATCCGACGAAGGCTCTGTTTCGCGGCTTTCGCGGGAATTCCGGGAATTTCCACAAGGAGTTGCAATGAAGCTGACGATGATCGCGATGGCGTCGGTCGTGGCATTGACCGCGGCCGGAGTGGCGCGGGCCCAGGACGGTGCGGCTCTGGCACAGAAGAGTGGCTGCATGACCTGCCATGCCGTTGACGCGAAGAAGTTGGGCCCGTCGTTCAAGGACATCGCCGCGAAGTTCAAAGGCAAGACCGACAACGACGTCGTGGCCGCTTCCAAGGGCGCGAAAGCGCATGCCTCGAGCAAGGCGTCCGACGCCGATCTGCAGGCGTTGGCCAAGTGGATCCTGACCCTGTGAAGTAGCGTCTGGCCGATGGGCCGGCTCACCTGGCTCGCACGCCGGTTTCACGAGCGAGGTCGCGTTGTTCCGCGCGGCAACCTGCCCCTCGCCGGAAGGGCTCCTGCATTTCTCGCCGAACAGCGTGACGATGAGTTCGCGCAGCCAGCGCATGCCGGGGTCGCCCGCGTAACGCCACGACCAGTGGAGGCTCACGTCAAACGCCTTCGGGTTGACGCGAGGGCGCCACGTCGCGTAGTCGCCCATGGCGCAGAAAACCTCGGCAAGCCGCGCCGGCATCACGACCGCGAGGTCGGTCTCCGCGAGGATGCGCGGCAGCACGAGGAAGTGCGGCATCGAGAGGCGGATGTTGGCCGACAGTCCCAGGTCCTTGAGCGCGCGCGCCGTCGCGCCATGCGATCGCACGACCGCGTAGCGCAGCTTCGCCAGTGCCGCGCGCGTCGGCGCGCGTGACGCGAGCGGGTGCCCGGAGCGCATCAGCACGACGTAGTGCTCGGAAAGGAGCGGGGTCTGCTCGACCTCCGACAGCGCCGGAATGTAGCCCACGGCCAGATCGATGCGTCCGCTTTCGAGCGCGGGTCCGATGTCCTTGTCGTCGAATTGGTACGTTTCGAGGCGGATGTTCGGCGCATGCTGGGCGAGGACGTGAAGGAGGCGGGGAAGGAACACCGTCTCGCCGATGTCGCTCATGTGCAGGCGAAAGGTCCGGTCGGACGCCGCCGGGTCGTAGCGCGCGCCTTCCTGGATCGCAATGTCGAGCACGTGAAGCGCCTGGCGCACGGCTTCGGCGAGCCGGTCCGCCTTGGCGGTGGGCGCCATGCCGCCCTGCGTTCGCACGAACAACGGGTCGCGATACAGTCGGCGAAGCCGCTTGAGCGCATGACTCACCGTCGGCTGCGAAACGCCCAGACGCTCCGCCGCGCGGGTGACGCTGCCTGCGGCATGCACCGCTTGAAACGCGTGCAGCAGGTTGAGATCGACGTCCGCAGTATTCATATGATGAATGTTGGATCGCAAAAATATGCTATCGACAGATAATACGCCAGCGACTAGATTGGCGAGCGTACGAAGGCGGAGGCGGTCGCGAACCATGGAAGTCTCTTTCAGCAGGGAGGCAGCGCAGCTCCGCCTGGGGCACGGCGAGGTGTTTCACGGGGAAGGCATTCTCGCGATCACCAAGGCGCTGCTGCAGTCGGGCGTCGCCTACGTCGGGGGCTACCAGGGCGCGCCGGTGTCGCACCTGATGGACGTGCTCGTCCAGTCGAAGGACTATCTGGCCGAGCTCGGTGTCCATGTCGAGGCGTGCTCGAACGAGGCTTCCGCCGCAGCGATGCTGGGCGCGTCGATCCACTATCCGCTGCGCGGCGCCGTCACCTGGAAATCGATCGTCGGCACCAACGTCGCGGCCGACGCGTTGTCGAACCTCGCATCGCCGGGCGTCACGGGCGGAGCGCTGATCGTCATTGGCGAAGACTACGGCGAGGGCGCGAGCGTCATCCAGGAGCGCACGTCCGCATTTGCGCTCAAGTCGTCGCTGATCCTGCTCGACCCGCGCCCCGAGCTCGCACACATGGTGCGGATGGTGGAAGAGGGATTTTCGTTGTCGGAAGCCGCCAGCACGCCCGTGCTGCTGCAGCTGCGGATACGCGCCTGCCATGTGCGGGGGAGCTTCGTCTGCAAGGACAATGTCGCGCCGGCAACGTCCGAGCGGCATCTGCTGAGTGATCCGGCGCCCTTCGATTACGGCAGGTTGTCGCACCCGCCGTCGACGTTTCAGCAGGAGAAGCTGAAGACGTCCGAACGGCTTCCGGCGGCACGACGCTACATCGCCCGGCACCGGCTGAACGAACATTTCCACGGTCGCCGCGACGAGCTCGGCATCATCGTGCAGGGTGGCCTGCACAACACGCTGATCGCCGCTCTGCACCAGCTCTCGCTGGCCGATGATTTCGGCGGCAGCGTGCCCTCGCTGCTGGTGCTCAACGTCACCTGTCCGCTGGTGCCGGACGAGATTCGCGACTTCTGCGCCGGGAAACGCGCAGTGCTTGTCGTCGAGGAAGGCCAGCCCGAGTTCATCGAGCAGGAGATCGCCACGCTGCTCCGGCGGCAGGACGTCGATACGCCAATCCATGGCAAGGACATGCTGACCATGGCCGGCGAGTACACCGTCGAGGTGATCGCGGGTGGCCTCCTCGCGTTCGCCGCACGACATGCGCCAGACCTGCCGGTGGCGGAAGGGCAGGCGTGGCTCGATGCGAACGCCGCACGGCGCGCAGCGGTCGCGCGCGATCTTGCGAATCCGCTGCCCGCGCGGCCGCCGCAGTTCTGTATCGGTTGTCCCGAGCGGCCGGTGTTCGCCGCGTTGAAGCTCCTTCAGCAGGACATCGGCCGTCTCCACATCGCGGCCGACATCGGATGCCATTCGTTCGCGTCGTTCGAGCCGTTCAGCTCGGGCCATACGATTCTGGGCTACGGGATGAGCCTCGCGTCGCGTGCCGGCGTTTCGCCGGTGATGAAACGGCGCACGCTGGCGATCATGGGCGACGGCGGCTTCTGGCACAACGGGCTCGTTTCCGGCGTGCAGTCGGCGCTCTTCAATGGTGGCGACGCCGTGCTGCTCATCATGAAGAACGGCTATACGTCGGCCACCGGAACGCAGGAAATCATCTCCACGCCGGACAACGAGGCGAAGGAGGTCGCCGGGGACAAGCAACGAAGCCTCGTCCACGCGAACCGCGCGATCGAACGGACGCTGGAGGGCATCGGCGTGAAATGGCTGCGCGTCGTCGACAGCTACGACGTGGGCGCGATGCGCGCCACGCTGGAGGAGGCGTTCGCGACCGAATTCGCGGGGCTCAAGGTGATCGTCGCGGAGGGCGAGTGCCAGCTGGAGCGACAGCGGCGCATCAAGCCCTGGCTCGCGGGCATGATTCGCGCGGGCAAGCGCACCGTGCGCGTCAAGTACGGCGTCGACGAGGACACGTGCTCGGGCGACCATTCGTGCATCCGGCTGTCGGGGTGCCCGACGCTGTCGCTCAAGGCGAGCTCGGATCCGCTGCGCGTCGATCCGGTCGCCACGGTGCTGGACGGCTGCGTGGGCTGCGGCCTGTGTGGCGAAAACGCACACGCCGCAACGCTCTGTCCGTCGTTTTACCGCGCCGAGGTGATTCGCAATCCGCGATGGTACGAGCGCGTCGGCGCGCGCCTCCGGCGCGGGGCGATTTCCCTCCTTCAACCCGCATGACCGGAATGAATCGTCCTATCTCCATCCTGATTGCGGCGCTCGGCGGCGAGGGGGGCGGCGTGCTCACCGAATGGCTCGTCACGGCGGCGACGCGCGCGGGATACGCGGCGCAAAGCACGTCGATCCCCGGTGTCGCGCAACGCACCGGTGCGACGACGTATTACATCGAAATCCATCCGGTGCCGGTTGCCGAACTGGGCGAGCGACGGCCCGTCCTCAGCCTGCTGCCGGTTCCGGGCCGCATCGATCTCGTCGTCGCCTCCGAGCTGCTCGAGGCGGCACGCGTCGTGCAGTCCGGGATGACGACGCGGGACCGCACGCTGCTGGTCGCTTCGACGTCACGGACGCTGACGACGGCGGAGAAGATGTCATTGGGCGATGGCCGCTTCGATTCCGGCAAGCTGCTGGAGGTCATCCGGCAACACAATCGCGACGTCGTCGCGTTCGACCTGGCGGCGGCCGCGCGCGAGACCGGTACGGTCGTCAGCGCGGTGATGTACGGCGCGATTGCCGCTTCCGGTGTGTTGCCGTTCTCGCGGGAAGCCTGCGCGTCCGTCATCGAAGGATCGGGGCGTGCCGCGGCGGCAAGCCGCGCCGGATTTGCGCGAGCCTGCGCGACGATGGATGCAAACGTGCCGACCGGGAAATCCCCTCCGGCGACGGTGTCGGCGAAGGTCGACGCGGTCGCCGCAGCGTTTCCCGCGGCAACGCGAGAGATGGTCGCGCTCGGCCGCGAACGCGTTCTGTCGTTCCAGGACGGCGACTATGCAAACCTTTACGTCGACCGGCTGCAGCGAGTGCTCGCCTCCGAGCGCGTTGCCGATCCCGCCGGGGCGCACGGCTTTGCGCTGACTCGCGAGACTGCGCGATACCTCGCACTTTGGATGGCATTCGACGACGTCGTTCGCGTCGCCGACCTCAAATGCCGGGCGAGCCGATTTGCGCGTGTCCGCCACGAAGTCGCGGCTGGCGCGGACGAGATCGTACGCATCGTCGATTACCTCAAGCCGGGCCTGCCGGAATTCGCGACGCTGCTGCCGCCGCGACTGGCTTCCCGTCTCGCCCGCTGGGACCGCCGGCGACAGGCGCGCGGCAAGCGACCCCTTCGCGATTGCGCTCACGTTGCGCACCGATAGCGTTTCGGGATTTCTCGCACTGCGCGCACTGGCGAAATGCCGGTGGCTGCGGCGGCGGGGAGCGCGCTACGCCGCGGAACAGGCGGACATCGAGCGGTGGCTCTCGGCGGTCATCACGGCGGCGGCCGAGGATTGGCAACTGGCGTCCGAGATCGCGCACTCGGCGCGGCTGGTGAAGGGCTACGGCGCGACCAACGAGCGGGGAAAGGAAAATCTGATGCACATCCTTTCGCATCTCGCCGCTTCAGGAGGAGCAAGCGATCCCTGCGATCGGGCGCGGGCAATCCGCGACGCGCGCGAGGCGGCGCTGGCCGACGAAGCGGGCACGGCTCTCGATCGGACGCTCGCCGCGCACGGCGCACCCCCGCGTCCCGTCAAGGCGCAACCGATCCGCTGGACGACGATGCACGCCGTGAACCGCAAAAAATCCGCGGAAGCCGTGCCATGACCCGGCGGCACACGACTCGCTTCACGATCGAATTCGGCGACTGCGATCCGGCGCAGATCGTCTACTATCCCAACTTCCTGCGGTGGATCGACGCCGCGTCGCGCCACCTTTTCGTCGCCGCGGGAGTTGCGTCCTGGAGCGAGCTCGAGGCCACGACCGGTATCATCGGCACCCCGCTGGTGGATGTTTCGGCCAGGTTCCGGCTTCCGGCGACGTACGGCGAGGAGATCGCCATCGAATCGTGGATCGACGAATGGCGCGAGAAAAGCTTCGTGATGAAGCACGTGATCCGGCGCGGTGACGACGTCCTGGTCGAGGGACAGGAGACGCGCGTGTTCGCGCGGCGGCATCCGGACGATCCGAAACGGATCCAGGTTGTCGCTCCGCCGGAGGAGATCCGGAAGCTGCTTGACTGACCGCGCAGGGCATCTGCGCAGGAATTGCGAAGTTCGCGGGTTTCGACGCAGAAGTCACGCGAACCGAGGGGAGGATGACGATGCTGCAAGACGCCGCAAGGGAATCGGCCGGTGCCGGACCTGTTCTTGGACCGGGAGGGCGCGCGCTGGCGGCCGCGGCTCGACAGCTCGCCATCGGCGGAGGACTGGTATTCGTCGGCCTCGTCGCGATGTCGATCGTCTCCATCGTCGGCCGCAAGCTCTTTTCGTGGCCGGTTCCCGGCGACGTCGAGGTGCTGCAGATGTGCGCCGCGTTCGCGTCGTCGACATTCTTTGCCTGGTGCCACCTCGTCAACGGCGACGTCAAGGTCGATTTCTTCACCCACAAGCTGCCGCCGCACGTCGTCGAAGTGATGGACGCGGTCGGCTCGCTGCTGGTCGGCCTGTTCGGGGCGTTGCTCGCGTGGCGCACCGCGGCGGGCGCGCTGTCGGTTCGGGAAGTCGGCGAAACGTCGGCCGTGCTGGGATGGCCCGTATGGGTAGCCGCAGGCGCTGATGGTGCCGGGATTCGCGTTGCTGGCGGCCGCGGGGCTCTACATGTGCGTGCAACGCCTGCGCCTCGCGATGCGGGATCGCGAATGAGTGCAGTGGCAAGTGTGGGGGCGCGACGGTGAGCGGCATCGAAGTCGGTTTCGTCATCTTCGGCGTGATGCTCACGCTGATGGTCGTGCGCATTCCCATCGGCGTCTCGATGTTCATCGTCGGGTTCGGCGGATACCTCTACCTGACCGGCGGCAATCTCGCGGCGCTCCTCAATTCGCTCAAGAATCTCGCCTACGCGCGGCTGTCGAACTACGATCTCGTCGTCATACCGCTGTTCCTGCTGATGGGACAATTCGCGACGCACGGCGGTCTGTCGAAATCGCTGTTTCGGTTCGTCGGCGCATTCCTGGGGCATTTTCGCGGCGGCATCGCGATGGCGGCGATCGGCGCGTGCGCGGGCTTCGGCGCGATCTGCGGCTCGTCGGTCGCGACCGCTGCGACGATGGGGCAGGTGGCTCTGCCCGAGCTGCGCCGCTTCGGCTACTCCGGGTCGCTCTCGACAGGCGCGCTCGCCGCGGGCGGCACGCTGGGCATCATGATCCCGCCGTCGGTTCCGCTCGTGATCTACGCGATCCTGACGCAGGAATCGATCGGCAAGCTGTTCGTGGCCGCCGTGCTGCCCGGCATCATCGCGATGCTCGGCTACATGCTGATCGTGAAGATCGTCGTAACGCTGAAGCCGGGAGCGGGGCCCGCGGGACCGCGCGCCGCCTGGCGCGAGCGGCTGCAGAGCCTGCTCGCGGTGCTTCCGGTCCTGCTCGTGTTCCTGGTGGTGATCGTCGGAATCTACGGTGGCTGGGCAAACCCGACGGAGGCCGCCGCCATCGGAGCGGCGGCGTGCGGTGCGATCGCCATCGTCAGCGGCGGAATGCGCGGAAAGGGCCTGCTCGACAGCGCGCTCGGCACGGCGCAGTCGACGGCGATGATCTTCTTGATCCTGCTCGGCGCCGACATGATGAACACGACCCTTGCGCTGTCGCAGATGCCGGCCGAGCTCGCGAACTGGGTCAAGGCGAGCGGTCTCTCGCCGCTGCTCGTGATGTTCATGATCCTCGTCATCTACATATTTCTCGGCTGCGTCATGGACGCGCTGGCGATGATCCTGCTGACGATCCCGATCTTCTATCCGATGGTGATGGCACTCGACTTCTGGGGGATGTCGACCGACGACAAGTCGATCTGGTTCGGCATCCTCGCGCTGATGGTGGTCGAAGTCGGCCTCGTCCATCCGCCGGTGGGCCTCAATGTCTATATCATCAACCGCCTGGCCAAGGACGTGCCGCTCACGGAGACCTTCAAGGGCGTGGTACCGTTCCTGCTGTCGGACGCGGTGCGCATCGTGCTGCTGGTGTACTTTCCCGTAATCTCGCTGTATCTCGTCCACACGTTCAAGCACTGATTCATACCCTAGGAGGAGCCAACATGAAGTCCCTTGACCGGCCAGGAGTCCGCAGTGCGCTGGCGGCTGCCGCATTCTTGCTCGGCGCCGCCGATGCCGCCGCGCAGGAGGTGACGCTGAAAATCCATCATTTCCTGCCGCCGAAAGGCACGATCCAGGCGCAGGTGTTCGAGCCGTGGTGCGAGAAGATCGGCAAGGAGTCGGCCGGCCGCATCAAGTGCCAGATCTACCCGGCGATGCAGCTCGGCGGCACGCCGCCCCAGCTGTTCGATCAGGCGAGGGACGGCGTCGCCGACATCGTGTGGACGCTGCCGACCTACCAGGCCGGCCGCTTCATCAAGTCCGAGGTCTTCGAGCTTCCGTTCATGGCCAAGAACGCCGAGAGCGGAAGCCCCGCCCTGTGGGAATACGTCCACAAGAATTCGCTCGACGAGTTCAAGGGCGTCAAGATCCTCGCGCTGCACGTGCACGACGGCTCGCTGCTGCACTTCACGGGGAAGCGCGTGACCAATCTCGACGAGATCAAGGGCCTCAAGGTGCGCGCACCGACGCGGATCGGCACCAAGTTCCTGACTGCCATCGGTGCGGTGCCGGTGCAGATGCCCGTGCCGCAGGTGACCGAGTCGCTTTCCAAAGGCGTGATCGACGGTGCAATGGTGCCCTGGGAAGTGGCTCCCGCACTCAAGCTGCAGGAGGTCACGAAGTACCACCTCGATAACGCGGCGGGCGTGCCGAAGATGTCGAATTCCATCTTCGTGATCGCGATGAACCCCGCAAAATACGACAGCCTGCCACCCGATCTGAAGAAGGTGATCGATGCGAACACGGGCCTCGAGTGGTCGAAGCAGATCGGCAAGGTTTTCGACGGCACGACGGCCACGGGCAGGAAGCTTGCCGTGGACGCAGGCGGCGTGCTCGACACCCTGTCGACCGCGGAATACGAACGCTGGGTCAAGGCGAACGAGGTGGTCGACAAGGACTGGATCGGCGAAGTCAGCGCCAAGGGCGCCAATGGCGCCGCGCTTCTCGACGACGCGAAGGCGATGATCAAGAAGAACGGCGGCTAAGCAGGCCCGTGCTTGCGGCGGGCGTTCGACACGCCCGCCGCGCCGTTCGGAGTCGAAGGATCGGGTAAGATTTCGGGTCTTGCCGCCGGCAGGGCGCGCGCAAACCCGGAATCGCCATGGAAGAAAAGAAATTCGCGTCGCAAGCCGACCTCGTCGAAAAGAAGGTCAGCTTCGACAAGCTTTCCGATCACGCGTACGCCTACACCGCCGAGGGCGATCCCAACACGGGCATCGTCGTCGGCGACGATGCGGTGATGGTGATCGACACGCAGGCGACGCCGGTCATGGCGCAGGACGTCATCCGCCGGATCCGCGAGGTCACCGACAAGCCGATTCGCTACGTGACGCTATCGCACTACCACGCGGTGCGCGTGCTGGGCGCGTCCGGCTACAAGCCCGAGCACGTCATCGCGAGCCGCGACACGCTCGACCTCATCGTCGAACGCGGCGAAGCCGACATGAAGAGCGAGATCGAGCGCTTCCCGCGGCTCTTCCAGGCGGTCGAGTCGGTGCCGGGCCTCACGTGGCCCACCCTCGTATTCGAGAAGCGGCTGACGCTGTGGATGGGCAAGCTGCAGGTCGAAATCATGCAGCTCGGCCGGGGGCACACCAAGGGCGACACCGTCGTGTGGCTGCCGCAGGAACGGATCCTGTTCTCCGGCGATCTCGTCGAGTACGCCGCGACTCCGTACACGGGCGACGCCTATCTCGCCGACTGGCCCGCGACGCTCGACGCCATTGCGGCGCTGAGGCCGGAGAAGCTCGTCCCCGGCCGCGGCGCATCGCTCACGACCCCGGCGCTCGTCGGGAAAGGCCTCGACGGCACGCGCGCGTTCGTCACCCGGATGTTCGAGGCGGTCAAACGCGGCGCGCGCGAAGGCAAGGACTTGCGGACCGTCTACCGGGACACCTATGCGCTGCTGAAGCCCGACTTCGGCCATTGGGTGATCTTCGACCACTGCCTCCCGTTCGACGTCTCGCGCGCCTACGACGAGGCGACGCAGCACAAGGATCCGCGGATCTGGACCGCCGAGCGCGACAAGGCCATGTGGGAAGCGCTGGAAGGCTGAGCGCCGTGTCGCTGCCGCTGCGATCGCGTGGCCGCGTGGGCACTCGTGCAGGACGCCGATGAAGACTTACGCGAATCCGGTCTACGCCTACGAGCGCTCGCCCGACCAGGACGCTCCGCCCGGTCGCCGCCCGGTCGTCGTCGTCGGCGCCGGTCCGGTCGGACTTGCGGCTGCGATCGACCTTGCGTTGCACGACGTGCCCGTCGTCGTCCTGGACGACGAAAACACCGTAAGCGTGGGCTCGCGCGCGATCTGCTATTCCAAGCGGTCGCTCGAGATCCTGGATCGCCTGGGATGCGGCGAGAAGATCGTGCGCAAAGGCGTCGAATGGAAGGTCGGCAAGGTCTTCTGCCGCCACGAGCTCGTCTACTCGTTCGATCTGCTGCCCGAGGCCGGCCACCATCGTCCGGCCTTCGTGAACCTCCAGCAGTACCATCTCGAGGAAACCCTCGTGGATCGCCTTGCCGAACTTCCCGCGGCCGAGATCCGCTGGCAGAACAAGGTGGTCGAGGTCCTGCCGCGCGAAGACGACGTGCTCCTGCGCATCGCCACGCCGGACGGCGATTACTGGCTCGCGTGCGAGTGGCTCGTCGCCTGCGACGGAGCGAAGAGCCCCGTGCGAACGATGCTGGGGCTCGAGGCCGAAGGGCAGGTATTCCGCGACCGCTTCCTGATCGCGGACATCCACATGAAATCGGAATTTCCGACCGAGCGCTGGTTCTGGTTCGACCCGCCGTTTCACCCCGGCCAATCGGCATTGCTGCACCGGCAGGCCGACGATGTCTGGCGCATCGACTTCCAGCTCGGGTGGGATGCCGACCCGGACGCCGAACGCAGGCCGGAACGGATACTGCCGCGGCTCCGCGCGATGCTGGGCGAGAAGGCGGAATTCGACATCGAGTGGGCCAGCGTGTACACGTTCCAGTGCCGGCGCATGCAGCGTTTCCGCCACGGGCGCGTGCTGTTCGCCGGCGACTCCGCCCACGTCGTGTCGCCGTTTGGTGCACGGGGCGCCAACAGCGGCTTCCAGGACGTCGACAACCTGGTCTGGAAACTGAAGCTCGTTCACGACGGGCGCGCACCGCCGCAGCTCCTCGACACCTACGACGCCGAGCGCGCTGCCGCGGCCGACGAAAACATCCTCAATTCGACGCGCTCGACGGACTTCATCACGCCCAAGAGCCCGGTGTCGCGCACGTTCCGCGATGCGGTGTTGTCACTCGCGAAGCATCATGCGTTCGCGCGCAAGCTCGTCAACAGCGGTCGGCTTTCGCTGCCGCACGCCTACGTTCGATCCCCGCTCAGCACGCCGGACCGCCCGGGCGAGGCGTTCGCGGGCGCGATGGCGCCCGGCGCGCCGGCCGCCGATGCTCCGGTTACGGGCGCCGGTTCGCCCTGGCTCCTCGATTACCTCCAGCAGGGATTCACGCTGCTGACCTTCGGCGACGCCGTCCCGACGGAAACCGCGTTGGCCCTCGCCCGCGACACGATCCCCTGTCGCGTCGTGCAGGTCGGCGGTCGCCTGTCCGACGGCCGGGTTGCCGTTCGCGACAAGGGAGGGCTGGTCGGCGACCGCTACGACGGCAAACCCGGAACGTGCTACCTTTTGCGCCCCGATCAGCACGTCTGCGCGCGGTGGCGGAGTTTCGATGAGGCCGAAGTGCGCGCCGCCATCCGCCGTGCGACGTGCCGCGACTGAGGGAGGTCCGCGATGGCTGCGCTCAATACCACACCGAATCTGCCGGCGCCTGACGCGTTCTACGAGGACCTGATCGCGCTGCACCGCGACCTCTCGGAAGGCGAGAGCGCGCTCGTCAACGCCAAGCTGATCCTTCTCCTCGCCAACCACATCGGCGATGCCGAGGTGCTCGCAGCCGCGATGGCCGCCGCGCGCGAGGATGTCGTGCCGCCCGGAGGCCTCCAGTGAAGCATTACATCCGGTTCCCGCGGGCGGACGGCACGCACAGCCGGCAGGCGCACGCGGACCTGCCGCAGGGCACGTTCGAGCGCGAAATGGGCAAGGAGGGGTTCTTCGGTCCGACCGCGCATTTCCACCACCGGCACCCTCCCACCGGATGGACGAGCTTCAGAGGTGCGCTCAATCCGCACGCGTACGACCTCAACAAGTTGCCGGCGAAGCACGGCTCGCCGTGGGATGCGACGCCGTTCATGGGCAACGGCGACGTGAACTTGCGGCACTGGAAGACGGCGGCGCCGATGGACCATCTCGCGCGCAACCAGGATGGCGACGAGCTGCTGTTCGTCCACGAAGGCGCGGGCGAGATCTACTGCGACTGGGGTCGGCTCGACTACCGCGACGGCGACTACATCGTCATTCCCCGCGGCGGGATGTGGCGACTCGCGCCCTCCGCGCCCACCACGCTGCTGATGATCGAGTGCACCGAGGGCACGTACACGCTCCCCGAGAAGGGATTCGTCGGGCCGCAGGCGCTTTTCGATTCGGCGATGCTCGACGTCCCCGCGATGGATGCCGCCTTCCGTGCGCAGCAGACGGACGACCCGTGGAAGGTCGTGGTCAAGCGCAACGGCGCGCTGTCGACGATCGAGTATCCGTTCAATCCGCTGGACGCCGTGGGCTGGCATGGCGACCTCTGCGTCGTGCGCCTCAACGTCCGCGACATCCGGCCGCTGATGAGCCACCGCTACCACCTGCCGCCCTCCGCGCACACGACCTTCGTCGGCCGCAACTTCGTCGTGTGCACGTTCGTGCCGCGCCCGATCGAGTCCGATCCCGGTGCGCTCAAGGTGCCCTTCTATCACAACAACGACGACTACGACGAGGTGATCTTCTACCATCGCGGCGACTTCTTCAGCCGCGACAACATCAAGCCGGGGATGGTCACGTTCCACCCGTGCGGATTCACGCACGGGCCGCATCCGAAGGCATTCGCGGCCGGCGCCGCGCACGCGCGCAAGGAGACCGACGAATACGCGGTGATGATCGACACCCGGTTCCCGCTGACGGTCGCGCCGCTGCCGGAAGGTGTCGAGAACCGCGGCTACGTCGACTCGTGGAAGAGCAAGCCGGCGTAGAGCAGGGAGAGTTCCCGTGCCGTATGAAGAGCTGATCGCGCGCGCGTCGGAAGTCGCGGTTCTGTTCCGTGCGTCGGATCACTGCGACGCGGGGCTGGTGGGTGCGGCGGTGCTCGGCGAGTCGGGCGTTGTCTACACCGGCTGCTCGGTCGACCTGCGCTGTGGCATCGGCTTCTGCGCCGAGCATTCGGCGGTAGCCGACATGCTGAAGCACCATGAAGCGAGGGTCCGCGCGATCGTCGCGGTCAACGACGACGGCGCCGTGCTGCCGCCCTGCGGCCGCTGCCGCGAGCTCATCTACCAGATCGACCCGGCCAACCTCGATGCGGACGTCGTCGTCGCCCGGGATGAAGTCGTGAAGCTGCGCGACCTGCTGCCACACCCGTGGCAACCGAAGCATTGGCCGGAATAGATTTCGGCGGTTCCAGCCATCGATGGCATTCTGGAACCGGCGACTCGGCCCGACCCATCGCCGTCACGCCTCCGCGTGTTTTTGTGGATCCATGTGTGTTTCCTCGATCGCGCGCGTCTATACAACCTCATAGGGGATTTCCAGCACCGCCTCGGTCGCCGTCGACTGCCGTCGCTGCAGTAACAAGCTCGCTCCGGCACCGTACAACGCGGAAATCCGCTCGCGGATGCCGGTGATGCCGTCACCTTCGGCTTGGGCCAGAAAGCCGACACCGCTGTCGGCGATCTCGAGGCGGACCTTGCCATCGGCGACTCCGGTGCGGACGCGAATCGATCCTTTCGCGTGCGGCTCGGCGAATCCGTGCGTGATCGCGTGATCGACCAGCGGCAGCATCATCATCGGTGGAATCCGGGCATCGGCGACGGACGTCTCGATCGGATCGATCTCGAAGGCGAGCCGCCCGCCCAGACGCAGTCTCACGATACCGAGATACGCGCGCACGAGTTCCAGCTCCTGACCGACGGTGGACGAGGTGTCTCGCATCTTCGGCATGGCGGCGCGCAGGTACGTGATCAATTCATCGAGCATCTGCTCGCTTTGAATCTTGTTCACGCCGTACAGGTCGCGGACCTGCGCCAGCGTGTTGAACAGGAACTGCGGCTCGACCCGGGCCTGCATCGCCTGGAGGTCCGATTCGATGCTTCGCCTTTCGGCGGCGATCCGCTCGAGCTCGGCGGCGTGCATCCGGGCGCGCGCGAGGTGCGCGCGCCGGCGATCGATGACTACCCACATCGTGGCCGCGCCGAACATGATCATTTCGAAAAAAATGCGCAGCGTGTAACCGAGGTTGAACATCGCACTCTGTTGATCCTCGGCGGACCACGGCAATCCGGCGAGCTTCCAGATGAACCCCTGCCCCCATTGAATTGCGATCGATTTCAGGATCGCGGCCGCAGCCGCGCCCACGACGACCGCCAGCGCATAGGGGCCGCGCCGATTCGGGTCCTTCCCCGTCACGCGGTCGGCGACGACAACCGCGGGCAGCATCGCGAATACGGCGATCAGGTTAAACGCGCTGTGCGCAAGGACCGTCACGCCGAGATTGGGGGTTTCGGGATTCAAGTAGGCGACCACGAACCAGACCTGGAGGGCCAGCCCGAGCAGAAACGTCGTCCGCAATTGCGCGACGGTGATGCCGCGCCACGCCGCGAGCACGGCGCGCGGCGTCAACGGTCTCGGGGGCGGCGCTGCGGCCATCGCTTTGGCCGAAGTCATGCGCCGCCGGCCGCAGAGGGTGACGACGACAGCGGAATCGCGATGGTCGCGGTGATCCCGCGCGGCATGTTTTGCGCCAGCGTCAGGCGGCCCGCAGCCCCGTACGCCGCCTTGAGGCGGGCGCGGATATTGGCAAGGCCTGTTCCGCCGCCCGACGTCTGGGTGAAGCCGCGGCCCGAATCGGCGACGCGCACCTGCAGTTCCTGCCCGCTGACCGCCGCGCTTATCCGGACGAAGCCGCCCTCTGGGAGCGGAGAGAGGCCGTGTTTGATCGCGTTCTCGGCGAGCGTCAGCACCATCATCGGCGGAATCCGGGCGTCGCGCAACGGCTGCGCGATGTCGATTGCGAAGCCGAGCCTGCGTCCCATCCGGATCTGCTGGATGTTGAGGTAGGACTCCGTGAGGTCGACCTCGCGGCCGAGCGTCGAATCGGCGGCGCGCATCTGCGGGAGCGCAACCGCGAAGTAGCGCATGAGGTTGTCGAGCATGGTCATCGCGTCGCCGGGGGCAATCTGATAGAGGCGGCGGACGTTGGCGAGCGTGTTGAAGAGGAAGTGCGGCTCGATCTGCGCCTCCAGCACCTTCAGGCGTGCCTCCTCCATCCGCTGGACGAACCGCGCGCGGTCCCGCTCGGACTGCTGCGCACTCGCGGCGCTTTCGTCGGCCTCGCGGAGCAGCACGTAGACGACCGTGAAGAGGGCGCACAGCAGGACGTAGCGAGACCAGACCTGCATGACCAGATAGAACACCCAGAACGCGGTGTCCGGTTCCTCGCCATCGGGGCCATGGAACGCAAATGGGTTGCCGTCGTTTTCGAAGGTCAGCATGGCGAGAACACCCGCAATGCACGACGCAGAGACCGCCACCGCCAGCGCCGCGTAGCGGCGCGAGCCCCGCCACGGCGCGAGGTTGAAGGTCGCGACGACGGCGAGCGCGACCGGTGTCGCGAGGAGCAGCCCCAAAGCGAAGGCCTCTGCCACATGCAGCATCCAGGCGCCGAACGCTTCGTCCTCGATTCCATTGCTCACCCGGCGCAGGGCGTTGAGCAGGCAGACCAGTGCGATCAGCGCGGCGCCATTCCAGTTGAGACCGGTGAACCATCGCTCGCACCAGCGACGTGCGGTTTCGCCGAATCCTGCGACGAGCGATGGCATGCGGACGTTAGCCATGGGCGGTTACTTGAACGCGTAGGTCAGCTGCGCGTAGAACATGCGGCCGCGCGGATCGGCGTAAATGGGGTCCCAGCCTGCCGGAGCCACATTGGTGAACGGCGGCGCGCGGTCCATCAGGTTCTTGATGCCGAGCACGATCGTCGTGTTCTTGAATCCTGCGTAACGGCCCTGAATATCCCAGATGTCGTAGGGCGAGACGCTTCGCGGCGGCCGCGGCAGATCGGTGTTGTTCGCGTCTTCATAACCGGATTGGTACGTCTGCGCGAGCGTGGCACCCCAGGGACCGTAATCCCAATTCAGCGACGCGTAGTGCCGCCAGCGCGGGATGGGCCCTGCAACAGTTGGCGGGCCGCCGACGCCGGACACGTACGTTGATCCTTCCGGCTGGATCTTCCAGACGCTGATGTATGTCCCGTTGAGGCCGAAGCCGAATCGGCCGAACGAGGTCACCGGTCCGCGCCAGCTTACGTCGACGTCGAACCCCGACGTGCGCACGTTGCCGAGGTTCTGGTTCAGCAGCAGGACGGTTTGGATCGGGCCGGGTAGATTGGGATAGGCAGGATCGACGGGTCCGCGGACGATGTTGGTCGGCTCGTAGTACGCGAAGTTGTTGAAGATCGCGTACTCGTCGAGCTGGCCGATGTAGTCGCGCTTGTTGATCTTCCAGTAATCGACCGCGACCGAGAGTCCCTTGGCCGCTTCCCAGACGACGCCGGCATTGAACTGTTCGGACGTCTCCGGCTTGAGGTCGGGGTTGCCGCCGCTTGCCGTAGGAAACAATGCTGCGCAATCCTGGGGCGACCCGGTAACCGGGCAGCGCACGGGATCGTTATGCGGTTCATCGATGGTCCAGCGCTGCTGCGGCGTGTAGACGTCGTAGAGCGTCGGCGCGCGAAATCCGGTGCCCCAGGAGCTTCGCAGCAGCAGCGTCGGCAGCGGCTGCCAGCGCAGCGCGACCTTGGGATTGGTCGTGCCGCCGAAATCGCTGTAGTGGTCGTAGCGCGCGGCGAGCTGCGCCTCGACGGTCTTGGCGATCGGCACGATGGCTTCGACGAACAGCGACCCCACATTGCGGGTCGCGGCGACTGGTTGGCTGGCGAGCCCGCCGAGTTCGCCGGAGGTGATGAACGATGCAAACTGGTTGTCGAGCCGCTCGCGCCGTGCCTCGCCTCCGAGCGCGATCGCCAGGGGGCCGCCGGGAAGGCTCCAGACCTCCTTCGATCCCCTGGCGTCGAGCTGGACCGTGGTCCCGGTGGCTGTGTGCGCGTCGCCGCGTCAGCTGAGTGGCCGCCAGCAGCGCATCGCCTTCGGGCCCGGACGGGCCGAAGGGATTGATGAGACCTGTCGCGAACGCATCGACGAGCCGTCGGCACGGAAACCCAGCCGCTGGTCAAGGCTCTCGCTCTGTTGATTGCGGCTGTAGGTCAGCGCCGCGCCATAGGTCCAGCCGGCCGCGGTCCCCTCGGCGCCGACGACGGCGCGCCAGGCGGAGGTCGTGACGTCGGTGACTCGCGGCCCGAGCGGGATCGTTCGGTAGAACAGGTTGAGGTCGCCGGAAATCCCGTTGGCCGCGGCGAAGGCCGTCGGGTAGTAGGGACCGCCCTCGGGGTAGAGCAGCGGATCTCCCGTGGTTGGTCGTGAATTGCGAAACCGGCGTCGGCGCCGACTTGATCGTCATTTCGTTGTGCAGCGTAACCGACCTCCGCGAACAGCAGATGGTCGGCGTTGAGCTGGAAGGTGCCGCGAGCGAAGACGCCCCAGCCGCTCGACCGGGGGAATGGCATTGACCAGGGGCACGAAATCGAATCCGCACGCCGGTCGTGTCACGGAATGGAAGAGACGACGGAGGTGCGCAGCCGCTCGCATAGCTCGGGTTGTGAGACCCGTCGTTGCAGCAGATGTTGGCCGGAAACGTGTTGGGCGACAGGTTGATGATCCCTTCGTCGGGCAGGTAACCGGTGCGGGTATACGGGCGGGCGGTATTCGCAAGCGCCTGGTCCTTCTGGTAGCTCACCGTGGCGAAGACGTTGAAGCGATCCTTCGCGAGATCGCCGTAGCCGGCCGTCACGGTCGCCTGTGCCTGATTGCCGCCGCCGTGCTCGGTCCAGCCGCCGTAGGCCGTCGCTTCGAGTCCCTGGAAATCCTTGCGCAGGATGAAGTTGACGACGCCGGCGATCGCGTCGGTGCCGTAGATCGCCGACGCGCCATCCTTCAGGATCTCGACGCGCTCGACCGCCGAGAGCGGGATCGAATTCACGTCGACGGCGCCGCCGTCGAACGCGTAGTTCGCGACGCGGCGGCCGTTCAGCAGCACCAGCGTCGAGCCGTCGCCGATGCCGCGCAGGTTGACGCTCGACAGCCCCGGCACGCCGGCGCCGACCTGCGCTCATCCGATCGTTCATTGCCGACGATGTTGGCCGAGACCTTCGCCATCATCTCCGCCACCGTCGTCGCGCCGCTGCGCTCGATGTCCTCGCGCGTGATCACCTGCACCGGCAGCGCCGATTCGATTTCGGTGCGCGCGATGTGCGATCCGGTCACCTCGACCTTTTCGAGCTTCACGATCGGCTCCGTCTCCTGCTGCGCTCCTGCGGGCAGGATCGGCGAGACGAGGGCGACGGCGACGGCGACCGCGAAAACCGCGGCCGACCGGTGCAGGAACCGCCGAGGCGCCCGGCCGGTCTTCATCGAGGGTGCCTGCTGCAACGGGTTCTTCATTGCACGCTCTCCTGTCGTCATTGTTGTCGCCATCGCCGGAATCGCCGCGGGCTCGGCGGGTGCCGTTTCATAGGGCAGGTCTACGGTCGCACACGGGCCGAGCGCGGCGGTGTTGATGCTCACGCGCGCTTCGTCACCATAGAGTCCGGTGACTCGCTCGTGCAGCGGATCGAGCCACGTTCGGTCCGGGTCGTCCGCGCCGTTGTGAACGACGACGACTTCGAGGCGATCGGCCTTTTTCGCCGCGCGGACCTCGAGCCTGCCGCCGTGCGGGAGCGGCTCGAGCCCGTGGCGGACGGCGTGCTCGACGAGCGGGACGAGGACCATCGCCGGAAAAGACGCACTCTCGATTTCGGGCGGGATTTCGATGCGAGCGTCGAGACGGCTGCCCATGCGCGCGTGCACGATCCCGAGAAAGGCGCGCGCGAGGTGCGCCTCGCGTCCGAGCGTCGAGCCTTCCTCGTCCATCTTGGGCAGCGCGGTGCGCAGGAATTCGATCAGTTCGGCGAGCGCGCGTTCGGCCGCGTCGGGATCGCGCTCGTAGAGCGTCTCGACGAGCTCCAGCGTGCTGAACAGAAGCGCAGGATCGACCTGCGCCTGCTGCGTCGCGAGCCGCGCTGCCGTAACGCGGCGGGCGGTCGCCGCGCGCTGCAGCGCCGCCGCGTCGAATGCCGCCTGCGCGCGGCGCGAGCGCAACAGGCTCGAATAGACGATGGAAGCCATGATGGTCAGCAGAAAAAATTGCACGGCAACGAATCCGGAGAAAGACTCCGGAATGGTGCTACCGAAAAGAATGAATGTCCCAACTGGTCGCTGTCAGGCCCAGCAGCAACACCGCAGACGGGACAGCGACGGCATAGCGCCGCCATTGCGGGATCGAAGCGAGTTGTGGGTGTTCTGCCATGCGAAGCACGATGAGGAGGACCAGGCAATGCGGAATGAACGCCCACTCGGAGGGGAGAATAAGAAATGGCCAGCTCCGGAACTTGCTCCCGAACGAATACGCGTGGGCAACGGTGAACGCGAGTCCGATGGCGAGGGTCCAGGCGATTTCCTTGCGGGTGACGCCGCGCCAGGCATCGTTGAACGCGATCCGGAAGCGGCCAGCGCCTGCGCGCGGAACGGCAGGAGCAATCGCCGAAGGGCGGCCTGTCGAGGGCATCACGCGGCGTCGCGTACCGGTTGCATGACGTGAAGCGGCAGCTCGAGCGTCGCCGTGACGCCCGCATCGACGTTGGCGACGACGCTGAAGCTTGCGTCGCTTCCAAAGAGCGTGGCGAGGCGGGCACGCGTGTTGGCGAGTCCGACGCCGGCGCCCGAGGTATGGCGAAAGCCGGCTCCGTTGTCGGAGACGGCAACGCGCAGGCGCTCCCCCGCCTGCTCGGCGCTGATGTGCACGGTGCCTCCCCTCCGGAGTGGAGCGATGCCGTGCTTGACGGCATTCTCGACCAGAGTCGGCAGCATCATCGGCGGGACGCTCGCCTCCTGGAGCTCATGGGGCACATCGATTTCCACCTTGAGCCGATTGCCCATCCGTACCTGCAGCACGCGCAGATAGGCCTGCGACAGCGCGAGTTCCCGCCGCAGCGTGGAGACGGCTTCGCGCATCTGGGGCAGGGCGCCGCGCAGATAATCCGACAGGTCCTTGATCAGGCGCCGCCCTTCGCGCGCATCCTGGCGGTAGAGGCTGAGAATCGTGGCCAGGGAGTTGAACAGGAAGTGCGGCTCGATCTGCGCCTGCAGCATCTGCAGCCGCGCTTCCGCCATCTGCCGGTCGAGATCGATGCCGTCCAGACTTGCCTGCTGGGCGGCCGCCGCCGAACGTCGCTCGCGTTCCAGAAAGAAAAGCACGCCGGTCAGAAGCGCTCCCCATGAAAGAATCGGAGAGAACACCGCCAGGAAACAGCGTGCGGAACCCGTACCCGTGGCGAGTTCCGCCAGGAAACAGCGCACGGTGCCCGTGCGGCAACTGTACATCGGGCCGAAGCAGTTCGTGAACCAGTACATCGTGGCACCGAGCCATGCACCCGCAACGAGCGCGGCGGCAAGGCTGATCACGCGTGTCGGCGTTCGGGCGTCCGCGGAGAAGTTGTCCGCGACGGTAACCAGCAAGACCGCAGGAAAAACGTAGAGCAGCCACCAGGCCGTGTCGATGATGACTTCGATCATCCAGTCAACAGCCGATGGCGGCTGCTCTTCGAAGAGGTCTCCCGCGGACTGGCGCATCATGACCAGCAGGCAGATCGCGGCGACCATTCCGACCCTCGCCAGCGTCAGCCCGCGCAGCCAGGGCAATCCGAACGGCTCGTAGGCGGCATCGGATCGAGTGAAATTCGCGACGGATGCGTTCAATTTCATGGACGTTTGCGGTGTCGCGTCGGCAGGCCGGGCTCGCGGACGAGAGACCTACATGGACTTGAACAGGTGCACATACGGCTCGCTCACCTGCAACGTCTCCTTCCGCTCCTTGAGCTTCACCCGCAGGTGCCCGCCCATGTCGCGCGTCACGCCGGCGATCGCGTTGACGTTGACGAGCGTTCCGCGGTGGATCTGCCAGAACACCTGCGGGTCGAGCTCGTCGATCAGTTCCTTGATCGGGCGCCGGATCAGCGAGTTCTGCTGCGCCGTCACGACCAGCGTGTACTTGTTGTCGGCCTGAAAGTAGCTGATCTCCTCGACGGTGATGAGGCGGAGCTCGTCGCCCTGCGACGCGGTGATCCAGCGCAGGTACTCCTTGGCGCTGCCAGCCGCTTCGGCGAGCGCGCGCAGCAAGCCGTCGAGATTGGCCGGCGTGCCCGCCACCTTCTGCTTGAGCCGCGCAACCGTCGTGGCGAGACGTGCAGCGGAGAACGGCTTCATCACGTAGTCGACCGCGCCCTGCTCGAAGGCGGCGACGGCGTACTTGTCGTAGGCGGTGACGAACGCGATGTGGCATCTGCCGCTCGCCTGTTTCGCGACGTCCAGACCGGACATGCCGGGCATCTGAATGTCGAGGAACAGGATGTCCGGCGCATGTTCGTTCAGCGCCCGCAGTGCCTCGATGCCGTCCTCCGCCTCGGCGCAGATGTGCGAGCTCGGGCCACAGCTTCGCGAGCGTATCCCTCAATTCGCGGCGCAGCACGGTCTCGTCCTCTGCGATCACGACTTTCAGCGGTCTCATCGAACGCCGTCACCCGACCGTCGCGAGGGCAAAGACCGGAATGGGCGACGCGACGCCTTTCAGCATCTGCGCACCGCGGTCCTCGAACTCGATGCCGGAGCCGCCAACGAGATCGCGCACGGTGCCGGAGACCAGCACTTCGCCCGGCCCGGCCAGCGCGACGATCCGCGCGCCGATGTGCACGGCGATGCCCCGGACGTCATCGTCGTGCAGCTCGCATTCGCCGGTGTGCACGCCGGCGCGGATCGCGAGGCCCAGGCCACGCACGGACTCGCCGATCGCCGACGCGCACCGCACCGCGCGCGCCGGACCGTCGAAGGTCGCGAACACACCGTCGCCGGTCGACTTGATCAGGCGGCCGTGGAAGCGCTCGATCGCCTTGCGGCAGATGCGATCGTGCTCGAGCAGGATGTCGCGCCACGCACGGTCGCCCATGCCCGACGCCGTCGCGGTCGAGTCGACGATGTCGGTGAACAGGACGGTCGCGAGCAGCCGATTGTCGTCCGGGGTGTCGACGTCCATGCCCGCAACTTTCGCGACGAGGGACGCGTAGGCGTCGTCGACTCCGAGTGTCTCGAAGCCGCTCTTTCAGCGCGACTTGCAGTCGTCCGGCGGCATCGCGAGCGACGCCGGCGATTGCGCTGACATTGACCAGCGTCGAGGCGTCCACCGGAACAAACTGGGCCGGGTCGAGCTCCGCAGCCAGTTCGGCGATCGATTTGCCGACGAGCGCCGCGGACTCGGCCGTGATTGCCTTTGCGCCACTGCCGTCCTGAACGAAGTAGCAGATCTCGTCGATGGTGACGAGCTGCAGCTCGTCGCCCTTCGAAGCCGTGATCCAGCGCAGATACTGCTTGGGCGCGGCGGCCTTTGCGAGCGTCTTCAGGATTCCGTCGAGGCTCGCCGGCGCGCCTTTGA
The DNA here is from genome assembly GCA_963726765.1 of uncultured beta proteobacterium. Lineage (GTDB taxonomy): Bacteria > Pseudomonadota > Gammaproteobacteria > Burkholderiales > Casimicrobiaceae > CAIWHR01. The sequence continues at coordinate 437,031 of CAVSDH010000004.1, read as the reverse complement.
GCCGCTGCTTGAGCCGCGCCACCGTCGTCGCGATCCGGGCGGGCGAAATCGGCTTCATCACGTAATCGACGGCGCCCTGCTCGAACGCGGCGATGGCGAATTTGTCGTACGCGGTCACGAAGGCGACGTGGGCCTTGCCGCTCGCCTGCTGCGCAACCTCGATGCCGGACATGCCGGGCATCTGGATGTCGAGGAACAGAATGTCCGGCGCGTGCTCCTCAAGGGCGCGCAGCGCCTCGATGCCGTCCCCGGCCTCTGCGCAGATGACGAGATCGGGCCAGAGCTTCGCGAGGGTTTCCCGAAGCTCGGCGCGCAGCACCGGCTCATCCTCGGCGATGACCGCCTTCAATGGGCTCATCGCGTGTCCGATACCGGGCACACCGGATCGGCCGCGGGTCCTGACGCGTCAGTCGCACCCCACACCGTTGCCTCCGCGCGGTTGGGCGAATCGGAGCGCCCGCCGATCTGCCGTCGGCGCAGGGCGCGCTTCCAATGTACGGAACGCAATGCGTGGGAGGCAAGTCGCATGCCGTCAAATTAGATGATCCGAGCTGCCGATGGCGAAAATGCGACACTTCCGGCAAAACGCGGTGTGGATCCGGCCGCCGGCGGTGTGAAACAGGACAGCAATGCGACGAATCCGTCGAGGCACCGTAAAATGGCTCCCTTTGCGCAGGGGAATCGAAATGGGCTACGCCAACATCGTCGTCGAGACCCACGATCGCGTCGGACTGATCCGCCTCAACCGACCGCAGCGGATGAACGCGCTGAACGATGCGCTCGCCGCGGAGCTCGGGCACGCGCTGGCCGCATTCGACGCGGATGCCGCCATCGGGGCCATCATCATCACCGGCAACGACAAGGCATTCGCCGCCGGCGCCGACATCGGCGCGATGGCCGAGTGGGACTACCAAAAGGTTTACGCGGACAACTACATCACCCGTGACTGGGAGGACCTCCGAAAGATCCGGAAGCCCGTCATTGCGGCGGTTGCGGGCTACGCGCTGGGCGGAGGCTGCGAGCTCGCGATGATGTGCGACCTGATCGTTGCCGCCGACACCGCGAAATTCGGCCAGCCGGAAATCACGATCGGGACGATGCCGGGCATGGGCGGCACGCAGCGGCTGCCGCGCGCGGTCGGCAAGGCGAAGGCCATGGACTGGTGCCTGACCGGGCGGATGATCGATGCCGCCGAGGCCGAGCGCAGCGGTCTCGTCGCGCGGGTCGTCACGGCGGACAAGCTGGAAGCCGAGGCGCTCGCCGTGGCGGCGAAGATCGCGTCGTTCTCGTTGCCCGTCGTCATGAAGATCAAGGAGGCGGTGAACCGCGCCTACGAATCGTCGCTCGCGGAAGGGCTGCTCTTCGAGCGTCGCGAATTCCACGCGACGTTCGGGCTGGAGGATCAGAAGGAAGGGATGCGCGCGTTCGTCGAAAAGCGCAAGCCGGCGTTCAGGCATCGCTGAGGTCGCCATCGCCGGCTCCGAGCGCCTGCCCCGACGCTGAGATAGAATCGGCACCATGCGCACCCCTGCGCGCCCGTGGAGTTGCCCGAAATGACCCTGATGACGCGTAGCCTTTCCCTTGCCGCTGCCGCGATTCTCGCGACGCTGATGCTCGCCGGTTGCGCGTCGACGACGCTGCAGAGCACCTGGATGGATCCGGGTTTCACCGGGGGACCGTTCAAGAAAATTTTCGTCGTGGGCTTGAGTGCGCGCGATGTCACCACGCGGCGTGTCTTCGAGGACATCGTGGTCGGAAAGCTGCAGGCCGCCGGCGTGCAGGCGGTTCCCGGCTTGGCAGTCGTTCCAGGCGGAGGGCGCGGTCACCGAAGCGGCCATGGAAGCGGCGGTGGCGCAGTCGGGCGCCGACGGGCTCCTGCTGACACGCCTCCTCGGTATCGATACGCGAACCAGCGTTTCGACGATGATGGTGCCTGGCCCGGTGATGGGTCCCGGTTTCGGACCTGGCTTTGGCCCGGGTTCGGGATGGTGGGGACCTTATGCCAGCTGGCAGGCCGTGCCGCAGGTGACGCAATACCAGATCGCGACGGCGGAAACCACGCTGTTCGACGTCAAGACGCGCCGGATCGTGTGGACCGCGACGTCGCAGACATTCAACCCGACGAGCGTCCAGCGCGAGGCGCCCGGGCTCGCCGACGCCGTGATCGGCGCATTGCAGACGCGCGGGCTGCTGGCGGCGAAGTAGGCGCGGGCGATCAGAGCAGCGGCGCGAAGAGCCGCGCGAGATTCCAGCCCACCTGCCGGTGGAGCGGCTGCGCGCCCCACGCGGCGGCCTCCAGCCATTCGCCGTCGCGGAAATAGCGGTCCTGCACCTCGGCGATCCGCGCGCAAACGCCGCGGTCGTACGCGAGCAGCACGATCTCCGCGTTGAGCGCAAACGATCGAAGGTCCATGTTCGACGAGCCGATCCAGGCGATGTCGTCGTCGATGGTTGCGTGCTTGGCGTGCAGAAAGCGCTTGCCGTACCGGCAGATCCGCACGCCGGCTTTCAGCAGCTCGTCGTAGTACGACTTCTGGGCGTTCGACACCAGAAGCTGGTCGTCCTGCGCGGGCACGACGAGGCGCACGTCGACGCCGCGCATCGCGGCGGTGGTCAGCGCCTGCAGCAGCGCCTGATCCGGAATGAAATACGGCGTGGTGATGACGGCGCGCCTGCGCGCTCCGTTGACCAGCGCGACGATGAGGCGCTGGTTGTTCTCCGTCGGATACAGCGGACTCGACGGCAGCACCTGCGCGGCGACACTTCCGGTCACCGCGGGATCCGGAAACGGATCGCCCGTTTCCGGCGGCTTGCCACGCTCGAGATACCAGTCCTGGACGAACACTGCCTGGAGCTCCAGCACGACCGGCCCGGTCACGCGGACCATCATTTCCTCGTAGGTGAGTCCGGCCTTGAAGTCGGCGTTGACGAGGTTCATCGATCCCGTATAGCCGATCCGCCCGTCGATCACGGCGATCTTGCGATGATTGCGCAGATCGGCCCTGGCGCCGCGCCGCCGAAAAAAGGACAGGCGCATCGTCTCGCAGGCCTCGATGCCGGCGGCGTGCAACCGCCGCTGGAGGGCGTCGTAGCCCATGCCGCGCGATCCCAGCGCGTCGGCCATGACACGGCAGACGACGCCCACGTTTCACCGCCCGCTTCAGTGCGCCGACGATGCGTTCGGTCACCGCGTCGTCGGCGATGATGTAGAAAAGAAGATGGACGTGCGAGCGCGCCCCTTCGATGTCGGCGACGAGCCGGTCGACGATCGCGTCGTAGTCGGACAGCACGTCGACCTCGTTGCCGCCGAGGATGGGCAGATCTCCCAGTTTTTCAGCGAGCCGCACCGCGGGTGCGACATTGGCGTCCTGCTCCGGGTGGAATACGTTCGGATGCGCGGCGAGGCGCGCGTAGACCGGCCGGGCGAGCTCGCCAAACGCCTTGGCGCGCTGAAGTCGCCAATCCGGCAGCCGTCGACGGCCGAACACGAGATACACGGCGAGGCCGACCGCCGGTTCGAACAGAATCAACAGCAGCCAGCCCTTTGCGGCGTCCGGCGAGCGACGAAACGGAACGACGATCAGCATGACGATGCGAATGGCCCATTCGGCAACGACAAATGCCGTGAGCCAGGGATTGGAGTCCGTCAGAAACGTCATGGCATCGGTCGGCCGGTCGCGCGATGCGCGACCATGGTCATTGGCCGCGGCGACGTGAAGAACATCGAGCCGGAATCGAATTTCAGGGTAAGCACGAGCTCGCCGTTGCGAAAGAGCTGGCCGGAAACCGCCCCGAGTCCTTTCATGAAATCGGCGTCCCTCGACTCCGGGGGGCACATCGCACGAGTCAGTGCGATCGGTCCGAACGAAAGCGAACCGCCATTGAGGAGGTAACTCCCGGAACCGCGATTGCAATCGGCGCGCACGGCAACCATGCCTCCGGGCTGAAAAGTCAGCGTGTATCGCTCCGGCGCGTCGGGCCGGATCCGCTTGTCGTCGCCCATCACGGTTTCCCGCCACGACCAAACGGTGTTCGTGAGAAGGGTGTCGCCGGACGGCGCCATCGGCGGCGGGGGCGCGTTGACGGAGCCGGGCATGAGCGGCGCGCCGGGATCGGTTGCAGTGCACGCCGTGAACGATATTGCAAGGGCGGCAAGCAGCAGGACAAGGCGTGGACACATGGGGAGATCCTCGAAGATGGCGAGGGAGTCAGGCGATTTCCGCATCACGGTTGCGACCACCGCTTTCGCTCGCGTCGCCGACGCCACCATCGTCGCACGACCCATGGAATGCCGGCAATCGAAAGGCACCCCCAAAGCGCTGCGATGTATTCGGAAACAGGCATCGGCGGCGGCAGCAGGTCGGGATCGCGAAGCGATTCGGGAAACGGGCGCGGCGGCACGGGCACGATCTTCAGCGCGCTGCGCTTGCGCGGGAGGCGCCGCCGATATTCCCGCAACGTGGCGACGGGGGCATCGCCCCACGCGCGACTCGACGGCATCTGGGGAAACTGCAGGTAGACGAGCGCCTCGACGTCGGCGGCGAGCATCTGCTGCAACGTGCCGACGGGCGACGCGCCATTCGGCGGTCTTGCGGCAAGCAGGAGAAGGTGCGCGCCGATTTCCTCGAACGCCGCCGCCGGCAACAGGCGCGTCTGCTCCTCGAAGACGTAGTCGACGCTGCGCATCGCCTTTTCCAAGGACCGCTCCTTCAGCACGAGCCATGGAAACCCCAGCACGGCAGGGACGCGGTTCGTCGGTCCCCGCACAGGCACGTCCCAACCGAGCGCCCGCAGCGTGTCGACGCTGATGCTCGTGCAGTTGGCCGAAGAGTGATGGTAGACGAGCTGGTGGCGCCAGAAGTGGCGGTAGACGCGCCCGAGCGCCGACTGCAGCAGATCGGGCGCCCGCGCGCGGGCGAGCGCGGCGACCAGCATGTACGACGGCCGGTACCAGGCCTGCCCGGCATTGAGGTCGGCGAGGTAGTTGTCGAGCGGGACCGGTGCCGCGAGGATGCCTTTTTCGCTCTCGGCATCGAGCGTGTAGAAATTGTTGACAAGCCAGTCGCCGATCGCGCCGTTGTCCTGCACGCGACCCGTGACGAGCGCGAAATGCCCGGCGTGCGCCTCGTCGTCGTCGCCCTGCGCGCCGTTCAGCATGATCCCGATGACGGCGCGCCCGCGCAGGTCCTCGCTCGTGCCGCTCCGCTGCCACAGCGTTTCGGCGGCGAACGGACTCCGTGCGCCCCCTTGCGCGTCGGCGCGAATGCGATCGCGCAGCGCCTGCGCCGGCGGCTCGCCCGTGCCGAGCGCGCGCTGCGGTGGCAGGTCGGCGAGCCGGAATTCCTCCGGCCACAGCGTGCGCGCGACGATGCCGCCGCCTGTGATCGTGCCGCGTACCTTTATCCGGCGGGCTGCAAGAAAGCGGGCGGACGAGTCGTCGAAGTACGAGCGATTCAGGGCGATCCGCGGGATCACGCGAAACGCGAGTTCGCCTGCAGGCGAGGCAATTCGCGTCGCATCGTCGTTCAGTTGCGCGTCGGTAACCACATCCGGCGCCGCCGTCCACACGAGCGGCGGATAGTCACGCGCCGCGCTGTCGCGCGACGCAGCGAGCCACGCGCGGACGTCGTCGTCGAACCGCACACCTTCGGTGAACGAAGCGATGCGATCAACCGCGATCGGCACCGCGATCGTCTCGTCCCGGAAATACCAGCGCGCCTGCCGCGGGACGCCGTCAGCGGCAGCGGCCCCGGTCGTCACGTCGGAATTCCGCCGCCGGGTACAGCCCGAGATCGGCGCCAGCAGCGGTTGCCGGCATCGGAAAGCGTCAGCGCAGCGCGATGCGCGGCGCGCCGGCCGTGATCTCGCCGATGGTCGTCGCGAATTCAAACCCTTTCGCGCGGAACGTCGCGAGCACTTCCTCGACGGCGTCGGGCGCGCAGGCGACGAGAAGCCCTCCCGAGGTTTGCGGATCGGTCAATAACGCACGCTCGACCGCCGCGGTGTCCGCGCCGAGGGTTATCTCGTTTCCGTACGCTGCCCAGTTGCGCTCCGATGCCCCCGTCACGAAGCCGCCGCGCGCGAGCTCGTGCACACCGGGCAGCAGCGGAACGCGCGCGAATTCGATCGTCGCCCCGACGCCGGACGCGCGGCAGATCTCGAGCAGGTGACCGGCGAGCCCGAAGCCCGTCACGTCGGTCAGCGCATGAACCGTTTCCATCGCGCCGAGTGCCACGCCCGGGCGTGTTGAGTTGCGTGGCGCTGGCGATCATCGCCGCGTAGTGAACGGTGTCCAGCTGCCCTTTCTTGAGCGCCGCGCTGAAGACGCCGACGCCGAGCGGCTTGCCGAGAATCAGCGCGTCCCCTGGCCGTGCACCGGCGTTGCGCTTCAGGTTCGCCGGGTCGACCAGTCCGATGACGACGAGCCCGTAGATCGGTTCCACCGAGTCGATCGTGTGCCCTCCGGCGATCGGAATGCCGGCCTTCGCGCAAATCGCCTCGCCGCCGTCGAGGATCCCGCGGATCACCTCGACCGGGAGGCGGTCGATCGGCATGCCGACCAGCGCCAGCGCGAAAAGCGGCGTGCCGCCCATCGCATAGATGTCGGAGATCGCGTTGGTCGCGGCGATTGCACCGAAGTCGTACGGATCGTCGACGATCGGCATGAAGAAGTCCGTGGTGGCGACGATCGCCTGCCGGTCGTTGATCTTCCATACAGCCGCGTCGTCGGAGGTCTCGATGCCGACCAGCAGATTTTCGGGGATCGGCGCCGGTACGGTCTTGCCGAGGATCTCGCGCAGCAACGCCGGCGCCACCTTGCAGCCGCAGCCGCCGCCATGACTGAATTGGGTGAGGCGAAGCGGGACGTGGTCGGGCGCGTTCACGTTGGGCGGAGACCGGATGAAATGCGACCCGCAATTGTACGCCGCCGAATCGGAGTGGCGGCGCGCGGTGGGTCCACGCGGTCATCGCATCCGGACCGCGGCTGCCTTGCGAAATTCGCCGTTGCGAAACCCGCGCAATTGCAGGAAATGTGATGTAGATCAATCCCCGGGCCGTCATCGGCCTATGCGATGCCGGATCGCCGGCGTAGCATCGACGCAGCTGAAACCACGGATGGCGCGGCGCCGCCGGACTCAAGGAAACCCATGTCGAATTTCGAAATTGTCGTGCGCGAGGACTTCTCGCCCGTCACGTATTTGCTGGAGATCCTGCACCCGCAGATGGCGAAGGCCGCAAAGCCCGGCCAGTTCGTCATCGTGATGGTCACGGAGCACGGCGAGCGCATTCCGCTGACGATCGCCGATTTCGATCGCGTCAAGGGAACGATCACGCTCGTGATCCAGGCGGTTGGCAAGACCACGAGGGAGATGCAGCAGAACTGCAAGGTGGGCGGCACGTTGTATGCGATGGTCGGACCGATGGGTGTGCCGAGCTCGCTCGGACACGCGAAGAAGGTGCTGTGCGTCGGCGGCGGACTCGGGGTCGCGCCGGTGTTTCCGCAGGCGCGCGCCTTTCAGGAATCCGGCGCGTATGTCATCGGCGTCCTCGGCTTCCGCAACAAGGACCTCATTTTCTGGGACGACAAGTTCCGCTCGGTCTGCGACGAGGTCATCGTCTGCACCGACGACGGCTCGGCCGGGCTGAAGGGCACGGTCGCCGAGGGCATCAGGCGCGCCGTCGAGCAGCACCCCGACATCGACGAATGCGTGGCGATCGGCCCGCCGGTCATGATGAAGGGCTGCGCCGAGGCGACGCGTCCGTTCGGCATCCGCACCATGGTGAGCCTCAACCCGCTGATGGTCGACGGCACCGGAATGTGCGGCGGCTGCCGCGTGAAGATCGGCGACCAGATCAAGTTCGCGTGCGTCGACGGACCCGACTTCGATGGCCACCAGGTCGACTTCGACGACCTGATGGCGCGCCTGAAGCGCTTCACGGCCGAAGAGCGGATGGCGCTCGAGCACTGGGGCGACACGTGCCGGCTGATGAAACAGGCGGACGAGCTCGCATCGGCCTCGAGCAAGACCGACCCGGAGCTTTACTGACCATGGCCGCCAAGAAAAAAACGATCCGGACGATTCCGCAGGAACGCACGCCGGTCCGGGAGCAGGATCCCAAGGTACGTGCGCGCAACTTCGACGAAGTCTCGCTGGGCTATGGTCTCGAGGAGGCCCTGGTCGAGGCCGATCGCTGCCTGCAGTGCGCGGACGAACCCTGCGTTCGCGGCTGCCCGGTCGGGATCGACATCCCCGGCTTCATCCAGAAGATCGTCGAGAAACACCACCACGGCGCCTACGACATCATCACCGACACCAACCTCCTGCCCTCGATCTGCGGCCGCGTGTGCCCGCAGGAGAATCAGTGCGAAGGTGTCTGCACGGTCGGCGACACGCTCGAACCCGTGGCGATCGGCCGGCTCGAACGCTTCGTTGGCGACATGGCGATCAAGGAAGGCTGGGCCAACATTCCCTACATCGAGCCGTCCGGATACAAGGTAGGCATCGTCGGCGCAGGACCTGCCGGCATGGCGTGCGCGGCGGACATGGCCAAGGCCGGTTGCGACGTCATCGTCTACGAGGCATTCCATCAGCCGGGTGGCGTGCTCAAGTACGGCATTCCGGATTTCCGGCTGCCTAACGAGGTGATCGACGCGGAGATCGACAAGCTGAAGCGGCTCGGCATCCGGTTCGAGTGCAACACGCTGGTCGGACGGCTCTTCACCATCGAGCAGATGGTGACGGAGATGGGATTCCACGCCGTCTTCATCGGCACCGGGGCGGGTTATCCGAGCTTCATGGGCATTCCAGGCGAGTCGCTCAACGGCGTGCTCTCCGCCAACGAGCTCCTCACGCGCTGCAACCTGATGCGCGCCCGCGACTACCCGAATTTCGACACGCCGCTGAAGCCGGGCAGGCACGTCGCGGTGATCGGCGCCGGCAACACGGCGATGGACGCGCTGCGCGTCTCGCTGCGGCTCGGCGCGGAATCGGTTCATTGCATCTACCGCCGGTCGAAGAAGGAGGCGCCGGCGCGCGTGGAAGAGATCCATCATGCGGAGGAGGAGGGCGTCGACTTCAACTGGCTGTCGAGCCCGATCGAGATTCTCGGCGACGAGAACAAGAGCGTGCGCGCGCTGCGCTGCGTGAAGATGGAGCTGGGCGAGCCCGACGAGTCGGGCCGGCGGCGTCCCGTGGTGGTGCCCGGCAGCGAGTTCGAGTTCGAGGCCGACATGGTGGTGTTCGCCATCGGCACCAATGCCAACCCGATCATCGGGCAGACCTCGAAGCTGAAGCTCAACAAGCGCGGCTACATCGCGGCGGACGAGAATTTTGCGACCTCGATCGCCGGGGTCTATGCGGGCGGCGACATCGTCACCGGAGCCGCGACGGTGATCGAGGCGATGGGCGCCGGCCGCAAGGCCGCGCGCAGCATGAAGGCGTGGCTCGGCCTGCGCGACACCGAATCCGTCTACGAGACCGGATCGGCGGCTACCCGCTTCGGCATTCCGATCGACGAGCACGGCTACGCGCGCGTGCGACTCGCCTGATGCGCGGATGAGTACCCGCGCGACCCGTAACCGCAAGGCATTCCCATGACCGACGCCGCACTGCTCGAACATCCCGTCAAGCCGGGCCCCGCCCACTCGAAACGCGCGACGATCCTGAAAGAGCACATCGTCGAAATCATCAGCGATTCGGGCGAGGGCGCGCAGCGCTGCGGCCAGTCGCTCGCGGCCATTGCCGCGCGAAGCGGCAACGGCATCTGGACCGTCGAGATCATTCCCGCCGAGATCCAGCCGCCGGCGCGCAGCGTCGCCGGCGCCAGCGGCATCCAGATCCGGATCGGCACCCAGCGGGTCACCAACGGCGGCGACCAGACCGACCTCGTCGTCGCGTTCAACGAGCAGGTGCTGCTGGGGCGCGTTCGCGCCGGCGAGCTCAAGACCGGCGCGACGATTCTGCTCGAGAGCATGTGGCGCGACCACAAGGATCCGGCGATCGTCGAGTCGTACAGGGCAACCGTCAAGTCGCTGCAGGACGGCGGCTACCGCGTGATCGAAACCCCGCTCGAACGCGAATGTCGCGCGCTGATGACGGATGCGCGGCGCGGCAAGAACATGTTCGTGCTGGGGATGCTGTGCAGCATCTACAGCCTCGACATGCAGCTCGCGCGCGACCAGGTTGCGCGGATCTTCGGCAAGAAGGACGAGAAGGTCATTGCCACCAACGTGCGTCTGCTCGACGCCGGCTTTGCCTGGGGCGAGGCCAACCTCGACTTCAAGTACGCGATTCCCGCGGACAAGTCGAAAGTGCCGCAGGTAGTCGTGAACGGCAACACCGCGATCGCGCTGGGTGTCCTCGCATCCGGCATGGACATCTGCGCGATGTACCCGATCACGCCGGCGACCTCCGCGTCGCATTACCTGTCCGACGTGTTCGAGCGCGTCGGCGGCATGGTCCACCAGGCCGAGGATGAAATCGCCGCCTGCGCGTTTGCGATCGGCGCGTCGTACGCCGGCCGCTGCGCGGTGACGATCACTTCGGGTCCGGGCTACTCGCTGAAGCAGGAAGGGCTCGGGCTTGCGGTGATGGCCGAAATCCCGCTGGTCGTCGTCAATGTGCAGCGGGGAGGACCCAGCACCGGGCAGCCGACCAAGGTCGAGCAGGGCGATCTCCTGTGTGCGGTCTACGGCAGCCACGGCGACGCACCCAAGGTCGTGCTGGCCGTCAGCGACATCGAGGATTGCTTCTATTCGATGATCACCGCGCGCAAGATCGCCGAGACGTTCAATACCGTCGTCGTCGTTCTCTCCGATGCGAGCCTTGCCACCGCGCAGCAGCCGTTTCCGCGACCGCAATTCTCCGAGGACTGGCTCGCGCCGCCGCTCGACCAGTCTCCCGTGCCGCCCGACGCCAAGCCCTATGACTGGGACAGAATCACCGGCCTCACGCACCGCTTCATTCCCGGGCAGCCCGGAGGCATGCACACGCTGACGGGTCTCGCGCACGACCGGATGAGCAAGGTCGCGTACGACCCGTCGATCAACGAGGAGGGCCTGCGCGCGCGCAGCCTGAAGATCGCGGCGCTGCAGAAGGCGCTGAAGACCCCGCCGGTCCACGGCGATCAGGAGGGCGATCTCCTGGTCGTGGGCTGGGGCAGCACCAAGGGCGCGATCGAGGAGGCCGTCGACCGCGCCCGCGCCGAGGGGCTCAAGGTATCGTCGCTGCATCTGCGGTTCATCCAGCCCATGCCATCGGGGATCCGCGAGATCCTCCAACGGTTCGGCAAGGTGATGACGGTGGAAAACAACTGGTCGGACCGCCTCGAGGACGAGTTGATCGACGAGGACAACCGCCGCTACTCGGCGCTGGCGCTGATGCTGCGCTCGCGCTTCCTCGTCGACATCGACTGCTGGAGCGAGGCACGGGGTCAGCCGATCAAACCCGGTGACGTCGTGAACACGATCCGCGCGAAACTGCGGGAAGGAAAATAGCGATGGCCATCCCCGTCACGCAATGCATCATCAAGCTGCACGAGGAGCACCACAACCTCGAGGATTACCAGGGCGGCGTGCCGCGATGGTGCAGCGGCTGCGGCGACAACGCGATCCTGGCCGCGGTGCAGCGGCTATGCCGCGACGAGGATCTCGCGCCCGAGCGCACGGTGTTCGTGTCGGGCATCGGCTGCTCGAGCCGGTTTCCGCACTACATGAAGACCTACGGCTTTCACGGCATCCACGGCCGCGCGTTCCCGATCGCCGAGGGCGTGAAGATGGCGCGCCCCGACCTGCACGTATTCGTGAACACCGGCGACGGCGACTGCTGCAGCATCGGCGCCGCGCACTGGATTCACGCGATCCGCTACAACATGAACATGACGGTGATCCTGCACGACAATCACGTGTACGGGCTGACCAAGAAACAGGCGTCGCCGACGTCGCCGATGGGCATGAAGAGCAATACGACGCCGCGAGGGGCCGTTCTCGATGCGCTCAACCCGCTGACGGTGACGCTTGGCGTGCAAAACGCCTCGTTCGTCGCGCAGGCGGTCGACTGGGTTCCCGAGCTGCTCTACGACATCATCTCCAGGGCTTACAAGCACCGCGGGTTTTCGTTCGTCCGCATCATCCAGCGCTGCCCCGAATTCCTGCCCAAGATGTTCGAGCCCTGGCTGCACGACCCCGGCAAGACGTTGCTGCTCACGCATCCCAAAGGACTCGCGCTCTCCGCGGAGACGAGCCGCATCTACAGGAACCAGCGCGAGCACGATCCCCTCGACATCCACAAGGCGCGCGAGATCGCGTCGTGCGAGGACCCGATCCCGGTCGGGATTCTCTACGAAAATCCGGACATTCCGTGCTACGAGGACCTGCGCGGCGCCGGTGCTCCGCGCACGCCCGAAAGGACCCGCGCCGGGTTGGAAGCCGAGTTCGACAAGGTCACGATCTGGCCTGACGAGGACGCGCGGCAGACCCGCGTCGCCTGACGCCCGCCCATTACGGACGACCGAATTCCCATGGACATGGCTTTGAAATCGCAGGACCAACGGGTCTTCCACATGACCGGCAAGCGCGCCGGCGAGGGCCTCGCGCCGATCGACGTGGGCACACTGCGCCCCGCGCTGCTCGCGGGGTACCGCGATCTCACGCGGCTGCGCTACGACTATCCGCTCGTCCTGCCGGAATCGACCATCGGCGACGGCTACGTTCACTCGCTGTCGGCGGTTGTGGCTTCGCTGCTGACCGAAATCGCGCCGCGCGGGCTCGAAGGCGAGCGGCTGCGAAAGCACGTGCTGCGCGTCGAGCGGGAGTTGCGCGCGATGCTGGCCGTGGGCGAGACGGGCATGCTGTCGGACCTGTGGGCGCGAGCGGCCGGACGGGTGAGCGACGGTGCAGATGACACGGTAGCGAAGGTGCTGGCCCAGACAGGAGACTCGCTCAAGGTGGACGGCGAAGTGGTCGACTGCGATCCGCGGCTGTCGACCCGCATCGTCACGCAGGCGTGGCGACACACGCAGGCGGAAAAGGGCGGCCGGTTTCGCGCTCTGATCGATTCGCTGATGCGAAAGCTCACCGACATCCGCCGGGCAGCGTTCGCGCGATCGGCCGCGGGCCAGCAGCCGGAGGCGCTTGCGTCCTCGATCGGTTCCGGGCATGGCGACGTCTTCGATTTCACCGTCATGTCAAAACTGGTCGTTCGCGGTGCGCCCAAGGACGAACTGCCGCCCGCGCGCCGCCGCCGCATCGAGGGGGCGCTGGAGGTGCTTCGCACGCAACCGTTCTATGCGGATCCCGTGGGCGCGGCGACCGCAGGTCCCTGGGAATTCGTGTTCGACAACTGCGCCGCGGCGGCGGTGGCGTATCGCGAACGCCTGCCCCGCCTCACCGAAGTCGTGAAGGCCATCGCGATCGCGGAGCTCGAGTCCGACGGCGCGTATGTCGAGGCGGACCACGATTCGTTCTTCGAACGTTACGACGAGAATGCGCTGACGGCGGACGATCTCGCACTTTTCCCGAATTACCTCGTCTGCATCCCTGCCGACCGCAACGACGCGCCGGAGAATGCGGGCCTGATCGACATGCTTTCCGCCGGACTTCCGGTGAAGGTCCTCGTGCAGCAGACGGACCTCCTCGAGGAGGCGTCGATAGGAACGGGACACTTCGCGTTCGGCGTGCGCAGCGCACGGCTCGCGACGACGGCGATGGGGCTGGGCGGCATGTTCGTGCTGCAGGCGACCTGCGGCGATCTCTATGCGATGCGCGAACGAATCGAACGCGGACTTGCGTGCCGCGGCCCTGCGCTCTTCAGCATCTTCGCGGGCTCGCCAGCGGCGGCACACGATCTTCCCTCCTATCTGACGGCGTCGATGGCGAGGGAATCGCGCGCCTTCCCCGCGTTTTCGTACGACGCGTCGGCGGGCGAAAACTGGGCTGCCCGGTTTTCGCTCGAGCACAACCGGAATTCGGATGCCGACTGGCCGGTCGAGCCTTTCGAGTACTCGGACGAGGCGATGCAACGGGTGACCGGGGAGGTTGCGATCACCTACGCCGACTTCGTCCTGTGCGATCGCCGCTACGCCGCGCATTTCGCTGTCGTGCCGCGCGAACGCTGGAGCGCCGGCATGCTGCCGGTCGCCGAGTGGCTGAAGCTGCCTCAATCGACTGCAACCGAGGCGGTCCCTTACCTGTGGGCTGTCGACGCCGACGACAGGCTGCATCGCGTCATCGTCGACGCGCGGTTGATGCAGGCGACGCGCCGTTGCCTGCTGCTATGGCACCGGTTGCAGGAACACGCCGGAATCCACGACTCGCATGCGGAACGGCTGCTGGCGCGCGAGCGGGCGGATTGGGAGGCGGAACGGCAACTGGTGCAGGAAGCGCTGCAGAAGGCCGTGGCCTCGGCGGCCCCGGGTGCCGCCGCGACCGAACCTGCCGCCGCCGTGCCGGCCGCGACGCCGGCCGCGGTCGCGCCCGACGCGGCAGCCCCCCCTTCGGACGACGCGTGGATTGAAACCTCGCGCTGCCCGAGTTGCAACGAGTGCCAGACCATCAACGACCGGATGTTCACGTACAACGAGAACAAGCAGGCGTACATCAAGGACATCGACGCCGGCACCTACCGGCAGCTCGTCGAGGCCGCCGAGGTCTGCCAGGTCGCAATCATCCATCCGGGCAAGCCTCGAAACCCGAACGAGCCCGGGCTGGACGAACTCGTCAAGCGCGCGGAACCGTTTCGCTGAACCCCGCGGGGGCGGCTGAAGGCAGCGACCGGCAGGGCGCCGCTGCCGGTCAGGCCGCGCGGCGCGCGACGGCATCCGCCCGCGGTCGACCTGTTGCGCCGATCGCACAGGCCGCAAAACCCTAATTGCATCAAGCCTTTCCATGGCAGCCCCGCAGGCGTAGCATGCGCTGCTGCGCACACCGGTCCGGGCGCGAAACGTGCTTCTCGGAAGCGCGCCCCGGCAACAAGACCACGAAGACCGGCCGCCGCCACAGGAGACCCGCGTTTGAAGCCGACGGATATTGCGAATCCCGACTATTTCCATAAAGTCGTCGATTGCCAGTGGGCGTGCCCCGCGCACACACCGGTGCCCGAGTACATCCGTCTCATTGCGGCCGGCCGTTACGGGGACGCCTATCTCGTCAATTGGGAATCCAACGTCTTCCCGGGCATTCTTGGCCGCACCTGCGACCGCCCCTGCGAGCCTGCGTGCCGCCGTGGCCGGGTCGAAGAGGGCGGGGACGGCAAGGGCAAGCCCGAGCCCGTCGCCATCTGCCGTCTGAAGCGCGTCGCGGCCGACTACAAGGACGACATCCGCGACCGGCTGCCGCGGCGACCGGAAAAACGCAACGGCAAACGCGTCGCGCTGGTCGGCGCCGGGCCGGCTTCCCTCACCGTCGCGCGCGACCTCGTTCCACTGGGCTACGAATGCGTCGTCTTCGACGGTGACGCGAAGAGCGGCGGGATGATGCGCACGCAGATTCCGAAGTTCCGCCTCCCGGAGGCCGTCATCGACGAGGAGATGGGCTACGTGCTCGATCTCGGTGTCGACTTTCAGCCCGGCCACCGGATCGACAGCCTGAAGGCACTGCTCGCGGAGCCGTTCGACGCGGTGTTCATCGGGAGCGGCGCGCCCCGCGGACGCGATATCGACATTCCCGGGCGCCGCGAGGCCGCGCAGAACATCCACATCGGCATCGACTGGCTGGCGAGCGTGTCGTTCGGCCACACGACCCGGATCGGCAGGCGCGTCGTCGTGCTGGGCGGGGGCAATACGGCGATGGACTGCTGCCGCAGCTCGCGCCGTCTGGGCGGCGACGACGTACAGGTGGTCGTCCGCTCCGGCTTCGACGAAATGAAGGCGTCGCCGTGGGAGAAGGAAGACGCCGCGCACGAGGGCATCCCGATCCACAACTACCTCGTTCCGAAGGCGTTCACCCACGAAGGTGGCAGGCTTACCGGCGTGACGTTCGAGAAGGTGGCGCCGCAAAAGGACGACAAAGGGCGGCGCAGGCTCGTCGCGACCGGCGAACCCGATGTGCATTTCCCGTGCGACGACGTGCTGGTCGCCATCGGACAGGAAAATGCGTTTCCGTGGATCGAGCGCGACCTGGGGCTTGAATTCAACGACGCCGGCATGCCCGTCGTCGACGCCACGACGATGGCGTCGACGCGGCGCGGCGTGTTTTTCGGCGGCGACGCGGCGCTCGGGCCCAAGAACATCATCTGGGCGGTCGCGCATGGCCATGCCGCCGCGATCTCGATCGACCTCCTGTGCCGCGGCGAGGATCTGGGGAAGCGTCCGCCGCCGCACACGACGCTGGTCTCGCAGAAGATGGGCATCCACGAGTGGAGCTACGACAACGCGATCATTCCTGCCCACCGGTTCCGTGTGCCGCTCAAGGAAACGAAGCTCGCGTTGAAGAGCATCAAGATCGAGGTCGAGCTGGGCTTCGACCCGAAGCTCGCCTTTGCCGAGGCGCAGCGCTGTCTCAACTGCGACGTGCAGACGGTGTTCGCCGACCGCCTTTGCATCGAATGCGACGCCTGTGTCGACATCTGCCCGATGGATTGCATCAATTTCACAGCCGATGGCGACGAGGCCGAGCTCCGGCCCCGGCTGCGCGTCCCGGCGGTGGATCTCGCACAGGATCTCTACGTGTCGGCGCCGCTCAAAACCGGGCGCGTGATGGTCAAGGACGAGGACGTCTGCCTGCACTGCGGGCTCTGCGCCGAGCGTTGCCCGACCGGCGCGTGGGACATGCAGAAGTTCCTCCTTGAAGTGGCGCATGCCGACGATCGCTGCCGTCGCAAGCCCACGGCAGTGGACTACCGGCGTCCGGCCGCGCATCGCGGCCCGGTGACCGCGGAGTGACCATGGCAGACTCCAGGGCCGCGGCCATCCGCGTCAACGATTTCGTCGTCAAGTTCGCCAACGTCAACGGCTCGGGGTCGGCGTCGGCGAACGGACTGTTCGCCAAGGCGATCCTGCGCATGGGCGTGCCGGTGTCGGCGCGCAATATCTTCCCGTCGAACATCCAGGGCCTGCCGACGTGGTACGAGGTGCGCGTCACGGAGGCGGGCTGGCGCGGCCGGCGCGGCGGTGTCGACCTGATGGTGGCGATGAACCCGCAGACCTGGGACAAGGACGTCGCGGAGCTCGACACCGGCGGCGTGCTGTTCTACGACTCGACACGGCCGATACCGAGCAGCCGGTTGCGAAGCGATGTCACTGTGCTCGGCATGCCCCTGACTGGCATCTGCAACGCCGAGTACTCGGACCCGCGCCAGCGCCAGCTCTTCAAGAACATCATCTACCTGGGAGCGCTCTCGGCCCTCCTCGACCTGGACGCCGCGGAGATCGAGAAGCTCTTCGCCGAGCAGTACAAGGGCAAGGAATCGCTGCTCGAGTCGAACCGCAAGGCGCTCAACCTCGGACGCGATTACGCGCGCGCGAATTTCGATTGCCCGCTGCCGATCCGCGTGCGGCGCGCCAACGCCGTCGGCGACCGCATCTTCATCGACGGCAACAACGCGGCGGCGCTGGGCTGCGTCTTCGGCGGCGCCACCGTCTGCGCGTGGTACCCGATCACGCCATCGTCGTCACTCGCGGAGGCGTTCCAGAAGCACTGCCGCAAGTACCGCGTCGACGCGGCCACGGGGCGGCACAAGTACGCGATCGTCCAGGCGGAGGACGAGCTCGCGTCGATCGGGATGGTGATCGGGGCGGCGTGGAACGGCGCGCGCGCGTTCACCGCGACGTCCGGGCCGGGCATTTCGCTGATGCAGGAGTTCATAGGCCTTGCGTACTTTGCGGAGATTCCGGCCGTGTTGTTCGACATCCAGCGGGGCAGCCCGTCGACCGGCATGCCTACCCGAACCCAGCAGGCCGACCTGCTGCTCTGCGCCTACGCGTCGCACGGCGACACCAAGCATGTGCTGCTGTTTCCGGAGGATCCGACCGAATGCTTCACGATGGCCGCCGACGCGCTCGACCTCGCCGATCGGCTGCAGACGCCGGTCTTCGTGCTGTCGGACCTCGACATCGGGATGCAGGACTGGCTGACGGACCCGCTCGTGTGGAACGAACAGCGCGGGCTCGATCGCGGCAAGGTGATGACGCGCGAGGAACTCGAGGCGGGCAAGGAGTTCGGCCGCTACCTCGACGTCGACGGCGACGGCATACCGTATCGCACGTATCCGGGCACGCACCCGACGAAAGGCTCGTTCTTCACGCGCGGCACGACCAAGGACCGCTACGCGCGCTATTCCGAGGAAGGGCCAGCCTACGTCGACAACATGCAGCGCCTGCTGCGCAAGTTCGAGGCGGCGAAGGAGCTGGTGCCGGCACCGGTCATCGAGAGCGCCGCCCAGCCGACGCGCGCAGGCGTGATCTGGTTCGGGTCCACCGGCGCAGCGATGGCCGAATCGCTCGCGGCGCTCGCATCGGAGGGGATACATCTCGACCGGATGCGCATCCGGTCGTTTCCGTTCGCCGATGCGGTCTCCGACTTCATCGCGGCGCACGACAAGGTGTTCGTGGTCGAGCAGAACCGTGACGCCCAGCTCCGGATGCTTCTCGTCAACGAATGCGGCATCGATCCGGACAAATTGATCGCAGTGCTCCACTATGACGGCACGCCGGTGACCGCTCGCTACATCGTCGGCGAGATCGCCGAAAAGGCGGCAGTTTTCAACGTGAAGCCGATGCGTTCCCGCGACCCCGTCACCGGTGCCCGCGACCGGAAGGCCGGCGACTGACCGATCCGACATGAGACGATGACCTATCTCGCAAAACCGAAGCTCCACCACCCCGGCCTGCCGCGGAACAAGCTGGGCTACACGCGCCGCGACTACGAGGGTGCGATCTCGACCCTGTGCGCGGGCTGCGGCCACGACTCGATCTCGGCGGCGATCGTCCAGGCGTTCTTCGACCTCGACATCGCGCCGCACCGCGTCGCCAAGCTGTCGGGGATCGGCTGCTCGTCGAAGACACCCACCTATTTCCTCGGCAACTCGCACGGCTTCAACAGCGTCCACGGCCGGATGCCCTCGGTGCTGACTGGCGCCAACCTCGCCAATCGGGACCTGATCTACCTGGGTGTCTCCGGCGACGGCGACTCGGCGTCGATCGGCATCGGACAGTTCATGCACGTGCTGCGACGCGGCGTCAACATGGTCTACATCGTCGAGAACAACGGCGTCTACGGCCTCACCAAGGGGCAGTTCTCCGCCACCGCGGACAAGGGCTCGAAGGCGAAGCGAGGCGCCGTCAACAGCGACGAACCGATCGACATGGTGATGCTTGCGCTG
Organism: uncultured beta proteobacterium; assembly: GCA_963726765.1. Lineage (GTDB taxonomy): Bacteria > Pseudomonadota > Gammaproteobacteria > Burkholderiales > Casimicrobiaceae > CAIWHR01. Next base: position 417,715 of record CAVSDH010000004.1, on the reverse strand, counting down.
CAGATGGGCGCGACATTCGTGGCACGCGGTTTCTCGGGAGACAAGGAGCAGCTCGTTCCGCTGATCGAAGCCGCGGTCCTGCACAAGGGGGCGGCGTTCATCGACGTCGTTTCGCCCTGCGTCGCGTTCAACAACCACCCCGGCTCGACCAAGAGCTACGACTATGTCCGCGAGCACAACGAGGCGGTCAATTTTCTCGATGTGATGGTGCCGCGGGAGCCGATCACGGCCGCGTACGGACCCGGCAGCGTGCAGGACGTCGTGCTGCACGACGGCGGCGCGATACGCCTTCGCAAGGTGCACGCCGAATTCGATCCGACGGACAAGATTGCCGTGATGAATTACCTTCAGGAGCGCCACGCAGCAGGCGAGATCGTCACGGGGCTCCTGTATGCCCACGCCGATTCGCACGACCTGCACGACGCGCAGGAAACGGTCGCCGCGCCGCTCAATACGATGCGGGACGACGATTTGATCCCCGGTGGCACTGCGCTCGCCGCATTCAACCAGAGCATGCGCTAGCAATTCCGGCGAGCCGCAGCACGGGGCCGATAATTCGGCGATTTGAGTCAGGCATTCCGTGCGCCGGCCGTGGTGGGTCCGGGGCGATGTTCGCTCGAAGCGTAGAATCTCCGCATGCGTGTCTTCTGGACCATTCTCGCCATCGCCGGCGGCGTGGTGGCGCTCGTGCTGGTCGGCGTTGCGATTGCCGTCTGGACGGTCGACGTCAACCGCTTCGTCGCGCCTGTCCAGAAAAAGGTGAAGGACGCGACGGGACGCGATCTCACCATCGGTGGCGTGCACCTCTCGCTCGGGCTCGCGCCGAAGGTCGTCCTCGACGACGTTCATTTCCGTAACGCGCCATGGTCGAAGGAGAAGGACCTCGCGAGCGTCAAGCGTGTCGAAGCCGAGGTCGCTTTGCTGCCGCTGCTGCAGCGGCGCTTCGAAGTCGTCCGCCTCAATCTCGTCGATCCTCTCATCACGCTCGAAACCAACGCCGCAGGCAAGGCCAATTGGGAATTCGCGGGCGGGGCACAGCCGTCGTCGTCCTCCGTCCCGGGTGCCGGCGCCGCCGCCGTGCTGGCGTCCTTCGGAATCTCGGATCTCGAGATCGAGAACGGCACGGTGAACTACAGCGATGGGGCGTCCGGAGCCGTCACGCGGATCAACGTCGATCACTTCGCGGCGCAGGCGCGCAACGCGACGTCGCCGATCGCCGCCGAATTTCGCGGCAAGGTCGACAACGTTCCGGTGTCGCTGTCCGCCAATCTCGGACCGCTGGACACACTGTTGCAGCGGCGAGCGCCTTACCCGATTAGCGTCGAGGGACAGATCGCCGGCCGTTCCGCAAGCGTTTCGACCAAGCTCCGCTTCGCCGACGGCGCGGCGCGGCTCGAGGACCTCGCCCTTGGAATGGGCGCCAGCAAGGCGGCGGGCGAGGCGGTGGTCGTGCAGCATGGCCCGAGAAACCGGGTCTCGGTGAAGTTGTCGTCGCCATCGCTCGCACTCTCGGACCTCCAGCTTTCGCCGGCCAAGCCAGCGCCGGCCAAAGCAACCGAGGCGGCCAGGCAGAAGGGCTGGCTCTTTTCCGACGAGCACGTGTCATTCGGGGGTTTCGCGGGCACCGACATCGACGGCGACATCACCATCGGCGACCTGACCCTTGCGGATGCGCAAAGGCTCCGCGACGTCCGTGCACGCTTCACTCTGCATGGCGGGCAATTCGACGCTTCCGACCTGCAGGCGAAGGTATTCGGCGGCACGGTTCACGGAGTACTCAAGATCAATGCGACTCATCCGGCCGAGCCCCTGATCTCGCTTGTCGGCCAGGCGACTGACCTCGACCTGTCCGCGTTGCTCGCCGCGGGCGGATCGCCGCGCGAGGTACGCGGGGGCAAGACCAATGTCGCGATCGACCTCACCACACGCGGGTCGTCGCCCAGGGAATGGGCCCGTGACGCGGACGGATCGCTTCAGGTTGTCGTCGGCCCTGCGACCGTGGCCATTCCGAAAGGCGAGACGGACTCGGCGCTCTCGCGGCTATCGCAAACGGTCAACCCGTTCCGGACGGTACAGTCCGAAACCGAAGTCCAGTGCATCGTGATCAGGTTGCCGCTGCGCGACGGCATCGCCCGAGTCGACCGGTCGATCGCCGCCGAGACGCGGGAGCTCAGCGTGTCGGCATCGGGGACGATCGATCTTCGCCAGGAGACGCTCGACCTCGCGGTTGCGCCGGTTGCGCGTGTCGCGCTCCCCGTCAACGTCCCGCAGCTGGCCGGCCTCGTGCGTGTGCGAGGTCCGCTGGCGGCGCCGTCGGTCACCGTCGATCCCCAGGCGACCGCGGCGATGCTTGCGCAACTTGGCGCTGCCTTCGGAAAGGGAGGCATGGCGGCGGTCGGCGGGGCGCTTGCGTCGAAATCGACCGGCGACGGCACGGGCACGTGCAACGTCGCCCTCGGCCGTGCCGCCGGGTCGGCCGCAACGGCTGTGGGCAAAGCACCGGCGAACGGCGCCACGACACCGGACGCGGAACTTGGCAAGGCGCTCGGAAAGCTGCTGGGGCGCTGACCGGTGCCGGCGCGCCGGGAGTGTCTCCCGGCCCGGATCGTGCTTCGCAGCCGATGGGAGCCTTGACTTCGATCAAGCCGGAGATCGGACAACCGAGTAACATGCGCCGTAACACCCGATGAGAACATGAACCGATCGCATCGCCGCATTGTGGCGTGGCTCGGCATCCTGGGCATTGCCTTTGCCCAGTTCGCCGTGACGGCGCACGCGTGCATGATTCACCCGTCTGAGCGGGCAACGAGCGCGCCCGCACCGGCGACGGTGCAAGAGGGGCACTGCGCGGGCCATCCGGATTCGGTGGCGCCGCTGGCGCCGCAGGCCAACGCCTGCGAAGTGCAGTGCTCGGAGGGCGCGCCTTCCGTGGCGGCCGTGGACCTGCCGCCTGTCGCGCTCGCCCCTTTGCCCTTCCCGCCGTTCCGTTCGAAGTGACGGTCGACGTTCGTGCGTGGGATCTCACGGTCCTTGCCGCGTCCAGCGCGCGACCGCCGCCGTCCCTGCAGTACTTCCGCCTCCTGAATTGACCTTCACGTTCGTGTGACAGCGGGTGCGCATTGCGCACTCGCAGGTTCAACGTGCACGTGGAGGTCGCATGCCATTCTTCCAGGTTGTCTCCGGGACCCGCTTCGGCACTCCCGGAATCGAGCTGTACCGCGGGATCGTTCCGCTGATGGTGCTCGGGGCGTCGCTTCTGGCGATTCCGCCCGCCAAGTGCCGCCGAGCCGCCGCTTTCGCTCGCCGAGACCGTGAAGATCGCCGTCGCACGGTCGCAGCAGCTCGTCTCGCAGCGCGCGATGGCGGACGCCGCGCGCGAAATGGTCGTTCCGGCGGGCGAACTGCCCGATCCCAAGCTTCGGGCCGGCGTCGAAAACGTTCCGACGCAGGGGGCGGACGCGTGGTCGCTCACCCGCGATTTCATGACGATGTCGAAGGTCGGCCTGATGCAGGAGTTCCCGGGTGCCGACAAGCGCCGCCTGAAGTCGCAGCGCGCCGAGCGCGATGTCGAGCGCGGCGTCGCGGTGCTGGAGGCAGCCACGTTGGCCGTGCAACGTGACGCCGCGACCGCGTGGGTTGCGCGTCGTTTCGCCGACCTTTCCGAACGCGCCATTGCGGCGCAGGTCGCGGAAGCGGATCTCAACGCCACGACCGTCGCCGCCGCATACCGCTCCGGCAAGTCGCCGCAGGGCGAATTGATCGCGGCGCAGAGCCTGGTGGTCGAGCTCAGGAACCGCGCGACCGAAGCCGCAGCGCAGTCGAAGAAAACGCGGATCATGCTCGCGCGATTTGCGGGCGCCGCGGCGGACCGGCCCCTGGGCGATCCGCCCGATTTCGGCCGGCTGCCCGACGCGGCGCGCCTCGCCGACGTCGACGCGCAACCGGAACTGAAGCTCGTGCGCGCGCAGGAATCGGTCGCTGCGGCCGATGCGGCCATCGCGGGCGCCGCCAGGAAGCCCGACTGGAGCGTCGAAGTCTCGTACGCGTTCCGCGGGTCGCCGTATTCCAACATGGTCTCGCTGATGTTTTCCATCGACCTGCCGTGGTCCCAGGGCACGCGGCAGGAGCGCGAACTCGCGGCAAGGCTCAAGGAGCAGGATGCGGCGCGCGCCATGCGCGAGGACGCGCAGAGGATGCGCGGGGCGGAAGTCGACGCGACCATCGCCGAGTGGGAATCGTCCCGGGCGCAGGCACGCCGGATCGAGAACGAATTGCTTCCGCTCGCGGCACAGCGGCGCGAGGCGGCGCTGGCCGCCTATCGCGGCGGCACGGGTCCGCTGTCCGCGGTCCTCGACGCCCGGCGCGCGCTGCTCGACGCCGAGCTCTCGCTCATCGCCCAGCAACAGGCCGCCGCAAAGGCGTGGGCCTGGCTCAATTTCGTCGTTCCGAATTCGGAGGGTTCATGAAGATTCAAATCAGATTGCAGCGCGGCATGCAACGCGTGCCACTAGCCGTCGTGGTCGCGGTCGTCGTCGTCGCGCTTGGCGGCGGGTATTTCTTCGGTGCGCGCCACGCGCCGCTGCAGCAGGCGATGCGGGGAACGAACGCGAGCACGGTCGCGCCGGTGACGACGACGCCGAACGAATCGTCCGCACGCAAGGTTCTCTACTGGCACGACCCGATGGTCCCCGGACGGAGGTTCGACAAGCCCGGCAAGAGTCCCTTCATGGACATGGATCTCGTCCCGGTCTATGCGGAAACCGCGCCGGATCAAGGGATCCCCATCAGCGCCCGCCAGCAGCAGAGCTTCGGCGTGCGCACGGCGGCCGCGACTTCCGGGACGCTCGAGACGGGGTTCAGCGCCGTCGGCGCGATCGGCATCGACGAGCGGGCGCTCTTTGCCGTGCAGGCGCGGAGCCCCGGCTACGTCGAGCGCCTGCTCGTGCGGGCGCAATTCGATGGTGTTGCCGCGGGTCAGCCGCTGGCCGAACTCTTCGTGCCCGAATGGCTCGCGGCGCAGGAAGAATTGCTCGCGCTGAAATCGAGCCCGCAACAGGATGCGACGCGACTCGCCGATGCTGCGCGGAATCGACTGTCGCTCCTCGGCATGCCCGCGAGCGAGATCGCGCGGGTCGAACGCGAAGGCAAGCCGTCCGCGCGCGTGACGGTGACGGCGCCGCAGAGCGGGATCGTATGGGAGATCGGCGCGCGCGACGGGATGGCCGTGATGCCCGGCACGACGCTCTTCAAGCTCGCGGGGATCGGCACGGTCTGGGTGACGGCCGACGTGCCCGAAGCGCAGGCTGGCCTGGTGCGAATCGGCGCGCCGGTCGAGGCGCGTGCGGCCGCCTATCCCGACCGCGCTTTCAACGGCTCGGTCAGCGCGTTGCTGCCGGAAGTCAACGCGCAGACGCGCACCGTGCGCGCGCGAATCGTGCTCGCCAATCCGGGTGGCGTACTGAAACCGGGAATGTTCGCCACCGTGAAATTTGGCGGTGCAGCGGGCAAGGCGGTCGTGCTGGTGCCGACGGAGGCGGTGATCAGCACGGGCAAGCGCAATGTCGTGGTCGTCGACGGGGGGGAGGGGCGGTTCCTTCCGGTCGATGTCGACATCGGCCGCGAATCAGGGGACCTCACCGAGATTCGCAGCGGTCTGTCGGCCGGGCAGCGCGTCGTCGTGTCGGGTCAATTCCTCGTCGACTCGGAGGCGAGCCTCAAGGGCGCGCTGACGCGGATTTCGGCGGAGGGCGACATGGTTGCGCAAGCCGGCGCCGCGAACCCGCACGCGGGGCACGCAATGCCGGCGCCGACGGCGACGTCGGGGCAGGCGACGCATCGGGCCGAAGGCGTCGTGCGCTCGGTCGGCGATGAAGTGCTGATCAAGCACGGCGCGATTCCGTCGGCAGGCATGGGTGCGATGACGATGGCGTTCAAGGCGCCGCAGGGCGGATTGCCGAAGGACGTCAGGGAGGGCACCGCAGTCACGTTCGCGTTCGTCTTCACGCCGCAGGGCGACATGCGGCTGACGTCGATCGTCCCGGTGCCCGCGACGAAATGATTGCCGCACTGATCCGCTGGTCGGTGGCGAATCGGTTCCTCGTGCTGCTGGCGGCGGCGCTCCTCGCCGTCGCGGGCGTGTGGGCGGTGAGGACGACACCGCTCGACGCGATACCCGATCTCTCGGATACGCAGGTGATCATTCGCACGACGTTCCCCGGGCAGGCGCCCCAGATCGTCGAGGATCAGGTGACCTACCCGCTGACGACGACGATGCTGTCGGTGCCCGGAGCGAAGGCGGTGCGCGGCTATTCGTTCTTCGGCGATTCGTTCGTCTACGTGCTGTTCGAGGACGGGACCGACCTCTACTGGGCGCGATCGCGCGTGCTGGAGTACCTCAATCAGGTGTCGGGGCGATTGCCGGCCGGCGCAAAGCCCGCGCTCGGCCCGGACGCAACGGGCGTCGGCTGGGTGTACGAATACGCGCTCGTCGATCGCAGCGGAAGGAGCGACCTCGCGCAGTTGCGCGCGCTTCAGGACTGGTACCTCAAGTACGAGCTGAAGGCCGTGCCCAACGTCGCCGAGGTTGCGACCGTCGGCGGCATGGTCCGCCAGTACCAGGTGGTCGTCGACCCGACACGGCTCAAGGCCTACGGCCTGCCGCTCTCCAAGGTGGTTGCGGCGATTCGCGACGCGAACCGCGAAGCGGGCGGCTCGGTGGTCGAGCTCGCCGAGGCCGAATACATGATCCGCACCCGCGGATACCTCAAGTCGCTCGACGATTTTCGCTCGATTCCGGTGCTCACGTCCGAAGGCGGGACGCCGGTGCTGCTGCGCGACGTCGCGCGGGTGCAGGTCGGCCCCGAAATGCGCCGCGGCATCGCCGAACTCGACGGCGAAGGCGAAGTCGCCGGAGGCATCGTGGTGCTTCGCTCCGGCAAGAATGCGTGGGAGACGATCCAGGCGGTCAAGGCGAGGCTCGAACAACTGAAGCCGGGCCTGCCTCCGGGAGTCGAAGTCGTGCCCGTGTATGACCGATCGGACCTGATCGAGCGCGCGGTCGACCACCTGCGCGGCAAGCTCGCCGAAGAATTCGTCGTGGTCGCGGCGGTCTGCCTCGTCTTCCTCCTGCACATGCGCTCGGCGCTCGTGGCCGTCGTGTCGTTGCCGCTCGGCGTGCTCGCCGCGTTCGTCGTGATGCGGGGACAGGGCGTCAACGCGAACATCATGTCGCTGGGCGGCATTGCGATCGCGATCGGCGCAATGGTCGACGCTGCAATCGTGATGATCGAGAACGCGCACAAGAAGCTCGAATCGTGGAAGCACGCGCACGCGACGGGGGTCGACGGACGGGACCGGACCGAGCCGTCGGTGGACGAGCGCTGGGCGATCATTACCGACGCTGCGGTCGAGGTCGGCCCGGCGCTCTTTATCAGCCTGCTCGTCATCACGTTGTCGTTCGTCCCGGTATTTGCGTTGGAGGCGCAGGAAGGAAGGCTCTTTGCACCGCTCGCGTACACGAAGAGCTACGCCATGGCCGCGGCGGCGGGTCTTGCGGTGACGCTGGTTCCCGTGCTGATGGGCTATTTCGTGCGCGGTCGCATCCCGGGCGAGAGCACGAATCCGATCAACCGTTTTCTGATCGCGATCTATCGTCCGATGCTTGCTGCGGCGCTGAACTGGCCCAAGGCGACGCTCGCCATCGCCGCGCTTGCGCTTGCGGCCACCGCGTGGCCCGTGATGCAGCTGGGCGGCGAATTCATGCCGCCGATGGACGAAGGCGATCTCCTCTACATGCCGACCGCGCTGCCGGGCTTGTCCGCGGCCAAGGCGGGCGAGCTCCTGCAGCAGACCGACCGGATGATCAAGGCCGTGCCCGAAGTCGCGCGCGTGTTCGGCAAGGTGGGACGCGCGGAATCGGCCACCGATCCGGCTCCGATGGAAATGATCGAGACGACCATTCAGTTCAAGCCGAAGGACCAATGGCGCCCCGGCATGACCTCGGCCAAACTGGTCGAGGAACTCGACCGTTCCGTGCAGGTGCCGGGACTGTCCAACGTCTGGGTGCCTCCGATCCGCAACCGGATCGACATGCTGGCGACTGGCATCAAGAGCCCCGTCGGCATCAAGGTCGCGGGGCCGGACCTCGCCGAGATCGACCGCGTAACGCAACAGATCGAGCGGGCGGTCAAGGAGGTTCCGGGCGTCACATCGGCGCTGGCCGAGCGGCTCGCCGGCGGCCGGTATCTCGACGTGACGGTCGACCGCGCCGCGGCCGCGCGTTACGGATTGTCCATCGCCGAAATACAGGACATGATCGGCGCCGCGGTCGGTGGCGAGAACATCGGCGAAACGGTCGAAGGCCTCGCACGTTTCCCGATCAGCGTTCGTTATCCCCGCGAACTGCGCGATTCGCTCGAGGGATTGCGGATGTTGCCGATCGTCACCGAACGCGGCGCGCAGTTGCCGCTGTCGGCGATCGCGGCCGTTCGCATCGTCGACGGCCCGCCAATGCTGAAGAGCGAGAACGCGCGACTCTCCGGCTGGGTCTACGTCGACGTCCGCGGCCGCGACCTCGTGTCCGTCGTGCGGGACGCGCAAGCGGCAGTGACGCGCGAAGTAAAGCTGCCGGCGGGGTATTCGGTCTCCTGGTCGGGGCAGTTCGAGTATCTGGAACGCGCGAAGGCGAGACTCGCCTGGGTCGTGCCGTTCACGCTGCTCGTGATCTTCGTCCTGCTCTATCTCGCGTTCCGACGCGCCGACGAGGCGCTGCTCGTCATGCTGGCGGTGCCCTTTGCGCTGGTAGGCGGCTACTGGCTGCTCTGGCTGCTGGATTACGCGACGTCGGTGGCGACCGCGGTCGGCTTCATCGCGCTCGCCGGTGTTGCAGCCGAATTCGGCGTCGTGATGCTCCTCTATCTGCGGCATGCATGGGAGGCACGCCTCGCGCGCGGGGACCCGGCAACGATGGCGACATTGCGAGCGGCGATCGAGGAGGGGGCGGTCCTGCGAGTGCGTCCAAAGGCGATGACGGTCGCCGTCATCATGGCGGGCCTCCTGCCGATCATGCTGAGTTCGGGAACGGGCGCCGAGGTGATGCAGCGAATTGCCGCGCCCATGGTCGGCGGGATGATCACGGCGCCGCTTCTGTCGATGCTGGTGATTCCCGCGGCCTATCTCCTGCTGCGCGGGCGCGCCCTGCACAAGATGCCGAAGCCACGCGTCCCGCCCGTCCCCGCATCGGCGGGCGTCACCTGATCAGAAAAGCGATTCCTGCTCGGGCGGATGCGGAGGCGGCTCGTGCTCGGTCTCCCCGTCGGCGATTGGCGCCGTGCGCTCGATCAGCGACGCCTCGTCGTGGCGGACGTTGTTGACGCGCGTCGAAACCGGGTAATAGGTCATTTCCGCCGAAGGGTAGGGCGCGATCAGGTCGGCGACGTCGGCGTTGGCGGGATCCAGCCAGCGCGCGTAGTCGCGGGGCGCCACGATCATGGGCATCCGCTCGTGCACGGACAGGAGCAGCTCGTTCGCCGCCACGGTGACGATCGTGCAGGTGTCGAGAACCTCGCCTTCGGCCGAGCGCCAGCGCTCGTAGAGTCCGCCGAACGCGAACAGCGACGCATCCTTCATCCCGATGTGCAGCGGCTGCTTGCGCGACGTGTCGCCGGTCCTCACCGCGGCCCACTCGTAGAAGCCGTCGGTCGGGAGGAGGCAGCGATGGCGCCGGTAAGCGGTGCGAAACGACGGCTTCTCGGCGATCGTCTCGCCGCGCGCGTTGATCATCTTGCTGCCGATCGTGGTGTCCTTCGCCCAGCGCGGAACGAGGCCCCAGCGCACACGGACGAATTCGCGCTGCCCCTCGCCGCTGACGCGGACGATGCCGACGTCGGTCATCGGTGCGATGTTGTAACGCGCGTGAACGTCGGGCGAGTGCGGCAGGTCGAACGCGAGGGCGATCGCCGCCGGGTGACTGTGCAGTTCGTAGCGGCCGCACATCGTCAGTCCTTCGCGTTTGAAGCCTTCGGCGAGGTGACGTCGGGCCGCGATGCATCGAGCAGCCGATACGCGGTCTTCGCGACCTGCATCGTGTCCCAGTATGCGTAGGCGCCGACCGCGGCGGCGCCCGCGATCGGCACCCAGCGACTCGCCGCATTGCCCGCGACTCGCTGCGTGATTGAAATCCCGATGTTGCCGAGCAGGGCGCCGAGGGCGCCGGCGGAGAGCTGCTGAACGACCGCCCGCTGGCCGGCGCGCACGACGACGTCACGGGCGACCTGGCTCGCCATGTGCCGGAAAAGACAGTAGAGCATGTGCGAGCGCGTGAGCTCCGCGTCGCGCCCGTGCAACGCGAAGATGTCCGCGACCATCTGCCGCTGAACCTTCCAGATGAGATAGAGATCGGGCAGGACGGTGAGCATGCCGATCGGTCCCGGCGGCAGCGCCAGCGAACCCGAAAGCACTGCGGCTTTTTGCGCCGCATCGCGTGCGACCTTCTCGGCCGAACGCGCGGCATCGGGAACGCGATGGGTACGCGCTGGCGGCACGTCCGAGATGACACGCTCGATGACACCCTCGACGGCGCGCGCCGGCTCGGTTGCCGGCGATGCATTCGACGTGGGCACGGCAAGGTGCGACGGGCGGGGCATATGTCTGCAGCTTATCGTCGCGCGTACGCAATGTCGACGGCGGAGGAGGCGTAGGGGCAGGCGGTGCGCCGGTAGAATGGCCGGATGGAAACGGACGGCACGATGCGCATATTCGGATTCGCGGGCTGGTCGGGAAGCGGCAAGACGACGCTGATCGAGCAGGTGATCCCGCGCCTTGTCGGCCTCGGTCTGCGCGTCTCGCTCGTCAAGCACGCGCATCACAGCTTCGACGTCGATCAGCCCGGCAAGGATTCGTACCGGCACCGACGCGCGGGCTGCACAGAAGTGCTGGTGTCCTCCGGCGTGCGCTGGGCGTTGATGCACGAGCTGAGTGGCGAAAACGAACTGTCGATGAACGAAGCGCTTTCACGGCTTTCGCCCTGCGACCTCGCGCTCATCGAGGGATTCAAGGCGGCGCCCATTCCGAAGCTAGAAGTGTGGCGGGCCTCCGTGGGCAAGCCGCTTCTCCATCCCGGGGACCCGCACATCCTGGCGATTGCGACCGACAGTCCCGGCGCGCTGCCCGTCAAATCGGGCCCGTCGCTTCCCGTTTTCGGACTCGACGACCACGAGGCGGTCGCGACGTTCGTCTGGCGGAACGCCGGCGCCTGGCGGATGGCGGATTGACTTGGTCAACCCCCGCGAGTAACGTGAAACTGAACGTCAATCTAGCTGCCAAACCCTTGGAAACGCAGCGAATCGTTGACGTGTTATGAGCTGTAGTGAACTAAGTTGGTCGTGAACGCGGAGAGGTCGCAAGCACGGCAATCATTTTAGTCATGAGAATTCAATTAACTGCATCTGTTATCTCGATTTCACTTGCACTTGGCTTCGTAAGTCAAGCAATGTGCGGTCGAGAACGCGGATGGTCCCCGTACCGACGGTTTTTACGGCGGAGTGTCGTATCGCGACAACACTCCGAGCGGGGTTGGTGTGAATTTCGGCGCGGCGGCCCCGTCGTTGAGCCGGACCTCCGTTTCGGTCGTCGACGAATCGGCATCGCGGGCGCTGCTCTTCGGCGGATATCGCTGGCAGAACGATCTTGCAGTCGAGGCGGCGGTGAGTTCGCTCGATCAGTACGCCCTGCGTCCACTCGACACCGCGGGCGCACCGCGTGGTGTCGGATTGCGCTTCGGGCCGGGAGTGCACGACGTGCAAAGCCGCAGCCTCAATGTCGACGTGTTCACGAGCTGGAACATCTACAAGTCCGTCGCGCTGTATGGCCGACTCGGTTATGCGCAAGCGGATGCGCCGCAGCTCGTTGGTGCGGCTCCGAATTCTGTCACTGGCGCGCGTGGCATCAGGGACGGAGTGAATTACGGCGTCGGAATGCGCTACGACATGAATTCGGCGCTCGGCCTGCGACTCGAGTACAGCCGATTCGGCCGATTCGCCGGTGAATTCGGCACGAGCCTGCCCGAGACCGACCAGGTCAAGCTCGGCGTTCAGTTCAAGTTCTGACCCGCGGTACCCCGCGCGGCCTGATAGCATCGGCGCCCGCCTGCGGCACGATGACGACCCCGGATGCCCGACGCCCCCGCCCGTGACCTGACGCTCGTCTATCTCGCCCGGTTGCGCGACGCATTCGGAGCCGCGAGCGAGCGCGTTCTGCTTCCCCCGGACGTTGCCACCGCTGCCCAGGTGCGGACGTGGCTCGCCGGGCGCGGGGGCGTTTGGGCCGCCGAGCTCGCGCCGGGGCGCGCCGTGCGGATCGCAGTCAACCACGACATCGCGCAGCCCGGCACCCCGGTGCGACCTGGCGATGAAGTTGCATTGTTTCCGCCGGTGACGGGCGGCTGAATCGGACGATGACCGTACGCATCCAGACGGCGGATTTCGACGTCGCACACGAGATTGCAGCGCTGCGCGACGGAGATCGCCGCGTGGGTGCGGTCGCTGTCTTCATCGGCACTGTCCGCGACGTGAACGACGATCGTGAGCGTCGCGACGCTCACGCTCGAGCACTATCCCGGGATGACCGAGAAGGCGCTCGGCGCCATCGTCGTCGAAGCGAAATCCCGCTGGGATATCCTCGATGCCCTCGTGATCCATCGCGTCGGCCCGCTTGCGCCGGCGGATCAGATCGTCCTCGTGGGAGTCACGAGCGCACATCGCGGCGAGGCGTTTGCGGCATGCGAATTCATCATGGATTACCTGAAGACGCGCGCGCCATTCTGGAAAAAGGAAGCGACGCCCGAGGGAGATCGATGGGTCGACGCGCGCGCCAGCGACGACGACGCTGCGGCGCGATGGAACGAAACTCCGGGAATCAAGACGTGAGAGACGGCGCCCGCCGTACCGGCGGTCGCACATGACGGCAGGCGCGATTGCCCTGATCGCCGTCGACTGGGGAACCACCTCGGCGCGCGCGTATCGACTCGATGCCGAAGGTTCGGTGCTGGAAGCACGCGAGGCACCGCTTGGCATCCAGCACGTGCGGGACGGCTTTGCGCAGGCGCTGGAGCAGCTCCTCGGGGAATGGGCCACGGACCCGGTGCCGCGCCTCGCGTGCGGGATGATCGGGAGCCGGCAGGGTTGGGTCGAGGCGCCGTACGTCGACTGTCCGGCGACCCGCGACGCGCTCGCGCGCGGGATCGTGACGTCGCCCGACGACGCGCTCGCGATCGTGCCGGGTCTTGCGTGTCGCGACGACGATGGCGTACCCGACGTCATGCGTGGCGAGGAGACGCAGATCGTCGGTGCCGTCGGTGGCGGTGCTCCGTTGACACTTGCGGTCATGCCGGGCACGCACAGCAAGTGGGCGATCGTGCGCGACGGGACGATCGAAGCTTTCGCGACGTTCATGACCGGTGAAGTCTACGCAGTCCTCCGTGAGCACAGCATCCTCGGTCGCATGGCGGGCGCCTCGACGTCGCCGATTGACGCCGCGGCGTTCACGCGCGGCGTGCGCCTGGCGCTGACCCAGGGCGGTCCGGCAGATTCCCTGCTGCACCGGCTGTTCGGCGCGAGGACACTCGCGCTTCGCGCCGATCTCGCACCGCAGGACACGGGCGACTATCTTTCCGGGCTGCTCGTGGGGAGCGAGGTCGCCGCGGGTCGCGACTGGGCACGCGCCCACGGCGTGCAGCCATCGTCGGTGCTGCTCGTCGGCGCCCGCCCGCTTTGCGAACGCTACGAAATCGCGATGCGCGAAGCCGGCATTGCGTCGGAATCGGGCATCGAGCATGCCGCGGCGCGCGGACTGTGGTGGATTGCGAAGGTGGCGAAACTCGTGCATTAGAAGCGGCGCTGCGGCTGCATGGACTCATTCGTCGACGTCAGGATCCGCGTTACACTGGCGGCCGCGATGGCCAGTCGATGGAGGAGCGCATGTCCCGCCGGTGCACGTCCCCTGCCGTGTTTTCCGCATTCCTGCGCGCGCAATCCTTCAGCCGGCGTGACGCAACCGCGATGGGAATGCGGCCGTTCGAATTCGGCGATTCGCAGCGCGAGGCTGTCTGCTCCCGGACCGACCCGCTTCACGACTTCCGCCGCAGTTAGTCGGTAACGAATCGCGGCGACTTCGATGTCGGCAGGGAATTCGGGCATGCCATCGATCGTCGCGCTCGGCGAGGCGATGATCGAGTTCAACCAGGCGCGGGCCGAAGCCTCCGACGCATTATCTGCGCGGTTTCGGCGGCGACACGTCGAACATGGCGATTGCCGCCGCGCGGCTCGTCGGGGAGCCAGGGCGCGTCGGCTACGTGACCCGTGTGGGCGACGACGCGTTCGGGCGCATGCTGGTCGATCTGTGGCGCACCGAAGGTGTGGACACGCGCGGTGTCGCCGCCGACGCTCTGGCGCCCACCGGCGTCTATTTCGTAACGCATGGCCTCCGCGGTCACGAATTTTCCTACCTCCGCACCGGCTCGGCGGCGTCACGAATGACGCCGGAGACTCTTCCGGCGGACCTCGTGGGCGCGGCGAAGATCTTCCACGTCTCCGGCATCAGCCAGGCGATCAGTGCGGGTGCCTGCGACGCGGTATTCGAGGCGATCGCGGTCGCCAAGAGCGCGGGCGCCCGCGTCTCGTATGACCCGAATCTGCGCACGAAGCTCTGGCCGCTCGCGCGGGCACGCGCGACGATCGTCGCGACGATCGCCCAGTGCGACTGGTGTCTCCCCAGTCTCGACGAAGCGAAGACACTTTCAGGCTGCGATGCGATCGGCGCGATCATCGACTGGTGTCACCGGCAAGGCGCGCCGGTTGTCGCCCTCAAGCGCGGCGGTGAAGGGGTCGTCGTCTCCGACGGCCGCCGAATCGAGGAGATTCGAGGCCATCGCGTCGATTGCATCGATGCGACGGGCGCCGGCGATTGTTTCGACGGTGCGTTCGCCGCGCGTCTGTTCAAAGGCGACACGCCGTTCGAGGCGGCGCGCTACGCCAATGCGGCCGCCGCGCTCGCCACGACGGGATTCGGCGCCGTCGCCCCGCTGCCTCGCGACGATGCAGTGCGGGCTCTTCTGGCGGCGGCATGAAGGCCGCCACGTTCCGCGACGACCTGCTGCGGGGCCGCGTCGCGCTGATCTCCGGCGGGACGGGCGGCATCGGTGCTGCGATCGGAGACGCGCTCGCCGCGTGCGGAGCGGTCGTGACCGTGACCGGCGCGACCGCAGAGGAAGCCGACGCCGCGCGCAGCCGGCCCGATTTCCGTGGTCGCGATGCGCTGGCGCTCGACGTTCGCAACACGGCGGCGATTGGCACTCTTGTCGGCAACCTCCCGCGCCTCGACATCCTGGTCAACGCGGCCGGCGTGATCCGGCGGGACGCCGAGCACGATCCGGTGGTCTTCGCCGACGTCGTCGACATCAACCTGACCGGCGCGATGCGACTCTGCGCGGCTGCGCGGCCGGTGCTCGCAAAATCAAAGGGATGCATCGTCAACGTTACGTCGATGCTGGCTTTTTTCGGAGGCGGGCGCGTGCCGGGCTACAGTGCGAGCAAGGGCGGGCTCGCGCAGCTCACGAAATCGCTGGCAATTGCGTACGCGGAGGATAGAATTCGCGTCAACGCCGTCGCGCCGGGGTGGATTGCCACCGCGCTTACGCGGACGTTGCAGGACGATCACGAGCGCAGCGCCGCCATTCTGGCGCGCACGCCGCTCGGACGCTGGGGGGAGCCGGACGATGTCGCGGGGACCGTCGTGTTCCTGTGTTCGCCGGCAGCAGAATTCGTCACCGGTGCCGTCATTCCGGTCGACGGGGGCTATCTGGTCGCGTGAAGGGAGGAGAGGATGTCGGTCTCACCGCTCGCAAAGTCGACACGTCATCCGCCGGTTGCCAAAGCAGTGCGCAGCGCGCCGATCGACAAGGCGTCGCCGATACCTTTCGTGAAAGTGGTCCAGCACCTCGAGGCGGGCGAATGGCAGTCCGCGCACGCGATGGTGCAAAAGGACGCGACCGCGCTCGGCTGCTGGGCGCATGGCATCGTGCACCTGGTGGAAGGCGATCTCGACAACGCGAAGTACTGGTATCGCCGCGCGCACAGGCCGTTGCCGCACGGCAACACGGTCGCCGCCGAAATCGCCGCCCTGAAGGCGATGGTCCGTCAAGGGACGCAGTGACCGTACACGAGCGGGTCGCGGCGCGCGGGATTCAGCCGGAAATCGCGGTAGGGGCAATCCCCGACGACGAGCGGGTATGGGTGCCTCAGTCGCCGGATGTCTGGTTTCGCCCGCTGCTGCTCAACACCGTGACCGGAGGCTGGTGCAATCTGCTTCGCGTGCGCAGGAGCGGCGTGCTGTCCCGGCATCGACATCCGATGGTCGTCGTGGGTTACGTGATCAGGGGACGCTGGCGCTATCTCGAGCACGACTGGATCGCCGAGGAGGGCAGCTTCGTCTACGAGCCGCCCGGCGAGGTCCACACGCTCACGGTGCCGGACGATTGCCCGGAGATGATCACCTTCTTCAATATCAGCGGCGCGATGATCTATCTCGACGAGCAGGGCCGGCAGACCGGCTACGAGGACGTGTGGACGAAGATCGACATGTGCCGCGCCCACTATGCGGCGTGCGGCCTCACCGCGAACTATGTCGAGCAGTTCATCCGCTGAACCACGCGTAGAATGCACCCATGTTCGGAGAGTTCGCCGCGGTAGGAATCGGTGCCGCGTTCGGAGCGTGGCTGCGCTGGGGCTTCTCGACATGGCTCAATCCGCGGCTCCCTCACTTCCCGCTGGGAACGCTCGCCTCGAACCTGGTCGGCGGCTATCTCGTGGGATTGGCGGTCGCCTATTTTCTGGTGCGCCATGACCTGCCTCCGCACTGGCGCCTGTTCGTCGTCACCGGATTCCTGGGCGGGCTTACGACGTTCTCCACGTTTTCGGCGGAGGTGACGGAACTTCTGGCGCGCGGCGAATACGCGACCGGCTTGCTGCTGGCCGCGACACACCTCGTCGGATCGCTGATGCTCACCGCGGCGGGTTTCGCCACCTTCCGCGCGATTGCGTCCTGAACGCGACGCGTCCTACATCGAAAGGGAATTGAACATGCCTCACGCGATTCGCATTCATGCCACCGGCGGCCCGGACGTTCTGACCTGGGACGAAGTCGCGGTCGGAAATCCCGGTCCCGGCGAGGCCCGTGTGCATCACACGGCGGTTGGCGTCAATTACATCGACACCTACCATCGCAGCGGGCTCTACAAGCTCGCACTCCCTTCGGGCATCGGTAGCGAGGCCGCAGGTGTCGTCGAGGCGGTAGGCAGCGGCGTCGACTGGGTCAAGCCCGGCGACCGCGTCGCCTATTGCGGTGGCCCACTCGGCGCGTACAGCGAGGGCCGCGTGATGCCGGCGGACCGCCTGGTCAAGCTGCCCGACGGCATTTCGGACCGCGTCGCAGCGACGCTCATGCTGAAGGGCTTCACGGTCCAGTACCTGTTTCGGCAAACGTATCGACTGAAGGCAGGCGAGACGATCCTCTTCCATGCGGCGGCGGGGGGCGTGGGGCTCATCGCGTGCCAATGGGCGCGGGCGCTGGGGGTAACGATGATCGGCACGGTCGGATCGGAGGAGAAGGCGGCGCTCGCGAAGGCCAACGGATGCGCGCACACGATCGTCTACACGCGCGAGAATTTCGTCGAGCGAGTCAAGGCGCTGACGGGCGGCAAGGGCGTGCCCGTCGTGTACGACGGCGTGGGCAAGGACACGTTCCCGGGTTCGCTCGATTGCCTCTCGCCCCGCGGCCTTTTCGTGAGTTACGGCAATGCTTCGGGGCCGGTGCCTCCATTCGACATCCTGCAGCTGTCGGCAAAGGGCTCGCTCTACGTGACCCGGCCCACGCTGTTCACCTACGCCGCGAAACGCGAGGACGTTGCAGCGATGGCCGCCGAGCTGTTCGACCTCGTGCTCGCCGGCAAGATCGTGAGCGAGCCGCGGCAGACGTTCGCGCTGAAGGACGCTGCGTCAGCGCACCGCGCGCTCGAGTCGCGCGGCACGACCGGCGCGACGGTTCTGCTACCCTAGCGCGCAGCGACGTTAAGCAGGTCTCGCGCCACCGGGGCAAGCTCGGAGGCCGTGAGTCCGACGGGGCCACGGCCGCTTCCGACGCACACGTCGGCCGCCGCGCCATGCAGGCACACCGCGAGTCGCAGCGACCATTTTGCGTCGATACCCTGCGCAAGGAAGGCGCCGGCGAATCCGGCCAGCACGTCGCCGGTGCCCGCCGACGCCAGCCCCGGATTGCCGCTGGCATTGATGTCCCAGGTGCCGTCCGGATGGGCGAGCACGCTGCCCGCACCTTTCAGCACGACCGACGCGTGGAGCAGCGAGGCGAGCGCCTCTGCGGAAGCAACGCGATCGGCCTCTACCGCTGAAACGGGCTGGCGAAGCAGGCGAGCCGCCTCGGCCGGATGCGGCGTGGCCACCGTGGGTGCCGAGCGTGCAGCGACCATCGGCGCGAGGCCCGGCTGTGCGGCGATCAGATTGAGCGCGTCCGCGTCGAGCACGAGAGGGGCGGGCTCGCCGATGGCCCGCTGCAGGATCGCCGCGGCGGCGGCGTCAGTGCCAAGGCCCGGGCCGCATACGATCGCATCCGCGCCGGCACCTATGACGCGATCGGCGCTGCGCAGCATCAGCTCCGGTTGCGCCCAATCGATCGGCGGGTGTTCGCTTGCCACGAATCCGATCCAGATCTTGCCCGCGCCGGCATGGAGCGCCGCGCTTCCGGCAAGAAGTGGCGCCCCGACCATTCCGCTGGCGCCGCCGACGATGGCCAGGGTTCCGAACGTTCCCTTGTGCACGTTGCGGGCCCGACGACGTAGTTGGTCCGGCAGACATGCGGCCAGTTGCGCCCATTCCAGGCAGTGGCCCAGCGCGCTTGCGCCGTCCGCATCGATGCCGAGATCATGGACGGAAACCACGCCGCACAGATCGACGCCATCGCCGGTGAGGAGACCCGGCTTGCGCGCGATGAAGGTCGCGGTTCTCGTCGCGCGGATTGCCACGCCAAGCGCGATGCCGGTGTCGGCGTCGATGCCGCTCGGCACGTCGAGCGCGAGGATCGGCACGCCGGAGGCGTTGGCCTGCGCAACCATCGCCTCGTATTCTGCCGAGAGCGGACGCGCAAGACCGATCCCGAAAAGCCCGTCGACGATCAATGCGCCGCGCCAGTTCGAGGGCGGGTCGGATACGGTCGTTCCGCCGGCGTCGAGGTACGCGCGGCGCGCGGCGGCGGCGTCCTTCGGCAGCGTCGAAGCGTTGCCGCGAAAGACGACGGTCGGGACGAAGAACCATTGGCGCAGCCATCGCGCAACCACGAACGCATCGCCGCCGTTGTTGCCGGGGCCGGCCAGCACGAGGACTGCGCCTCCGCCTTCGCCGGCCATGGTCCGGGCGACCTCGGCCGCGGCGAGCCCCGCCCGTTCCATCAGGGGAAGGTCCCGCGCGGAAGCCTCCAGGGCCCGCAATTCGCTGCTTCGGTAGATCGGTGCAAGCACGGGCGGCTTTGCCATGCCGGAATTATAGGCCGCAGGCCCGCTTCCGCTCCGCGCCGGACGCGCAAATGGACAAACCTCGGGGCGCGCCGCTACACTAGCCTGCTGACACCGTCAGACCGCGCCGTGAGCCTTGGGGCGGGGTCGTCCAACCGGCGTTGTTGCCTATCGGAAATTCCGCACCAGCCCGCAGCGGGCTGATCCACAGGAGGTATCGAATGAAGCTGTTTCCCAAAGCCGGATTCGCGATCGTCGCGGCCGCCGTTGCGTTCACGGTCAACGCGCAGGACCTCACCGGCACGTTGAAAAAGGTCAAGGACTCCGGGGCCATCACCCTGGGTACCCGCGAATCGTCCGGCGCGCTCGCCTATACGCTGGGCGACGGCAAGTACGTCGGCTTCCACACCGAGATGGCCGAGCGCATCGCCAAGGACATCCAGCGCGACCTCAAGCTCGCGAAACTCGACGTCAAGTTTCAGCCGGTGACGTCGCAGAACCGCATTCCGCTGGTGCAGAACGGCACCGTGGATCTCGAATGCGGATCGACGACGAACAACGCCGCGCGGCAGAAGGACGTCGCGTTCGCGATGACGACCTATGTCGAGGAAGGCCGCATCGTGGTCAAGGCGAATTCGGGCATCACCGGGATGGAAGGGCTCAACGGCAAGACCGTCGCGACGACGACCGGAACGACGTCGGTGCAGACGTTGCGCAAGAACAAGCGCGCGGCGAACATGGACTTCAAGGAATTGTTCGGCAAGGACCACGCCGACAGCTTCCTGCTGCTCGAATCGGGACGCGCCGACGCGTTCGTGATGGACGGGCAGATTCTCGCCGGCCTCGTTTCCAAGGCCAAGAATCCGGCCGATTTCAAGATCCTCGGCGAAGTGCTGAGCGTGGAACCCATCGCCTGCATGATGCGCAAGGACGACCCGGCCTTCAAGAAGGCGGTCGACGACAGCATCACCGCGATGGTCAAGAGCGGCGATCTCGCGAAGATGTACGACAAGTGGTTCATGCAGCCGATTCCGCCCGCCAACACGAAGGTCGGGCTGCCGCTGTCGGATGCGACCAAGCAGGCCTGGGCGAATCCGAACACCAAGCCGATGGAAGAATACGCGGTGCAGTAGAACGGGTCGCGGGCCGGCGTCCCCGGCCCGCGTGCCAGCGCAAAGCGCGTCGACGGTGCATCCGCGTCGCGCTTTTTCGTGACCGGCGATCGTACGGCGGGGGGGCGGCTCGATGAGCTGGGATTGGCAGGTGTTCTTCCAGGACACGGGAGGCGGACAGACCTACCTCAACTGGATGATGTCGGCGTGGGGATGGACGCTCGCCGTATCGGCGTGCGCGCTGGTCGTGGCGCTCGGCGTGGGCTCGTTGATGGGGATCCTTCGCACGACGCCCAGCAAGGCATTCGTGCTGCTCGGCAACGCGTGGACCGAGCTTTTCCGCAACATACCGCTGCTGGTCCAGATCTTCCTCTGGTACCACGTCATTCCGCAGCTGATCCCGCCGTTGAGGACGGTCCCCAGCTTTGTGCTGGTCGTGCTCGCGCTCGGATTTTTCACCTCCGCGCGCATTGCGGAGCAGGTCAAGGCGGGGATCCAGGCGCTGCCCAAGGGCCAGCGTTACGCCGGGCTGGCGATGGGACTGACGCTGCCGCAGACGTATCGATACGTGATCCTGCCGATGGCGTTTCGCATCGTCATCCCGCCGCTGACGAGCGAATCGATGAACATCATCAAGAACTCGTCGGTCGCGTTCGCGGTCAGCATCACTGAACTGACCTTTTTCGCCATGCAGGCGCAGGAGGAGACCTCGCGCGGCGTGGAAATCTACCTCGCGGTCACGTTCCTCTATTTCATTTCGGCGTTCAGCGTCAACCGCGTGGCCGGATTCGTCGAGAAGCGGGTGCAGGTGCCGGGCATGCTCGGAGGCGCCAAGTGAACCTGAGCTTCGCGTTTCTCGACTGGCACATCGCGTCGAGCTTCATCCTCAAGGGCTTTCTCTTTTCCGTACAGCTGACGCTGGTCGCGATGATCGGCGGCATCGCCATCGGTACCGCCGTCGCCCTGATGCGGCTGTCCGGCATCAAGTGGCTGGTCCTGCCGGCCGCCGCGTACGTGAACACGCTGCGGTCCATTCCGCTGGTGATGGTCATCCTGTGGTTTTTCCTGCTGATTCCGCTCCTGATCGGGCGGCCGCTCGGTGCGGAGCTTTCCGCGATGGTCACGTTTACCGTCTTCGAAGCGGCGTACTACTCGGAAATCATGCGCGCCGGCATCCAGTCGGTGCCGAGAGGGCAGGTGTCGGCCGGCTACGCGGTGGGCATGACCTATGCCCAGTGCATGAAGCTCATCGTGCTGCCGCAGGCGTTCCGCAACATGCTGCCGGTCCTTCTCACCCAGACCATCATCCTGTTCCAGGACACTTCGCTTGTCTACGCGGTCGGAGCGTACGACCTGCTGAAGGGGTTCGAGGTCGCCGGCAAGAACTTCAATCGCCCGGTGGAAATGTATCTTCTGGCGGCGGTGATGTATTTCGTCATCTGCTTCAGCCTGTCGATGCTGGTGCGCCAGCTGCAAAAGAAGATCGCCATCATTCGCTGAATCCGGAGAGCACAAAGAGCGCGCCATGATCGACATCAAGGATATTTCGAAGTGGTACGGCACGTTTCAGGTGCTGACCAACTGCTCGACCAGCATCAAGAAGGGCGAAGTCGTGGTCGTGTGCGGCCCGTCGGGCTCGGGCAAGTCGACGCTGATCAAATGCGTCAACGCGCTCGAACCGTTCCAGAAGGGTGACGTCGTCGTGGACGGAATTTCCATCGCCGATCCGAAGACGAACCTGCCGAAGCTCCGCGCGCGGGTCGGGATGGTCTTCCAGCACTTCGAACTGTTTCCGCATCTGACCGTCACGGAGAACCTGACGCTCGCCCAGATCAAGGTGCTCGGCCGCTCGAAGGACGACTCGATGAAGCGCGGACTCAAGATGCTGGACCGGGTGGGGCTGATCGAGCACAAGGACAAGTTCCCGGGGCAGCTTTCCGGCGGGCAGCAGCAACGCGTGGCCATCGCGCGCGCCCTGTCCATGGACCCGATCGTGATGCTGTTCGACGAGCCCACGTCGGCGCTCGATCCGGAAATGGTGGGCGAAGTGCTCGACGTGATGGTCAAGCTTGCGACCGAGGGCATGACGATGATGGTGGTGACCCACGAAATGGGCTTCGCGCGCAAGGTCAGCCACCGTGTCATCTTCATGGATCGCGGCGAGATCGTGGAGGACGCGACGAAGGACGATTTCTTCGGCAAGCCGCGCTCCGAGCGCGCGCAGCAGTTTCTCGCCAAGATCCTCCAGCATTGAATCGCTCCGCGGACGTGACGCGCGCACCTCGAATCCCGGTCGCCATGGCGGCGATCGCGTTCGTCGCGGCGCTTGCGACGCCTGCGCTGTCGCAGATGTCGGGAGAAGGCGCGCCGCCGCCGCTCGCTGCGGGAGACGGACGCATCTACTTCTACCGCGAGACATGGCACGCGCTGTCGGTGCAGCCCGACGTCACGGTAAACGGTGAAGTCGTCGGCAAAGCGCTTCCCAACGTGTATTTTTTCGTCGACCGCAAGCCGGGCTCCTACGAGGTCGCGACCACCGCCGAGCCCGATCGCAAGTTCACCGTGACGCTGGCCGACGGGCAGACGCAGTACGTGAGTCTCGAATTCACGGTGAGCTGGTTCCTCGTCGCGCACATCAATCCCGTGCCGATGGACGGCGCGACCGGTGCCCGCGACATGGCGGGGCTCCGCTACATGAAAAGCGAAGATACGCGGCGGTAGAGCGCGGCCGAGCGGACGATGCGCATCGAAAACGACGTCAAGCTCGACTTCAAGGACGTGCTGATCCGTCCCAAGCGGTCGACGCTCACGACGCGCTCGGATGTCGATATCTCGCGCGAATTCCGGTTCCGGCACACGGGCACCGAGTACGCCGGCATCCCGATCGTCGCGTCGAACATGGACACGACGGGGACGTTCGAGATGGCACGCGCGCTCGACGGCTACCGGATGTCGGTGGCATTGCAGAAGCACTACAAGATCGAGGAATGCCTGGCGTTCTTCCAGGCGTTGCAGCGCAAGAGCGCCGTCTTCTATTCGCTCGGAATCGCCAAGCAGGACGAGGACAAGCTGCATCGCGTCATGGAGGCCGCGGGAACGGGCGCGGAGTCGGCGATCACCTACGTCTGCATCGACGTCGCCAACGGCTACACGGAGGGATTCGTCCGCTTCGTCGCGAAAATCCGCCAGCGCTATCCGCACCTCGTGATCATGGCCGGCAACGTCGTGACCGGCGAGATGACCGAGGAGCTGATCCTGTCGGGCGCCGACATCGTCAAGGTCGGCATCGGACCGGGATCCGTATGCACGACGCGCCGGATCACCGGCGTCGGCTATCCGCAGCTGTCCGCGATCATCGAGTGCGCGGACGCGGCGCACGGACTCGAGGGTCACATCTGCGCCGACGGCGGCTGCGCGACGCCCGGCGATGTCGCCAAGGCGTTCGGCGGCGGCGCGGATTTCGTGATGCTGGGCGGCATGTTCGCGGGCCATGACGAATCGGGCGGCGACCTTGTCGAGCGCGACGGCAAGCAATGGAAGCGCTTCTATGGCATGAGCAGCCGGCTGGCGATGGACAAGTACTCGGGCGGCGTGGCCAAGTACCGGGCGGCCGAGGGCAAGGAGGTGCTCGTACCCTATCGCGGACCGGTGAGCGCCACGGCCGAAGAAATCCTCGGCGGCGTCCGATCGGCGTGCACGTACGTCGGGGCCCGGCGGCTGCGCGAACTGTCGAAGCGCACGACCTTCATCCGCGTGACGCAGCAGGTGAACGAAGTCTTCGGGAAGAGCTGAGGGGGCGCTTTCACGCGGCAAGCGGGCCGCGGGAAAACCTGCGGTCCGGCTGGGTCAGCCGGGGTCTCCTGCGCGCGATGGAGAAGCGTCGGGCGCGCAGGCGCCGGTTCGCAGGTCGACGCCGGCCTCGCGCAATGCCGAGATCAGCGGCGAAAGAAACGGCGCGTACCGCTCGCTGCGCCCCTTGAAGCCGGACAGCGGGCGCCTTGCCTGTGCCGCACTCATCGTGGCGATGACGCGGTTGCCCGACGAGAAATCGCGGCAGGCATCCTCCCACGCGAGCCCGCAGAACTGCACCATTTGCGGCGCAACGCGCTCGAAATCGGCGACGAGATCCTCGTACCGAACCGTGATGAAGCGATCCTTCAGCACCGCAGACCAGTGCGCCATCAGCCTTGCGTACTCGCCGTAATAGTGGCCGATGTCGGTCAGCTGGCAGGTGAACGAGGCGAATTTCGGGAATTCGTTGCGAAAGATCGACAGCCCGGTCTCGACCGGGTCGCGCAGGACATGGATCACCCGGGCGTTCGGAAACAATCCGAGGATCATGCCCAGCGCGTCGAAATTCCACGGATTCTTGTCGGTGACCGCAATGGCGCCATCGGTATCCGGGATGTCGCGCAGGAAATCGGCGCGCCAGCGCTCTCTGGTCGTCTCGGGAACCCGGTCGATGTCGACCGGTGGCACCATCGCCATGAATTCCTGCATGACCGAGCGCATCGCCTGGCGTTCGCCGCACGCAAGAACTCCGGAATGCGCACCGAGGACGCTTTCGACCAGCGTCGTTCCCGACCTCGGCATGCCGACGATGAAGATCGGTACCGGTGCCGCGTCGTCTGTGGCTGCGCGCGGAACGGACGGGAAACGGGAAATGACCTCGTCGACCTGCCGTCGCCGCAGCGCGCGATCGTAAGCGAGGCCCTCCCGTGCGGCGCGCTCGGCGCTCAATCGGTTGGCGCGCTCGTACGCGGCAAACGCGACCTCGGCATTGCTCTCCGCGTCGAGGCAGTCGGCCAGCGCAAACGACGCGGCAATCCTGTTCGGCAAGGGTAGATCACGGTTCTCGGTCAGCTGCTCGAGATGGGCGCGCTCGTCCTCGGTCACCTGTCCGTTGGAAACCTGGACCAGCACCTTGTACGCGGCGGTGTCCTGCGGTTCGACGCTCACCGCCCTTCGCGCGAACGCGATTGCGTCCGGAAATTGGCCGCGAAACATCGACAGGGTGGCTTTGGCCGAAAGCATGTGCGCGCAGTCGGGGTCGAGCCGTTCGGCTTCGTCGAGCGCACGCGTGGCCTCCTCGTAGGCGAGGGCGGTCATGCAGAGGCGTCCGTAGGTGGCGAGGTTCACGGCGTTCCTGCCGCCCCGGTCGAGAAACGTCCGGTAGCTTTGCATCGCCTGCGTCAGATAACCGGTTTCCCATTGCGCGGTGGCGGCATGTCTCCACGGCAGCGGGTTTTGCGGATGGCTGCGCACCCACGATTGCGCGATGCGCAGGAGATTGTGCCAGTCCCCGCTTCGCGCGTAGATGTCGGCGTAAAGGTGCAGGATCGCCTCGTGGCCCGGCGCCAACCGCGCGGCGTCGGCCAGGATGACCTTGGCCTCTTCGGGTCGGTCGGCGTCGAACGTCGCCCGCGCCCACTTGTAGATCAGCGTGGGGTCGCCCGGCTTGCGCAGGGACGCCTCGCGAAAATGGAAGGCGGCGTCGGGAAAATTGCCGACGCGGACTTTCAGCTCGGCGAGCTTTTCCCAGACCCACCAGAATTGGGGAGCCTCCGCGGCGAGCGCTTCGGCGATCTGGATTGCGCCGAGGATGTCGCCGGCCAGCACGCGGCTCTCCGCCTGCTTGAGGCGTGCTTCGGCAAGCGCGGGAGCGATATCTGCGGGATTTTTCAAGGGGGCTGGGTCCAGTCGGGAGCTGCCCGCCTTGGGCGATGTTCCGGCACCAAGAATCAGGAGCGGGCTCCGCGCGCGTCGAGGCGCCAATTGTACGGCCTTAATTAGGTTTCCACCGGCGCGAATGCGGATGAAATACTCGTTCTGCCCTTCCAGTGCAAATCTGCCCATTAGCCAGATTTAGCCCAAGTGCGCCAAATGGTACCTGCGGTCGGATTGCGCACGCCGCGTTCGCATCGCGGAGCAGGGATTCGTCCTAGATCGCCGCCTCACTCGATTTCATAGCCGCTCGCGTTAGGGTCACGATTGTCGCCACACCCAACAGAATCACCGCGCTGCCGAGAAGGGAGTACACGTTGATTCCCTCGGGCGGAGAAATGATGAAGAGGTAGACGCAATACAAGACGAACATCGCCGCAATTGCCGCTCCGGCTATGCTCCTACGACCGCGCCCAAAGAACAGAATGGCGGAGCAAGTCCAAGCAAGGAGTGTTCCGACTGCCCCGATGGCAAGCCAACTGATTCGCCAGTTTGGAGCCCCAAAATCGCTGACGGTACTGACGGCGAGGCCGACCCCCAACACAAGCCACGTCAGTGCAAACAGTTTGCGCATATTGCTTGGCGGTGTCGCCATCATTTTTGCCAACACGAGGTGCACGGGCCGAACCGGTTTATGCCTGGAGGAGGTGCCCTCTGAATGTCCCTGATGCAATCGTCCGTCGTGTCCTGACAGTCGTTGAGCACCGGGAAATACGGACCCTGCTTTGCACGTTGGGCGCAGCAGTCGAACAGTTGCTTTGAAACGTCATCGCTGGTCGAAATCAGGACGCAGAAATGAGAGGGTGGCCCCGGCTCCTTGCATCCTCGCAGTGGGTCTTTCCCGGGATTGCGACCGCAGCACTGCTTGGTCTTGTCGTCGTAAAAATACGAATGATTGCCAAGACCGAACGTGGTTGATCGCTCGCACAGCCAAGTCGCAAGTCCCGACGGGTCCGAGTCCGCTATCGGGCGACCCCCGGTATACGAATAAGTGTTTAGCCCTCCCTTCAGTCCAATCGGATCGCTCTGCACGTAGCGCCCGATGGTGGGGTCGTAATCCCTGAAGTAGTTGTAGTGGGTTTGCGTCTCCGCATCGTAGTACTGGCCGGGGAACCGCAGCGCGTACTTGAAGCTGCCTTGCCCCGCCGGATTCTCGTTGGGTGTGTTGGCGCCGAACGGGTCGACGTTGTCCCAGCGCCACAGGAACAGGTTGTCGGCCGGTCGCGTGATCGCGCGCGGGCTGCCGAGATGATCCGGATGCACGTAGTAAGTGGCGATCGGTGGCGGGTTGCCCGGGCCGGTCGGCCGTAGCGTGGCGACCGGAAGATCTTCCAGCCACACCGTCTCCTGGAGCAGAGTGCCGGTGGCATCGTACTCGCCGAGCAGATGGCCCTGCTCGTCGTAGGCGAAGAGCGTGGTGACGCCGCCCACGGTCTTGGCGAGGCGCTGCCCCAGCGCATTGACGGTGTAGCTCGCCACGCCGGTGACCGCGGTCATGCGGTTGGCAAGGTTGTAGCCGTAGCTATTGGTGCCGATCGCGGTCGGGTTGCCGGCGCCGTCGTAGGTGTAGCTCTTGGCCCCCACGCCAGTGAGGGCCGAGAGCTGGTTGCTGCTCGCCGGGTAGGTGTAGTTGGTGAGCTGGCTGTCCACGTTCTTGCTGCTGCGGTTGCCGACCGCATCGTAGCCGAACTGCTGGGTGCTGGTGACCGGGTTGCCTTTCTGCGCCACCGTCAACCGGTCCAGTGTGTCGTATTGGTAGGCGCCCTTGATCGTCGCCGTGGCAGGATCGTTGACGGCGGTGATCCGGCTTGCCACGTCCCAGGTCAGGTCGTTACGCAGGAGCGAGCTGCCATTGCGGAACTCCCAGGCCGCGACGCGGCCGTCGTTGTCGTAGTCGCGGAACGAGTACAGGCCGTTGCCCCAGTGCCACGCATTGAGCGGCCCGAACGGCTCCGTGCCGGCGCCGGTGACGAGCGGCGTGCCGTTGATACTGATCGCTGCGATGCGGTTGTTGCTCCAGGTGTAGGTGACGACCTGCCCCGAGGGCGTGGTCAGCGTGGCGAGCTGCCCGGCGGTGTTGTAGCCGTAGCTCACGGTCTTGGTCACGCCACTGGCGACTTGCGTCTTGGCGGTGACGCGGCCGTGCGCTTCGTAGGTCCAGCTCGTGGTGCCGGCGGGGTCGGTGAGGCCGGTCAGCCGGCCCTTGCCATTGGTGCCGGTGTCGTAGGTGAAGGTGTGGGTTTCGCTCGGGCTGCCGGTCTTGCTGTAGACGATCTGCGTCACCCGGTTGATGGCGTCGTAAGTGTAGGTGGCGGTCACGCCGCGGGCGTCGAGCCGGGTCAGCACATTGCCGGCGGCGTCATAAGTGTTGGTGGTGCTGCCGGTGTCGGGCGAGGCCAGCACCGTGGTCTCGCCGAAGCCGTTGAGCGTATAGGTGGTGACGAGGTTGCGCGGATCGGTGACCTGCTTCCGACGGTGGGGCTGGTGGAATTGGTGTGAGCCAATGGTTTAGCCCCCACGCAAGACCTAGCCCAATACGGGGCAGTACTCGAATAGACCTCTCCCCTATAGAGCGTCCCTGCAAATGTGAAGCGGCAAGCAATGTGTAGGTTCAGCGATGCTTGAGCAACTGGTCAACGGTCAGGCTGATGTCCTTTGCGATCTGACGCAGCAGGATCGGGGAAATGTCGCGTCCGCTGTGGTCCGCGACGGTAGTGGCGCGACCATCGGGATGGCGGAACTGTTTGTGCGAGCCGCGCTGGCGTACTTCGACAAATCCCAAAGCGTTGAGAATCGCGATGACTTCGCGCGGCTTGAGGACCGGAATGCCGGGCATTCAGTCGACTACAACGGTTTGCGTGCCGACGAACTCGGTTTCAAGCTTCGGGTCGCCGTCATCAAGCAGCATGGCGATCACTTCTTGGAGATTGGCGTGCAGTTCGTCGAGTGTGGCGCCTTGGCTGTGCGCTCCGGCAAAGCCAGGAACATAGCCCACAAACAGGTTCGTGTCCGAGCAGCGTTCAATGACCGCGGTATAGCTGCGCATGGCGCAATCCTCCAGACGGATATGGGGCCATTTTAGCAGTCAAGGTACGCTCTTGGGGTATACCGGGCGGGCGGGGTTTTCCCCAAGGGAGGCCGGATTTAGACCGGTTCCGTGGCTTGTTCGCGTGGATGGAACTTGCGGTGCATCGCCCGCAGATCATTGATCGTCACTCGCGTGTAGAGTTGCGTAGTCTCCAGCGACGCATGCCCGAGCATTTCCTGTAGCTGGCGGATCGGTGCGCCGTTGCGCAGCATGTGGGTGGCGCAGGCGTGGCGAAAGGTGTGGGTCGATACCGGCTTATCGACGCCGGCCGCTCGTGCGTATTTGTGCACGACGTGCCAGATTGTCAACGGGAACCCAAATTTCCCCAGGCATGGGAATCTACCCCCCGATTTAGCCTTCCTTGGCGCCAGCGTGGTGATTGTTGCAATGCCAAGCAGAATGACGGCGCCGTGGGTTGCTCAGACTGCGCGCCGTCTCCTAAGAGCAGAACCGATCGTGCCGCCGATCGTACAGAGCACGAGGTTTAGCACAAGCGAAATTGCGAGTACGAGCGATGCACCCGTGAATCCGTAAAAGTCGACCGGCAATCCCATGGACTCCGCAGCAAGATTAAGCGCCGCCAAGAAAATTGCGCCGGGCACTGCGAGAAGGACCGCTAACTTCAGCTTGTGCCGTGGCGCAAGGACCGCGCACACCAAAGCCGCGAAGAACGGAGCTGCCCATGCCGAAAGAATCAGAATCGCGGGAACCTGGACTCCGCTTAGGGCAAGAAGCCACACCGAGTCGACGATTAGCAGAATGGTGATGCCAGCGAAAAAGCCCTTCATTATTTCCTCGGTATTGGTTCTCCGCGGCGAGGCGGCGGGGCAGGATTGATTGGCCAGTTCGGCCATGGCGCGCCCGCGCTTAGTCCGCAAGCTCTTAGCGCCGCCTCAGCACAGTGGCAGCAGTTGTTCTTGAGATAGTCGTATTGTTCGGATTCACAGCGCTTCATTTCGCGTCGCACGCAGGCGTCCGCTTCGTCCCCTTTTGTTGGCGTACAATTCTTAGGCCACCAGGACCACGCATCATCTGCATGAACTCCATGTGGATCGTAGCTTAGCGTGTCGCCCGCGTCGCCATTGAAGCGAACGTAGCAATGCCGACCCGGGAGCGGTACGAGTAGTGGTCGTGTGCACACTTCAGTAGAAAGGCCCAAGGAATCGGCGTACTTTAGCGGAGCGCTGTTAACGTATGCGTAGGTGTTCATTCCACCCGGCAGCCCAATCGGATCGCTCTGCTCGTATCGCCCGATCGCCGGATCGTAATCGCGGAAGTAGTTGTAATGCGTCCCCGTCTCCGCATCGTAGTACTGGCCGGGGAACCGCAACGCGTACTTGAAGCTGCCTTGCCCCGCCGGATTCTCGTTTGCCACGTTCGCTCCGAACGGGTCAGTATTGTCCCAACGCCACACGAACTGATTGTCACTCGGCCGCACCACAGCCCGCGGGCTGCCGAGATGATCGGCCAGTACGTAGTAAACATTAATTGGGGTTGGCGTGCCAGTCGCCCCCGTCGGCCGCAGCGTGGCCACCGGCAGGTCCTCCAGCCACACCGTCTCCTGAACGAGCTTCCCCGTGCTGTCGTACTCGCCCAGGAGGTGCCCCTGCTCGTCGTAGACGTAGCGGGTGGTGACGCCACTTGATACCTTCTCCACCCGCTGCCCCAGCGCGTTCACCTTGTAGGTCGCCACCGTCGTGGTCCCGTTCATCACCTTGGTGAGCCGGTTGGCGTTGTTGTAGGTGTTGGTGAAGCTGCCGATGGTGGTCGGATTGCCGGCCGCGTCGTAGACGTAGCTCCGCGCCGTGGCGCCGGTCAGCGCCAGCAGCTGGTTGCTCGCTGCCGCGTAGCTGTAGTTGGTGAGCGTTCCGTTGACGGTCAGATTGCTCCGGTTGCCGACCGCGTCGTAGTTGAACTGGCTGGGTGGCTGTCGACCGGACTGCCCTGCTGGCTCACCGTCAGCCGGTCGAGCGCGTCGTACTGGAAGACGCAGCCCAGCGTCGCGTTGGCCGGATTGGTGTTGGCGACGGCGCGTCCCGCCGACGTCCCAGCTCACGTTGTTGCGCAGGATCGAGGTGCCGTTGCGGAACTCCCAGGACGTGAGCCGCCCGTCGGTGTCGTACACCCGCAGCGTGACGAGGCCGTTGCCCCAGTTCCATGTGGACAGCGGTCCGAACGGTTCGGCGATCGCGGCGCCGATCAAGACCGCGCCGTTGATGCTGACACCGGAAATCCGGTTATTGCTGTAGGTGTAGCCGATGACCTGTCCGGATGGGGTGGTGAGGCTCGCGAGCTGGCCGGCGGCGTTGTAGGCGTAGGCGACGGTCTTGGTGTTGCTCACCGTCTGCGCCTTGGTCAGTACCCGGCCGTGTGCCTCGTAGGTCCACTTGGTGGTGCCGGCGGTGTCGACGAGCTGGGTCAGCCGGCCCTTCGAGTACGGGGGCGGACTGGTGCCGCCGTCGTAGGTGAAGGTGTGGGTCTCGCTCGTCGTTCCGCTCTTGCTGTAGACGACCTTGGTCACCCGGTTGATGGCGTCGTAGGTGTAGGTGGCGGTGACCCCGCGCGCGTCAAGGCGAGTCTTGAGGTTGCCGGTGGCGTCGTACGTGCTGGTAGCGCTGCCGGTGTCCGGAGAGGCGAGCGTCGTCGTCTCGCCGAATCCGTTCAGGGAGTAGGTGGTGGCGAGGTTGCGCGGGTCGGTCACCTGTTTCAGCACGCCGTTCCCGTTGTAGGCGTACTTGGTGGTCCCGGCGGCCGGGTCGAGGACCTGCGTCAGTCGATTGAGTGCGTCGTAGCTATTGGAGGTAATGCGGCCGAGCGGGTCCTTGCTGACGTCGTGAGGTTGCCGTTGGCGTCGTAGGTATAGAGCGTGTTCTCCAACGCGCCCACGGCAGGAGCCGCTGTCGCGCAGGCGTAGTTGGTCGACGGGTAGGTGGTGCCGGTGATCGGCGATCGAGCCGGCGAAGGCGGCGGGTGCCCAGCACGTACCCACCGTACAGCCAGCCAAGCGAATAGTTGCCGGTGAAGTAGGTCGAGGTGACCGGACAGTATTGGGCGGTGGCTTCAGCAGCAAGCAGGGCTGCGGATGCGGCGGCCAGAAGCAGCGATGCGGCGGAATCGAATGGTCATGGTCGCCTCCCTAATTGCGCGCCGACCGACTGATGCAGCCGGTTCAAGCTATCGAAGACCTGTTGCCGGGTGCGGGCGAGCGTCCCGCTCGGGTCGTACGCCTGCTCCTTCACCCGGTTGCCCATCGCATCGAGCGTGTAGACGATCTTGTTGCCAAGCCCGTCCTGAATCTGGGTCAGCCGATGCGCGCCGTCGTAGGTGTACTGGACGTAGCTGCCATCCGGCGGCGTCACCTTGGTCATCTGCCCGACGCCGTCGTAGTCGTAGGTCGGTGGTCTCGCCGCCAACGGCCGCGTGAGGTGAGCCAGCCGCGCGGGTGATAGGCCAGGGTAGTCACCACTCCGTTCGGATCGGTGATCGAGAGCGGTCGACCATTCAAGTCGTAGGCCGTGATCGTGGTGACGTGGCCGAGCGGATTGGTGATCGTCTGCACGTTGCCGCGCTTGCCGAGATCCGGGTCGGTGGCGGCGTAGTAGGTGGTGGTGGTGACCTTGCCGTTGGGGTCGGTCGCCGTCAGCACCTGACCGTATCTGTCATACGTGTACTGCCACACCCGTGGCGTGCCCGTAACCGCGGCAGCGAATCCAAGCTGGCCGCTGGCGTCGGTGGTCTCCTGCACTCGTCTTCCTGCACAGCACGCCGATGGGGTTGCCGGCGACAAGCGCCGTGGTCGGCGCGCAGTAGACACCGCCGTCGCCGTTGTAGGCGTTGGTCGTGATCCGGTTCGGCTCGGCGATCTGTATGGGCAATCGCCAGACCGTATGCCATTGCGTCGACACCTTGCGCACGTCGGTGCGGCCGGGAAGTGTGGTCAGCACCGTACTGCACGTCTCCGTCGACAGAATTCCCTCGGCCCGCGACGTCACCAGATTGCGTGTGAGGTCGTAGGCGTAGCAGATTTGCTTGCCGTTGAAGTCACTGCGCGAGGAGACGTTGCCGTTCGCGTCGTAGCTGAGAGTCTTATCCATCCCACCCCGCCCGCAGGCCGCGCAGGGAGCGGTTGACGAGGCCAATTTGACAACTCCCTGCACCGTTGCGAACGCGCGGTTGCTGACATTGCCGAGTGGATCGGTGATTGGCGTCTGCCCACTCGACGGGCTGCCAATTGTCCATCTGTTCACGCCGCCTGCGAGCTGCGTACTTGTCGCCTTTCCCGCGGCGTCGTAGGTGTAGGTGGCGTAGCGCACACCGTTCTCATCGGTCACACCGGTAAGTGCACTCTTGTAGGTCGTGTTCTCGTAGAGATAGCGCCGTAACGTAGCGTCCGGATTGTCGACCTCGATCAAATTGCCGTAGGCTGTCGTATTGATAGCTGGTGACCCTCCCCGCTGGATCGGTCACCGATTGCAGCAATCCATTGCTACCGTAGTCGAACGAGAAAGCTCGGCCAAACGGATCCTGGACACTCGTCAACTGCGACTGCCCGTTGTAGGCAAGGCTTTGCGTGAGGCCGCCGCGGGTTGTGATCGCGATCAGTTGTCTCGATACGTTGTACGTTTCGGTCTCTTCGGTCGCGGCAACGTAGTACTGCCAGCCGGTCGGGTTGTTGTTCCCGTCGACCGTGCGGACCAGCCGATCAACAACGTCCGGATCGGCGACCCATTGCGTTCCGGAGAGATTGAAATGCTGCACCCTGCCATCCGGGCGGGTGACCCATGCGGTCTGCCAATTGCCGACTGCGGAGAGGAATACTCGCGTGTCGTAGGTGGCGGACCAATGACGCCCGAATGCGAGCGGCATTGGGACAACGTTGGGACTACCGTCTTCCGGCACGGCGGCGCTGTTGTAGGTCCGCAGAATCGCGACCGGCGCGGCGACGCCGACCGGACGGATGTCAGATTCGGTGAGGTGCTTGTTTTGCACACCCACATTGATTGGGCTGCCAACGCTGGTGTCGCAGCAGGGGCCGCTATTCTTGAGCGGATCGACGCCGGAGTTTTCGCAATACGCGTTGTTTCCCGGACTGACTCGTACCTGGGGGTACGCAGCCGAGGAAGTGAATGAACAGTTCCCGTAGACGTTCGTTATGGCGTTTACAGGCTGATAGGGGAACGGGCATACAAGCCCCCAAGTGGCGTAGCCAAAGTTCTGCCACGAGCCCAGGCTTGGTCGCCAGTAGTTGCATTGGCCATAGGGGCCATAGGACGGTGCTTTGGGCTCGGGAAAATATTCCAGCGGCCATTGCCAGTTCGTGACGGCCCGCCTTGCGTCGCACACCGCCTGCGGCGAGTCGTAGAGTCCCGGAACGTTCGGGGTGTTGCACCAGATTGGAATTGGCGCCGTCTGCTGGGCACCGTATGCGGGGTGCGAAGGAAGAAGGAGCAACCCGATCCCCAACATTGTGCTTGCCGCGATGTCGCGGACGGTCGGTGGCAAGCGGGGCACGCTTTGCGCTGCCGGAGTTTCTGTAAACGCCATTCGATCCTCCCCGATCATCGCAATACCCCGTTTGGCCGAGCATGGAATTCTCATGCTGCTGAAAAACACGTGGCGGGATCATCGACTCAATGCAAATTCCACGAAGACCGCGCCGAACCGCCCCGATCTCCGCAACGACTTCAGGTTGGTTCTGGTGACAGTAGTTTCCCGGGTCGAAACTGTCACCTGTCAAAACTTACAGGTTTCTCGGAAATATCGACGTAAGTCGCTCGTCGAGGAGCGCCGAGATAGTCGTCATGCGACACTCGGTGCCGCGTCGAACCGGCCGAAGGGAAGCGCGCGTCGCGTATAATCGCGCTTTCCGACCCCCGTGCCGGGCATGCCGCATTTCCTTACGCTGCGCGGGCGCAACGCGCTCTCGCCGTTTCGCGTCAGCAAGCTCCAGGCCGCACTCGCGGCTGCGCATCCGGGGCACCCGGTCACCGGCATCGCCGCCTCGTACTGGCACTTCGTCGAAGCCGCGCGGGAACTGACGTCGGCCGAGCAGGACCATCCTCGATCGACTGCTGACGTACGGCCCGCGCGATGGATCGGCCGGCGACGACGGCGCATTCGCACTCGTGGTTCCGCGCCCCGGCACGATATCTCCGTGGTCGTCGAAGGCGACGGACATCGTCCGCAACTGCGGCCTCGACGTCGTGAAACGCATCGAGCGCGGCATCGGGTATCGCCTCGCGGTCCGCAACGGGGAGCCCGGCGCCGAGGCGCGCCGCGCCATCCTTCCGTTGCTTCACGACCGGATGACCGAGGCCGTGCTCGATTCGCTCGATGATGCGCGCACGCTGTTCGCGCACGTCGCGCCGAGGCCGATGGCGACGATTCCGCTGCTCGCCGAAGGACGCGCGGCGATCGAACGGGCGAATGCCGAGCTCGGCCTGGCGCTCGCCGTCGACGAGATCGATTACCTGGAGGAAAACTTCCGCCGCGCGGGCCGCGATCCGACCGATGTCGAGCTGATGATGTTCGCGCAGGCGAACTCCGAGCACTGCCGGCACAAGATCTTCAACGCCGACTGGATCATCGACGGCATGCGGCAGGACAAGAGCCTGTTTGCGATGATCCGGCACACGCACGCCGCTTCGCCGGAGGGTACCGTCGTCGCCTACGCCGACAACTCGTCGGTGATCGAAGGCGCCACCGTGCGACGGTTCTATCCGGATGCCGACGGCCGATTCGCCGCACATGCGGAGCGCACGCACATCCTGATGAAGGTGGAGACCCACAACCACCCGACGGCGATCGCGCCGTTTCCCGGCGCGGCGACCGGCTCCGGCGGGGAGATCCGCGACGAAGGCGCGACGGGCATCGGGGCAAAGCCGAAGGCGGGCCTGACCGGATTCACCGTGTCGGACCTGCGGGTGCCGACGCTGCCGCAGCCGTGGGAGAGCGCATACGGCAAGCCGGACCGCATTGCTTCGGCGCTGCAGATCATGCTCGATGGCCCGATTGGCGGCGCGTCGTTCAACAACGAATTCGGACGCCCCAATCTCCTCGGTTACTTTCGGACGTTCGAGCAGGAAGTGGCGGGTGAAATGCGCGGCTACCACAAGCCGATCATGATCGCCGGCGGCGTGGGCAACATTGCCGCCGCGCACACGCACAAGGCACCGATTCCCGATGGTGCCGTGCTCATTCAACTCGGTGGCCCCGGCATGCTGATCGGGATGGGCGGCGGCGCCGCGTCGTCGATGGCGACCGGTGCCAATACGGCTGACCTCGATTTCGATTCCGTGCAGCGCGGCAACGCGGAGATCCAGCGCCGCGCGCAGGAGGTCATCGACCGCTGCTGGCAGCGGGGCGCCGCGAATCCCATCCTGTCGATTCATGACGTCGGCGCGGGTGGCTTGTCCAACGCGTTTCCGGAACTCGTGCATGGCGGCGGCGCGGGCGCGCGCTTCGATTTGCGCAAGGTGCCGTCCGAGGACTCGGGCATGGCGCCGCGCGAAATCTGGTGCAACGAGGCGCAGGAGCGCTACGTGCTTGCGATCCGCGCCACGGACCTCGAAGCATTTCGCGTGGTCTGCGAGCGCGAGCGTTGCCCGTTCGCGGTCGTCGGACGCGCGACCGCCGACCAGCGCATTCTCATCACCGACCCGCAATTCGGCAATGCGCCCGTCGACATGGATCTCGACGTGCTTCTCGGCAAGCCGCCGCGGATGACGCGCGACGTCGCGCACGTCGCGCGGTCGATGCGTCCGCTCGATCTCGCCGGCGTCACCGTCAGCGACGCCGCCTACCGCGTGCTGCAGGTGCCGGCGGTGGCCGACAAGACGTTCCTCGTTTCAATCGGCGATCGCACCGTCGGCGGCCTGTGCTCGCGCGACCCGATGGTCGGCCCGTGGCAGGTGCCGGTTGCCGATGTCGCCGCGACCTTGATGGACTTCGAGGGCTACGCCGGCGAGGCGATGGCGATGGGCGAACGGACGCCCCTCGCGCTGATCGACGCACCCGCGTCCGGTCGGATGGCGGTTGGGGAGGCCATCACCAATATTGCTGCGGCCGGAATCGCGCGGCTCGCGGACATCAAGCTTTCGGCCAACTGGATGGCGCCTGCCGGACATCCGGGCGAAGATGCGGCCCTCTACGATACCGTGCACGCCGTCGCGATGGAGCTGTGCCCCGCGTTGGGCATCAGCATTCCCGTCGGCAAGGACTCGATGTCGATGCGAACGACCTGGACCGACGCGCGGTGTTCCGAAGTCGGTCACCGCGCCGCTGTCGCTCGTCGTTTCCGCGTTTGCGCCGGTACCGGATGCGCGGCGCGTTTTGACGCCGCTGCTCGCGCGAGACGCGGGCGACACCTGCTTGCTGTGGATCGACGTGTCCGCAGGAAGGCGGCGCCTGGGTGGGTCGGCGCTGGCGCAGGCCTACGCCCAGCTCGGCAACGAATGTCCGGATGTCGATGATCCATCGCAACTTCAGGCATTTTTCGACGTCATACAGGCGCTGCATCGTGACGATCTGCTGCTGGCATATCACGACATTGCAGATGGAGGATTGTTCGCGACGCTCGCCGAAATGGCGTTTGCGTCGAGATGCGGACTGGCGATCGACCTGCCGGTCGCGGGCGAGACGCTTCCGACGCTGTTTGCCGAAGAGCTGGGCGCGGTCGTTCAGGTCCGCGCGCGGGACGCCGCGGCGGTCTCGCGCCGGCTGGCCGACACGTCGCTCGCGAACCACGCGATCGGGAGACCGACGGCCGATGGCCGCGTGCGCATCGCGCGCAATGGAGTCGTCGCGCTCGACGAATTGCGCTCGGATCTCCATCGCGCGTGGTCCGCGACGACGCACGCGCTGCAGAGGATGCGCGACAACCCCGACGCGGCGGACCAGGAGTACGAACGCATCGGCGATGACGGCGATCAGGGGATCGCTCCCGTGCTGACGTTCGACCCGAGCGAGGACATCGCCGCCCCATTCGTCGCTCGCGGTGCCCGGCCCGCCATCGCCATCCTGCGCGAGCAAGGTGTCAACGGGCAGGTGGAAATGGCAGCAGCGTTCGATCGCGCGGGTTTCGCCGCCTACGACGTGCACATGAGCGACATCATCGCGGGGCGGCGGCGTCTTGCCGAGTTCAGCGGATTCGCGGCCTGCGGCGGATTCTCGTACGGCGACGTGCTGGGCGCGGGGGAGGGCTGGGCCAAGTCGATCCTGTTCAACGCGCGGGCGCGCGACGAGTTCGCCGCGTTTTTCTCGCGCGCGGACACATTCGCGCTCGGCGTGTGCAACGGCTGCCAGATGATGAGCAATCTGCACGAGCTCATTCCCGGAACCGGTCACTGGCCGCACTTCATTCGCAACCGGTCCGAGCAGTTCGAGGCGCGTTTCGTCCTGCTCGAGGTATTGCGCACGCCGTCGCTGTTCTTCGCTGGCATGGAGGGAAGCCGGATCCCCGTCGCGCTTGCCCACGGCGAAGGATTCGCGGAATTCCGCGACGAGGCGCAGCGGGGCGCGGCGGAATCGCTTGTCGCTCTTCGCTTCGTCGACCACGCAGGGCGCGCGACCGAGCGCTATCCGTACAATGCCAATGGGTCGCCCGGCGGGATCACCGGCCTCACGACGGCGGACGGCCGGTTCACGATCCTGATGCCGCATCCCGAGCGCGGGTTTCGCACGGTGCAGATGTCGTGGCACCCGAAGGAATGGGGCGAGGATTCGCCGTGGATGCGGATGTTCCGCAATGCGCGCGTTTGGCTGGGGTGAGGGTGCAACGTCACCTGCCCGGAAACGGAGGTTCGCGATGACGCTTACCGTTTACTCGATCGACGGCGCTGACGCCGGTGGTCGACCCGACCGCCTACGTCCATCCGTCCGCCGTGCTCATCGGCGACGTCATCGTCGGACCCGGCTGCTACATCGGACCGTTTGCGTCGCTGCGCGGTGATTTCGGCGGCATTCGTGTCCGGGCGGGCGCGAACGTGCAGGACTCCTGCATCATGCACGGCTTTCCCGGCACCGATACGGTCGTCGAGGAAAACGGGCACATCGGGCACGCGGCCGTGCTTCACAGCTGCGTGGTCGGCAGGAATGCACTCGTCGGGATGAACGCCGTCGTCAACGACAACGCGGTGATCGGCGAATGGGCGATCGTCGCCGCGATGGCGTTCGTCAAGGCAGGCATGGTGGTGCCGCCGCGCATGCTCGTCGCGGGAACGCCGGCGCGCGTCCTGAGGGAATTGACCGAGCAGGAACGCGAATGGAAGCACACGGCCACGCTGAGCTACCAGGAGCTGACCCGTCGCTGCCTGACGACGATGCAGGCGACCACACCGCTGACGGCGCCCGAACCGGACAGGGCGCGCATCGAGCTCGAGGAAATGATCCCGCTGCACGTCTTCAAGGAGCGGCAGCGCTGATCGCCGGACCGCGGCCGCGACGCGGTCAGAAGCCGGCGGCCTGGCCGTCGCGCCGCGGGTCCGACGCCGCGACGTAGCCGTTGTCGCGGCGAACGATGTATTGTCCTGCGCCGAAATCCATGTACGAATCGGCAACGGACTTGAGATCGTGCCCCAGCGCCGAAAGGCCCGCGCGCAACTCCGGCGAAGCCGAGGGCTCGAGGTCGATCGACATCCCACTGTTCACCTTCCAGCGCGGCGCGTCGAGCGCGGCCTGCGGGTTCATGCCGTAGGTGAGCAGCCGCACCAGGGTCTGCACATGGCCCGGCGGCTGGATCGGGCCGCCCATGACACCGAATGCGGCCAGCGGTGCGCCGCTCTGCGTCAGGAAACCCGGGATGATCGTGTGAAACGGTCGCTTGCCTCCCGCGATCTCGTTGGGATGCCCGCTCTCGAGCGAGAAGCCCGCACCGCGGTTCTGCAGGCTGATACCGGTCCCGGGAACGACCACGCCGGAGCCGAAGCCCATGTAGTTCGACTGGATCAGCGACACCATCATGCCGGAAGCGTCCGCGGCGCAAAGGTAGACGGTGCCGCCGACCGGTGGCGACCCCGGTCCGAAATCCTGCGCGCGCGCGCGGTCGATCAGTCTGGCACGTGCAGCGAGATACGCCGGGTCCAGAAGAGACGACGCGGCCACTTTCATGGTGCTCGGGTCGCTGACGTGGCGATGCACATCGGCGAACGCCAGTTTCATCGCCTCGATCTGGAGATGCTGGGAGTCGACGGAATCGGGCGGCAGCGAAGCGAGGTCGAAGGACTTGAGGATGCCGAGCGCGATCTGCGCCGCGATGCCCTGCCCGTTGGGAGGAATCTCGTGGACCGTCGCGCCGCCGTAGTCGAGGGCCAGCGGTGCGACCCAATCGATCGCGTGGTCCGCGAAGTCGGCGAGCACGTGCGCCGCGCCGTGCCGTGTCGCGTCGGCAACCATGGCTGCCGCGAGCTCGCCGCGGTAGAACGCATTTCCATTCGTTTCCGCGATCTTCTCGAGCGACACCGCCATGCCGGGGCAGGCGAACGTCTCACCCGGCTGCGGTGCTCGTCCGTGCGGCATGAAGTGCTCGGCAAACCCGAGGTCGTGCGGCAGCACGGTGGTCGCGAGTCCCCATTTTTCGGCGACGATCGGCGACACCGCATAGCCATCGCGCGCGTAATGAATCGCCGGTCCGAACAGGTCGGCAAACGGCAGCGCGCCGTAGCGCTGCGACAGCGCCGCCCACCCCGAGACCGCTCCGGGAATCGTGACCGCTTCCCAGCCTCGCTGCGGCATTTCGCTCTTGCCCCTGTATCGGGCCGGCGTCACGGCGGCAGGCGCGCGTCCCGATGCGTTGAGGCCTGCGAGCGTGGTGCCGTCCCAGACAATGGCGAAAAGGTCGCTGCCGAGCCCGTTGCTGCAGGGCTCGACGACGGTCAGCGCAATCGCCGTGGCCAGCGCAGCGTCGACGGCATTGCCGCCGCGCTGAAGCATGGCGACGCCCGCCTGCGCGGCCAGGGGCTGCGACGTGGCGACTGCGTTGCGCGCGAGAACCGGCTGGCGCCGCGAAGGGTAGGGCGTGCCCCAGTCGATCTTCAGCATAATTGCGCCGTCACTCGCGCCCTCCGCACGGTTGAGCATGAACATCGCTACGGAGTCGTCAGGCGCTCTTCGCTCGCACGGCGACGCGCCCTGCGGGACTTGGCTCGGCCATGCGGCCTCGCCCGCCCGTTCACTCGCTCTCCTGGAACGCTTCGTCGCGTTTCTTGCGGAATGCGGGCGCTACGATCAGCAGGAGCAGGAGGCTCGCCATCACGAGCATCGCAAGGGACAGCGGACGCGTGAAGAACACCGTCGGGTCGCCGCGGGACAGCAGCATCGCGCGGCGCAGGTTCTCTTCCATCATCGGACCGAGCACGAACCCGAGCAGGAGCGGCGCGGGCTCGCATTCGAGCTTCAGGAACACGACGCCCAACAGACCGAAGAAGGCGGTCTGGCTGACGTCGAAGCTCGCGTTGTTGATCGAGTACACGCCGATGGCGCAGAACAGCAGGATCGCCGGGTAGAGGAGCCGGTAGGGCACCTTGAGCAGCTTGATCCACATGCCGATCAACGGCAGGTTCAGCACGACCAGCATCATGTTGCCGACCCACATCGACGCAATCAGGCCCCAGAACAGCGCCGGATTGCTCGTCATCACCTGCGGCCCGGGCTGGATGTTGTGGATCGTCATCGCACCCACCATCAGTGCCATCACCGCATTTTCCGGAATACCGAGCGTCAGCAACGGGATGAACGACGTCTGCGCGCCCGCGTTGTTTGCGGACTCCGGCCCGGCCACACCCTGGATTGCACCTTTTCCGAACTCCGACGGATCCTTTGCGACCTTCTTTTCCAGCGCGTAGGACGCAAACGACGCGAGCATCGCGCCGCCTCCGGGCAGCAGTCCCAGCACCGAGCCGAGCGCGGTGCCGCGGAGCGGAGGCGGGCCACGCGACCTTGAACTGCGCCTTCGTCGGCCAGAGTCCGGTCACCTTGCTGGTGACGAGCTCGCGCTTTTCCGTCGACTCCAGATTGCTGATGATTTCCGCGAACCCGAAGAGACCCATCGCGACGCTGACCACGCCGAGTCCATCGGTCAGTTCCGGGACGCCAAACGCGAAGCGCGCGACACCCGAATTGACGTCGGTGCCGACGAGGCCGAGCAGCAGGCCAAGCACGATCATCGCGATCGCCTTCAGGACCGAACCGTGCGCCAGCACGACGGCGCCGATCAGGCCGAGAACCATCAGCGAGAAATATTCGGCGGGGCCGAACTTGAGCGCGAGCTCGGAGAGGGGGATCGCCACCGTGGCGACCATGATGGTCGCCACGGTGCCGGCGAAAAACGAGCCCAGCGCCGCGATCGAGAGAGCCGCGCCGGCCTGCCCCTTGCGTGCCATCTGATAGCCGTCGAGACACGTGACCGCGGACGACGTCTCGCCGGGCATGTTGAGCAGGATCGACGTCGTCGAGCCGCCATACTGGGCGCCGTAGTAGATGCCCGCCAGCATGATCAGCGCGGAGACGGGCTGCAGCGCATACGTCGTCGGCAGCAGCATCGCGATCGTCGCCACGGGACCGATGCCCGGGAGGACACCGATCAGCGTTCCGAGCATCACGCCGATCAAAGCGTAAAGGAGATTGACGCCCTGCGTGGCGACGCCGAACCCGAGCGCGAGGTGATTGAGAAGTTCCATGCCGCGTCGTCAGAAGAACGCCGGCCAGATCGGAAGCTGAAGCTTCAAGCCGATCACGAATACGCCGACGGCCAGCGCCGCGAGGACGGCGCCCGCAACGAGGGATTCGCGGAAGCGGAATTCGTGGCTCGCGGCGCTGGCCACGACGATGAGCAGGATCGTCGAGACGACGATGCCGGCGTAGGTGACGATCATGCCGAACGCCGCGACACTGCCCAGAACGATGAGCAGGGGTCGCCACTTGAAGGCGGGAACCCGCGGCGCCGGACTGGCGCAGTGCGCGCAGGGCCAACGCGAGCCCCAGAGCAATCAGCAGAAGTCCGAGGATGCGCGGGAAATAGCCGGGCCCCATGCGCGCTGCGGTGCCGAGGTTGTAGTTGCTGCCGATGGCGATGGCGGCAATGCCGAACGCAATGAACAGGACTCCGGCAAAAAAGTCCTTCGGATGGCGGATGAACGCCATGCTCTCCTCCGTGCGCAATGGGAAAGATGCGCGCGACGTGAACGGAATTTTCCTCGCGCGCACTCGGTTCTCGTGGTCGGCGCCGCGTAAGAATAGCATCGAACGGCGCCCGGACCTGGCGCCCCGGGCGTGGCCGGAAGCGACAAAAAAGGACAGGCGTCGCCGCCTGCCCCCGGGTGCTGCGTCCGGACCGTCGCCCTCGGCGTGTGCCCGGCTCAGTGCGACGTCACAGGCCGTTCTTCGACCGAAGGTCCTTGAAATAGACCTCGAGCTGCTGGCCCTGCATGCGTTGCGCGAGCTGAGGCTTCACTTCGTCGAAGGGCGGTACCTTGGCCTCGCGAATGTCGTCGACCTCGATCACGTGCCAGCCGAACTGGGTCTGCACGGGCACCGTCGTGAATTTCCCCTTCGGCAGCTTGACCATCGCGTCGGAGAACGGCTTCACGAAGTTGCCGGGCGCATTCCAGTCGAGGTCGCCGCCGTTGGCCTTCGAACCCGGATCCTTCGAGCGCTCGGCGAGCTTCTCGAACTTGTCGCCCTTCTGCAGCAGGACGATGATCTCCTTCGCTTCGTCCTCCTTCTCGACCAGGATGTGGCGGACCTTGAATTCCTTGTCGCCCATCTGGGCCTTGATGGCGTCGTATTCCTTGTGCAGCGCCGCGTCCGAAATCGGATTGGCCTTGACCCAGTCGGCGACAAAGGCGCGGACCAGCACGGTCTGCGACGTCAGGTCCATCTGCGTCTTGACGTCGGCATTCTTCTCGA
Source organism: uncultured beta proteobacterium (assembly GCA_963726765.1). Lineage (GTDB taxonomy): Bacteria > Pseudomonadota > Gammaproteobacteria > Burkholderiales > Casimicrobiaceae > CAIWHR01. Next base: position 373,317 of record CAVSDH010000004.1, on the reverse strand, counting down.
GGCCTTTCTTCTTCGCTTCGCGCAGCAGAAGTTCGCGCGTGTTGAGTTCCTCGCGCAACCCCGCCCGCAATTCCGGTGTGTCGGGCTGGCCCTGGGCCAGGCGCTCTTTCAGCATGAGGTCGAAATACGCCTTCGGGTAAATTTCCTTGCCCGCGGCCGCCGGGGCTGCTGCGGTGGCGGCCTTCGCGGGCGCGGCGGCCTTGTCCTGCGCCTGTGCAGGGGCGCCCGCGAGCGCGATGAGCGCGGCCGCGATGGCGAGGGTGAGCGAGTGCTTGTTCATCGGTGAGTCGTCCTTTGTGGTTGAGAAAAAAATTCTTCCGGCGTCAGCGCCTTGATCGACAGCGCGTGGATCGGATGGGGCAGCAGGTCGGTCAGCCCGCGCAGTACCCGCTGGTGCCGCGCGAGCCGGGAAAGTCCGGCAAAGACTTCTGACACGATCACGACGGAAAAGTGCCCGGCGCCTCCTGCGGCGCCGGCATGTCCCGCATGGCGCGCGCTGTCGTCGGTGATCTCGAGTACTGTCGGCGCCAGGCGGGCGAGGCGCTCGCGCAGCGCTGCGGGCACGTCGGACGCCGTCGCGGCGGGGGCCGTCACGAGGCCTCCTCCTGGACGTGGCGCGCGAGCATCAGGCCCTGGGCGAGCGCGAACACCATGAAGAGGCCGATACCGCCCCACACCTTGAAGTTCACCCACGTTTCGGTGGGGTAGTGGAATGCGACGTACCAGTTGGCGGCGCCCATGAACGCGAAGAACGCGACCCACGACCAGGTGAGGCGAGACCAGATCACCTCGGGCAGCCGGATTCCGGCCATCACGTGCGCGAGCAGATTGCGGTTGAAGAAGATCCGGCCGACCGCAAGGATTGCGCCGAACAGCCCGTAGAGCACGGTCGGCTTCCACTTGATGAACGCCTCGTCGTGCAGCAGCAGCGTCGCGCCGCCGAACACGACGATGATGGCGAGCGACAGCCAGTTGACGACCGCCACGCGACCCCGCTTCCAGCGCAGGAACGCGATCTGCGCGATCGACGCCACGATGGCGACACCGGTGGCGAAATAGATGCCCAGCCACTTGAACGCGATGAAAAAGAGGATGAGCGGGAAGAAGTCCGCAAGCAATTGCATAACCATCCATTATACCCCGCCTGGGGGGGCCTTCGCGAGGGCGGGCCCCGACTGACGGGCGTCCCGCCCGGTTCGACGGACGTCTAGGACCGGCGGGGTGCGGTCAGGCGGCGCAGCCGGCGCCAGTCGAACGACGGCCCGGGATCGGTCTTTCGTCCGGGCGCGACGTCCGAATGGCCGGCGACGTGCGCGATCGGGTATCGCCGCGCCAGCGCCTTGAGCAGGCGCGACAGCATCGTGTACTGCGCCGTCGCGTAGGGGAGCTGGTCGGTGCCCTCGAGCTCGACGCCGATCGAGAAATCGTTACATTGCACGCGTCCCTGCCAGGACGATGCGCCGGCATGCCACGCGCGGTCGTTGCAGGAGACGAATTGGACGAGCGCGCCGTTGCGCCGGACGAAGAAGTGCGCGGACACGCGAAGGTGCGCAATCGCGGCGCACTCCGGATTCATGGCGGGGTCGAGGCGGTTCGTGAAAAGGCGTGCGACCCCGTCTCCGCCGAAAACACCGGCCGGAACGGAAATTCCATGGACGACCACCAGCGTGACCGGGACGTCCTCGGGCCGCGCATCGTGGTTCGGGGACCGGATCTGCCGCGCCAGATTGGCGTAACCCGTCCCGTCGATCGCGAGGCGGGTCCTGCGCGCGTACGCGGGGTCGCCGGCATGCCAGGAGGTCGTGCGCATGATCAGGTGTCGGCGGCTGCCATGGCCCACGCGAGGACGCTCTCCCCCGCGCTGCAGGACGCCTTGTCGACCGTCATGCTACTTGATGCCGAGCCGCTCCATCCGGTAGCGCATGGCGCGAAACGTGATTCCGAGGAGCTTTGCCGCCGCCGTCCGGTTGAAGCGCGTCTTTTCGAGCGCTTCGTTGATCGCCACACGCTCGACCTTGTCGAGGTAATCCTGCAGCGGCCATTTGTCGCCGGCGGTCACGGCAAATTCCGGATCGTCCGACACAGGCGTGAGGTGCAGGTCATCCGCCGTGATCTGCTGCGGATCGGCTGCCAGCGACAGGCCGCGCTCGAGGATGTTCTCGAGCTCGCGCACGTTGCCCGGGAACGGATAGCGCTCGAGCGCGGCGAGGGCGTCGGCGTCGAGACGCGCCGGATTTCCGCGCGAGAGTCGCGCCAGGATCGCGTTGGCGATGAGAGGAATGTCCTCGCGCATCTCACGCAGGCTGGGCATCGCGAGTTCTATCACGTGAAGGCGATAGTAAAGGTCCTGCCGGAACTCGCCGGCTTCGACGAGCGACGCGAGCTTCTTGTGCGTCGCGCTGATGATCCTCACGTCGACCGGCTCCTCCTGGGTTGCGCCGACCTTGCGCACCTTCTTCTCCTGGATCGCGCGCAGCAGCTTCACCTGCATCGGCAGCGGCAGGTCGGCGACCTCGTCGAGGAAAAGCGTGCCGTTGTTGGCGGCCTGGAAGAAGCCGTCGCGGTCGCCCTCGGCACCGGTGAACGAGCCCTTCTTGTAGCCGAAGAACTCGCTCTCCATCAGGTTCTCGGGAATGGCTCCGCAATTGACTGCGATGAACGGCTGGCCGGCGCGCGGCCCCAGCGCCTGAATGAGGCGGGCGGCGAGTTCCTTGCCGCTGCCCGATTCGCCGTTGATGAAGATCGGCGCCTGGCTTTTCGCGAGCCGGTCGATGAGGCTGCGCACCTGCATCATGGCCGGCGACTCGCCGAGCAGCTGATAGCTCGTCACCACCTGCGTTTTCTCGGGGACCTTCAGGGCCTGCTTGACGAGCGCGCGCAGCTGCTCGAGGGCAACGGGTTTGGCGAGGTAGTCGAAGGCGCCTGCCTTGAGCGCGGCGACGGCGTTCTCGGCGCTGCCGTAAGCGGTGATCACCGCGACAGGAACGTCGAGACCCTTCTGGTTGATATGCTCGACGACGCGCAGTCCCTCGCCGTCGGGCAGGCGCATGTCCGTCAGGCAGAGGTCGAAGACCTCCTTGTCCAGCAGCCGGATCGCTTCGCCGACCGTCTCGGCGCGCGTGGTGTCGAGCCCCATGCGGGACAAAGTGAGCTCGAGCAGTTCGAGCAGGTCCGGTTCGTCGTCGATGACGAGCACCTTGGGTTGACCGCGGATTCGGCGGGACATGGCTTGCCTCTCTAGGCGGCGTTGGCCGCGCGTTTCATGGTGATGCGGAAGTGGGCGCCCGGCCCTTTCGGAAGCAACTCCAGCGCCGCGCCGTTGGCGTCGGCGAGCTCGCGGGCGATGTACAAGCCGAGGCCGGTGCCGCCGGGCCGCGTCGTGAAGAACGGTTCGAAAATCTGCCCGCGCAATTCGGCGGGGATGCCGGGGCCGTCGTCCGACAGCTCGCAGATGACCGCGTCGCCCATGTAGCCGGCGCGCGCGGCGACGCGGATGCTGCCCTCCCGCTTCTGGCAGTGTTGCCAGGCATTGCGGACGAGGTTCCAGACGATCTGGTTCATGTGGCCGCGGTCGAAGAGCACGGCGATCTCCTCGGGGACCAGCATGAGCACACCCCCTTCGGGAATGTTCTCGGCCTGCACGATTTCGTCGGTGAGCGTGCGCAGGAATTCCCCCAGCGCGATCCGCTCGGGCTGCTGGCGGTCGCGTCGATTGAGCTGCAGGACTTCGCCGACGATGCGGTCGATCCGCTTCGCATTGTTGCGGATCATCGTGAGCATACGCTGCCCGCCGGGCGCCACCGCGCCGTCCTCCTCGAGCAGCTGCGCCGCCTGATTGATCGCGGACAACGGGTTTCGCACCTCATGGGCGATCGATGCGGTGAGGCGGCCCATTGCCGCCAGTTTCATCTGCTGGGCTTCCGACTGGGCGCGGCCAAGATCCTCGAGGTAGATGAGGGTGCCGCCGTTGAGTCCGGAGCCGATTCGCACCAGCCGCACGCGCAGCAGTCGCTGCGTCGACTCGACCTTGAACGGCGGCAGCGGCTCGGACTGATCCTCGTGCCATCGTCGCCAGTAGTCGTGCAGCGTGCCGGAAAACTCGGCGAGCCGCATCCCTCCCCGCATTCTGCCGAACCCGCCGAGGAGCCGCGTCACCTGCGCATTGTGGCCGCGGACCACGCCGTTGAGATCGACCACCAGCACGCCATCCTGCATGTCCTGGATGATCAGGCGGTTGACCTGCTCGAGATTGGCGACGTCGATGCCGCGTTGCGCGGCGAGGTCCTCGGATGCCTTGGTGTACGTCCCGAGCGCCACCGCGACGCCGACCGTCGCGAAGAACCCGAACCCGATGAGCGCGGTCTGAACGGGCTGCGTTCCCGCGACCTGGCCTTCGAGCAATCGATAGACGTCGAGCCCGAGGAGCGTCATGCTCGCGACCGCCGCATGCAGGAACGCGATCCGCGCGTTGAGGAGCCAGCCGCTGGCCGCGAGTTGCGGGAAGAGCAGGATCGGCAACGTGCTCGCACCCCCTCCGCCCGCGATCATCACCGCTGCGATGCAGCCGACGTCGCCGACGAGCAGCGTCGAGGTCAGCACCGTCAGGCCCAGCCGCAGCGGATCCCGGTGGATCTGCCAGAACGTCAGCAGGCCGAACACAAGGTACACGGCGGCCGCCGTCGTGAAAGTCGTCGGCGCCGTGATCGACAGCGCCTTGGGATCGAACAGCAGCGCGATGGCGAGCAGCGCCGCACCGCAGATCGCGCGATAGAGGCCGACAATCCAGAGGATCCGGCGTGCCGACGCGCCGGAGGATAGCGGCAACGGCGCTTCGAAGGACGGTGCGGCGGGCTGGAACTGCATCAGGAGGTTTATCGCAGCAGAGGCGGGGTCGCGTCAACGGCGCGCGGCACAGCCGGGATCACCGCAGACAAAGCCGCCGGCGATGGGGCGGGCGTCCGTGCGCGGCAGAAAGACGCCGCAGGTGCTGCAGCGGACCATCGTTTCGGCCGGCGTGTCCGTCCGTTTCGCGCCCTCGCCGGGCTCGCGGGCGCGCCTCTTTCCCTTGCTTGCGTTCAGGAGCCGCAATCCGAGCAGCACCACGAACACGACCACGATCCAGAAAATGACCTTGCCCATCCGCGATCCCGTCAGAGAATCTTTCCGGGGTTGAGAAGGGCCGCCGGGTCGAGCGCGGCCTTGACCGCCCGCATGAGGTCGAGCTCGACCGCGCTCTTGTAGCGGACGAGCTCGTCGCGCTTCTGCTGCCCGATGCCGTGCTCGGCGCTGATGCTCCCGCCGTGCGTCGCGACGAGGTCGTGGACGATCCGGTTGGCCACCGGGGTTGCGGCGAGAAATCGCTCCGCCGGGATTCCCTCCGGCGCGGCCAGGTTGTAGTGCAGGTTGCCGTCGCCCAAGTGGCCGAAGGTCACGAAACGCAATCCCGGCAGCGCCGCGACGAGGGCTGCGCGCGCGTCGTCGAGAAACCTCGGAATCGCGGACACGGGCAACGCAATGTCGTGCTTGATGTTCGGACCGTCGAGGCGCTGCGCCTCCGCGATGTTCTCGCGCAGCGCCCACAGCGCATCCGCCTGTTCTCCCGAGTGCGCGACGACGGCGTCCTTCACGGTACCGCTTTCCACGACTGCGCCCAGCGCCTTCTCGAGATCGGCGGCGAGCGGCGAATCGACGGCAGTGTCGTCGGCCTGCAGGAGCACATACCAGGGATGCCCCGGCAGCGGATCGGGCAGCGTCGGGAAGTGCCGGCGAGTGAGCGCAAGCGACGGTCCGGAGATGAGTTCGAAACCGACCAGCCGGTCGCCCAGCGCCTGCTTCATCGCGCGCAGCAGCCCTATCGCCGCGGGCACGTCGGTCAGTGCGGCGAGCGCGGTGGAACGCGCTGCCGGCGCCGGGAAGAGCTTCAGCACGGCCGCCGTGACGATGCCGAGCGTCCCTTCCGCGCCGATGAACAGCTGCTTCAGGTCGTAGCCCGTGTTGTCCTTGCGCAATCCCCGAAGGCCGTCCCAGATGCGCCCGTCCGCCAGCACGACTTCGATTCCCAGCGTCAGCTCGCGGGCGTTGCCGAAGCGCAGCACCGCGGTGCCGCCGGCGTTGGTCGAGAGGTTGCCGCCTATCGTGCAACTGCCCTCGGCCGCGAGCGACAGCGGAAACATGAGCCCGGCCGCGGCGGCGGCCTCCTGGACCGCCGCCAGCGTCGCGCCTGCTTCCACGGTCAGCGTCGCGTTCTCGGTATCCAGGGCCCGGACGCGATTCATTCGCGCGAGGGAAACCACCACGGCGTTGCCGCCGGCGTCCGGCGTGGCGCCCCCGCACTGCCCGGTGTTGCCCCCCTGCGGAACGATCGCGACGCGCGCGTCGGCGCATGCGCGAACGATGTCGGCGACTTCCCGGGTGCTGCCCGGGCGAACGACTGCCTGCGCATTGCCGTGAAAGCGGCCGCGCCAGTCGGTGAGGTAGGGAGCGACGTCGGAAGGGGAGGTCAGGACCTGCGCGCTTCCGACGGCCGCGTCGAGCCGCGCCCGCAGGGTTGCGCGATTGTCCATCATGAACGACGATGATAGCCGAATCGCACGCCTGCCGCACCCGACGGACGCGTTTGCACCGTCGGTGACCCACGGGAATCCCGCCATGTCGACTCCGCCACCCGATCCGCCGTCCGACCCGAAGCCGTTTGCATTTTCGCCGCAGGATGCGATGACGTTCATGCAGAAGATGTGGAATCCGTTCGGCGTGCCCATGCCGGGGTTCGCGATGCCGGGTACGTCTGCCGCGGATGCAGGCGCGGGCGCGCTGCCGTTCCCGAACCCGGCATCGTTGTTCGCGAGCCTCGATCCCGCAGAGGTGGAGCGGAAGATAAACGAGCTCAAGGTGATCGAAGGCTGGCTGCAGATGACGCTGAGCGTGATGCAGATGAGCATCAAGACGATGGAATTGCAGAAGGCGTCGCTGGAAGCGATGCGGGGCGCGCAGGTGCCGCCTGCCAAGCCCGCGTCGAAGCGCGCCAAGTCCTGAACTCCCGTTCCGCCGCCGGCGCGGCAATCAACCCGAAAGGCCCCGATGAGCATCGTCCTCTATTACGGTTCCGGCTCCCCCTACGCCTGGCGTGCGCAGCTCGCCATCGAGCACAAGGCGCTGCCCTACGAGTTGAAAGTGCTTTCGTTTTCGGCGGGCGACACGAAAAAGCCGGAGTTCGTCGCCCTCAATCCCCGTCATCGCGTGCCGACGCTGGTGGATGGTGACTTCGTCATCTACGAATCGAACGCCGTAGTCGAATATCTCGACGAGGCGTACCCGGGCCGGGGCGCGCCGCTCTTTCCCGGCGACGTGCGCATGCGCGCGACCACGCGACGGCTGATTTCCGAGGTCGACGACTACTTCGACAAGGCGCTCGACCCGCTGACGACGCAGGCGTTCTCGAAGAAGCCGGAGGAACGCGATCCGCAGGCGATCGCCGCCGCGCGCAAGGCGGTGATGGACGAGTTCGCGCTCTTCACGCGTTATCTTGCCGGCGATTTTCTCGTCGGACCGTTGTCGGCCGCGGATTTCGCCTTCTACCCGCTGGTCGCTTTCGTCAAGCGGTGCGAGACGAAGCTGCCGGATCTCGACGCGGACGGCATGCTGACACCGGGGCTCCGCGCGTGGAAGGCGCGGATCGAGGCGTTGCCATTCTACGAGAAGACGATTCCGCCGCACTGGAAGGCCAAATGATCCTCACGACGACGGCCTTTGCCGAAGGAGCGCCGATTCCGCCGGATTTTGCGTTCGGGGCCATAGACGCGGCGGCGCATGTCAGGCTTTCCGCCAACCGCAATCCGGATTTCGCCTGGACAGGAGTGCCCGCCGGCACGAAATCGCTGGCGATGATCTGCCACGATCCGGATGTGCCGTCGCGCGGCGACGATGTGAACCAGGAGGGCCGCATCGTGCCGGCGTCGCTGCCCCGCGTCGACTTCTTCCACTGGACCCTGATCGATCTTCCTTCCGATACACCGCCAATCGCGCGTGGTGAATTTGCCGATGGCGTCATCGCGCGCGGGAAGCCGGGGCCGCACGCGCCGCGCGGCGCGCGCCAGGGCACGAACGATTACACCGGGTGGTTCGCCGGCGACAAGGACATGTCGGGGAACTATTTCGGCTACGACGGACCTTGCCCGCCGTGGAACGACGCGATCGTCCACCGCTATGTGTTCACCCTCTACGCGCTCGATGTGCCGCGGATTCCGGTCGACGGCCTATTTTCGGGTGCGGACGTTCGCAAGGCGATCACCGGCCACGTGCTGGCACAGGCGGCCATCAGCGGGCGCTACACGCTGAACCCTGCGATCCGAACCTAGCCGCGCTATCCGGCGCCGGCCTCCGGCCGCCCCAGCCACGCGTCGCGCCGCGCGCGCACGTCGGCATCGATCGTCGCCGGCATGGTCAACCAGCAGGTGTCGAGGGGCGCGGACTCGAGCGTGAGTTGCGTCACGATCAGTTCGTCGCGACGGAACGCGTGCACCGTCAGCGTTTCGCGCGAGCGGCGGCGCTCGAGCAAGAGCCGGACCGATTCCGCCGACGCGCGCAATCCGTCGATTGCGATCAGGATGTCGCCGCCCGCGAGGCCGGCGCGTTCGGCAGGGCCGCCGCGGTAGACATGCTGCAGCTTCGGCTCGGAGGTGACGGCGAGCTTCGCGCCGAGCCAGCACCGCGCGGGTCCGCCCGGAGTCCCGTGCGCCTTGCCAGGCCTGCCCCCGCGGTCGTCGTCGCCCGCCGCCGCGCGCACGTGCAGTGCGACGCCGAAGCCCGCGAGCAAATCCGATAGCGGCGGATCCTCGGTGCCGTGCACGTACCGGTCGAAAAAATCGCCGAGGCCGCGACCGGCGAACTCGCCGGCCAGCGTTGCGATCGCGTCCTCGGGAACGCCGACGCCGGTCGCGCCGTAGCGTTGCCACAATGCGCGCATCAGCGCGTCCAGCGAAGATCCGGCGCGCCGCAGCGTGAGATCGAGCGCGAGCGCGACCAACGATCCCTTGGTGTAGTAGCTGATCACGGCATTCGGCGTGTTTTCGTCGGCGCGGTAATACTTGATCCAGGCATCGAAGCTCGACTCCGAGAGGCTTTGCCGATGTCGGCCGGGGGTGCGCAGCACCGTCGTGATGGCGCGACCCAGCAATTCGAGATAGCTCGACGGCTCGATGACGCCGCTCCGCAGGAGCGCGAGGTCGTCGTAGTAGGACGTGATGCCCTCGAACGCCCAGAGCTGCCGTGTGTAGTTCTCGTGCGCGAGGTCGTACGGCGTGAAGGCGACGGGCTTGATCCGCTTCACGTTCCAGGCATGGAAGTACTCGTGGCTCGCGAGGCCCAGGAAATTGCGGTAGCCGTCGGTCACATGCAGCGCACCGGGCGCCGGCAGTTCGTTGCGGCGGCAAAGGAGGCTGGTGCTGGACCGATGTTCCAGGCCGCCGTAGCCTTCCCCGGTCGCCACGACCTGGAACAGGTAGCGATCGAACGGCGCGCGACCCCTTTCCGCACCGGCGAAGAGATCGATCTGCCATTGGCAGACTCGGGCGAGGTCGCGCGCAATGCGATCGAGGTCGGCGTCGATACGCCCCGTTACCGCGACGTCGTGGCGCACGCCGCCTGCCTCGAAGGAAACGAGCGCGAACGGCGCCATCTCGACCGGATGGTCGATGAGTTCGTCGTAATCGCGTGCACGATAGGTACCGAAACCTCCTTCGGTGGCGCCGGCGCGAGGGAGCGTCGTCGCGATGCGCCATGGCGGCTGCCTTGCGGCGGCGGGCGCCACGATCTCGACCTCGCAGGGGGCACCGGCTCCGCCCTTCGGGGCAGAGGAAGACGAGGGCGCCGTTGAAGTAGCCGCGCGTCGCGTCGAGATATGCGCCGCGAACGGAGAGGTCGAATGCGTAGACGTGCGCGACGACCGTCAGCGGGCCGGCGCAAGTCGCGGTTCGCCATGTGTCCTTTGCTTCCTTGCCGATTGCGACGGGCCGGCCGCCCGCCTCTGCGCGGACTTCGACGAAATGCCGGGCAAATTCGCGCACGAGGTAGCTGCCGGGAATCCAGACGGGCAGCGTGAACCGCTGGCCGTCGGGTGCGGGATCGTCGACCGTGCAGCGCACCTCGAACAGGTGCGCGTGGACGTCCAGTGGCGCAATGCGATAGCGCGTCGTCGTCGGCATGGAATTCCGGGTGAACCGCGTTGGCGCAGCGAGCGGCGCGACGGCGGGAATCGTGCGCCAGCGGTGCTGCGGGCGCGAACGCGCGAATTATATCGCTCGCGGCGTGACCCTTCGGGCGTGCGCGTCAGACCGCCCGGAAGCAACGCGGGCACGCATGCACGCTGCGGCTGATCTTCGATGCGCACCACGGGCACGATCGCTTGAGCGACGCCCCCCAGCTCCAGAATCCGATGCCGGCCAAGATGAGCAGGATGCCGCCGACTGCTCCGAGGATGACCGTGTAGGTGAGCACCTTGCGGTCGACCTCGAATTTGAGACCCTCGGGCTCCGGTGCGGGCGGAGCATTGCCGCCTGGCGCGACGGTAACCGTGCGCAATTCGTTCTGGGATCCCGCCTGGACCGGCACCGAGCGAAGCTGGGGGGACGACGGCGTCGGCGACGCCGGCCGGGCTCGTGGCGTCGCCGATCCGGGGTTGTACTGGTTCGCGCACGCCGCGATCTCGGCATTGTTTCCCCGGGAAAGGCAGTCTTCCGGAGCGGCGAGAAGTCCCCCGTGCGGCAGGGAAAGCGCTGCGGCCAGCATCCAACCCAGGTAGCGACGAGAAATCATGACAGGGGCTCCGGTCCTTCAGGGGCAGACTTCCCGCGGGCGGGGACCGACCGACAGGGCTGTCATCGGGCGCACGGTTCACCTGCGCGAGAGCAATAAGCGCGCCATAACTGGGCATCCGCGCGTCGAGCGCCGGTCGTCACGGAGTCAACCGCGGCGGCGTGGCGCCCCGGAGACGAATCGAACGTCCGACCTGTCCCTTAGGAGGGGACTGCTCTATCCACTGAGCTACCGGGGCACTTCGCGCGAAGTTTACCGGATGGGCGGCTGCGTCAACGCTTCGCCGATTGAACGTCCTTCCAGCGCGGGCACGCGACAAGGTGGTCGTTCACGAGGCCCGTGGCCTGCATGAACGCGTACATGATGGTGGTGCCGACGAAGCGAAACCCGCGGCGCTTGAGGTCTTGCGAAAGCGCGTCGGATTCCCTGGTGCTGGCCGGCACGGCGGACAGCGACCGCCATCGGTTGCGAATCGGGCGCCCGCCGACGAAGGTCCAGACGTAACGGTCGAAACTCCCGCACTCCCGCTGCACCGCCAGGAAAGCGCGCGCGTTGGTCACGCTGCTTGCGATCTTGAGGCGATTGCGGACGATTCCTGGATTCGATGCGAGGCGTTCCAGCCGGCGGCTGTCGAAGCGTGCGACGCGGGCGGGATCGAAGTCCGCGAACGCCTTTCTGTAGCCATCGCGCTTGTCGAGGATCGTCGACCAGCTGAGACCCGCCTGCGCGCCTTCGAGAATCAGGAACTCGAAGAACACGAGGTCGTCGTGGACGGGCACACCCCACTCCCGATCGTGGTAGACGGCATACCGCGGGCTGCGCTCGGCCCACGGGCACCGCGCGATTGGTCGTGTCATGGCAATGGAGAGCGGGCGGGGAGGTCCGATTATCGATGCCCCGGGCCGAGGAGGGCAACGCCGCAGCGCGAGGCGCCAACATGGCAAAATCGGCGCGTGATCCCCTGGCTTGGTCCGCGCACCCCCTTTCCACCGCTCGACGCGGCGCTCGACGATCCGAACGGGCTGCTGGCGGCAAGCCCCGATCTCACGCCCGCCCGACTCGTCGACGCCTACAGCCGGGGGATTTTCCCGTGGTACAGCGACGATCAGCCGGTTCTCTGGTGGAGCCCCGATCCGCGAATGGTGCTTTTCATCGATTCGTTTCGCGTATCGCGCTCGTTGCGCCGGGTGGTGAAGGAGGAACGCTTCGACATCCGCGTCGACACGGCGTTCCGGCAGGTTATCGAGGCATGCGCTGCGGTCGCACGTCCGGGGCAATCCGGCACCTGGATCACGACGGCAGTCGTCGATGCCTACTGCGCGCTGCGCGAGCGGGGCTGCGCGCACTCGGTCGAAGCGTGGTACGGCGACCGCCTGGTCGGAGGCCTATACGGCGTCGCGCTCGGCCGCATGTTCTTCGGCGAGTCGATGTACGCGATCGAGCCGGATGCCTCGAAGGTCGCGCTGGTCCATCTGGTGGGCGATGCTGCGCGCACGCGAGTTTCCGCTGATCGATTGCCAACAGGAAACCGCCCATCTCGCGCGCTTCGGTGCGGAGCCCATTCCGCGCAAGGAATTTGCCGGTCATGTCGCGGCGTTGGTAAACTCCCGCCCGCCGGATAAGGCGTGGGTGCCCCTGCCGGCATCGGAGGTGCTTGCGTGACCCGCCTCAACGATCTCCCTCTTGCGTCGCTCCAGTTCTATGCGACGGCGCCCTATCCCTGCAGTTACCTTCCAGGACGTGCGGCGCGGTCGCAGGTGGCCACGCCGAGCCACCTGATCGACACGCGCGTATACGGCGAACTCGTTCAGCAGGGTTTTCGCCGCAGCGGCGCATTCACGTATCGCCCGTATTGCGACCATTGCCGCGCTTGCGTCCCGGTGCGCGTGCCGGTCGCGGTGTTCCGGCCGAACCGCACCCAGCGGCGTTGCCTGCGCCAGCATGCCGGCCTCGACGTCTTGCGGCGCGATCTCGCGTTCAACGCCGAACACTACGCGCTCTATCTTCGGTACCAGCGGTATCGCCATCCCGGCGGAGGGATGGATCACGACAGCCGGGAGCAGTACCAGCACTTCCTGCTTCAGAGCAACGTTTCTACGGAGCTGGTCGAGTTCAGGGAGCAGGGTGTAGTTGAGGATCGTGAGCCTGGTCGACCGACTGGATAACGGCCTTTCGTCGGTCTACACGTTCTTCGACCCCGGGGTCCCCGGGGCGAGTTACGGGACTTTCAACATCCTCTGGCAGATCGAGCGCAGCCGGATGCTGGGCCTTGCTCACCTCTATCTCGGGTACTGGATCGCCGAAAGTCGGAAAATGGCCTACAAGGCGGCGTTTCGGCCGATCGAGGGGTTGTTGGAAGGGGAGTGGCAGAGGCTTTGAAATCGTAATTCTATGATTGTCAATGGAAAAAGCGAAAGTTCCATTGAGCGCTGGCGTCCGGGTACGGACCGTACTCACGAATCGATATTTGGCCGATTCTGGCTCGAGTTTGGGCCTTTGGAAGTATGTACACTACATTATGAATACCGCAATACGTATTATGCAGCGCCGAGTTAAACATTCCATTGGCATGCACGACCCGCGGGGTTCGCCAAGGGTTATTGCGAATGAGTCGCGAAAGTCTCGGCTTGCATCGAACTCCTCAAAAATGCATGAGGTTCACTGCACAAGGGTTTGGGGGTGTTCCAATTTGTCCTTGATCTCGTGTACAGTACATTGAGGCAGAGTGTCTGGCCCAGGAGGGGGGTCTTTCACAGTGCGTCGCTGCCAGCATCGATCGCCGCGAACTAATTCGGTATTCCAAGGAGCTCCAAATGAACGCAATGGCTGACATCCGGTTCCTCCCGCAAACGCAATTCCAGCAGGTAGAGACACGGTTCGATGTTGAATTCGGTGTGATATGGGGTTTCATGAACCCCAAGCCGCGTCCGACGTTCAATTCGCAGCTGCTGACTGAATTGCGCGGTTACATCGATAGCATTATCGAACCCGGTGGAACGGTGTGGCACAACGGAGTTCAACACACGATTAACTACGCCGTAGTCGCGTCCAAGGTAGACGGAGTGTTCAATCTTGGCGGGGACCTCTCATTGTTCCGGCACGCAATCGCCCAAAGCGATCGCGACATGCTCGTCGAGTATGGTCGTAAGTGTGTAGATAATTTGTATCCATGGTCGAGGAATTGCGACCTTCCGCTGACGACCATAGCTTTGGTTCAAGGGGAAGCGCTCGGTGGCGGATTCGAGTGCGCACTTTCGGCGACGGTACTTGTCGCAGAGGAGTCCTCCCGCATGGGCTTCCCGGAAATACTATTCAACCTCTTTCCAGGAATGGGCGCGTACAGCTTCTTAGCGCGCAAGGTTGGTCGTAGAACGACCGAAGAACTAATCACGAGCGGCAACATTTACTCCGCGCGTCAGCTATACGACATGGGTGTAGTTGATGTCTTGGCGCCAGATGGCTGCGGCGAAGCAGCGACCTATAGCTTTGTTAAGAAGCACGCACGTGGCGCTAACGGCCGACGTGGAATCGAAATGGTCCGACGCGAGATTGAGCCCGTGACCCACGACGAACTAATGCGTGTAGTTGGGATCTGGGCCGACGCGGCGCTGCGCCTTACTGATCGCGATCTGCGAATGATGGAACGCCTTGTTCGTGCACAAAGTCGCGCAGTTGAACTTGACGTTGTGCCACCTTCGGTTGTATTGCCGTTGCAGCGGGTATCGTAATTTAACCGTTCCCGAGAGTACGTCGCCGCTCCTCGAGGTGTGCATCGAGAGCGGAAAGGGCAACGTCGGTCGCGCGCACTAGTTCCTCGGTCCACACAGCGGCCCTCATGCGCAGAGTGTCGTGCCCGGCTTTCTCGAAGCGAATAGCCAATTGCACTAGCTGTGTTGCTCCAACGCTGCCCGCACCACCCTTCAGGGCATGCGCCGCATCCTTGACATCTTCGTACCGCCTTGCGCCGAGACCATCTGAGATCTTTTTGACGAGGTTCTCGGTATCAGCGCGGAATCCGCGAATAAGACGCTCGACAAATGTCGGATCTCGCGACAGGCGGCCAAGGTCAGCGAGCACGTTAGGATCGACAGCGGGAGTGTCGACCACGATCAGTATGGGCCGCTCCTCGGAACGCGGTGGGGGGGCTACAGCGGGGAGAACCTCCTCTGTGCGAGAGGCAAGATGTCGCTCGATCGCGTCTAACAGGAGGCTCGCACGAATTGGTTTTGGCACGAACTCCGCGCACCCGGCCTCCTGGCACTCAGCGATGGTATCTGTGGTTACATTCGCAGAGAGAATCAGAACCGGCACCGGTTTTAGTGTTGAGAAGCGGTAGAGTTTCAACGCTTCGAGTCCACTGACTACAGGCATCGAAAGGTCAAAAAGCGCAAGGTCATAATTGCCGCACTCAAGTTCGTCAAGTGCTGCCTCCCCGTTATCGACTATTGTTGGCCGATGTCCACCGCTTTCTAGGATCAGCTGCGTAACACGCTGGTTGGTCGGATTGTCCTCGGCCACCAGGATGCGCGCCCCACGAATCTTCGTGACCTTGGCCATTTGGGCCGCTGAAAACGCAACTGCGCCAGCCGAGAGCTTGGACGTTTCCGCGAACTCCCCTGAGAGATCGAGGCCAGCAGGCGCGCTGAAAGTAAATGGCAACTCGAACCAAAATAAACTGCCGACACCTTCTGCGCTAGATACTCCGATGGTTCCGCCCATTTGCGTGACAAGTTGTCGCGCGATAGTCGTGCCAAGCCCTGTTCCTCCATAAATCCGCGTAATCGAGTCGTCCGCCTGCGTGAAGGGCTCAAAAATTTTACCTTGCTTTGAAGCGGGGATTCCGATACCGGTATCTTGGACCTCAAAGCGAATCCGAGCACTCACGTCGTCCGAGGAAATCACCTGCGCGCGAAGCGTTATGTCGCCACGCTCGGTGAACTTGACCGCGTTCGCCAAGAGATTGAGTAATACTTGCCGCAAGTGATGACTGTCGCCAAGGAACCAGCCAGCCGCGTCCTCTGCGATCTCAGCTTTGACTGAAAGTCCTTTGTAACGCGCTTGCGGGAGAATCACCTTCACCGTACTTGTGAGCACCTTGCCCAAGTCAAGCGGCCGACTCTCAATTTGAATGCGCCCGGCCTCAATCTTTGCCATGTCGAGAACGTCCTCGATCTGGGCTAGAAGCAAATTTGCCGACGTGCTCAACGTGTCGGCAATTTCCCGCTGCGACTCATTGAGATTAGTCTCCCGCAGTACGTCGGCCATCGCGATTACGCCATTGAGTGGCGTACGCATCTCGTGGCTCATATTGGCGAGGAACCTTCCCTTCGCCTTATTTGCCTCGTCGGCACGCTTCCTCTCGTCCTTCATCTTCTGTGCGAGGAAGCTGACGTAAAACGGCAAAACCACAATTGACAACATGCACGCAATGCCAAACATATGGTTGCTCGACCAGTGATCATCGAAATACATCACCGCCGAAAAACCGATCAATGACATAACTTGGCACACGTGGAGATAGACGCGATCGTAACGTAGGCCATTTCCGAACGTGATGAACAGGTACAGACCAAACATAACTGCCCCATCCTCGCCCATCGTCGCCATGAAATATGTTATGCCGGCGTTATCCAACACCATTCCCGCGTATCGACGGATTCTCGATACACCACCCGTCCACAGGATGTGTGCTTGAATTGCGAGGGAGAGGAGTAAGAAGAGGACGGTGGCAGCGAGAACCGGGGCTTCCCGCCCCTCGATCCGTCCGTCGCGACTCGCGTAATACGAAAACACCGCGAGCACGATTATTCCGATTACTAGTCGGAGCCGTGACTGTCGAAACTCTTGGATATCAACGCGCGCGTAGACCGCGCGAATCAACGCGTGCGCACGGCCGCGCAGATGAGTCACCACTTCGTCCAATTGATGCCTTATGGTGACGAAGAACAACAGTATTCTATGCTTGGACATAGTGGAAAGCTAAGATTATGCGAGTTTAAGCAAATTTCGTGCCGGACGGGAGTCGTGGTGCGACTGCGGGCCAAACAAGAATCGTCGCATTGGTTTTGGAATAGGTCGTAAGTACGGTATGTGAGGGTTGCGGTTGGCATTTTGGACATTCGATGGCCGTACTTGGGGGAGCGAACCACCATGGTCGCGGTCCCGCCGTCTCGAGTTTGCAAATTGCTTCAACGTAGTCCTAGCCATCGCATGCACGTTACTTGGCGACGTGACTATGAGCTGCTTGTTCTATCTGAGTTGAGTCGCTAGCCCGCTATTTGGACGCTCGGTTTAGTAATTCAATTGTCACGTTCAGCGGCCCCTGTACCCCTCTCAAGGTATCGTAACGGTGAAATGCAGATCCACAAATACTTTCCCGTGCGACAATTTGAACGGTGAATTGCCGGGCTCAAAGCGGCAATATTTAGGCCGTGCTACGGAATTAAGGCGTCGAACTGCCTAAAACGGTCCGCGACCGGTATGTCCGTCAACATGCGCACGCAGAATTCAGCAATTGCACAGGCCGACGATTTTGTCTTACCGGCCGGTGACGGGTTTCCGCTTAGTGCACGCATCTGGCGCAGGCGCGACACATCCGAGCCGACAACTGTTGCGCTCGTGAATGCCGGTGCTGGAATCGTCCGCGGATATTACGACCCATTCGCCGAATACCTCGCTGATTCCGGTGTGCCCACGGTCACATACGACTATCGCGGAATTGGCCGCTCGCGGCCCGCTTCGATCAGGGGATTCGCCGCGTCAGTCGAGGAATGGGGACGTCTCGATTGCGCGGCCGTCATCGAATGGCTAGCAATGCGGTACCCACGAGCGTCACGGCTGGTAATAGGCCACAGTGTGGGAGGATTTGTTACGGGGTTTGTCACAAACGGTGCGCGTATCGATCGAATGTTGCTTGTCGGTACACATACCGGCTACTGGGGCGATTACAAAGCCAGCGCGCGGCCATCAATGTATTTGCTTTGGCATGCGTTTATGCCTTTAGTAACTCGGCTAGTAGGCTATTTTCCTGGGAGGAAATTACACCTGCTTGAGGACTTGCCTGCGGGAGTCGCGTTGGAGTGGGCAAATCGGCGCAGACCGGATTTCTGGTGGAATTTGCGCACCGCCACTGGGGAGCCAGACTTGCCGCGCATTGACGAAGTAGTCGGACGATTTCACGCAATCCGCGCCCAGATTCTTGCGCTTCGTTTCACTGACGATTCGTTCGGGACGGACGCGGCAACGCGACGAGTCCTCGCGCTATATGCGAACAGCTCCTCCGAAGTCCAATCAATCGATCCAACCGATGTGGGCGCCACTGCGATTGGCCATTTCGGATTTTTTCGATCACGCTCCAAAGATTCGCTGTGGTCGCGCGTCACCAGTTGGTTAATGGAAGAAAAACACGCAGCGCCAATGGAGGAACGTCATTCAGCTGCGAATGATTAGTGGATTGATTGCTTCTAACAGTCAGTATCTGGACACCTAGTGGCTAACGCGCTCCGTACTTCATCAAATGGATGCCCCATTTTTGCCGGCACAATAGGTCGCCGTAGTCTCGGTCACTGAAGTCGATTTTCGCTAGGTTCGGCGAGGAGCGGGTCGATTGCCCTGCAAGCGCCTGTTCCGACCTCAGCGGCAAATGATTGGTAATCGCTGAACTGATTCTGGTCTTGGACCTAGCAGATTTTGGTGGAAATTAGCTAAACCGATGCCTTCTTGCTTGCAATAAGATTTCGGACAAGGTCTAGTCCAGAGCGATCGGTTGCAGTTAAGGTAAGATCACTAGCACCCAATGGCGTTGTCCGCGTGCCCCATTGGACAACATGTGCAGACCACGTGAGGCCGCCGCCAAACGCTGGCATCAGCAGCCGGTCACCGGGTCGAATGCGATCTCCATCGGCCGCTTCCGAAATAGCTACCGGAATTGAAGCCGACGATAGATTTCCGTAGCGATCGAGGTTCGTGAACGTACGTTCACGCGAGATTTCAAGTCGTCTCGCGACTGCCTCGATGATGCGCAGGTTAGCTTGGTGGGGTATAACGAGGTCAATGTCGGCGGCACCATACTCCACCTTCGCCAGAACTGCACGCGAGGCCTCGACCAATCCGTTGACTGCTTGCCTAAAAATTTCCGGACCATTGAAATCCCATGTGGTGGTCCCGTAGCACACCCCCGCATTGGAGAACCCGGCTCCAATGCCGTTGATACGAAGCATCTCGCGATCTTTAGTATCGCAGCCGAGCACCTCCCCAATAATTCCGGCGGGAGAGTCGGAGGCCTGTAGAACGACGGCTCCTGCGCCATCGCCAAAGAGGATTGCTGGCCCGCGGTTGGCCCAGTCCATGAACTGGGACAGTGCGTCGGCTCCGATGACCACCGCATTGCGTACCGCCCCCGTGCGTATCAATGCGGACCCCACCGAAAGGCCATACATGAAGCTTGTACATGCAGTATTTAGATCCATGGCCCCGGCGTGAACCGCACCTAGTAGTTTTTGGACGCGAGACGCCGTGTTCGGCATCTGGTCGTCGCCAGTGCAGGATCCGAGGATCACAATGTCTAGTTGATCGGGTGGTAACCCGGCACAGGCCAAGGCTCGGGCGGCGGCGATGTGAGCTAAGTCGGAGACGCGTACGTGGCTGATCGGACGCTCACGAATTCCAGTACGCTTGACGATCCAAGCGTCGCTCGTATCGAGCAGCGTGGCCAGATCGTGGTTCGTGAGGCGTGCAGGCGGCAGGCATTTGCCCCAGCCGGTTATAACTGCGCTTCGAGGATTTGAAATTGTCATCCCCGAAGCATACCGCGAAGGCCTGCGGCCTTCATCTTAAGCTGCAAGCTGGCGCGTCCCGAGCTACTTCCGCTCGTGGGCGGGATGACGTGTCGCTGGACTACAAACTCAGTCCGCGAACTCCGTATAGATCGCGTCGATCCGCGTCTGATCGGCAAGGAAGGCATCGACGCATTTCGCGTCGAAGTGCTTGCCGCGCTGCGACTTGATGAAATCGATGCCTTCCTGCACCGGCCAGGCATGCTTGTACGGCCGTTCGCTGACGAGTGCGTCGAACACGTCGGCCACGGCAACCACACGGGCGACAACGGGGATGTCGTCGCCATGCAATCCGTTCGGATAGCCGGTGCCGTCGAACTTCTCGTGGTGCCCGAGCGCGATGATTGCGCCCATGCTGAGGTACTTGGACGGGCTTCCTTTGAGGATGTCGTAGCCGATGCGCGGGTGGTTGCGCATCATCTCGAGCTCTGTCGGCCCCAATGGACCGTCCTTGAGCAATACCGAATCGGGAATGCCGATCTTACCGATGTCGTGCATCGGAGCGGCGACCTCGATCACGTGGCACATGTCGGCGCCCAGACCGAGATTCTGGCCGATCAGCGCCGAGTATTTGGCCATCCGCGTCAGATGGTTGCCCGTGGTCTTGTCCCGGAATTCGCCGGCCTTGGCGAGCTTCGCCAGCGTTTCCAGCTCGCGTTCGTGGATCTCGGCGACGGACTTGTCGACCTGGTACTGGAGCACGCGCGCCTGATCCGAGAGCACGATCTTGTGCCGGCGCAGCTCGAGCAGGTTCGCGCACCGGGCGCGTGTCTCGTGCTCGTCCAGCGGCTTGATCAGGAAATCCGTGGCGCCGGCCTCCAGGGCGTCATAGCGGATCCGTCGATCGTCGACGACGGTGATGACGACGATCGGAACGTCGACGCAGTGCGAGAGCCCGCGAATCTGCTTCACGAGTTCGATGCCGTCGAATTCGGGCAGCTTGTAGTCGGTCAGGACCATGTCGACGCGGTTGTTGCGCGCGAACTCCAGCGCCCGACTCGGCGTGTCGAACAGTTCGAGGTTCAGCTTGGCGTCGATCTGGCGGACGATTTCCGCCAGCAGCAGGCGGCTGCTGAACAGATCGTCGATGATGAGCACGGTGTTGCGCTGCGCGCGGGCGAGCGCGAGCTCGGAGATGACTCCGGTCGGGCGGGGAAGCGCGGCACTCATGGTGTTCTCCTGGCGTGAGGAGCGGCAACAGCCGATAGACGCAAGAAATATGCCCCGGCGACCCCGGGCCGTGTAGCTGGGAGCGCCTTCCGACCGGGGAGGCGCAAGCCGGGCGCCTGCGGTCGTCACCCTGTCCCGCGTCCCCAATCGGGTAACTGAAGACCTTTCCGCTGATCAGGGAAGGACCGAAATGATGGTCGGGGCGAAAGGATTTGAACCTTCGACCCCCTGCACCCCATGCAGGTGCGCTACCAGGCTGCGCTACGCCCCGACTCGAGCCCGGAATTATAACGGGGTTCACCGGTCGAGACCCAGCAATTGGCGGATGCGCAGCAACTCCTGCCGCAGTTCGTCCCGCGCAGGGGTGTCGCCGATGGAAGCCGGCGAGGTTGGGTCCCCGCCCGCGGGCGGCGGATTCGACATCCGCGTCACGGCCGGGCTGGAAGCGCCGGTTCCCGAAACCGTCACTTCGGACTCGAGACGATGCCTCGCACCGTTGATCGTGAATCCCTGTTCGTAGAGAAGGTCACGGATTCGGCGGATCAGAAGTACCTCGTGGTGCTGGTAGTAACGACGGTTGCCACGTCGCTTGACCGGCTTCAGTTGTGCGAACTCCTGCTCCCAGTACCGAAGCACGTGCGGCTTGACCGCACAAAGGTCGCTGACCTCGCCGATCGTGAAATACCTCTTGGCGGGGATCGGCGGCAGTTCCGTCTTAGCGGACCTCTGCATAGGTCCCGGACGGTGGCGCCGCGCGCGAAGCGCGAATCAGCGTGGCGCGCGTGCGGGGGGATGCCTGCCTGCGCGCCGCAGAAACACGATCGCCGCCCGGCATCGGGGACGATGACCCGTCAGTGCGGCAAGGTTCCGGCATGGTTCGCGGCTTCGACCATGGCCTTCAGTTTCTGGCTGGCGTGAAACGTAACGACGCGGCGGGCCGTGATCGGAATCTCCTCGCCGGTCTTCGGATTTCGTCCGGGGCGCTGCGGCTTTTCCCGCAACTGGAAATTTCCGAATCCGGAAAGCTTGACCGCGTCGCCGCGCTCAAGCGCGATGCGGATTTCCTCAAAGAAATGCTCGACCATATCCTTGGCCTCGCGCTTGTTGAGGCCAAGCTGTTCGAAAAGAAGGTCGGCAAGTTCGGCTTTGGTGAGCGTCATCGGAGATCCTGTTGGCGGAGGGTGGCGTCGAACCGATTTTCGAGAACTCGCAGCAGACCCGTAACCGCTGCATCGATGTCGGCGTCCGTCAAAGTACGTTCAGTATCCTGCATAAGCACCAGAATCGCAAGGCTTTTTTTGCCGGAAGCCAATCCCGGGCCGCGATAGAGGTCGAAAGGTCTGACAGCCACTACCCATGGGGGCTTCGCGGCGACCAGCGCGTCCAGTATTTCGCCTGCCGCCACGCTGTCGTCGACGACCACCGCAAAGTCGCGGCGGACGACGGGCATCCTGGACACCGGCCGCGCCACGGGCATGGCCTGTCCCGACAGGGGGGCGAACTCGAGCTCGAAGGCGACGGGGGCGCGCGGCAACTCGAAATGCTTGGCCAGACGCGGGTGGAGTTCACCGAGCCATCCGATCGTCATGCCGTCCAGCACAGACCCGCGACGAACGGCCGGGGTGGAGGAGGGGGTGGGTGCCGGACACCGTCGACAACGTCCGTGGAGCGACCAGGGCCTCGAGGTCCGCCTTGACGTCGAAGAAGTCGACCTGCCGCTTGGCCACGCCCCACTGCTCGTGGACAGCCGGGCCGTAGGCAATCCCCCCGATGCGCACCGGTTGGTCGTCGCCGCCGCCGCCTTTCGGAGGAAGCAGCGCCCAACCTCGAAAATCCGAACGCGGTCGTGCTGGCGCGCGAGGTTGGTCCGCAGGACGTCGAGGAGACCGCCCGCGAGCGTCGTTCGCATCACGTCCAGGTGACTCGCAATCGGATTGCTGACCGCGATCGGCGCCGCGCTGGTGTCGCGGTCAGGGAAGAGGACCGCCTCGGCGACCGAGCTCACGAAACTGAACGTGACCACCTCCTGCCAGTCGCGGGCGACCAGCCGGCGTTTCAGGGAGATGGCGGAGACCGTCGACTCCGGATCGGGCAGCATGGCCTGAAGGTGCGCCGCAGGCTTCGCGGGTATCGCGTCGTACCCTATGAGGCGCGCGATCTCCTCGACGAAATCCTCCTCGATCGCCAGATCGAAGCGATAGGTGGGCGGCGTGACGATGAAATCGCCGCCGTCGCGCGTGCACGCGAGCCCCAGCCGCCCGAGCAGGGTTCCGATCGTCCTGTCCGGGACATCGATGCCGAGAAGTCGCTCGACCCGCCTGGGGCGAACACGTACCGGGTTGCGCGCGGGAAGTGCGCCCATGACATCGCCCAGCGGACCCGCACGTCCGCCGCAGATCTCGAGAACGAGCTGGGTTGCGCGCTCGACCGCGCGCGCGGAGTTGCCGAAGTCGACGCCGCGCTCGAAGCGGAAACCGGCGTCGCTGACGAAGCCGAGCCGGCGCGAGCGCCCCTGAATGACCGCGGGGCTCCAGAACGCGCCTTCCAGGAGCACGTTGGTGGTCGCGTCGCTTATTCCGGAATGCTCGCCGCCCATGATGCCGGCGAGTCCGAGCGGCTTTTTCTCGTCGCAGACCAGCAGCAGATCGGGTTCGAGATCCAGAACCTGCCCGTTGAGCAGCGTGAGCTTCTCGCCGGCGCGCGCGAAGCGGACGACGATGGCCCCCTCGAGGAAGCGATCGTCGTAGGCATGCAGCGGCTGTCCCTGCTCCAGCATCACGTAGTTGGTGATGTCGACCACCGCCGAGATCGAGCGGAGGCCGCTGCGCTCCAGCCGTTCCTTCATCCACGCGGGTGTCGGCGCGGCAGGGTTGATCCCTTCGATCGTGCGGCTGACGAAACGCGGACAGGCGGCCGGATCCTCGACATGCACCTCGCGGCTGCGCGTCCCGGTAACCGGCGTTTCCGGTATCGCCGGCAGCGCGAGCGCGGAACCCGTGGCGGCGGCAACGTCGCGCGCGAGCCCGACGAGGGACAGGCAGTCCGCGCGATTCGGCGTGACCTTGAGCGTGATGCGCGCGTCGTCGAGCGCGAGTGCGCTGCGGAGGTCGGCACCGACGGGCAGGCCAGGGTCCAGGACAAGCAGCCCGGCGGCATCGTCGGAAATCCCGAGTTCCTTCGCCGAGCACAGCATTCCATCGGATTCCACGCCGCGCACGGCCGTCTTGCGGATCGCGACACCGCCTGGAAGGAGGGCGCCGACATGCGCCAGCGGCGCCTTCATGCCGGTCGCGGCGTTCGGCGCGCCGCAGACGATCTTCAGGGGAGAGGGCCCGCCCGCGTCGACGGTGCAAACGCGCAGCCGGTCCGCGCCGGGGTGCGGCGCGACGTGGTCGATGCGACCGACGACGACGCCCGTGAACGGCGGGGCGGCGGGAACCGCCTCCTCGACCTCGAGTCCCGCCATGGTCAGCTGATCGCACAGCCCCGCCGTGTCGAGCGGCGGATCGGTCAGCGTGCGCAGCCAGCGTTCGGAGAATTGCATGGCGTCAGCGCTTCACGCGAACTGCCGCAGGAAGCGGAGGTCGTTCACATAGAACTCGCGCAGGTCGTTGACGCCGTAGCGAAGCATGGCGAGACGGTCGGGTCCCATGCCGAATGCGAAGCCCTGGTAGCGTTCGGGATCGATGTCGACGGCGCGCAGCACGTTGGGGTGCACCTGGCCGGAACCTGCGATCTCGAGCCAGCCCTCGCCGAAGCTCATGTCGATTTCCGCCGAGGGCTCGGTGAAGGGGAAGAACGACGGCCGGAAGCGCACCTTGAGATCGTCGCGCTCGAAGAAGTTGCGGAGGAATTCGGTGAACACGCCCTTGAGGTCGGCAAAGCTCACGTCTTCGCCGATCCACAGTCCCTCGACCTGGTGAAACATCGGCGAATGCGTCGCGTCGCTGTCGACGCGATAGACGCGGCCGGGCGCGATGATCTTGATCGGCGGCGCGTGCGTTTCCATGTAGCGGATCTGCACGTTGGACGTGTGCGTGCGCAGCACCCGGCCGCCCTCGACGTAAAACGTGTCGTGCATCGACCGGGACGGGTGGTCCTCCGGCATGTTCAAGGCGGTGAAGTTGTGGAAGTCGTCCTCGATCTCCGGCCCGTCGGCGACGGCGAATCCGAGCGACCGGAACAAGTTCTCGATCCGTTCGAGCGTGCGCGTGATGGGGTGCAGGCCACCGGTTCCTGCGCCGCGGCCGGGAAGCGACACGTCGAGCGACTCCGCGGCGAGCTGCAGCGCGAGCTTGTCGTCGGCGAGGGTATCGCGGCGGCGAACAAGGGCGGCTTCCAACAGGACTTTGGCCGCATTGATCGCCGCGCCGGCCGCGGGACGCTCCGCGGCCGGCAGCTTGCCCAGCGACTTCAGGAGCTCCGTGAGCGCGCCGGCCTTGCCGAGGTACCGTGCCTTGGCGTTCTCCAGCGCGGCGGGATCCGCCGCTGCGGCGAAGTCGGTCTGCGCGCTGGCGACGATTTGCTCGATTTCGTTCATCGCAGTCGAAGGAAAATCATCCGGGTGAAGGTCGAAAAAAAAGGAGGCGGGTCGCGCCTCCCTCTTTCTTCGATCGCCTGATCAGGCCAGCGAGGCTTTGGCCTGCTCCGCGATCTTCGTAAACGCCGCCTTGTCGTGCACGGCAAGGTCGGCCAGGACCTTGCGGTCGATGTCGATCGACGCCTTCTTCAATCCGTTCATGAACACGCTGTAGCTCATCCCGAGCTCGCGCACCGCGGCGTTGATCCGCGCGATCCACAGCGCACGGAAGACGCGCTTCTTCGCCCGGCGGTCGCGGTACGCGTACTGCCCGGCCTTCATGACCGCTTCCTTGGCGATCCGGTACACCGCATTGCGGCGCCCGCGATACCCGGACGCCAGCGTCAGGACCTTCTTGTGCCGCGCGCGGGCGGTTACGCCACGTTTGACTCTTGGCATGGCTCCCCTCCCTTACGCGTAAGGCAGCATCGCCGCGACGGATCCGGCGTTCGTCGCATGGACGCCCGTCGTGCCGCGCAGATGCCGCTTGTTCTTGGTGGACTTCTTGGTGAGGATGTGGCGCTTGAACGCCATCGCGCGCTTGACGCTGCCGCTCCCGCGCACGCGGAAGCGCTTCTTCGCGCTGCTCTTCGTCTTCATCTTGGGCATGACCGCTCCCTTATTTGCTGCCCACGGCGGTGCTCTCCGGCGGAGAGACTTGGCTACCGGCTTCGGGCTTCGTCGGGTGATGTTCCTTCGCGGGCGCCTTGGGGAGCACCTTCTTCGGAGCCAGCAGCATCACCATCTGCCGGCCTTCGAGCCGCGGCCACGATTCGACCACGCTCAACGGTTCTAGATCGTTGCGAATACGCTCGAGCAGCCGCACCCCGAATTCCTGGTGCGCCATCTCGCGGCCGCGGAACCGCAACGTGATCTTCGCCTTGTCGCCTTCGCCCAGGAACCGGGTCAGGTTGCGCAGCTTGATCTTGTAATCGCCTTCGTCGGTGCCGGGCCGGAACTTCACTTCCTTGACCTGGATCTGCTTCAGCTTGAGTTTCGCCTCGTGCTGCTTCTTCGCCTCGCGGTACTTGAACTTGCCGTAATCCATGATCCGGCAAACCGGCGGCTTCGCCGTCGGCGCGATCTCGACCAGATCGAGCTCCGCTGCCTCCGCCTTGGCCATGGCTTCCGCCAGCGGCACGATGCCGAGCTGCTCGCCTTCTTCTCCAACCAAGCGGATTTCGGGAGAGTTGATCTCCAGATTGATCCGCGGTGCTTTGTCCTGGGCTATTGCAATTCCTCCGGGTCAACAAAAGAGAGACCGTGCCCCCACGCCGAAACGCGCCACTCTACTGACGCGCCGCGACCTCCTCGCGGAGGCGCGCAAGCAAGGCATCCACGGGCATCGCCCCAAGATCCTCGCCGCTGCGGGTTCGCACGGCCACCTGATCAGCCTGCATTTCCTTGTCGCCGACGATGAGTTGGTACGGCAGCTTTTGCAGGCTATGTTCCCGGATTTTATAGGTAATTTTCTCATTGCGCAAATCGGCCGTTACCCGGAAGCCTGCCGCCTTGAGACGGGCCTCTACATCGCGGGCAAAGGGGTTCTGGCGGTCGGTGATCGTGAGGACGATCGCCTGGACGGGGGACAGCCAGAGCGGGAGGGCGCCGGCGAAGTTTTCGATCAGGATCCCGATGAAGCGCTCGAGGGAGCCGACGATCGCCCGATGCAGCATGACGGGAATCTTGCGTCCGTTGTCCTCGTCGACGAACTCGGCCCCCAGGCGGCCGGGCATCTGGAAGTCGACCTGCATCGTCCCGCATTGCCACGACCGCCCTATCGAGTCCTTGAGGTGGTACTCGATCTTCGGCCCGTAGAAGGCACCTTCGCCCGGCAGCTCGGTCCACGCCATCCCGCAGGCGGCGAGGCCGTCGCGCAGCGCCCCTTCGGCACGTTCCCAGTCGGCATCGCTGCCGAGCCGCTTTTCCGGGCGCAACGCGATCTTGATCACGACATCGGCAAAGCCGAAGTCGCGATAGACGTTCATCGCCAACGTGTTGAAGGCGACCACCTCCGGCTGGATCTGTTCGGCCTTGCAAAAGATGTGACCATCGTCCTGCGTGAAGCCGCGCACGCG
The DNA here is from genome assembly GCA_963726765.1 of uncultured beta proteobacterium. Lineage (GTDB taxonomy): Bacteria > Pseudomonadota > Gammaproteobacteria > Burkholderiales > Casimicrobiaceae > CAIWHR01. The sequence continues at coordinate 345,847 of CAVSDH010000004.1, read as the reverse complement.
CATGATCCCGTGCAGCGCGCCCGAGGGCTCGTTCCGGTGACACGCGCCGAACTCCCCGTAGCGAAGCGGGAGGTCGCGGTAGCTTCGCATGTTCGAATTGAAGATCAGCACGTGGCCCGGGCAGTTCATCGGTTTCACGGCGAAGTCGTGCTTTTCCGACTCCGTCGTGAACATGTTGTCCTTGAAGTTCTCCCAGTGGCCGGAGCGTTCCCACAGCGAGCGCTCGAGGATCTGCGGCGCACGCACTTCCTGGTAGCCGTTGTCCTGGTAGACGCGGCGCATGTATTGCTCCACCTGCTGCCAGAGCGACCAGCCCTTGGGGTGCCAGAACACCATGCCCGGCGCCTCGTCCTGCACGTGGAAGAGATCGAGCTGCCGGCCGAGCCTGCGGTGGTCGCGCTTTTCCGCCTCTTCGAGCCGATGCAGGTAGGCGTCCTGGTCCTCCTTCTTCGTCCACGCGGTGCCGTAGATCCGCTGCAGCATCTCGTTCTTCGAGTCGCCGCGCCAATACGCGCCGGCGAGCTTCATCAGCTTGAAGACGCGCAGCTTGCCGGTGGACGGCACGTGCGGCCCCCGGCAGAGGTCGGTGAACTTCCCCTCCGTGTAGAGCGAGATCGGCTCGGCCGACGGGATCGACGCGATGATCTCGGCCTTGTAGTGCTCGCCCAGCGCCTTGAAATACGCGACCGCGTCGTCGCGCGCCATGAGCCTGCGGGTCACCGGCTCGTCCTTCTTCGCGAGTTCGGCCATCTTTGCCTCGATGGCGGAAAGGTCCTCCGGCGTGAACGGGCGCCTGAAGGAAAAGTCGTAGTAGAAACCGTCCTCGATCACCGGTCCGATCGTCACCTGCGCGTCGGGAAACAGTTCCTTCACGGCATAGGCGAGCAGGTGCGCCGTCGAATGGCGAATGACCTCGAGGCCCTCGGGATCCTTGTCGGTGACGATGGCCACCGACGCGTCGCGGTCGATGACCTCCGAGGTGTCGACGAGCTTCCCATCGACCTTGGCCGCCAGTGCGGCCTTGGCGAGGCCCGGGCCGATCGACGACGCGATTTCATGAACGGTTACGGGTCGGTCGTATCGGCGGACCGATCCGTCAGGCAATGTAATCGCAAACATTTGGGGCTCCGTAAAACAAAAAAGTGCGGTCGAGGCCGCACTTTTTTCGTCAACAGCGGACGCGCGAACTCGATGTGGTGGTTACCCGGGAGAAAAACGCGTTCGCGGTGTCATAACCTTGCCCTTTCCTACGCTGCTGCTCGTGATTCCGGATGTCTGGTAGGCGCGATTGGACTCGAACCAACGACCCCCACCATGTCAAGGTGGTGCTCTAACCAGCTGAGCTACGCGCCTGCAAGCCCGTGATTATAGCGGATTTTGCATTGCGTCCAGGCATCAGCTCCCTGCGGCCACCCACAGGACAGCCAGCAGGATCGGCTGGTGGACCATGTACACCGCGAGGCTGTGGCGCCCCAGGAACCGGAGCCAGCGCGGCGCACGGGTGAGCGGTGCCAGCGGGCGAAAGGCGACGTGCGCAAGCGCATGGCCGGCCGCAATGCCGACGAATACGACACCGGCCCAGGGCGCCAACGGAACGAAATCCTCGGTGGCCGGTTTGCGCGTGGTGAATCCGAGCCACGAGAACAGGCGCTCGTCGAACAAGGGATGCGAAAGCGTGAGGCCTGCGACGATGATCGCGATTCCGACCGTCAGCGCCACGCGCGGATGACGCACCGCGGGCCACGCGAGAATCGAGGCGACGGCGATGCAATGCAGGATGCCGAAGTAGATGAACCGTTGCGGGAACAGGACAAAGCTGCCGGCGCTCGCCGCGATCGCGCACGCGGCAATCATGCCGAAGCGCCTCCAGAAATGCGCTCGCGTCGCACCGGCGCGCTCCGCCAGAACAAGGCTCACCCCGACCAGCAGCATGAACGACGCCACGATCACCGCGCGGAATCCGAGCCAGAACGGATCGTTCTCGAAATCGGCCGCGATGACCCGGTAATAGCGCAGGTCGAAGGAGAAGTGGTAGACGAACATGAGGCAAAGCGCGCCGCCGCGCAATGCGTCCACGCCGGCAACGCGCGTCGATGGCGTGCGATGCGCCGTGCCGACCGACCGGTTTGTCGATGCCTTGTCACGCCCGTGCCGCCGGCCGCGATGCCTGCTCATTGCGCACCCATCCGAATGTCGACCTTCCAGCCTGCGCCGCCGGGAGAACCGGTCAAGGTCAACGTGCGCGAACGGGTCGGGTCGCCTCCACGCGGCATCATCGCAACGGAAAGGGCCGCGGCCCCGTTCGTGGCAAGGGAGAGCGTCCCGCGAACGTCGAATTCGCCGCCGGCGTTGGTCACCGGGCCGCTCAACCGGTCGCCCGCCGCCGCAAGCGTCGCGGTGACGTTGCCGAGGCCGATTGCGGAGTCTTCGCTCAGGGCAAACCGAGCGTCCTGCCAGTCGATCCGCGCGCTGCCCGCAAATTGCACCGGGGTCCAATCGAGGGCGGGCGACGTGACCCGAACGGTGCCGCCCGGGCGAATTCCCGAGCGCGGCGCCAGGGCCTCGACGATTTCCGCGGGGAGACTCACATCGAGTTCGCGCACGCCGACCGCGTCGTGACGAGCGGCGATCGCTGCGCTCGGTGCACTGCCCGTCGCGTCGGGCGCGGCTATCCGGAGGCGCAATTCGCCGCGCAGCAGCGGCCACGGTTCCATCGACCACGCAACCGGCAGACGCAATGTGCCTGCGGCCATGAGCATGCCTCGACCTCGCCAGACGGTGCCGTCGGCAGCGGCCAGCGAAAGCGTGCCGCCGGAGATCCGCGCGAGCGCCACACCGGCGAGCGACGCGGGTGCGGTGGCGGCGACGACGCCGGCCATTGCGACGGCCGCGGCGAGGTATGCGAACGGCCGGCGCATCGGTCGGGCCGCCGTGCCACTAACGCGCGAGCACGAGCTCGGCGCGGACGGTTCCCGGCTCGATCCGCGCCGTCAGCGTGGCTTCGACGATGCGCAGTCGCGTGTCGCGTTGCAGAGCCTCGAGTGCGGCGATCAGCGCGTCGTATTGGACGGCGCCGAAGGTGAGGCGCGCGCGGCCATCCTTCCAGTCCTGTTGGGTCAGAAGCGCGCGCAGGTTCTGCTGCGCCAGCACGCGCTCGAGATCCGCGCGCGGATCCAGGCCGGCGGGCGGGGCCATGCGGGAAAGCGCCGCCGATTCCTCGTCCATCCGCCGCGCTTCGACGAGTGCAGCATTGCCGCGCGCAACCGACACGCGCGATGCGGCAATGTCGCGGTTCAGGGGTTGCCAGACGACCCACCAGGCCAGGGCGGCGAACACGAGCAGCGCGAACGCCGAGGTGATCCGGCGTTCGCCGCGCGACTTCGACGACCACCATCGCGCCATCGGTGCAGGTGCGCGTAGCGAGATGAGCGGCATCGCCATCACAACCCGCCCAGGCGAATGCGGACACCTGCCGCCGACACGGCAATCAGCGCGGGCACGCCGGCATCCTTCATCTTCGCATCGAGCTCGCCCGTAACGGCTGCGTCTGCGCGCAGAAGATCGAGCGTCCAGTGACCGTCGGCGTAGGACGCGCTTTTGACGCCGCCCGCCGGAAGCACGCGCAGCGCCGGCGCCGCGCGCGCAAGGAGCGGCAGCGCGTCGTCGGGAGCGGGCATTCCGCGCGCGTGTCGCAATTCGGCATAGTGCCTGGCGAGCGCCGTCTGCGCCGACGCGGGAGTCGACGCCGCCCCCGGCGAGAGACCGGCGGTTTCCACGAGTGCGCTCCACTCCCGCGCCTGCCGCCACATATCGAGCCTGAGCGCGCCCCACTCTCCGATTGTCGCGACGACGTGCAGCGCCAGCGCCGCGCCGGCAAGGGCCATCGCCGGCACGAAAAGGCGACGCGTCGCGCCGGCTGCGGGCGGGCCCGCAAGCGCGAAATCGCCCTGGAGCAATTCGATCGCTCCTGCGAACGCCGCGGCGGGCGCGGCGGTCCAGCGCCACGCAGGTCCGCGCACGAACGGAATGCCCGATTGCTCCTGCCAGCGGCCAAGCTCGGTATCTGCAGCCTCGAACTCGACGCGCACGGCCGGCGGCGGCTTGCCGTCGCGTCGCGCGTGCGACAGTGCGAGGGCGACTTCAGGTGGCAAGGTTTCGCTTGCGGCCGCGGTCGAGACGGGAAACGCGCTGCCGTCGCCGCGACGGATGAAGCCGTCGCCGCGACGTGCGGCGGCACACCATCGCCATTCGCGGGTCGGCAACGCGAGCTCGGGTTCGGCGATGGCACGCGAAACGCGCGCAAGCGGCGCCGTGCGATCGCGAAGCGCGGCGACCAGCGAACGCGCAGCGATGACGACGCGCACGCGACCGTCGGGCTGCTGGGGAGACACCGCAAGATGCAGCGCTTCGGCCGGTCCGGCAAGCTGGTCGTCCACCGCGAACGCTGCCGCCGACGCGACGCGTGACGGCGTGAGCGGGGGTAGCGCGACGCTGGCGATCCGGACTTGCGATGCCGCGAGCACGGCTTCAACGCGATCCGCGGCCGGCCACGCGTCGGGCAGATCGCGGCCGGATCGCACGCAGGTGCCCGCAGCGTCGAAGAGCGCCCACGAAAGCGCGCGCCCGCGCAAGGGCGCGGCGTCGACGAGCACGCGCAGGATGGTCATGCGCATCGGCCGGATACGGGCATGCGCAACAGTTTACGCGAGCGTCCGCCTTCGGCCCGTGGAAGCGCTGCGCAAACACATTTCTATTCGACGACCTGCCACACGACGTCCGGCCAATCGCCGCCGCGTCGCCGGAGCAATGCGCGGGCCCGTGCGACGCTCGCTCCCTGCCGCGCTTCGATCGTCACGTAGAAGTAGTCGCTCTGCACGCCCAGCGTCTCGTCGCCGGCGAGCAGCGCGGGCTGCGGGAGCTGCGCCCGGAATTCGGAGACGTTCAGGAACGGTTTCTGCGCACGCGCCGCAACGAGCTTCGCGAGATCCTGGCCCGCCCAGCTTGTCGACCATCGCGGCCAGCACCTCCGGCGGCGCGGTATTGACGTTGACAGGCGTGCCCGCGGGCAGCGCGGTCAGGAAGGGCGCGACGTTGGCCAGCGACGACGGCGAGACGTCCTTGACATCCGCGAGCTCCGCTACCCGCAACGGCTGCCCATCGGCAGCGGTCGTGTTGCGATTGATCCAGGCGGCGATGGCGTCGATTGCGCCGACCGGGCCGCCGCGCTGCACGAACAGTCGCTGGAGGCGCGCCCGCTCGACGTTCGCGCGCGCACCGGAGTCGCCGAGCGCAATCACGTTGAGCCGCGCCTGCGCATCCGCGATGGAACCGCGCACTTCGCCGTTGTCGAGCGGTATCGCAGGCAACGCCATCGCCCATGGCTCGCGCAGGTGGTCGATCGACGATCTCTGCTTGTCTTCGTAGAGAATCTGGCGGCCCCATTGCACGCCGGCCTGCACCAGCGCCTGTGCCTGTACCTGGTCGCGCCGGTGCTCGACCGTCCGGCTCCAGCGCTGCTGGTCGGCGAACACGCTTGCGGCGACCGCAGCGGCAAGCGCCGCCAGCAGCATGGCGAGCACGACGGCCGCGCCGCGTTCCCTGTCGGGCGTCGCAGGCGTCATTGCAGCGTGATCCAGCGCTCGACGCTGTTTCCGTCGTCGAGCGACAGCAGGACGCGCACGGCGCGCGGCAGCACCGATTCTCCGAGCAGCGGCCAGCGGTCGTGCCAGGCGCCGCGCCGGTCGAGGTAGGCGATTTCGAAGTGCGCGATGCCTCCCGCGAGCGCATAGACGGCGGGCGCGACGCCCTCCGGTTGATCGAGATGCGGCCAGTAGAGCACTTCGACGGCGCCGTCGCGCACCCGGTATCCGATGCGTTGCCCCGCACTTCCGGGTTCCTGCGCAAATTCGGGTCCCGCACGGGCGATGCGCAGCACGGCGTTGCCCCTTTCGTCCGTGCCCGCGAGCCACCCGGGTTCGGACGCCTCGCCTGCGCGAACGGTGCGAGGCAGCGCGAGGCGCATGTCGGACTCGATCCGCGCGAACAGCGCGTCGAGCCCGCGCCAGCGTTCGGACTCCGCGGCGAGACGCGCCTCGCTTTCGGTCAGCGACGACACTGCGCGATAGCCCAGCACGGCGACGAGCGCCAGAATCGCGAGCGCGATCAGGATCTCGATCAGCGTGAACCCGGCAGAGCGCGTTCTACCGGCGCTCATCGCTGCGGAGGCTGTCCGAGGTAGCCCGAGATGCGTGCCAGCGCGTAGTCGGGAACGTCGGGGTCGGAGACTTCGATCTCGATCTTGCGAAACGACGGATTCGGCGTGCCGGTGACATGTTCGCGCCAATGGAAGCGGGCGCCGGCCTGGACGGCTTCGCCTTCGTGCGCGCCGGGTGCGGGCCACGGTATCGCGACCTGCGCGATGGCGAGCCTGTTCTGCGCGACCCAGAGTGCCAGCGTGCGCTGCTTCAGCAACGTGGCGCCGTCCGCCGCCTGCGCGACCGCGCGCATTCCCGCGGCGAGCGCGACCGCGAGAATCGCGAGCGCGACGAGAATCTCGACTAGCGTGAATCCACGGCGACCGCGAGGCGCACGCGGTTCAGCGGATCGGCGTCGATCTGGAGCGACCATGCGGGGGAGGCGATCTGCAGCGTGAAGGGTTCGTTGCGTCCGCTGACGCGGAAAGGAAGGATGGCATCCGGCGCGACCGGCGCACCCGCGTACGCAACGGGCGTCACGGTGATGCCCGAGGGGAGCCTGCGCGCGGCGAGCACGTCGTCGTCCGCGAGCGTGCTCCAGCGGTTGTCGGCGTCGCGGCGCCAGAATCGGTAGCCGCCGCCGTCGGCCGATACGCCCAGAACTTCCGAGCGCCACTGCGCCGCCGCCGCGGCGTGCTCCAGCGCGCCGGCGAGGCGTTTCGCCTCGCGCTCGGTTGAGCGACGCTCGTCGACGCCGATGGCCAGCGTGACGGCGCCTGCGACGAGCCCCACGATTACCAGGACGACCAGCAATTCGACCAGCGTGAATCCGGCGATGCCGCAGCGCGCCCCCGACGGGCGCCGCGTCGATCGCCGAACGATCAGAGATCCCACGATCCGACGTCGGCCGCGATACCCGTGCCGCCGGGCTGCCCGTCGGCACCGAAGCTGTAGACGTCGATCTCGCCGCGGAGACCGGGACTCAGGTACTGGTAGGGCTGGCCCCACGGATCCTTCGGCAGGCGCTCGAGATATCCGTTGGGTTTCCAGTTCGGGGGCTCCGGGGCCTGCGTCGGGCGCGTCACCAGTGCGACGAGTCCCTGCTCGGTCGTCGGGTAGCGCTGGTTGTCGAGCCGGTAGAGCTTCAGCGCCTGCATGATCGTCGCGATGTCGCTCTTCGCCGCGATGACGCGTGCCTCGTCGGGGCGCTCCAGCACGCGCGGAACGACGAGCGCCGCCAGAATACCCAGGATCACGATGACGACAAGGATTTCGATCAGCGTGAATCCTGCGGCGGCGGCGCGCGAAACGCGATTGGCGGAGCGAAGCACTGGAGAATGCGCGCGAAGGGAAAACATCGGCCGATTATAATCCGTGGTTGCCGCGGCCCACGTTGGAGAGCCGCCTCCGTCGCGATTGTCCGCAGCCCCTTGTCCCGATCGGTACGCCTCGCCATTATCCTCGCTGCCGCCTTCGGGCTCGCCGTGGGCGGCGTGGCGGGCGCGTCGTGGTGGTGGCTCGCGCGTCCGCTTGCGCTGCCGTCATCGCCGTACACGTTCGACGTGAAGGTCGGAGCAAGCCTCAAGTCGATCGCCCGTGAACTCGTCGCGGCAGGGGTGCTTCCAACCGAATGGCCCCTGGTCGCGCTTGCGCGCGTGCGCGGTGTCGATCGCGCGATCAAGGCCGGCAATTACGAGATCGATGCCGGCATCACGCTGCCCGGACTGCTCGAACGGCTGACGCAGGGCGACGTCACGACGACGTCGCTGACGATCGTCGAGGGCACGACTTTCGGTGAACTCAGGGCGGCGCTGGCAGCGGATTCCGGCGTTGCCAGACAGTGCAGTGGCGCTTTCCGATGCGGAGCTGATGGCGAAGATCGGTGCGGCGGGCAGTGCCCCCGAAGGCTGGTTCTTCCCGGACACGTACTACTTCGCGGCCGGGTCGAGCGATCTCGCGATCCTCGGTCGAGCCCATCGCCTGATGCGGGAGCGGCTCGACGCGGCGTGGGCGAAGCGCGCGCCAGGGCTTCCACTCAAGGACGCCTACGAAGCGCTGATCCTCGCGTCGATCGTCGAAAAGGAAACCGGCCGGCCGGCCGACCGGCCGCTCGTTGCGTCGGTGTTCGTGAACCGCCTGAAGGCGGGCATGCGCCTGCAGACGGATCCGACGGTGATCTACGGGATGGGCAAGCGCTTCGACGGCAATCTCCGGAAGCGCGACCTCGAAACCGACACGCCGTACAACACCTACACGCGCGACGGGCTGCCGCCGACGCCGATCGCGCTGCCGGGACAGGCCTCGCTCGAGGCGGTGACGAATCCGCCGTCGACCCCGTACCTCTATTTCGTCGCGCGCGGCGACGGCACGAGCGAATTCTCGGCGAATCTCGCCGATCACAACCGGGCCGTGGCAAAATTCCAGAAGGGCGTCCGCTGACGATCGCGTACGCGCCATCGCGCAGCACGCCCAGCCCGGACGATTCCCGCCATGCCTGCACCTGCCGGCCGATTCATCACGCTCGAAGGCATCGACGGTGCGGGCAAGAGCACGCACGTGCCATGGATCGCCGGACGGATTGAAGCCGCAGGGCGCCGCATCGTCGCGACGCGCGAGCCTGGCGGCACTCCTCTGGGCGAAGCGCTGCGCGCGCTCATCCTGCGCGAGCCCATGACGCACGACAGCGAAGCGCTGCTGATGTTTGCCGCGCGGCGGGAGCACCTCGAGCGCGTGATCCGGCCGGCGCTCTCGCGTGGCGATTGGGTGCTCTGCGATCGATTCACCGACGCGACCTACGCGTACCAGGGCGGCGGGCACGGCGTCGACCTCGCGCGCATCCGCGAGCTGGAGCAATGGATCCACGGCGACTGCCAGCCCGATCTCACGTTCCTCTTCGACGTTCCAACGGGCGTATCGCGCGCGCGCCTCGACCGCGCACAGGCGGAGGGACGCAAGCTGGACAAGTTCGAGCGCGAAGCGAACGCCTTCTTCGAACGGGTGCGCACCGCGTATCACGATCGCGCGCGCGGCGAACCACAACGCTTTCGCGTGATCGACAGCACGCGCCCGCTGGACGAAGTGCGCGCGGCGCTCGACGCGAATCTGGCGTCTCTCGGGGCCAGGGCGTGACGGCGGCGAAGCGCGGCGACGACGCGGCGACTGCGTCGCTGCCGTGGTTTCCGTTGCTCCCCTGGCAATACGCGGCGGCCGCGGAACTCCTCGCGCGCCGGACGACATTTCCCGCACGCGCTGCTGATTCACGGACCGCGAGGCATCGGCAAGCACGCGCTGGCGCTGGGGTTGGCGCAAGGACTGCTCTGCGAGACCCCGCGCGCCGACCGACTCGGATGCGGCGAATGTCCGGGGTGCCACTATGCCGTCGCCGGTCAGCACCCGGATCTCATGCGGATCGAGCAACTGCGGATCGACGACGAGACCGGCGAGCTGGAGGTGGTCGACCAGATCGCCATCGACCGCGTTCGCAGCCTGATCGATTTCGTTTCGCTCACGAGTCATCGCCAGCGGGCGAAAGTGGCGGTCATCGCGCCTGCCGACCGGATGAACACGGCCGCGGCGAATGCGCTCCTCAAGACACTCGAGGAACCGCCGGCGGACACGTTCCTGATCCTGGTGTCGGGGGAACCCGCGCGCCTCGCTCCGACGATCGTGTCGCGCTGCCGGAAGCAGGAGGCGCCGCGACCGTCGCCCGAGGACGCAAGGGCGTGGCTCGTCGCGCAAGGAGTCGACGGAGCCCGATGTCGCCCTGGCGCAGGCAGGCGGCGCGCCGCTGGCGGCGCTCGCGCTGTGCGAACCCGGCGTGCAGGAAGAGCGCCGCGCGTGGATCGCGGCCCTGTCGGAACCGCATCGCCTTTCGGCATCGGGACTCGCGGCGCGCATCGATGCGGTGGCGAAGGACGACCGCCGCGCTCGCCTTGCATGGGTCATCGACTGGCTGATCGCCTGGACGGCGGACATGGCGCGCATTGCGTCGGGCGGGACGGCGCGGCAGAACCCGGATGCCTCCGGCGCGCTTTCCGCGCTGGCGCGACAGGTAGCGCCGGTGCCGCTCTTTCGCTATCATCGTTCGCTGCTGCGGCAACGCGCGCTCGTCGCGCATCCGCTGGCGCCGCGTCTCGTGGCCGAGGCGCTGCTGATCGATTACCGGGGCCTCTTCGGCTAGCGACGATGAAGGAAGGCAAGGCGACAGGATCCGCGGCTTCCGCCGCGATGGCCGCGGGAGGGGCCCGACCGGGCGTGCTTTCGCTCAACATCCGCGAGAAGGCCGCGCTCTATGCTGCGTACATGCCGTTCCTCAAGGGAGGCGGCATCTTCATCCCCACGTCGCGCCAATACCAGATCGGCGAGGAAGTGTTCATGCTGCTGTCCTTGATGGACGATCCGAACCGGATCGCGGTCCAGGGCAAGGTCGTCTGGATCACTCCCGAGGGGGTCCAGGGCAACCGCACCCAGGGGATCGGCGTGCAGTTCACCCTTGACGACACGGGCGCGTCCGCGCGCGCCACGATCGAAAAGATCCTCGGCGAGTCGCTCGCATCCCCGCGTCCCACTCATACGATGTAGCGTCGGGAGCGGCGAGCAGGGGCCCCACGGTGCGAAGCGCCCAGGGGATGGGAGCAATCTCGAGTCGGCGCAGGAGGCCAACACTTCGGCGTCGCGATCAATCGGGACCGTTCGGAGGCCGAGGTCGTGTCTCGGTGTGGAGTTTCATTTCGTGTTCGTCGATTCGCACTGCCATCTCGATTTTCCGGAGTTCGCCGGCGAAATGCCCGCCCTGCTGGAGGCGATGGCCGCCGCCAGGGTCACGCACGCACTCTGCATTGCCGTCACCATGCCGGACTGGACCGCGGTGTACGCGCTTGCGGCGGCCAACCGCAACCTGTACGCGACCGTCGGCGTGCATCCCGACTACGCCGACATCCAGGAACCGACGGTCGACGACATCGTGGCGTTCGCCTTGCGCCCCAAGATCGTCGCGATCGGCGAAACCGGACTCGACTACTATCGGCTGACCGGTGACCTGGGCTGGCAGCGCGAACGTTTTCGCACGCACATCCGCGCGGCGCGATCCTCCGGCAAGCCGCTCGTCATCCACACGCGATCCGCCGCCGACGATACGCTCGCGATCATGCGGGAGGAGGGCGCCGGGGAGACAGGCGGGGTCATGCACTGCTTCACCGAGACCTGGGAGGTCGCTCGCGAGGCACTCGACCTCGGTTTCCACATCTCGTTTTCCGGCATCGTGACGTTCAAGAACGCGGTCGCGCTGAAGGACGTCGCGCGACGTGTGCCGCTCGACCGGATGCTGATCGAGACGGATTCGCCGTATCTCGCGCCGGTTCCATTTCGCGGCAAGCGCAATCAGCCCGCGTACGTGCCGCACGTGGCACGCGAGATCGCGCACCTGACGGGTTTCCCGGTCGAGAGGATCGCAGGCGCGACGAGCGCCAATTTCTTCCGCCTTTTCCGCATCGATCCGACGGAGCATCCGAATGTCCCGTGACGTCCCTCCCGCTCGCCTTGGCCCCTTCGCCCGGCTTGCCTTCATGGCGTGTGCGCTGTCGCTCGTCGTGCATCCGTTGCCCGCCGCGGCGCAGTCGCGCGCGGACGAGCTCTGGATCGCCGTCGCGAACGACCGTGCCGCCGACGTTCGGGCCTTGTTGGCGCGCGGGGCCGACCCGAACGGGCGGGATGCCAACGGCGAGCCCGTGCTGATCGTCGCCGCCCGCGGCGGTGCCGTCGCCACTGCCGAGGCGCTGCTGGCCGGCCGCGCCGACGTGAACATCCGCAATAGGTACGGCGACACGGCGCTGATGATCGCCGCGCTCAACGGTCATCTCGAGGTGGTGAAGAAACTGCGCGGCCGGGGGGCCGACGTCAACAACGCCGGCTGGACCGCGCTGATCTACGCCGCCACCGGAGGTCACGACGACGTGGTCGGCTACCTGCTTGCCGAGGGTGCCGACGTCAAGGCGGTCTCCCCGAACGGCACCACGCCGCTCATGATGGCCGTGCGCGAGGGACGAGCGTCGACCGTCGATCTCCTGATCGCGCGCGGCGCCGAGGTCAACCGCCGCAACCAGAGCGGGGCGAGCGCGCTCGACTGGGCAAAGCGGAACAACGACGGGGCGCTCGTCGCGCGCCTGCAGCGCGCGGGTGCCAAGGAATAGGCGGGATCGGCCTAGTGCGCCCGATCAGGGCTGCGCGTCGTCGAACGTCGCGAGTTCGGCCGGCGGATCGGCCACGGCACCGCTCTCCGGTGCAAATGCAGCGGCCTCGGCGATCAGCGCCGGCATCATTTCCGGCAGCACGCCGATCAACCGGCGAGCGCCGTTGAAATGCTTCTGCCAATAGCTGTTGTCGATCGTCGCGACTTCGACGTCGCGGCCGCGCCGCGGCGCGTGGATGAAACGGTTGTCGCCGACGTAGATGCCGACGTGCGAGAACGCGAAGCGGCGCGTGTTGAAGAAGACGAGATCGCCCGGCTGCAGGTCGGCCAGCGTGACCTTCTCCCCAACCCGGCTCTGTTCCTTCGCCGATCGCGGCAGGGTGACGCCCGTCACCTGCTGGAAGACGAACTGGACGAGCCCACTGCAGTCGAGGCCGCCTTGCGGCGTGGCGCCACCCCATTTGTAGCGGATGCCGATCAGATCGAGTGCCGACGACGTGAGGTCGCGGGCCGTATGCAAGGCGTTCGAAGCCGCGTCCCGGACCGCCGCGGTCGCCGAGTCGGCAAGCGACGATGCCGGGGCCTCCTGCGCGTTCGCTGCTGGCGCGAACGCGAACGCGACCGTCGCTGCGACAGCCCCGGCAACCATGCGCAGGCGCCGACGGAAATGGGGAGGCGGCTTATGCATCGGCCGCATTGTCCACGATCCGCGGGTATCGGGCAAACCGGCGATCATCCCTGCCTGCGGCGCCGTGACGCGTGAACGGTTTTGACCCGCGGTTGCGAAAGGGCGCGTCGACGTCGCGATTCCTTCGGGTCGGCGACGAGCGGTCGCGTGATCTCGACGCGATCGCCCTCGGCGAGTTCGGAATCGGCGCGCGCCGTATGCCCGAACACCGCGAAGCGAAGCTCCCCGGCGTCGAGCGCATAGCGTTCGATGAGTCCCGAACGCGTGACCGCATGGTCAACGGTTTCCCCGGGCGAAAGCACGACGGGAACGACATCCTGCACGCCGGGCGCAGCCCAGACGACGGTCACGTTCATGCCGGCGGCGCGTAGACGGCTTCGGCACGGCGCACGAAGGCGTCGATGAACGTGTTCGCGATGTGGCCGAACACCGGGCCGACGACGCCTTCTAGGAGGCCGGTCGCGAACTCCCAGGCGAGCTCGAATTCGACTCGGCACGCCGATGGCCCGAGCGCCACGAACGACCATTCGCCGTGGAGGTGCTGAAACGGGCCGTCCTTCAAAGTGACGACGATCGATTCCGGCGGTCGATTCGCATTGTCCGTGGTGAAGTGCGCCCTGACGCGGTGATAGTCGATGTCGATGCGGGCAGTCTTGCCGCCTTCGTGCATCGCGAGGACTTGCGCGCCCGCACACCACGGCAGGAACTCCGGGTACAGCTCCACGCGGTCGACGAGTTCGAACATCGCGGCGGCGCCGAACGGAACCAGCACCGACTTTTTGACGCTGGACATGGGTGGGTTGGTAAGATGATGAACGGCTCGGAACGGCAGCGCGCGGCGGCCGCCGCGTCCGCGCCAACCGGGCGTCTCGCCGCGGATCGCGCAACGCATGAGCATCGTCGACAATCGAAAAGCGTATCACGACTACTTCATCGAGGAGAAATTCGAGGCGGGTGCTCTCGCTCGAAGGGTGGGAAGTGAAGGCGATCCGCGCGGGTCGCGCCCAGCTGAAGGAGTCGTACGTGATCGTCCGCGACGGCGAGATCATGCTGATCGGAGCGCACATCACGCCGCTGACGACGGCGTCGACGCACGTGCACGCCGATCCGACGCGCACGCGCAAGTTGCTCCTCCACAAGAGCGAAATCAGCCGCCTCGTCGGTCAGGTCGAGCGCGCCGGCTACACGCTGGTGCCGCTCAACCTGCACTACAGCAAGGGGCGGGTGAAGCTCGACGTCGGCCTCGCGAAGGGCAAGAAGCAGTACGACAAGCGCGCGACGATCAAGGAACGCGAGTGGTCCCGCGAGCAGCAGCGGCTCATCCGCAACCGGACCGGGAGCAGTCGGGCGCCGCGCGGCGCATGATCGCCCGGTCCGCGCCGGGATGCATCGCCCTCGCCGCGATCTCAGCGCGCGGGTCCGGCGCCAGCGCGGTAATCGGCAAGGAAGGCGCGCGCTGCCGCGACGCCGCTCCGCGTTGCCGCCTCGAGCGTGGCGGGGAGTTCCGCGTCGGTGTAATCCCCGGCGAGATACACGCCGGGCGCGACCCGGCCCGCAACGGGCCTGGCGGCACCCGGGGTGCACGCATAGGTCGCACGTCGCTCGGCGATGACGCGCGACCACACCGGAACCGGCCAGCGCCCGGCGAGCCGCCGCAGCTGGGCGTCGGCGTCTCCTGACCAGGGTGCGCTGGTCCTGACCGTCGTGGGGACCCGACGTGCTGATGACGACGGCCGCGAGGCTTCGCGCGCCGTTCGGAGGCGCCGGCGGCAACGCGCCCGTGCGATCGAACACCCATTGTCCGGGCGCATCGTCGAGGCGCATCATCGGAACCGGAAGCGACATCGGGCTCGGCATACGCGAGGTAGACCGTCGTGATCGATTCCCATGTCAGCGCGCCGACTTGCGCGAGCGCGTCGCGCCATGCGTCGCTTCCCGCGGCATCGGCGCCGATCGTTGTCGCGAGCTGATGCGGCGCGACCGCTATGATCGCCGCGTCGAAAGTCTCGCCGCTTCCGTCGAGACTCAACGCAACACCGCGACCGTCTGCTGCGACACCGCGCACCGCGACCCCCGTCCTGATGCTGCCGGAGTGGCGCGCGACGAGCCGCGCCGCCGGTTCCGGAAAGAGCGTCGTGAGGTCGGTCGCAGGGACAAGGAAGTCGCTGCCCCGTGCCGAGCCCACGAATGCGAGACGCAGCACGTTGGCGAAGACCTGCGCCGACGCATGTTCGGGCCGCGTGTTGAGCGCCGCGATGCACAGCGGTTCCCAGACGGCGGTCACGGCACGCGCCGGCGTGCCGTCGAAGCACTGCGCCACCGTTTGCTCCGGCGGCACGCGAAATCCGGCCCGGGCAAGGCGACGGAAATCGGCGATCAAGGCGGCGCGTTCCGCAATCGCAAGTCCCCTCGCGGCGAGAAGGCCGCCGGCGAGGTTGAGCGGCGCGGGAAGTCGCCACGCCCGCAGGGAGACGCTTCCGGCAGGGGAACCGAAGGGGTGAATCTGCAGCGGCAATCGCCGGAACAAGCGTCCGGCGCTACCCGCCGGGTGCACGCGATCGATGAGCCCCAGCGTGCAGCGATAGGCGCCGATGAGCAGGTGCTGGCCGTTGTCGATCGCGATGTCGGGCAGTGTGACGCGTCGCGCACGCCCGCCCAGCAACCGAGCCTGCTCGATCAGCGTGACGCGTACGCCTGCCTTGGCGAGCTGCACCGCCGCCGCGCAGCCTGCCCAGCCGCCGCCGACGACCGCGACGCGAGGCGGCGGCCCGCCCGTCACGCCTTGCGCGCGGTTCTTCCACGCGATCCACAGCTTGCGCAGCGGCGTCAGCGCGACTCGGTGCTCGAGAACGCGATAGTCGTCGCGCACGATTTCGTCGAGCAGGGCGCGATAGATCGCCGCCATGATGAGCCCCGGTCGTTGCGAAATGCGATCCTCCCGGGGCAGCGCCGCCAACGCACGCTCGTACCATTCGCGAGCGCGCGCGACCTCATGCACCATCAGTTCGCGGAACGCCCGGCCCCCTGCGCATTGCAGAATCGACGTCGCCGGGACGCCATGGCGCTCGAGATCGTCCTGCGGCAGGTAGATGCGGCCGCGTCGCGCATCTTCGCCGACGTCGCGGACGACGTTGGTCAGCTGGAACGCGATGCCGAGATCGCGAGCGTATTGCCGCGTCGCCGGATTGGTGTAGCCGAAGATTTCGGCCGACATGAGGCCGACGACACCGGCCACCCGGTGGCAGTAGCGCTCGAGGTCCTCGAAGTGGAGATACCGATTGCGCTCGAGATCCATCGCCATGCCGTCGATCACGGCATCGAAGTGCGCTTCGGGGAGGTCGAACGACGCGACGACCGGTTGCAGCGCCAGCGCCACGGGGTGCTGCGGCTTGCCGCGAAAGACGGCGCGCACCTGTTCTCGCCACCAGGCGAGCTTCGCCTGGGCGATGCCCGGGTCGCTCGTTTCGTCGACGACGTCGTCCACTTCGCGGCAGAACGCGTAGAGCGCGGTGATCGCGCGCCGCCGTGGCGGCGGCAGGAACATGAAGCTGTAATAGAAGCTCGACCCGCTCCGGGCGGCTTTCTGCCTGCAGTACTCGTCGGGGGTCATCGGACGATTTCCCACCGGGATCCGGCGGCAGCGATCATGGGCTCCCCGCTGCGGCCAGTCGGTGTCGGCGCAGCGGGGCGATCGCCTGCCAGGCAACGACCGCCCAGTCGCTGCGTTCGAGCCGGGGTCGGTGGCGGAAGACGTCGCCTCCCGCCTGGTCGATGCGATCGAGAATTCGGTGTCCGCCAGCGAGCACACCCGAGAGTTCGAGGCCGAAACGCCATGGCAGCGACCGAACGAGCGGGCGCCCCGACTCCAGCAAGGTGCGCGTGCGCTCCGTCTGGAAGGCCAGGAGTGCTCGCCATCGCTCGTCATGGCGGCCCTCGGCGATGTGCGCTTCATCGACATCGAATCGCGTGAGGTCCTCCTGTGGCAGGTAGATGCGCCCCTTTTGCCAATCCGGCGCGACGTCCTGCCAGAAATTCACGAGCTGCAGCGCGGTGCAGATCGCATCGCTTCGGTTCGCGTTGTCCGCGTTGTCGCAGCGATGAATGTGCAGGAGCAGCCGCCCGACCGGATTGGCCGAACGGCGGCAGTAATCGAGGAGCGCCGTCCACGTCGCATGGCGGTGGACGGTCACGTCCTGGCGGAATGCCGACAGGAGGTCGCGAAACAGCGGAATCGGCAAGCGCATGGCGCTCGATGGCGATGGCGAGGTCCGCAAAGGGCGCATCGGAAGGCGGTTGGCGCGCCTCGATGGCGTCGAGCGCGCGCTCGTAGCGATCGAGTGCCGCCAGCCTCTGCGCCGGCGGGGCGTCACCCTCGTCGGCAATGTCGTCCGCCGCCCGCGCGAAACGGTAAATCGCGAGCACGGCGTCCCGCGCCGCACGGGGGAGCAGGAACGACGCAACCGGAAAGTTCTCGTAATGGGCAGCCGACACGAAGGAAGGGCGTGTGAAACGCCGAATACATGACAAACTGCGCGCAAACCGGTCGCCATCGGCGTTCCGCCTTTGGCGGCCGGTGGCCGCATCGGCTATAATCGCACGTTCTGCGAAAGCGGCTGCCCGGTCTGGAAAAGGCGTGCCGTAGCAGGCTCGCGCAAGCGGCCTTGCGGACGTCGCAGCGAGCCTTCGCTGCCCCGGCTGCGCGAAACTGCCCGTTGCAAACTGATCGGCACGCACCACGACGTGCCGGAAACAGCGAAAGTGGCGGAATTGGTAGACGCACCGGCCTTAGGAGCCGGCGGGGCAGCCCGTGGGGGTTCGAGTCCCCCCTTTCGCACCACGAGTCGAATTTGGCAAGGACAGGACGCCCATGCAAACCACCCTGGAGACGATCGGCCAGCTCGAGCGCAGGCTCAATCTGGCGGTTCCGGTCGTCGAGATCGAAACCGAGGTCGAGAAGCGCCTTGTCCGGCTTGCCAAGAACGTCAAGGTTCCGGGGTTTCGGCCGGGCAAGGTGCCGATGAAGATGGTCGCGCAGCAATACGGGCCGCAGGTCCGCAGCGAGGTCATCACGGACGCCGTACAGGCGGGATTCGCCGACGCGATGCGCGACCAGAACGTCCGCGTGGCCGGCTATCCGCGCATCGAGCCGAAGCAGAACGCAGCCGCGCCCGACAAACTCGAGTTCTCAGCCGTTTTCGAGGTCTATCCCGACATCGCGCTGGGCGACCTGTCGACGGTCGACATCGAGCGCCCGCTTGGCGGACGTGGGCCCCGAAGACGTTCGCCGCACGATCGACGTGCTGCGCAAGCAGCGCACGCGCTACGAGAGAGCGGAGCGCGCTGCCGCGACCGGCGATCGCGCGATCGTCGATTTCTCGGGGCGGATCGACGGCGTCGAGTTTCCGGGTGGCCAGGCGAAGGACTTCGCCGTCGTATTGGGCGAGGCCCGCATGTTGCCCGAGTTCGAGGCCGCCATCGCGGGAATGAGTGCAGGCGACACGAAATCCTTCGGGCTCGTGTTCCCGGCGGACTACCACGGCAAGGAAGTCGCGGGCAAGGCCGCGGAATTCACGCTGACCGTCAAGACGATCGAGGCGCCGATCGTCCCGGCGGTCGACGCCGAGTTCGCGAAGACGTTCGGCATCGCGAGCGGGGACCTGGCCGAGCTCCACGCGGAAATCGAGACCAATCTCAAGCTCGAGCTGAAACGCAAGATCGAATCCCGCCTGAAGGAGCAGTCGCTGGCCGCGCTCCGCGCAAGGGCCGAGCTGGCCCTTCCTCGCTCGCTCGTCGAGCAGGAGTCGCAGAACATGGCGGGTCGAATGGCCGAGGAGATGCGCCGCCAGGGCATGAAGGCCGAAGACATCAAGCTGTCGCCGGAAATGTTTCGCGGCAGCGCCGAGGAGCGGGTCGCGCTCGGGCTGGTCCTCGCGGAAGTGGTCCGGGCCCACGGGCTGTCGGCCAAGGCGGAGCAGGTGAAGGCGCTGGTGCTGGAGGCGGCGCAGACCTACGAGCAGCCGGACGCCGTCGTTCGCTGGCATTACGAGAAGCCCGAGCGGTTGAAGGAGTTCGAGGCGCTCGCCGTCGAGCGCAACGTGGTGGACTGGGTGCTGGCCAGGGCCAGGGTCATCGACAAGCCCACGACCTTTGCCGACCTGATGGGCCCGCCGCCGCAGTGACGTCGCACCGGATTCCCGTGGAAGTCCGTAGCGCACAGGCAGTAGCCGACATGCCGCCATGGCTTGCGATTGCGCCGCGCGTCCCCAAGTGCGCATCGTCCGTCGCGCCAGCCCGTCGCAGTGCGGCGCCTCCCGTACAATACGGAATCACGCCGTCACGAAGGGTTTCGCCATGACGCACCCGCAGGGCCTGGGTCTTATCCCGATGGTGATCGAGCAGAGCGGGCGCGGCGAGCGCGCGTACGACATCTACTCGCGCCTGCTGAAGGAGCGCGTGGTGTTCCTGGTGGGTCCCGTCGACGAGGGAACCGCCAATCTGGTGGTTGCGCAGATGCTGTTTCTCGAGTCCGAGAACCCGGACAAGGACATCCATTTCTACATCAATTCGCCCGGCGGATCGATCGCCGCCGGAATGGCGATCTACGACACCATGCAGTTCATCAAGCCGGACGTCTCGACGCTTTGCATCGGGATGGCAGCCTCGATGGGCGCGTTCCTGCTGGCCGCCGGCGCCAAGGGCAAGCGCTTCGTGCTGCCGAATTCCACGGTAATGATCCACCAGCCGCTGGGCGGCTTCCAGGGGCAGGCCTCCGACATCGCGATCCACGCCAAGTACATCCTGGCGTTGCGCGAGCGGCTCAACAAGCTGATGGCGCTGCACACCGGAAAGTCGGTGGAGGAAGTCGCCCGCGACACCGATCGCGACAATTTTCTGACCGCCGAGGAGGCCCTGGCCTACGGAATGGTCGACAAGGTCTTGCAGAACCGGGTCCAGGGCGGGTAAAGTCATTCCGCTCCAACCGCTTCCAGGGCCTTGATTGGCAAACGGGTTTACGCGAAACCACCGACTCTGATGGCCGACAAATCGACCGGCGACAAGCTGCTCTATTGCTCCTTTTGCGGGAAGAGCCAGCACGAGGTGCGCAAGCTGATCGCCGGTCCGTCGGTGTTCATCTGCGACGAGTGCATCGAGCTTTGCAACGACATCATCCGCGAGGAGGGCGCAACGGCCGAGTCCTCTCGCACGGACAAGAGCAAGCTGCCGACCCCGCACGAGATCCGGCAGATCCTCGACCAGTACGTGATCGGCCAGGACCTCGCCAAGAAGATCCTCTCGGTCGCGGTCTACAACCACTACAAGCGGCTGGAGACGGGCACCAAGGACGACGAGGTCGAGCTCGCCAAGAGCAACATCCTGCTGATCGGCCCCACGGGCTCGGGCAAGACGCTCCTGGCGCAGACATTGGCGCGGCTGCTCGACGTGCCCTTCGTCATTGCCGACGCGACGACGCTCACCGAGGCCGGCTATGTCGGCGAGGACGTCGAGAACATCATCCAGAAGCTGCTGCAGAAATGCGACTACGACATCGAGAAGGCGCAGCGCGGGATCGTCTACATCGACGAAATCGACAAGATCTCGCGCAAGAGCGACAACCCGTCGATCACGCGTGACGTCTCGGGCGAGGGCGTCCAGCAGGCGCTGCTGAAGCTCATCGAGGGGACGATCGCCTCGGTGCCGCCCCAGGGCGGGCGCAAGCACCCGAACCAGGAATTCGTGCAGGTCGATACGACCAACATCCTGTTTGTCTGCGGCGGCGCGTTCGACGGGCTGGAAAAGATCGTTCGCCACCGCACGGCCAAGACCGGCATCGGGTTCGGCGCGGAGGTGTCGAGCCCCGACGATCGCAAGGACATCAGCCTGCTGCTGCGCGAGGCGGAGCCCGAGGACCTCATCAAGTTCGGCCTGATTCCCGAGTTCGTCGGCCGGCTCCCGGTGGTCGCCACGCTGGTGGAGCTGGACGAGGCGGCACTGATCCAGATCCTGGTCGAGCCGAAGAACGCCCTGATCAAGCAATATCACAAGATGTTCCGGATGGAGGGCGTCGAACTCGAGATCCGTGAAGGCGCGCTCCGGGCGATCGCGAGCAAGGCGCTGGCGCGAAAGACCGGCGCCCGGGGCCTGCGCTCGATCCTGGAGCAGGTGCTGCTCGACGTCATGTACGACCTGCCGTCGCACAACAATCTCGCTCGCGTGGTCGTCGACGAGGCGACGATCGCCAACGACGGCAAGCCTCTGCTCGTTTTCGCGGATCTGCCGAAGGTTGCGTCGGCCCACAGCTAGCGTGCGCCGTATGCGTGCTCTGGCGCGCCCTGCGCCGGGCCGGACGGGCCGAAGTGCGTGATCCCGCCTTCGCTAACCCGTTGACTATGCACAATACATCCACGCGTGCCGGCCGCGGCTTGACACCGCCTCGCGTCGGCCCCATGTTCCCTTTAGTGTTTCCCTACCGAGGCTTGCATGGCCACTGAACCCGTTTCCGCCATCGACATGAACGCGCTGCCGCTGCTGCCGCTGCGCGATGTCGTCGTCTTTCCGCACATGGTGATCCCGCTGTTCGTCGGGCGCCCGAAGTCGATCAAGGCACTCGACGTCGCAATGGATACCGGCAAGCACATCCTGCTCGTCGCGCAGCGTTCCGCCGCGAAGGACGACCCGGTCGCGGAGGACCTGTATACGATCGGCACCGTCGCCACCGTGCTGCAGATGCTGAAGCTGCCCGACGGCACCGTGAAGGTGCTGGTCGAGGGCGCGTTGCGGGCGCGGCTCGACCGCGTCGTCGACGAAGGGGATTACCTGTCGGCAGAAGCGAGCGCGATCGTCGGCGAAGATGGGCAGCCGCACGAGGTCGAAGCGATGCGCCGGGCCCTGCTCGCCCAGTTCGACCAGTACGTGAAGCTCAACAAGAAGATCCCGCCGGAAATCCTGACGTCGATGGCCGGGATCGACGACGGCGGCCGCCTGGCCGACGCGATCGCCGCCCACCTGCCGCTGAAGCTCGAGCAGAAGCAGGAGGTGCTGGAAATGGGCGACGTCGGCAAACGCCTCGAGCACCTGCTCGGTCAGCTCGAAGGCGAGGTCGACATCCTGCAGGTCGAAAAGCGCATCCGCGGCCGCGTCAAGCGGCAGATGGAGAAGAGCCAGCGCGAGTACTATCTCAACGAACAGGTCAAGGCGATCCAGAAGGAATTGGGCGAGGGGGACGAGAACGCCGACCTCGACGAGATGGAGAAGAAGATCAAGGCGGCCCGGATGTCGAAGGAGGCCGAGGGAAAGGCGCTCGCCGAGTTCAAGAAGCTCAAGATGATGTCGCCGATGTCGGCCGAGGCGACCGTCGTGCGCAACTACATCGACACGCTCGTCGCGCTGCCGTGGCGCAAGAAGAGCAAGATCAGCAAGGACCTGGCCGCCGCGGTCAAGGTGCTCGATGCCGACCACTACGGGCTGGAAAAGGTCAAGGAACGGATCGTCGAATACCTCGCGGTCCAGCAGCGGGTCGACAAGCTGAAGGGGCCGATCCTGTGCCTCGTCGGACCGCCCGGCGTGGGCAAGACGTCGCTCGGGCAGTCGATCGCCAAGGCGACGAACCGCAAGTTCGTGCGGATGAGCCTGGGGGGTGTGCGCGACGAAGCCGAGATCCGCGGCCATCGGCGGACCTACATCGGCTCGATGCCCGGCAAGATCCTGCAGAACATGTCCAAGGTCGGCGTGCGCAATCCGCTGTTCCTGTTCGACGAAGTGGACAAGATGGGCATGGATTTCCGCGGCGATCCGTCCTCGGCGCTGCTCGAGGTGCTCGATCCCGAGCAGAACAGCACGTTCGTCGACCACTATGTCGAAGTCGAGTACGACCTCTCCGACGTGATGTTCGTGGCCACGGCGAACACGATGAACATCCCGGCGCCGCTGCTCGACCGGATGGAGGTGATCCGCCTTTCCGGGTACACGGAAGATGAGAAGATCGCGATCGCCAAGCAGTACCTGCTGCCGAAGCAGATCAAGCTCAACGGCTTGAAGGAGTCCGAGGTGCGGGTGGCGGAAAGCGGCCTGCGCGACATCGTGCGCTACTACACGCGCGAAGCGGGCGTGCGCAGCCTCGAGCGCGACATCAGCAAGATCTGCCGCAAGGTGGTGAAGGCGTTGCTGCTGCGGAAGAGCGAGGGCAAGGCGCGTCACGCCAAGGGCCCGGTCGAGGTGAATTCCAAGAATCTCGACAAGTACCTCGGCGTTCGCCGGTTCAACTACGGGATCGCGGAGAAGAAGAACCAGGTCGGGCAGGTCACGGGGCTCGCGTGGACGGAGGTGGGCGGCGACCTGCTGACGATCGAAGCGGTCGCGCTGCCCGGCAAGGGCAAGACGACGACGACCGGCAAACTGGGCGAGGTGATGAACGAATCGATCGCCGCGGCGCTGTCGGTCGTGCGCCACCGCTCGAAGACGCTCGGTATCGCGGCGGACTTCTACACCAAGACGGATCTGCATATCCATCTTCCCGAAGGCGCTACGCCGAAGGACGGCCCCTCCGCCGGCGGCGCGATCGTCACCGCGATCGTGTCGATCCTGACCGGCATCCCGGTGCGCGCCGATGTGGCAATGACCGGCGAGATCACGCTGCGCGGCGAAGTGCTGCCGATCGGCGGCCTCAAGGAGAAGCTGCTTGCGGCGGGCCGCGGCGGAATCAAGACGGTGCTGATCCCCGAGGAAAACGTGAAGGATCTGACCGAGATTCCGGACGAGATCAAGAATCGCCTTGAAATACGGCCGGTGCGCTGGATCGAAGAGGTGCTGGAAGCTGCGCTCGAGCGGCAGCCGGCACCGCTGCCCGAGTCGGCCGGGGATGCGCCGGCCGTGCCGGCCGCCGCGACCGAGGAAAAGCCCGCGGTCATCAAGCATTGACGGATGCGCCGCCGACGCGGCGCTCCCGTCCCTTCGACAAGGGAATCCGGTGAACAAGTCCGATCTGATCGACGCGATCGCGCGTCATGCCGACATCTCGAAGGCGGCGGCAGGCCGCGCCCTCGACGCCCTCACGAATTCGATCACCGCGACCTTGCAAAAGGGCGGCTCGGTGACGCTCGTCGGGTTCGGTTCGTTCCACGTGGGCAAGCGGACGGCGCGACAGGGCCGCAACCCGCAGACCGGCGCGGCGATTCCGATCCTCGCGGCCAAGGTGCCGAAGTTCCGCGCTGGCAAGGCGTTGAAGGACGCTGTAAACTAGCCGGCTGATCGTTCACGCCTGACGGGGTTTCCGCAACCGTCGCCGGCGCGGGTGCTTAGCTCAGCTGGTAGAGCGTCGCCCTTACAAGGCGAATGTCGGCGGTTCGATCCCGTCAGCACCCACCATGTGCAGAATGCGGGCGAGTTCGGGAGTGGTAGTTCAGTTGGTTAGAATACCGGCCTGTCACGCCGGGGGTCGCGGGTTCGAGTCCCGTCCACTCCGCCAACAGTCGAAGGGCGAACGCGAGTTCGCCCTTTTTGATAGTACGCGAGCGATGGTGAAAGCCCCGGGGGGGCCGATTCGAAGCGCGCGACAATGCCGTCGAAACCGGGACGCCCGCAATCACGCGGCGTCGCGAGGGTCGCCGAAGCGGGTGCCATCACATGTTTGACCTCGTCGCCAAGCACAAACGGATCGTCCAGTTCGTTCTCGCGCTCATCACGCTGCCGTTCGCGTTCTTCGGAGTCGACTACTACTTTCGGCGGGACGACACCGTCGGCGACGTCGCGACGTTCGACGGCGGCAAGATCTCGCAGGTGGAATTCGACCTGTCGCTGCGCGACCAGCAGGAAATGCTGATGCGCACCCAGCGCGGAATCGATCCGGCGCTCTTCGAAAATCCGGAGGTGCGTTTCAACATCCTGCAGCAGCTGATCCGCGAGCGCCTTCTCGAGAAGAAGGGTGCCGATCTTCATTTCGCGGTCTCCAACGCGCAGGTCTTCGAGCGCGTGGCAGCGGACCCGCAGTTTCAGGACGGCGGAAGGTTTTCGGTCGACCGCTACAAGCTCCTGCTCGCGCAGGCCGGCATCGTGCCGGCAAGCTACGAGGCGAGCGTGCGCCGGCAGCTGCTGGCGGAAAAGCTGGTGGAGCCCATCGCCGCGGGCGGCATCGTGGCGAAGTCATCCGCGGAGGGCTTCATTACGCTGCTCGAGCAGCAGCGGGAGGTCGCGGCGGCGACCATCGACGCGGAGCTGTACCTCAAGGAAGTCAAGGTCGACGAAGCCGCGGTCAAGGCGTTCTACGAAGCCAACCCGGGTGCCTTCCGGACGCCGGAGGAAGTGAAGTTCGAGTATCTGGTGCTGACGCCGGACGCCCTGGCAACGCAATCCGTGGTCACGCCGGAAGAGGTGAAGGCACAGTACGCGTCCAACGTGAAACAGTACACGCAGGACGAGCAGCGGCAGGCCTCTGCACATCCTGATCGCGGTCAAGCCCGACGCGTCCGACGCAGAAAAGGCGACGGCGCAAAAGAAAGCCGAAGACCTCGCCGCGCAGGCCAAGGCCAATCCCGCGAAGTTCGCCGAACTCGCGAAGAAATATTCCGAAGACCCGGGTTCCGCGTCGCTGGGGGGCGATCTCGGCAGCAATCCCCGCGGCACGATGGTAAAGGCTTTCGATGACGCGGTGTTCGCGATGTCGCCCGGCGAGATCGTGGGCCCGGTTCGGTCGGAGTTCGGCTGGCACGTGATCAAGCTCCAGGGCGTGACAGGGGCGAAAACGCTGTCATTCGACGAGGCGCGGGGACAGATCGAAGCCGATCTCAAGCGCCAGAAGGTGAGCCAGAAATTCGCCGCCGCGGCCGATCAGTTCCAGAACCTGGTCTACGAGCAGGCCGATTCGCTGGCCGGCGTCGCCAAGGCGCTGAACCTCGAGGCGAAGACGTCCGGTTGGGCGACCCGCGCCGACGTGCAGCGTCTTTCGTTCGGCAATCCGAAATTCGTCCAGGCGCTGTTTGCGCCGGAGTCCATATCCGCCAAGCGCAATACCGAGGCCTTCGAGGTCGCGCCCAATACGCTGATGGCGGGCCGCGTCGTCGAGTACAAGGCCGCTGCGCCGCGTCCTTTCGACCTGGTAAAGGACGAAATCCGCCGCCAGCTGGTGCAGCGTGAAGCGAGCGAAATGGCACAAAAGTCCGGACGCGCAAAGCTCGCACTGCTGGAGCAGGGCAAGGGCGACAAGGAGGTCGGCGTCGCGTTCGGCAAGCCGGTCAGCGTGGTACGCAATCAGACGCTGCCGGGTTTCTCGCCGGACGCCCTGACGAAGATCTTTCGCGTCGACGCGGCGAAGCTGCCGCAGTTCGTCGGGGCGATCAACGAGCGCGGCGGGTACGCGATCTACCGGGTGCAGCAGGCGACGACGCCGGCGGCGGCGACGGATCCCTCGAAGCTCACCGGCGCCCGCGGAAGAATCGCCGAAATGCAGGGTCGCGAACTCTTCGACGCCTACGTTGCGACGATGAAGGCGAAGGCCGACGTGCGGATCAATCAGGCCAACGTCGAAAAGAAGTGACGCCCGTTCCGAAGTAAAAACGGCGGCCGCCGGCCGCCGTTTGCTCGCTGGGCGCGGGTGCCGTCAGCCGGCGCAGCGTTCCCTGGCGATTGCCTCCAGCCGGTCGCGCTCCTGCCTTTTCATCGATTCGTCGAGGAACACCTGCTCGCCCTTTTCGTTGACGCGGGCGATGAGGAGGTCGGAGTCGTAGACCCTGACCTGGCTCCGCGCTTCGGCGCATGCCTGCTGTTTCGCAACCGTGTCGGTGCGCGATTTCGCTGCGTTCTTCTGCTCGTCCGCGCGCTGCGCGAGGCGCTTTTTGAGTTCGGCTTCCTGATTCGCCATCTCGCGGACGGCATCCGTGTTCGCGGCCGGCGGGGCGCCGTTGACGACTTCAATCTTCATATTGCCCGTCGGGGGCTGGTCGGAGTAGGTGATGCGGCCGTTCGCGTCGACCCATTTGTACATGACGGCAGATGCCGGAGCAGCGGCGAGCGCCATCCCGACCGCGCACGCGGCCAGCAGCGTGCGATTGCCCGACGGGCGGCATGTGCGGAACAGTTGTCGAATCATGGGGATGCTCAAAGGGGCCGCGCCGTCGCGACCGCAAGATTATGACAATGGCAAGGTAATCCAATGTACACCCGGCGTCAAACGGCCGTTCGACCGATGCTCCCTGGGAAACGGCCGGCCGTCGGGCGAAGAACCGCCGGTGTGAGGCAAGGGTGCCGGAGAGTCCCCCTTCATGGTCCATGCCGCTTCCGCCGCTCGCATCGGCGGCCTCCGCGCGGCTTTGGTCGTTCCCGCGGTCGAGTTGTCGGCCGCCTGGCGATGACTCGCATTGGCTCCGATCCCCTGCGCGCTTCGCGCTCGGTTCGGCCTCCGCACCGTTGGTGCCAATGGCAATGTCGAGCTGTCGGCCTCCGAACGCGCTCCCGCTGGCTCGCATCCCCAAATACCGTTGGGGCCCCTGCTCGCCGTTCGCGCGTTCCCCCTCTCCGCCGCTCACGTCGGCGGCCTCCGCACGGCCCCGGTCGTTTTCGGAGTCGAGTTGTCGGCCGCTTGGCGACGACTCGCATTGGCTCCGATCCCCTGCGCGCTGCGCGCTCGGGGCCCCTCTCCGCCGCTCGCATCGCCTGTATAATCCGTTTTTGCGGACAGGAGAAACCCCATGCGTGTCGTCAGGAAGGCGCTGACATTCGACGACGTCCTTCTCGTTCCCGCGCATTCCCTCGTCGTTCCCCGCGACGTCAGTCTCGCCACCCGCCTCACGAAGTCCATCACGCTCAATATTCCGCTCGTCTCCGCGGCGATGGACACCGTCACGGAATCCCGGCTTGCCATCACGATGGCCCAGGAGGGCGGACTCGGCATCATCCACAAGAACATGCCGGCCTCGAGGCAGGCGGCCGAAGTGGCGAAGGTCAAACGCTTCGAGAGCGGCGTCGTCAAGGACCCGCTGACCGTTCCGCCGACCATGTCGGTCCGCGAAGTCCTCGCCCTCAAGCGGGCGCATCGCTTTTCCGGCCTGCCGGTCGTCGAGCACGGAAAGGTCGTGGGCATCGTCACCAACCGCGACCTTCGGTTCGAGACGAACCTCGACCAGCCGGTCGCCAAGATCATGACCAAAGGGGACCAGCTGGTCACCGTTCCGGAAGGTGCCGACCTCGAACAGGCAAAGCAGTTGATGCACCGGCACCGGCTTGAGCGCGTCCTGGTCGTCAACGGCGACCGGGAGCTCATCGGCCTCATCACCGTCAAGGACATCCTCAAGTCCACCGAGCATCCGCTCGCGTGCAAGGACGCGCACGGCCAGCTGCGTGCCGGTGCAGCGGTGGGTGTCGCGAGCGACAACGAGGAGCGTGTCGAGGCGCTCGTAGCCGCCGGCGTCGACGTGATCGTGGTCGACACCGCGCACGGACATTCGCAAGGCGTGCTCGACCGTGTCCGATGGGTGAAGCAGCGATATCCGCAGGTTCAGGTGATCGGCGGCAACGTCGCGACAGCGGCCGGCGCCCGGGCGCTTTGCGATCACGGGGCCGACGGAATCAAGGTCGGCATAGGACCGGGCTCGATCTGCACGACGAGAATCGTGGCCGGTGTCGGTGTCCCGCAGATCTCCGCCATCCAGGACGCACTCGAGGCTGCCGACAAGCTCGGCATCCCGGCCATCGCCGACGGCGGCGTCCGCTATTCGGGTGACATCGCCAAGGCGCTCGCCGCCGGCGCGTCGGCGGTCATGCTGGGGAGCCTCTTTGCGGGAACCGAGGAATCCCCGGGCGAGATCGAGCTCTACCAGGGGCGCTCGTACAAGAGCTATCGCGGTATGGGCTCGCTGGGTGCCATGCAGCAAGGCAGTTCCGACCGCTATTTCCAGGAACTCGAAGCCGAGGGCGACGCGGAAAAGCTGGTACCCGAGGGGATCGAGGGCCGCGTCCCGTTCAAGGGGCCGCTCGTCAACGTGGTCCACCAGCTGATGGGCGGCTTGCGCGCTGCAATGGGCTACTGCGGGTGCGGCACCATCGATGAATTGCGCACGCGCGCGGAATTCGTCGAGATCACTTCGGCCGGCATCCGCGAGTCGCACGTGCACGACGTGCAGATCGTGAAGGAAGCCCCGAACTACCGGGTCGAGTAGCGCCACCCGAACGGGGCCGGCGCGAGCCGGCCCTTTCCTTTCAAGATCCGCTGCCGAGAAAGCATCGACCCGCGAATGGCCGCCCCGTCTCACTCGAAAATCCTGATCCTCGATTTCGGCGCGCAGTACACGCAGCTCATTGCCCGCCGGCTGCGCGAGACGCACGTCTATTGCGAGATCCATCCCTATGACGTCAATGCGGAGACGATCCGCGCATTCGCGCCGAAAGGCATCATCCTTTCCGGCGGGCCGGAGAGCGTGACCGTGGGCCACACGCCGCGGGCCCCCGACATGGTGTGGACCCTGGGTGTCCCGGTGCTGGGCATTTGCTACGGAATGCAGACGATGGCGGCGCAACTCGGCGGTGCCGTCGAGCCCGGCGCGGTGCGGGAATTCGGCTATGCGGAGGTCCGCGCGCAGGGTCACACCGCGCTGCTTGTCCGGCCTGCAGGATCGCGCGAACGCACAGGGCCACGGCCTGCTCGACGTCTGGATGAGCCACGGCGACAAGGTCGCGGCGTTGCCTCCGGGATTCAAGCTCGCGGGTTCGTCGTCGTCGTGTGCGATTGCGGCCATGGCGGACGAGTCACGGCGGTTCTACGCGGTTCAGTTCCATCCGGAGGTCACGCACACGAAGCAGGGCGCGGCAATCCTTTCCCGCTTCGCGCACGCGATCTGCGGCTGCGGCGAGGACTGGAACATGAGCGACTACGCGAGCGAAGCGGTTGCGCAGATTCGTTCGCAGGTCGGCGCCGAGGAAGTGATCCTCGGGCTGTCGGGCGGGGTTGACTCGTCAGTCGCCGCCGCTCTCATCCACAAGGCGATCGGTGCGCAGCTCACCTGCGTTTTCGTCGACCACGGACTTCTTCGCCTGAACGAGGCGGAGCAGGTGATGGACACGTTCGCGCGAAACCTGGGAGTGCGCGTGATCCACGTCGATGCCACCGACGAGATGTATGCGGCGCTGGCCGGTGTCGAAGATCCCGAGCAGAAGCGACGCATCATCGGCAAGCTCTTCGTCGACGTCTTCCAGCGCGAGGCGGCACGATTGCCCAATGCGAAATGGCTGGCGCAGGGGACCATCTACCCCGACGTGATCGAATCCGCCGGCGCAAAGACGAAGAAGGCGCACACGATCAAGTCGCACCACAACGTCGGCGGCCTTCCCGAGACGCTTCACCTGAAGCTGCTGGAGCCTTTGCGCGAGCTCTTCAAGGACGAAGTGCGGGAACTCGGCATCGCGCTGGGACTGCCGCGCGAGATGGTCTGGCGGCATCCATTCCCGGGACCGGGCCTTGGTGTGCGGATCCTCGGCGCCGTCACGCGGGAGCATGCCGCCCTGCTGCGTCGCGCGGATGCGATCTTCATCGACGAGCTCCGGCAGGCGCGCGACGCCCAAGGCAGAAGCTGGTACGACCTCACCGCGCAGGCGTTTGCGGTGTTCCTTCCCGTGCGCTCGGTCGGCGTGATGGGCGATGGCCGCACCTACGAGCACGTCGTCGCGCTGCGCGCGGTGCAGACCACCGATTTCATGACGGCGCACGCGGCGCCGTTGCCGCACGATTTGCTGGCCAAGGTCTCGAACCGGATCATCAACGAGGTGCGAGGAATCAACCGGGTGACACTCGACATTTCGTCGAAACCGCCTGCGACCATCGAATGGGAATAGAGCCTTACCATCCTCGTCAAACGTTATCGTTGGACTCGCCGATGAGAATGCCGATCGCTTCTGGTGCAGTTGCAGCGCAACCCTTTTGGCGACTTTGACTCATACAATCCGCACCGCAAGCCCGAAGCAGGCCGTTTGAAAATTCTTTTCCCTTTGCTGACCACGTAAGCGCCGACACGCGCCAGGTTCCGCCAATGCGCCGCAGCAATGAAATTACCCCGTCTTTCGCGTGAAACGGCCATACTCAGTCCCCCCTTAAGGCCACGAACCGGAGAAACCGTGTCGTCGATCGCTCGAGCAATCATCTGGCTTGCCCTGGGTTAGTGCAACATGGATCGCGCCGCTGGTCCACGCGCAGAACTATTCCGACATCTGGTGGAACCCGAACGAGTCTGGCTGGGGCCTCACGCTGGCCGATCACGACACCCAACTGTTCGGCGTCTGGTACACCTACGCGGCCAACGGCAATCCGGTCTGGTACGTGATCCCGGGCGGGACGTTTAGCGGGGGCAAGCGCTTCTTCGCGGGGGACATCTACCAGACCACCGGGCCGCCCTACAACGTCCCGTTCAACTCGGGCCAAGTCATGGTCGCGAAGCTGGGCACCGCCAGTTTCGATTTTTCCCCGCCCGGGGTGGCACCCGGGACGGCACTATTCACCTATACGATCGGAGCGTTGACGCAGACCAAGGAGATCCAACGCCAGCCGTTCGGCAGCGCGGCGCCCAACTGGGGCGCGGATTACTCCGACATCTGGTGGAACGCGAGCGAATCGGGCTGGGGTCTCACGCTCGCCCAGCACGGCAACAACATCTTCGGTGTCTGGTACACCTACGACACGTCGGGCAATCCGCTCTGGGTCGTATTGCCGGGCGTGACCTTCGCCGGCGACAACCGATTTTCCGGCACCTTCTACACGACCACGGGGCCGTACTACGGCATTGTCCCCTTCAATCCGGACGCCGTCGTCGTCACGCCGGCGGGCACGGCCTCGCTTGCGTTCAACGGTCGCACCGGGACGTTCACGTCGACGGTGAACGGCTTCACGCAAACCAAGGCGATCACCATCCAGCCGTTCGGGAGTGCGCCGCCGTCCGGCGGCGCGGTCGCCACGGCGGTGGGCGTGCCCAGCGGAAGCCCGGTGAGTGCGACCATCGGAGCCGCCGGCGGCAGCCTGAGTTCGACGGATGGCCGGATCTCCGTGACCATTCCGGCGGGGGCGCTCGCGTCGAACACCGTGATCGGAATCCAGCCGATCACGAACATGGCGCTCGGACGAATCGGTGCGGGCTATCGACTCACGCCGACGGGCCAGACGTTCCTCACGCCCGTGACGTCCGAATTCACGTACGCCGATCTGGACGTCACGGGCACGGCGGTCGAAGCCCTCGGCGCCGCGTTCCAGACCCCCGCGGGTTACTGGCAGTGGGCTGGCGAGTCCATTGTCGACACCGGGGCGAAGTCGGTGAGCGTCACGGCTAGCCATTTCAGCGATTGGTCGAATCGTCAAGGGCTTCCAGATCCGTCCGCCGAAGAAGACGATCCCCGTGAAGGGGAGCGTCGCTTTGCAGGTGGCGTTCTGCTTATAGCCCCGACAGCGGAGACCTTGAACCGCTTGTCCACGACTGTGACGCCGGCGATGAAGTCACCTATCTCAATCGCGTCGGCGAATGGTCGGTCAACGGTGTCCTCGGGGGAACCGGCGGCACCGGCACCGTGATCGGTAGCGGTCAGCAGGCGACCTACACCGCCCCGGCGACCAAGCCCAGCCCGAACCCCGTCGCGGTGAGCGCGCGCGTGGATTTCCGATCGAAGGGCAAGACGCTGGCGGTGTCGAACATCACGATCGCCGACGACTCGTGGTCGGGCACCGCGACCACTGTCTTCCCCTACGAGACGGTCACCATCGAAGTCACGTGGACGTTGGACCGCATCGTCAACAACGTCGCCGTATATTCACCGACCGGAACCGCGACAGTCTCCGACATTGTCGTGCCAGGGTGCACCGCCAGGTGGTCTCCCTCGACCCATGCGATCGATCCCGCCGACGGGAGTTTGACGATCGATTTCAACGCCAGCCCGGCGACCTATACGGGGACCGCCGCCACCATATGGCCCGCTACGCTCTCGGCGCTGAGCGGAGACTGTGAAGGCGCGGCCTCCGCAGTGTCCGGAGCCGTGTGGTTTGGCGGGGACGCGGGCGCGGCCGCGGGAATCGTGAGCCCCGATGGTGTGACGATCGAGGGGTCGTCCGGCGGCGGGGACACGACAATCAACTGGAAATTCACGCGCGGCAAGTGACGCCCCGGGCGGGGTTTGCGCCGTGAGACGGGTGTTTCACGATCGCGGCGGCGCCGGCAGAAA
Source organism: uncultured beta proteobacterium (assembly GCA_963726765.1). Taxonomy (GTDB): domain Bacteria; phylum Pseudomonadota; class Gammaproteobacteria; order Burkholderiales; family Casimicrobiaceae; genus CAIWHR01. Next base: position 312,603 of record CAVSDH010000004.1, on the reverse strand, counting down.
CTGCCAGTCGTGACCAGGATTTGCGAATGTCGTTGATGATCGAATGGGAGTGAGCATGGGTACCGGCAGCCACCTCGTGCCCCCGGCGCTGGAACGATTCGCGGTGATCGCCGTTCGCCGCGGCGTGTCGCTCGGGGTGCTTCAATCAACGAATGCCCGCGACTTTGCGATCGTGCTCGCCGCCGCGGCGCAAGGTCTTCCCGTCGGAGGCGAGTTCAGCGAGCGCGAGGTGAACGAGCGGCTGCGCGCATTTCTCGCCGATGCCGGAGCGATGCTCGGCACGGACCACGTGGAACTGCGGCGCTGGCTCGTCGATTTTCGCCTGCTCCAGCGCGATGGGTACGGGCGAGTCTACCGGGCCGGAGCGCCCGTGCCCGAGATCGCCGACGTCGTTTCGCAGCTGGCGGGCAGCGATTTGGCTGCCGTCGCGCGTGCCGCGCGCGACGCGGACGCCGCGCGGCGTGCGGAGCGCAAGGAGCGCTGGCAGAACGCGAGGCGCGCCGCCGATGGCTGAAATCGTCGACGACGTCGTCGTGCGGGCGCTCGAGGCTCGGGAGCTGCGCTCGCGGCGCGACGAACTCGTTGCGCTGCTCGCCGATGCGGTGGATGGCGGCGCGTCGGTCGGCTATGTGTTGCCGCACGCCGACGGTGAATATGTCCGCTTCTGGGACGAGGTCACTGCCGCCGCAGCCACCGAGGATCGCATCGTCCTCGTGTGCGAGCGCGGAGGCCGAATCGCGGGTGCCGTGCAGTTCGCCCCCTGCAACAAGCCGAACGGACGGCATCGCGGCGAGGTACAGAAGCTTCTGGTGCGGCGCGAGTCGCGCGGCGAGGGAATCGGCGCACGACTGATGCGCGAAGTCGAAGCGCTGGCGGTGCGGCGCGGGTTCCGGCTCCTGTTGCTCGACACGCGTGCCGAAAGCGCTGCGGAGCGACTCTACCGGAGGCTGGGCTGGCAACCGTTCGGCAGCGTGCCGGCGTATGCGGCCGATCCCGACGGCGCGCTCGCGGATTGCGTCTTCTTCTTCAAGCGTTGCGGCGAGGGGTCCGCTTGAAGCGGCAGAATGTCTCGTCGGGCGCGCCGTGGGAGCCCATCGTCGGCTACTCCCGCGCCGTGCGTGTGGGCAACAGCATCTGGGTTGCGGGGACGACCGCGACCGGCCCCGGGGGCAAGCTCGTCGGAGAGGGCGACGCCTATGCACAGGCGCGGCAGGCGCTGGCGAACATCGCGGCGGCACTCGCGCAAGCCGGGGCAGGCGTCGAGCACGTCGTTCGCACACGCATCTACGTGACCGACATCGCGCAATGGGAGGCGATCGGTCGCGCGCACGGTGAAGTTTTTGGCAGCATCCGGCCAGCCTGCGCCATGGTCGAAGTCGCGCGGCTGATCGATCCCGCCATGCTGGTCGAGATCGAAGCGGATGCGGTGATCCCCGGCGCATGAACGGGCAGGGTGAATCCAAGTCCCGAAGGTGCGTGCCAGCAAGCCGTCGTGCGCCGCCGACCGCTTGACGCGCCGATGCTGGGGACTGGGTCGGACATCGACGGATGAGCTCGGCGGAAGACACCGGCTACATGGCGGAGGCGCTGGTCCTCGCGCACGCCGCGCGGAGCCGAGGCGAGGTGCCTGTGGGCGCGATCGTCGTCCGCGACGGCGCGATCGTCGGTCGAGGCGGCAATGCGCCGATCGCGGCGAACGATCCCACTGCACACGCCGAAATCGCGGCGCTGCGCGAGGCCGCCCGCGCGCTCGGCAACTACCGGCTTCCCGGCTGCGCGCTGTACGTGACGCTGGAACCCTGTGCGATGTGCGCCGGCGCCATCCTGCACTCGCGCATCAGCCGGCTGGTTTTCGGCGCGAGCGATCCGAAGACCGGGGCGTGCGGCTCGGTCATCGACCTTTTCGCGGAAACGCGCCTCAATCATCACGCGACCGCGGAAGGCGGTGTTCTCGCCGACCAATGCGGTAAGCTGCTGTCGGAATTCTTCGCCGATCTCCGCCGAAACTCCCCGTGAGCGATACGCGCACCTACGGCATCGGGCTCTACGCGCCGGCCGGCTTTCCGACCGAGTCGGAGGCCGTCGACCGCGCTGCGGATCGCCTGCGCGCGCTGGGGCATCGAGTCGTGATCGACCCCACCTGCGGATTGCGCTGGCAGCGGTTTGCGGGGACGGACGACGAGCGGCTCGCCGCCGTGGCGAGGATGGCCACCGATCGCGACATCGAGCTTGCGGTCACCGTGCGCGGCGGCTACGGCTGGTCGCGGCTCATCGAACGGCTCGATTTCCCCGCGCTTGCGTCGGCGAAGAAACGATGGATGGGACACAGCGATTTCACCGCGTTCCAGCTGGCGGCCCTCGCGCACGTCGGCATGACGACGTTCGCGGGACCGATGGCCGCCTACGATTTCGGGGCGGCAACGCCGTCGGCGTTCACGCTCGACCATTGCTGGGACGTGCTCGGCAGCGATCGATGCGAAATCGAATGTCAGCTCGACGGCCCCGACTACACGGGCGAGGGTACGCTCTGGGGCGGCAACCTCGCCATGGTGGCGCACCTCGTCGGCACGCCGCACTTTCCGCGGATCGACGGCGGCATCCTGTTCCTCGAGGACATCGGCGAGACGCCGTACCGGATAGAGCGGATGCTCTACCAGCTCCACTTCGCAGGCGTGCTTGCGCGCCAGCGCGCCGTGCTTCTCGGAACGTTCAATGGCTATACGCTGAGCGATAACGACAATGGTTACGACGCGGCAGCCATGGTGGCGCACGCACGCAACCGTTTCGGGGGCCGGCTGTATACCGGCTTGCCCTTCGGCCACTGCCCGGAAAAGCTGACCCTGCCCGTCGGCGGCCGGTGCGCCCTTGCGGTGCAGGACGGGCGGGCGCGGCTCCTCCTGAGCGATTACGCACGCTGAGCGTGCGCGACCCGCGATCAGCGCGGTGCGGTCAGCGAAAAGCGGAGGTCGACGTCGCCGGTCGGATGTCCGGCAGGGTCGAACGTGCGCTCGACAAAGCGCGCGCTGCCGTCGCGGCCCAGGATGACGATCGTCGAGCAGCGGGTGCCGTAGCCGACATCCTCCCCAACGATGAACGGCGACGACAGGCGTCGCTCCCATTCGATCGGAATCCCCGTTGCCGGCAGCTGCGCGTCCGCGGCAGGCGTCCGGTCACCGAGCACGGCGAGCAGCGCCGCGACATCGCGCTCGGCATTCGCGCACCAGGCGGCGAACGCGGCCTTGGAACGCTGGACCTTGGGCCAGGGCGTGTCGAGCGCGGCGTTCGAGAGTCCGTGGATTCCGGGCGCGAGAGGCCGCGTACCTTTCGCGCGGTTCGATCCCCAGCATGCGGACCCAAGATCGCCGACGATCAGGTTGAAGCCGTTGTAGGCGGCGCCCGCCTCCGTGATTCGCGCGACGCTCGCCGCGGGAGTCGACGCCTCGGCGACGACGCTTGTGACGAGCGCGCCGCGGGAAGGTGCGCGCGTGTCCCTGGATCCCGGCTCGCGGACGTTGGTGACGAGCGCGTAGCGTCCTGCGCGGGTGACGGCAAGCCAGCTTCCGCCGGCCGTCAGATCACGTCCGGCGACCCAGTCCTCCTTCCACCAGGCGGCTGGCGCCGCGGGGCGCGCGTGGTGTTCGTCGCGATTCGCGGCAATGACCACGGCGAACGCGGGGTGCGCGTCGAACGCGATGAGCGCCAGGCACATCGGTCGCGGGCTACGAGGCGGCACCCGCGCGTGCGCGCGGCGGTTCGGGAGGGGGCACCGCGTAGGGGAGGGGCACCGATGACAGCGCCGGGCCGTCCGGCGACCCGAGGCGCAGGTCTCCCGCAGCGACGGCAGCCAGCTGGACGACGGCGAGGAGGTCACGAGCCGCCTTCGGGTGCCGCCGCCGCGTTGACCACGATCCCGCAGGCCTGGTCGCCAAAGTCGTGACCGTGGACACGCGTGCCTGCGGCGACGGGGTCGGCCCCGGCGTGGAATGCGAACAGGCGTTCCTTCAGTCTGCCGAGGTACTGCATCCGGGCGATGATTTCCTGCCCGGTGTAGCAGCCCTTGCGGAAGTTGACCCCGCCCAGAACGTCCCAGTTGGCCGTCTGGGCGATGAGTTGATCCTGCACCGGCGTGGTCACCACCGGGACACCGGCGCGGATGGTGAGCCACTGCCATACGGCAAACGGCGCGGGCACCGTGTCGTGCGCAAGGCGCTCGATCGTTGCGGCAGCCTCCGATGCGGCGGCAAGAATCACGAAACGGGGGCCGGGCAGGCCGAGGACGGTCGACGCGCCTGCGTGCGCGACGGTGAGCGGTTCGGGGATGACCCCTATCGCGGCCCGCACCACGCGCGCTGCCGCGGATCCGCCTACGCCGATGCGAACGACGGCATCGGAGGTGTCGTCGAGCGTGACTTTCGAGCGCAGCACGAACATCGCAAGTCGCTTTCGGACGAACGCGGAGACGTCCCCCGGGAGCAACACGCGGAATTCGTCCGGGCCTTCGCGCCACAGGACGAAGTTGGCGAGCATCCGACCCTTTCGGAGAATTGAACGAGCTGTACTGGGCGGCGTCGACGGCGAGCCCGGTCACGTCGCTCGACAGCTGGCCGTGGAGGAACGCGGCGGCGTCGGCGCCGGAGACCGAGAGAATCGAAAGTGGCGCGAGGTCGCACGTGACGGCCGCGTCGCGGGCCGCGACCAACGTTGCCGTCAGGTTGGGGTCGGGGTGGGGCTGCGCCATGGCAACTCGGAAGATGGGCGCGGCGGGTCGTCCGCGCAAGGGGCCGTTCCCGGTCGCCCGGGGCAAAAATCCGTGCTAAAATTGAATGTTAGCTCGATCTGCCGCCTTTCGACATCACGTGGTTCGTTGTTGCCCCGGTGTCGCCGGGGGCGGGCAGATCGGGAAAATTCGCAGACCCGCGCACCTCAGGGTGCCCGAACGGCCGTTTCGATGCAAATTCGGAGACGGCAGCTCGAGCCGACATGCGGGTCGTGGTCCAACCCTGTCAGGAGTCAAGGAATGTCCGTCACAATGCGTCAGATGCTGGAGGCCGGTGTCCACTTCGGCCACCAGACCCGGTACTGGAACCCGAAGATGGCCGAGTACATCTTCGGCCACCGCAACAAGATCCACATCGTCAATCTCGAAAAGACGATGGAGCATTACCAGGAGGCGATGAAATTCATCCGCCAGCTCGCCTCCAACAAGGGCACGATCCTGTTCGTCGGCACCAAACGGCAGGCGCGCGAAATCGTCGCCGAGGAAGCCCGCCGCTGCAGCATGCCCTACGTCGATGCCCGCTGGCTCGGCGGCATGCTGACCAACTTCAAGACGGTCAAGGCCTCCGTCAAGCGGCTGAAGGACCTCGAGGCGATGCGCGACGACGGCACGCTCGAGAAGATGAACAAGCGCGAGGCCCTCACGCTGCAGCGCGAGCGGGACAAGCTCGACAAGAGCCTGGGCGGCATCAAGGAGATGAACGGGCTGCCCGACGCGCTCTTCGTCATCGACGTCGGCTACCACAAGATCGCGGTCACCGAGGCGATGAAGCTCGGCATCCCGATCGTCGCCGTCGTCGACACCAACCATTCGCCGCTCGGCATTGCCCACGTGATCCCGGGCAACGACGACTCGAGCCGCGCCATTCGCCTGTACGCGCGCGGCGCGGCGGACGCCGTCCTCGAGGGCCGGAGCCTCGTGATCCAGGAAATCGTCCAGGCGGGGGAGGAATTCGTCGAAGTCTCCGAACCGGCGGCCTGAAGCAACCGGACAAGGGGCCGCGGCCCCTTTTTTTGAGCCAGCGCAATCCGGTGGCGTGAAGCGCAGCCGGGGTACGGCGGAACTTGCGGCGGAATTGCGGTTCCGAAGACAACGAGACGCGGAGCAACGACATGGCGGAAATCGCCGCAAGCATGGTGATGGAACTGCGCCAGCGCACCGGGCTGGGCATGATGGAGTGCAAGAAGGCACTGACCGAAAGCGCGGGCGACCTCGCGAAGGCCGAGGACCTGCTGCGCATCCGGAGCGGGGCCAAGGCGAGCAAGGCCGCCAGCCGCGTCGCAGCCGAGGGGGTGATCGGGCTCCACGTGTCGACGGACGCGAAAGTCGGCGCGATGGTCGAAGTCAACTGCGAAACCGATTTCGTCGCCAAGAACGATGATTTCCGCGCATTCGCGGGGGAGGTCGCGCAGCTCGTCGCGCGCCATCCCGTCACCGACGTCGCCGCGCTGTCGGCCCTCAAGCTCGCCTCCGGTGAATCCGTCGAGGCTCGCCGCGTGGCCCTTGTGCAGAAGATCGGCGAGAACCTGACCGTGCGACGCTTCGAGCGGCGGACCGCCACCGGCAGAATTGCTTCGTATGTGCACACGAATCTCAAGATCGGCGTGCTGGTCGACGTGATCGGCGGTGACGATGCCGTCGGCAAGAATCTCGCGATGCACATCGCGGCGATCAAGCCGCTCGCGGTTTCGCGCGAAGGGGTCCCGGCCGAAGTGATCGAGCGCGAACGCAAGATCGCGGCGGCGAAGGCGGCCGAATCCGGCAAGCCGGCGAACATCGTCGAGAAGATGGTCGACGGCGCGGTCAACAAGTTCCTGGCCGAAGTCACGCTCCTCGCGCAGGAATTCGTCAAGGCCGAGAACAAGGAGACGGTCGGCACGCACCTGAAGCAGAAGGGCGCGTCGGTCGCCGGATTCACGATGTTCGTCGTCGGCGAAGGCATCGAGAAGAAGAAGGACGATTTCGCTGCCGAAGTCGCGGCGATGGCCAAGGTCTGAGCCGGATCCGCCACGAACCCGTCGTCCTGGATGCCCACGCTGATCCCATCACGGAGGCTTCGCTCATGAATCCGCCCGCCGCCGTCGCGCCGATCGCCGCTGTCGCCGTGGTTCCGGCTGCGGCAAACGTGCCTGCGTATCGACGAATCCTGCTCAAACTGTCGGGCGAGGCCCTGATGGGCGCCGACGCGTACGGGATCAACCGCGAAGTGATCGACCGGATCGTCGCCGAGATCGCCGAAGTGACGCGGATGGGCGTGGAAGTCGCCATCGTCATCGGCGGCGGAAACATCTTTCGCGGTGTCGCGCCCGGCGCGGCCGGCATGGATCGCGCAACGGCCGACTACATGGGCATGCTGGCCACGCTGATGAACGCGCTCGCGCTGCAGGACGCATTGCGCCGCGCCGGCGTCGAATCGCGGGTGCAGTCCGCGCTGCGCACCGATCAGGTCGCCGAACCGTACATACGAGGCAAGGCGCTGCGCTACCTCGAGGAGCGCAAGGTCGTCATTTTCGCCGCCGGCACCGGCAACCCGTTCTTCACCACCGACACCGCTGCAGCGCTGCGGGGCCGCGAAATGGGGGTCGATATCGTGCTGAAGGCGACCAAAGTCGACGGCGTATACACCGCCGACCCGAACAAGGATCGCCACCGCGAAGCGCTACACCGATCTCACGTTCGACGAGGCGATCGTCAAGAACCTGAAGGTGATGGATGCGACGGCCCTTGCGCTGTGCCGTGACCAGAACATGCTGCTCAAGGTGTTTTCGATCTTCGTCCCGGGTGCGCTGAAGCGAGTGGTGCTGGGTGGCGAAGAGGGGACGCTGGTGCATTGTTGAGATCGGGCGACCTGTGCGCTGCGTCGGGCGGCCGACCGTGCCGTTCGCGCACTCGTTGAAGGTTCGTCGACCGGGTTTTCGGAGAGATCCATGATTCCAGAGATCAAGAAGACCGCAGAACAGAAAATGGGCAAGACGGTCGAGACGCTGAAGCACGACCTCACCAAGGTCCGCACGGGACGCGCACATACCGGCCTGCTCGACCACATCCAGGTCGACTATTACGGCACTCCGATGCCGATCAACCAGTGCGCCAACGTCACGCTGGCCGACGCCCGGACCATCACGGTGCAGCCGTGGGAGAAGAAGATGGTGCCGGCGATCGAGAAGGCGATTCGCGATTCCGACCTGGGCCTCAATCCGGCGACCTCCGGCGACCTGATCCGTGTGCCGATGCCCGCGCTGACGGAGGAACGCCGCCGCGATCTCATCAAGGTCGTCCGCCACGAGGCCGAGAACGCGCGCATCGCGGTGCGCAACATCCGTCGCGACGCCAACGAGCATCTCAAGAAGCTGCTCAAGGACCATGCGGTGGCGGAGGACGACGAGCGCCATGCGCAGACCGACGTGCAAAAACTCACCGACCGATCCATCGCCGAGATCGACAAGATCCTTGCGGCGAAGGAAGCGGATCTGATGGCCGTATAGAGGGACGGACCCGAGGCGGTCGCCGGCGCATTCCGCGCCGGGCCGCCTCGAACCCAGATGTTCACTTCATCGACACGCGACATTCCCGAGGTCCGCGCCATACCGAGGCACGTGGCGATCATCATGGACGGCAACGGGCGCTGGGCAAGGCAGCGCAGGCTGCCGCGCGTGGCGGGGCACCGCCGGGGCGTCGAGTCGGTGCGCGGGATCGTCCGCGCGTGCATCGAACGGGGTATTTCCTACCTCACGCTGTTCGCGTTCTCGAGCGAGAACTGGCGGCGCCCCGAGGACGAAGTATCGATCCTGATGGACCTGTTCGTGCGGGCGCTGGAGCAGGAGGTCGCGAAGCTCCACGAGAACGGCATCCGGTTCAAGGTGGCGGGCGATCTCGCGCGCTTCGACCGGCGCATCCGCGAGCTTATCGGCGACGGCGAAACGCTGACCGCGGCGAACGCGCGGCTCACGCTGACGGTCGCGGCGAACTACGGCGGACGCTGGGACATTGCGCAGGCGGCGAAGCGGTATTTCGCCGCACACCCGGAAGCGGCACGCGACGGCGCAGGCTTCACGCCCGAGGCGATCGAGCCGTTTCTCGCGATGGCGTATGCGCCGGAGCCGGATCTCTTCATCCGCACCGGCGGCGAGCAGCGGATCTCGAACTTCCTGCTTTGGCAGCTCGCCTATACCGAGCTCTATTTCACGCCGATGCTGTGGCCCGATTTCGACGCGGAGGCATTCGATACCGCAATCGCGTGGTATCAGGAGCGCGAGCGGCGTTTCGGCCGGACGAGCGAACAGGTGGCGGCGCAGGGCGCATGACGCCCCTCGTCCTTCCGCGCATCCTCGTTCCCGTCACTCCGATGCTCGGCACGCGGATCCTCACCGCACTCGTTCTCGTTCCGCTCGTCCTCGCGGCGCTGTTCCTGCTGCCGCCGGTAGGCTGGGGCACTGCTGCGCTCGGCGCCATAGCCGTGGCGGCAATCGAGTGGGCGCGCCTTGCCGGATTCGGCCTCCGATTGCAGGCCTTGTTCGCGGCGTCCGTGGTCGTCATCGGCGGTGGCGCCATGCTCTTGCCGGTGGCCGGGTTTGGAACCCGCGGCTGGCCCGACGCCGCGCTGATAGCGCTCTGCGCTCCCGCGCTTCTTTCTGGATTCTGCTGGCGCCGCGCTGGCTGCGCTCGAATTTTCGCCCCGCGTCGCACGCGGCGATGGCGCTGACCGGAGTGGTCGTGCTGATCGGCGCGTGGGCGGCGGTGGTGCAACTGCAGGCACGCGGACCCTGGGTCGTGCTGGCGGCGATGGCGATCGTGTGGATCGCCGACACCGCGGCGTACTTCTCGGGCCGCGCGTTTGGCCGCCGCAAGCTCGCGCCGGCCATCAGCCCGGGCAAGACCTGGGAGGGCGTCTACGGGGCGCTGGCGGCGGTCGCGCTCTATGCGGTCGTGGTGACGCAGTTCGCCGAGGGGGCGGGCTACCGGTCGGAACTCTCCGTCGCGGCAGCAGCGATCTGGATAGCGATGGCGCTGGGTCTCGTGTTGCTGTCGGTCGCGGGCGACCTGTTCGAATCGCTGCTGAAGCGCCACGCCGGAGTCAAGGACAGCGGCACGATCCTTCCGGGGCACGGTGGCGTGCTCGACCGAATCGACGCGCTGCTGTCGGCCATGCCTGCCGCGGCGCTGCTCGCACAGGGATTTCTCCGATAGCCATGCGTCGGGTCAGCCTGCTCGGCGCAACCGGCTCGATCGGCGACTCGGCGCTCGACGTGATCCGGCGCCACCCGGATCGGTTCGAAGTCGTTGCGCTCGCGGCGCACGGAAGTGGGCGAAGCTCGCGGATCTGTGCCGCCGTCATCGCCCGCAGATCGCTGCACTGCTCGATGTCGATGCCGCGCGCGCTCTGGAGCGCGCCCTCGCCGGCGAGGGACTTCCGACGCGCGTCGTCGCAGGCGAAGCGGGACTTCTTGCCGCGGCTACGCTGCCCGAAGCCGATACGGTGCTCGCCGCGATCGTGGGCGCGGCCGGACTCGCGCCGACGCTCGCCGCCGCCCGCGCCGGCAAGCGGATCCTGCTCGCGAACAAGGAAGCGCTGGTCATCGGCGGTGCGGCGTTCATGGCGGCGGTCGAATCCGGCCGGGCGACGCTGCTGCCCATCGACAGCGAGCACAATGCGATTTTCCAGTGCCTGCCTGCGCTGCGAACGCGCGACCCGGCAGCGGTCGGTGTTCGACGCATTCTGCTCACCGCATCCGGCGGACCGTTCCGGACGCGGCCGACCGAGGAGCTCGGCAACGTCACGCCAGACGAGGCGTGCGCGCATCCGAACTGGGTCATGGGCCGCAAGATCAGCGTGGACTCCGCAACGATGATGAACAAGGGGCTGGAGGTGATCGAGGCGCACTGGCTTTTCGGCGCGCCCCGGGAAGCCATCGACGTCGTGATCCATCCGGAGAGCGTCATCCATTCGCTCGTCGAGTACGTCGACGGCAGCGTGCTCGCCCAGCTCGGCAACCCGGATATGCGCACGCCGATCGCGCAGGCGCTCGCGTTCCCGGACCGCATCGACGCAGGCGTCGAGCCCGCTCGAACTCGCGCGGCATGGCCCGCTTACATTCGAGGTGCCGGACGTCGCGCGGTTTCCCTGCCTTGCATTGGCCTACGATGCGCTGTCGGCGGCAGGCACGGCGCCGGCGGTGCTCAACGCAGCGAACGAAGTGGCCGTCGCCGCATTCCTCGACGGACGCATACGATTCACCGATATCGCGCCCGCGTGCGCCGAGGCGCTCGCGCGGCTGCCGGCGCAGCCGGTGCACACGCTCGACGATGCGCTGGCTGCAGATGTCGAGGCGCGCGCGGTCGCGCGAGCGTGGCTCAAACTCGCCGCGGAAACGCCGCTGCTGACCGTCAGCTGATGGATATCCTCCAGAAAGCGCTTTCGTTCCTGGTCGTGCTGGGCGTGCTCGTCGTGTTTCACGAGCTCGGCCATTTCTGGATCGCGCGCCTGGTCGGCGTCAAGGTGCTGCGCTTCTCGGTGGGCTTCGGGCGCGTCGTCTGGTCCCGGCGGTTCGGCCCGGATCGCACCGAATGGGCGGTTTCGGCCATTCCGCTGGGCGGGTACGTGAAGATGGCCGACGAGCGCGAGGGCGACGTCGCGCCGGCTGATCTCCCGCGCGCGTTCAACCGCCAGGGAGTGGGGAAGCGAATCGCCATCGTCGCGGCCGGCCCCGTTGCCAACCTTCTGCTCGCCGTGCTGTTGTTTGCGGGTAGTTACGTGGCCGGCGTTCCCGGCCAGATCGCGCTGCTCGCTTCCCCGGCGAGCGGCACGCCCGCAGCCGCCGCAGGCGTGCGCGATGGCGATCTCGTGACGGCTGTCGACGGCGTTGCCGTGCGGAGCTGGCAGGACTTTCGCTGGCGGCTCCTCGGCGCGTCGGGCCGCGCCGACGTGGCGATCACGGTCGAACGTTCCGACGGCTCGACGGTGACGCGGATCATTCCGCTCGCCAGCGTAGGATCGGCCGATTGGGAAGGCAATTTCATGCCGGCCCTGGGACTCACCGCCGATCTCGGTGCGCCGGTGATCGATCAGGTCATCGAAGGGAAGCCGGCCGCCCGCGCCGGGCTGAAGGCCGGCGACCGTATCGTCGCGATCGACGGAGTCCCCGTCAGTTCGCCCGCCGACGCCGCGAACCGGACCAACGCAAAGCCCGCCGCGCCGGTTTCGTTTCGCGTCGCGCGCGACGGCGCCGAATTCGACGTCGTGCTGACGACGGACGCCGTCGAGCAGGCGGGTCGCCGCGTCGGCATCGCCGGCGTGCGGCTCAAGGTGGATCCGGCAGTCGCATCGAAACTCGCGGTGACGGTGCGCTACGGGATCGTCGAGGCACTTGGGCAGGGTGTGCGCAAGACGTGGGAACTGTCGATCTTCACGCTGCGGATGCTGGGCCGCGTGCTCACCGGAGAGGCGTCGATCAAGAACATCAGCGGACCGATCACGATGGCCGATTACGCCGGCCAGTCCGCGCAGGCCGGCCTCCTGGTTTTCGTCGGCTATCTCGCGCTCATCAGCATCAGCCTCGGCGTGCTCAACCTGCTGCCCATTCCGCTTCTGGATGGGGGGCATTTGCTGTATTATTTCGCCGAATTGATGAAGGGTAGTCCCGTTTCCGATCGCGCCTTCGAGGTCGGCCAGCGCATCGGCATCGCGGTGCTGGCAGTGTTGATGGCGCTGGCGTTTTTCAATGACCTCTCCCGCCTGTTCTAGAGCCGGCTGGCGCCGAGCATGGCGCTTCCGCACGATCCTCACGCTGCACGCTGCGCTGCTCGCGGTCGTTGCGCCGGTCGCGGCGTGGGCATTCGAGGCTTTCGTCGTCAAGGACATCCGAGTCGAGGGCGTGCAGCGGACGGAGGCCGGGACCGTCTTCTCGTATCTGCCCATCAAGGTCGGCGACCGGGTCGACGACGCCAAGGCCGCGCAGGCGGTCAAGGCGCTGTTTGCGACGGGTTTCTTTCGCGACGTACGGCTCGAGGTCCAGGATGGCGTCCTGATCGTCGTCGTTCAGGAACGGCCGACGATCAGCAAGATCGATATCTCGGGCAACAAGGAATTCGAGACCGACCTGCTGAAGAAGGCGCTGAAGGACATCGGGCTCGCCGAAGCGAAGATCTTCGACCGTTCGGCGCTCGACCGCGCCGAGCAGGAGATGAAGCGGCAGTACATCACGCGCGGAAAGTACGCCGCGCAGGTGACCACGACGGTCACGCCGCAGGAACGCAATCGCGTCGCCGTGAACTTCTCGATCGTCGAGGGTGATTCGGCGAAGATCGCGCGCATCAACATTGTCGGCAACAAGGCCTTCACCGAGGCGCAGCTGCTCTCCGAGATGCAGCTGACGACACCGGGCTGGATCACCTGGTACACGAAGAACGACCAGTATTCGAAGCAGAAGCTTTCCGCCGATCTCGAGAACGTGCGCAGCTTCTACCAGAATCGCGGCTATCTCGAATTCAACATCGAATCCACCCAGGTCTCCATCACTCCCGACAAGGAGGACATCTACATCACGGTCAACATCACCGAAGGGGAGCCGTTCACGGTGTCGGATGTGCGGCTTGCCGGCGACATGCCCGTTCCCGAGTCCGAACTCGGCCGGCTCGTCACGGTGCGGCCCGGGGAGACCTACTCGCGCGAGCGCCTGCAGGCCACGGCGAAGAGCATCAGCGATCGGCTGGGAACGGAGGGCTACGCCTTCGCCAACGTCAACATCGCCCCCGAAATCGATCGCGAGAAACACCAGGCGGCGTTCACGATCTACGTCGACCCCGGGCGTCGGGTGTACATCCGCAAGGTCAACATCAGCGGCAATTCCCGCACGCGCGACGAAATCATCCGGCGCGAGATGCGCCAGCTCGAAAGCGCCTGGTACGACGGCGCCCGGATCGACCGCTCGAAGGTCCGGATCAAGCGCCTCGGCTATTTCGAGGATGTCAACCTCGAGACGCCGCCCGTTCCAGGGACGACCGACCAGGCCGACATCGAGGTCACCGTCGTGGAGAAGGCGACGGGCAGCCTGCAGGCGGGCGTCGGCTACTCGAGCGCCGACGGCCTCGTGCTCAGCGCGTCGATTTCGCAGCAGAACATCTTCGGCACCGGCAATGCGCTGACGGCAGCCATCAATACGAGCAAGATGGCCCGCACGATTTCGCTGGCGTTCATCGAGCCGTACTGGACTGTCGACGGGATCTCGCGCACTCTCGAAGGGTATTACCGGACGACCGACCCCGGATCGCTCTCGGTCTCGCAGTACGGCTCGACGACGCTTGGAGGCGCCGTCGCCTTCGGCGTGCCGATCAGCGAGACCGACTCCATCAACATCGGCATCCGCGTGGAGCGCACGGACCTCACCCTGTTCGACAACAGTCCTCCGCTCTACTACCAGTTCGTCCGCGAGTTCGGCAGCACGACCAACTCCTTCATCCTCTCCGCGGGCTGGTCGCGTGACACCCGGGACGACATCATCTATCCTACGAAGGGCACGCTGCAGAGCGCGCTCGGCGAGCTCGGGCTGCCCGTTTGGCGATCTTTCCTATTACAAGCTCAACTACCTGATCCAGAATTTCTGGCCGGTCTACGGGGATTTCGTCCTGATGCTGCGCGGCGACGCTGGGTATGGCGACGGGTACAACGGCAAGCCGCTCCCGTTCTTCAAGGCGTTCTATGCGGGCGGCGTCGGCTCGGTCCGCGGCTACGATACGGCCTCTCTCGGCCCGAAGGACATTTACGGCAACGCGACCGGCGGCAAGCGCAAGATCGTCGGCAATGCGGAACTCTTCTACCCGATCCTCAAGGGCGACAAGTCGGTCCGCGCGAGCGTCTTCTTCGATGCAGGGCAGATCTACATCAACGGAACCACGGAGCCGCGATACGAGTCGTTCCGTTATTCGGCGGGCGTGGGCCTCGCGTGGAACTCGCCGGTGGGTCCGCTCAAGTTCAGCTACGGCATACCGCTCAACAACCAGCCCGGCGACAAGACGCAGCACTTCCAGTTCCAGGTCGGCACGATCTTCTGAACGGCCGGCCGCCGCACGCACGTGGAGACATTCGTGAATCGCAACGTCCGTTACCTCATCGCCGGCCTGGCCGCGACTGCGATGCTCATCGCCGCAACCGCCGCCACTGCGCAGGCTGCCGACTACAAGATCGGCTTCGTGAACACCGAGCGGCTCTTTCGCGACGCCGCGCCGGCGAAACGTGCGCAGCAGAAACTCGAAAAGGAGTTCGCCGCGCGCGACGCCGAGATCCAGAAGCTGGCCAAGCAGGTGCGCGACCTGCAGGCGCTGCTCGAGAAGGACGGCGTCACGATGGCCGAGGCGGAGCGCCGCAACCGGGAACGCGACCTTGCGAACCTGTCGCGCGATCTCACCCGGTCGCAGCGCGAATTCCGCGAGGACCTCAACCTGCGTCGCAACGAAGAGTTCGCGAGCGTACAGGAACGAGCGAACAAGGTGATTCAGCAGATTGCCGAGGCCGAGAAGTTCGACCTCATCATCCAGGATCCCGTCGTCTACGCCAGCCAGAAGATTGACATCACCGAAAAGGTGATCAAGGCGCTCGCCGACAAGTAAGCGCGTCGGCATTTCCCGCAGGCGCTGCGCGCCCATGCTCCTCACCGAACTCGCGGCCCGCACGGGTGCCGCCCTCGACGGCGACGGCACCGTCGACGTCGTGCGGATGGCGACGCTGGAGAACGCCGGTCCCGGCTCCATCGCCTTTCTCTCCAATCCGAAATACCGCGGCCAGCTCGCGACGACCGGCGCCGCCGCCGTGATCGTCGCGCCTGAAGCCGCCTCCGCGACCACGCTGCCGAAGCTCGTCAGCGCCAATCCCTACGCTACCTACGCCAAGGTCGCGTCGATCCTGTATCCGCGGGCGGCATCGATTCCGGGCGTGCACCCGACCGCCGTCGTCAGCGACGGTGCCCGCATTGCCGCGTCGGCGACCATCGGCCCTCTGGCGGTCATCGGTTCGCGGGTGACGATCGGCGAGCGCGCGCGGGTCGGCGCGTCCTGCGTGGTCGGCGACGACGTTGTCATCGGCGACGACGTGCTGCTGCATCCGCGGGTCACGATCTACGAAGGGTGCATCGTCGGCGCGCGAACCATCGTTCACAGCGGCGCCGTCCTCGGTGCCGATGGCTTCGGCATGGCGGAGGAGGCCGGCCGCTGGCTCAAGATCCCGCAGGTGGGGCGCGTGGTGATCGGCGCCGACGTGGAGATCGGCGCCAACACGACGATCGACCGCGGCGCCATCGACGACACGGTGATCGAGGACGACGTCAAGCTCGACAACCAGATCCAGATCGGACACAACTGCCGGATCGGTTCGCACACGGCGATCGCCGGATGTACCGGGATCGCCGGCAGCGTTCGGATCGGCCGCAACTGCAAGATCGGCGGGGCGGCGATGATCGCCGGCCACCTGTCGATCGCGGATGGCGTCGTCATCAGCGCAGGCACGGGCATCATGGGCTCCATTGATGAACCGGGCATCTACACCGGCATCTTTCCGATGCTTCCGTACGCGGAGTGGAAGCGCGTCTCGGTGGCGATGCGACGCCTTGCCTCGATGTCGGCGCGTCTCAAGGTGCTGGAGCGGAACGCGCTGGGCGGCAAGAAAGCCGAGGAGGGTCTATGACCGACAACGATCCTGGCGGGATGGACGTTCTTGAAATCATGGAATACCTGCCGCATCGCTATCCGATGCTTCTGATCGACAAGGTGACCGAATTCGTACCCGAAAAGCTCGATCCGGGGACTCAAGAACGTGACGATGAACGAACCGTACTTTCCGGGGCATTTTCCCGATTATCCGGTGATGCCGGGTGTGCTCGTCATCGAGGCTCTGGCGCAGCTCGCGTCGATCCTCGCGTGGCGGACCGTCGGGCTCAAGCCGGGAGGTGGTGCGAATATCTTCTTCGCCGGCATCGACAACGCCCGCTTTCGGCGGATGGTGCGCCCCGGAGATCAGCTGATTCTCGAAGCCGTGCTGCAGCGTCAGGTGCGCGGCATCGGCAAGTATGGCGTGCGCGCCACCGTGAACGGTGAGGTCGTGGCCGAGGCCGATCTGATGGCGGCGATGCGCACTCCGGCCGATTCGGGCAAGGGTCGCTGACGTGGCGCGCATTCACGCCACCGCGCAAGTCGACGCCGCCGCGAGTCTCGCCGACGATGTCGAGATCGGTCCGTTCTCGATCGTGGGTCCGCACGTGGCCATCGGTGCGGGAACCGTCGTCGGGCCGCACGCGGTGATCACCGGGCACACGACGATCGGCGCGCGCAACCGGATCTTCCAGTTCACCTCGATCGGCGAAATTCCGCAGGACAGGAAGTATGCGGGCGAAGAAACGACGACCGTCCTCGGTGACGACAACGTCGTCCGCGAGTACGTGTCCATTCACGCAGGGACGACCGGGGGCCATCGGGACCACGACGATCGGCAATGCGAACCTGCTGCTCGCCTACGTTCACGTCGCGCACGACTGCGTGATCGGCGACAACACGACGTTTTCCAACAACGCGCAGCTCGCCGGCCATGTGTCGGTCGGCGACTGGGTGGTGTTCGGCGGCTTCACCGGCGTGCATCAGTTCGTGCGGATCGGCGCGCATGCCATGATCGGCGGCGCCGCGGTTGTGCTGCAGGACGTGCCGCCGTTTGTCACGGTAAGCGGCAATCCGGCGATGCCCCGCGGCACGAACAACGAAGGCCTGCGGCGTCGCGGCTTCTCGGCCGACGACATTCTTGCCGTGCGGCGCGCCTACAAGACGCTGTACCGCGAAGGACGCACGCTGGAGGATGCCAAGGCTGCGCTCGCGGCCACGGCCCCCGCGACGCCGGTCATCAATCCGCTCGTCGAATTCCTTGTCGCGTCCGAGCGCGGCATCGTCCGCTGAACCGCGATTTGAAGGCGACGATGGGTGACGCCGCGCACGCCGGTGCCGTCACGATCGGAATCGTCGCAGGCGAGGCGTCGGGAGATGCGCTGGCGGCGATGCTGATCGAGGCGGTACGTGCGCGGATACCTCGTGCTCGTTTCGTCGGCATCGCGGGACCGAAAATGCAGCAGGCCGGGTGCGAGGCATGGCACCCGCTCGAGGCGCTCTCCGTGGGCGGCATCACGGAGGTCCTCGCCCGGCTGCCCGAGATCCTCGCCATCCGTCGCGCGCTGGCGCGCCGACTGCTTGCCGAACGCGTGCCGATGTTCGTCGGCGTCGACGCGCCCGATTTCAATCTCGCGCTCGAGCGCAAGCTGAAGCGCAACGGTGCGCGCACCGTGCACCTCGTCAGTCCGTCGGTGTGGGCGTGGCGACGCGAGCGAGTGGCAAAGATCGGGCGCGCCGTCGACCGGATTCTCGCGCTGTTCCCGTTCGAACCGCCGATCTACGAGGCGGCCGGAGTCCCGGTCACCTTCGTCGGGCACCCGCTGGCGCAGAACGCCGCGACCGCATCGTCGAGACGCGAGGCGCGCGAGCAATTCAAGCTCGGCCTGGCGCAGCCCGTGTTCGCGCTCCTGCCCGGAAGCCGGGCGGCCGAGCTCGACAAGCACGGCGAGCTCCTTCTCGAGACCGCCGCGTCTCTCCTTCGCGGCACGACCCGATGCGCATTTTCTGGTGCCCCTCGCGACACGAAGCACGCGGGAGCGTTTCGAGGCCGCGCTCTTCCGGAGGCGGCTCGAGAAGCTGCCCATGACGCTGCTCTACGGCCATGCCACCGATGCGCTGCGCGCGGCGGACGTCGGCGTGGTCGCTTCCGGCACGGCGTCGCTGGAGGCGGCGCTTGCCCGCTGTCCGCACGTGATCTTCTACCGGGTGAGCGCCGTGACCGCACGCGTCATCAAGGGGCGGCTGCTGATCCCGTGGGTGGGATTGCCGAATGTTCTCGCGGGAAGATTCGTCGTGCCGGAGCTTCTGCAGGAGGCGGCGACGGTCGAAAATCTCGCGCAGGCCGCCCTCAACCTGTACGACGATACGGTCACGAGGCGACGCCTGGAGGCGCTGTTCGCGAGCCTTGCGAGGACGCTTTTGGCGGACACCGGAGCGCTTGCGGCGGAGGCCGTTGCGCTCGAGCTTCGCGCGGCCGGTTACGCATGCTGATGCGCCTTGCGGCGGGCATCGACGAGGCCGGGCGGGGTCCGCTCGCAGGCCCGGTCGTCGCGGCGGCCGTCATCCTCGACCCGGCGCGGCCCATCGAGGGCCTGCGCGATTCGAAACTTCTGTCGGCGCCCCAGCGGACACGGCTCGCCACCGAGATTCGCTCGCAAGCGATTGCGTGGGCGGTCGCCGAAGCGGACGTCGCCGAAATCGACACGCTCAACATCCTGCAGGCGACGCTTTTGGCGATGCGCCGCGCCGTGATGGCGCTCGCGGTCGTTCCTGCCGAAGCGCTTGTCGACGGCAATCGCTGCCCCGAGCTGCCATGCCCTTCGCGCGCGATCATCGGCGGCGACCGCGACGTCGCCGCAATCTCCGCTGCATCGATCCTCGCCAAGACCGTGCGCGACCTCCAGCTCGTCGAACTCGACCACCGCTATCCCGGCTATGGCTTTGCGCGCAACAAGGGCTACGGGACGCCCGAGCACCTGGCGGCGCTGGCGAGGCAGGGTCCCAGTCCCGCGCACCGCCGGAGCTTCGGTCCGGTCAAGCAGACTGTCTTGGTGTTCTGACGATCAGAGTCCTCGAATTTCGTTCCAGTATTCGCAGTGGCCGGTGTCGACGAGCGACACGCGGTACTCCACCGGAATATCGTTGTAGGTAAGCGCGACGCGCCGTATCGAAAGCAGCGGTGCGCCGGGCGCGACCTCGAGCAGCCGCGCCGTTTCCGCGTCGGCCAACGCGGCGCGCAGCCGTTCGCTCGTGCGCACGACCGACGTGCCGAACGCATCCTGATACAGGTTGTAGATCGTCGACGGGCGGGCGCGGAACTGCTTTTCGGTGAGGCTCGCGAAGCGGGACACCGGCAGCGTGATGTCATCGACGATGGCGGGCCTGCCCGCGAGTCGCATCAGATTGCGGATGCGAAAGACGGCGTCGCCGACGGTCAGCGCAAGCGCGTCGGCGGCAACGCGGTCGGCCTTGCTGCGTCCGAAGGCGAGGAGTATGACGTCCGGGTACTGCTTCGGGCCGTCGAGCGGGACGACGTGAAAGAAGTAGAACAGCATCCGGTCGCGGTTGTGACTCGCCACGAAAGTCCCGCGGCCCTGCTGGCGGATGAGGATGTTCTCGGCGACGAGTTCGTCGATCGCCTTGCGCACGGTGCCGATGCTGATGCCAAAGCGCTCCGACAGCCGCCGTTCCGCGGGGATGGCATCGCCAGGCGGCCATTCGCCGCACGACAGCGCCTCCATCATCTGCCGCTTGACTTCCTTGTACAGCGGGCCCGCCATCGGAACGCCGGGCGCGGCGCTGTCGGGCACGGTATCGGACATGGGGGGCGACGGTATCGATGGTTCCGGGGAGGGGGCTTCCACAGTGTAGTGACCGCCTGCCAATGATGCAAATCATACAACTCATCTAGATGATATAGTTGACTTCAATCGCCGGCGTGGTTACGATCGCGCATGTCGCTCCGGACGCCCGGGCGACGCGTCTCCCTCCACGGCCGCCGGAGCCCCCGATGATTCACTGCGTGTTGCATGATCCCAATGATTCGGTCGCGGTGGTCGTGGTCGAAGGGGTGGCGGCCGGGACGGCACTGACCGGCCTCATCCTCGACGAAGACCGGACGATCACGCTGTCCTGCGCGCAGGACATCCCGCTCGGACACAAGGTGGCGCTCCGCGACATGGCCGTGGGCGAAACGGTGATCAAGTACGGCGTCGACATCGGAAAGGTCGTGCAGCCGATCCGCAAGGGCGAGCACGCCCACGTGCACAACATCAAGACCAAGCGCTGGTAGGACCGGTTCCGACATGCAGACGACCTTCCAGGGCTACCGCCGCGAAAACGGACGCGCAGGAATTCGCAATCACGTCATCATTCTGCCGGTCGACGATCTGTCGAACGCCGCGTGCGAAGCGGTCGCGAACAACATCAAGGGCACGCTCGCCATTCCGCATCCCTACGGCCGGCTGCAATTCGGAGCGGACCTGGACCTGCATTTCCGCACGCTGATCGGCACGGGCGCCAATCCGAACGTCGCCGCGGTCGTCGTCGTCGGCATCGAGGACCAGTGGGCCAAGAAGATCGTCGACGGCATCGCCGCGACCGGCAAGCCGGTGGCGGGCTTCGGCATCGAGCTGCACGGCGATCACGACACCATCATGCGGGCGTCGAAGGCGGCACGGGAATACCTCCAATGGGCGAGCGAACTGCAGCGCGTCACCTGCGACGTCAGGGACCTCTGGGTTTCGACCAAGTGCGGCGAGTCCGACACCACGTCCGGGTGCGGCGCCAATCCCACCGTCGGCGACGCGTTCGACAAGCTGTACGCCGCCGGCGCCACGCTCGTGTTCGGCGAGACCACGGAGCTGACCGGGGGCGAGCACATCGTCGCCGCCCGCTGCCGCGATGATGCCGTGCGCGGAGAATTCATGCGCATGTTCGACCGCTATCAGGACGTCATCAACCGCCACAAGACGAGCGATCTCTCCGACTCGCAGCCGACCAAGGGGAACATCGTGGGCGGCCTCACGACGATCGAGGAAAAGGCGCTCGGCAACATCCAGAAGATCGGAAGACTCTGCAAGGTCGACGGTGTCCTCGACAAGGCCGAGGCGCCCTCGGGGCCGGGACTGTGGTTCATGGACAGTTCGTCCGCTGCGGCCGAGATGGTGACGCTGTGCGCGGCCGCCGGCTATGTCGCGCATTTCTTCCCGACCGGGCAGGGCAACGTGATCGGAAATCCCATCCTTCCGGTCATCAAGATCTGCGCCAATCCACGGACCGTGCGGACCATGAGCGAGCACGTCGATGTCGATACGTCGGGGCTGCTGCAGCGTGCGATCACGATGGGCGAGGCCGGCGACAAGCTGCTCGACATGATGTTCCGCACCGCGAACGGCCGCCTGACGGCTGCCGAGGCGCTGGGGCATCGCGAGTTCGTGCTGACCCGGCTCTACGAGAGCGCGTAGGTCGCATCAGTCATTCGGTCTTGCCGAGATCGGGAGCCGCAGCGGCCGAGCGCGGACGGAAGGTCCTGCCTATAATCTCCCCGATCGCCGCACGCATTCGTCAGCCAACTTCCAATGCCGCAGCCCGGAATCGAAATCGCGTATCGCCGGCTCAGGACCAACGCCATCGAGCCGCATTCACGGCGCCGGCCGCCCGTCCCCTCGCGCAACGTGAACCTGCCGGCAGGGGCATGATGGACGGCGCGAACCGGACGACGGCGCTGCCGGATTTCTCCGCGATTCGCGCCGCGCACCTGCGGATCGCCGCGCACGTCCACCGTACACCGGTGCTGACGTGCAGCGCGCTGGACGCCGAAGCCGGCGCGCATCTCTTCTTCAAGTGCGAAAACTTCCAGAAGGTCGGCGCATTCAAGGCGCGGGGCGCGTCGAACGCCGTGTTTTCGTTGAGTGACGCTGAGGCGACGCGTGGCGTCGTCACCCATTCGTCGGGCAATCACGGCGCGGCGCTGGCGTATGCGGCGGCGCGTCGCGGCATACCGGCGTGGGTCGTGATGCCCGAAAACGCGCCTCGCGTGAAACAGGACAACGTGCGCCGCTACGGCGCCACCGTCCGGCTCTGCGCGCCCACGGTTGCGGCGCGCGAGGCCCTGTGTGCCGAAGTGCGGTCGACGACCGGCGCGACGCTGATACATCCGTTCGACGACGAGCGCGTCATCGCGGGACAGGGCACCGCGGCCGTCGAGCTCCTCGAAGCGATTCCGGATCTGGATGCCATCGTTGCGCCGGTCGGCGGTGGGGGCCTTCTCTCCGGCACGTCGATCGCCGCGAAGTCGATGCGCCCGGAAGCGACCATCCATGGCGCCGAACCCGTCAACGCGGACGACGCGGCGCGCAGCGTCGCGTCGGGGCGGGTGGAACCCGTGTCTGCGAACGGTGACCATTGCCGATGGATTGCGGACGACGCTCTCGCCGCGCACGCTTGGGGCTCTGCGCGCGAACGTCGCGTCAATCGGGCTCGCGAGCGAGGAAGCCATCATCAGGGCCATGCGGATGACGTGGGAGCGGATGAAAATCGTCATCGAGCCATCGTCCGCGGTGCCGCTCGCGTGCCTGCTCGAAGGATACGCTGGACCTGCGCGGCCGCCGCGTCGGCATCATCGTGAGCGGCGGCAACGTCGGCCTCGACCGGCTGCCCTGGCAGGATGGGGGATGAAGATCTGAACGCCGACCATCTGCCGACACCGGGCTATCCGCGCTTCCATCTTGCGTTTCCGGTGACCGACCTCGACGAGGCGCGCCGTTTCTACGGCGAATTCCTGGGCTGCCCCGAGGGCCGGTCTTCCGACGACTGGGTCGATTTCGACTTTCACGGGCACCAGATCGTCGCGCACAAGGTTGCCGCAACGGCAATGTCCGACGCGAGGAGCGTTGTCGACGGCCAGAACGTCCCGGTGCGCCATTTCGGCGTGATTCTCGATCTGCCGACGTGGGAGGCGCTGGCCGTACGGCTCAAGGCGGCGGGCGTGCGGTTCGTCATCGAGCCGTATGTGCGGTTCCGCGGACTCCCCGGCGAGCAGGCGACGATGTTCTTCCTCGATCCGTTCGGCAATGCGCTCGAATTCAAGGCATTCGGTGACATCGACCGGCTGTTCGCGAAGCAGGCATGACGCGGCGGCAGATCGTCATCACCGAATTCATGGACGAGGCGGCCGTTGCGACACTCGCGGAGCGGCACGACACGCGGTACGACCCGGGCCTTGTCGATCGCGGTGACGACCTGCGGGCCGCGGTCGCGGCGGCCGATGTGCTCGTCGTCCGCAACCGGACGCAGGTGAACCCGCCGTTGCTCGCCGCTGCGCCAAGGCTGCGCGTCGTGGGGCGGCTCGGCGTCGGGCTCGACAACATCGACCTCGCCGCATGCGCGGCGCGCAATGTCGACGTGATTCCCGCGACCGGTGCCAATGCGCTCGCCGTCGCCGAATACGTCATCGCGACGGCGATGCTTCTCTTGCGGGGTGCCTATGGCTCGTCGAACTCCGTCTCGCGCGGCGACTGGCCGCGCGGGGCGCTCTCGAACGGGCGCGAGATCGGCGGCAAGACGCTCGGCGTCGTCGGCTTCGGCGGCATCGGCCGATTGACGGCGCGGCTCGCGCGCGGGGTCGGGATGAAGGTCATCGCCCACGATGCGCAGCTTCCCCCCGCAGACCCGGTCTGGGCCGAGGAGTGCGTGTCCTTCCAGCCGCTCGACACGGTACTTCGCACCGCGGACGTCGTCACGCTTCACGTGCCGCTGACGCCCGCGACGCGTCATCTGGTCGACGCAGCCGGTTGGCCGCGATGAAAGCGGAGTCGGTGCTGATCAACACCTCGCGCGGCGGTGTCGTCGACGAGGCCGCGCTTGCCGCGGCGCTGCGCGCAGGCAAACTGGGGGGCGCCGCGCTCGACGTCTTCGACCGTGAGCCCCTGCCCTCAGGCTCGGCGCTCGCGGATTGCCCCAATCTCGTGCTGACGCCGCACATTGCCGGTGTGACGCGCGAATCAAACACCCGCGTCTCGACGATGATCGCGCAGCGGGTTCTCGAGCGCCTTGCGGCGTTCTGAGGCGCCGAAGGTGGCCAATTTTTCTCTCGCCGATCTCGAATCGCTCGCTCGCGCCGCGCTCGAGCGCGCGGGAGCCAATTCCGACATGGCGCGCGAGACTGCGCGCGCGCTCGTCCATGCGGACGCGCAAGGCCTCGCGTCGCACGGAGTTTCCCGCATTTCCCAATATGCGACGCACCTCGCCAACGGCCGTGCGGACGGTTCGGCTCGAGCCTGTGGTCACGCGGGAAAAGGGCGGCGCAGTGCTGATCGACGCGCGCTGCGGGCTCGCATTTCCGGCGTGCGCACTTGCCGTCCGCGAGGCGATCCGACGTGCGCGTGAATACGGTGTCGCCATTGCCGGCGTGACCAACAGCCATCATTTCGGCGTCGCGGCATACCATCTGGCGCCAGTGGCCTCCGCCGGAATGGTGGGCCTCGCGCTCGGCAATTCGCCGGCGGCGATGGCCGTTGCCGGCGGCAGGCGGCCGCTGCTCGGAACAAATCCGATCGCGGCCGTGTTTCCGCGGCGTGCCGCGGCGCCTCTCGTCGTCGACCTCTCCCTTTCCGAGGTCGCGCGTGGCAAATTGATGGTGGCGGCCAAGGAAGGCAGGTCCATCCCGGAAGGCTGGGCGCTCGATCGCGACGGCCGGCCGACGACCGATCCTCATGCGGGACTCGAAGGCTCCATGCTGCCCTTGGGAGGCACGAAGGGCGCGATGCTCGCCCTCGTCGTCGAGTTGATGGTCACCGCGCTCACCGGCGCAGCCATGGGGTTCGAAGCGAGTTCTTTCTTCGTCGACGAAGGCAACCGACCACGCACCGGTCAGGCCTTTCTGGCAATTGACCCTGACGCGCTCGCCGGCAACGCCGTTTACCTCGACGGAATCGAGCGGCTCGTCATCGAAATGTCGGTGGACGCCGGCGTGCGCCTGCCCGGATACCGCCGCAACGCGCTGGCAGTCCGCGCGGCCGACGCCGGCGTCGATATTCCCGCAGGCTCTTGCCGACGACCTCAAGCGACGTGCGGGCGTGGGACCATGACCCACCGGCCAACCGCGCTGCTGTTGAACGTCGCGCACGCGCTCGATCACATGTTCCTGCTGGTCTTCGCGACCGCCGTCGCCGCCATCGCCGTCGACTTCGGATTGGCGCGTTGGGAAGACCTGATGCCGTACGGCGTCGGCGCTTTCGCGCTGTTCGGCCTCGGCTCGCTGCCGGCGGGACGGCTGGGGGACCATTGGGGACGCCGGCGGATGATGCTCGTGTTCTTCTTCGGCATGGGCGCGTCGATGCTGCTGATCGCCACGACGCAAGGTCCGTGGCAGCTCGCCGCGGCGATGACGCTGATGGGCGCGTTCTCGTCGATCTATCATCCGGTGGGCATTCCGATGCTCGTGCGGGGTTCGCCGCGCCCGGGCCTGACCATCGGCATCAACGGGCTCGCGGGCAATCTCGGGGTCGCCCTGGCCGCGGTGACCACCGGTCTCCTCGTCAAGTACGCGGGCTGGCGCGCGGCATTCGCGGTGCCCGCGCTGATTGCGTTTGGATGCGGCATCGCATTTGCATGCGTCGTCCCCGAGGAATCCACGCCGCCCGCGCACCGCGCCGCAACCCAGTCTGCGCTGCCTGCTTCGCTTTTCGCGCGCATCTTCGCCGTGATCACGGTCGCGTCGATCACGTCCGGCCTGCTGTTCAACTTCACGACCAACGGAAACGGCGAGCTGCTGCGCGAACGCTTTGCCGGAATCACCGAGGATCCGGCCATGCTCGGCGCGCTGCTCGCCCTGGTTTACGTCGCGGGCGCGTTCGCGCAGGTGCTCGTCGGATCGCTGATCGATCGCGTGCCGATGAAGACCCTCTACCTCGGGATCGTCGCGTGCCAGGTGCCGCTGTTCGCGCTGGCGGCCACGGCGCAGGGCTGGGCGCTGTACGCGCTGATGGTCGCGTTCATGGTCGTCGTGTTCGGTGCGATTCCGTTCACCGACGCGATGATCGTTCGCCACGTCGACGACCGGATGCGCTCGCGCGTGTCCGGCATGCGCCTCACGGTTGCCTTTGGCGTGAGCTCGCTCGCGGTCTGGGTGCTCGGCCCGATCGTCAAGGCTGCCGGATTCCGCTCGCTGCTGCTGGCCATGGCGGCCATAGCCGCGGCGACGTCGATCGCCGTCGCGCTCCTTCCGCGCGCGACGCGACGGAGAGACGCCGAGCCTGCGGTCACCGCGCCGCCGCGATCGACTCCCGCAGCGCGTTGAACAGGCCGGGCGCCGCGGCGATGATCTCGCTCGCGCGGAGGAAGTCGGGGCCGCCGGCAAAGTCGCCGATGCGCCCGCCTGCTTCCTTGATCAGCAATGCCCCGGCGGCGACATCCCACGGCCTGAGGCAGGTCACGAAGAAGCCGTCGAGTCGACCGCCGGCGACATAGGCGAGATCGAGGGACGCGGCATCCGTTCGCCGGAGCCCCGGGCACCGGCCGACCTGCGCTCTGAAGAGCGGCAGATACTCGGCCATCTTGGCGCTTCCGCGATCC
This sequence comes from uncultured beta proteobacterium, assembly GCA_963726765.1. GTDB lineage: Bacteria > Pseudomonadota > Gammaproteobacteria > Burkholderiales > Casimicrobiaceae > CAIWHR01. The sequence goes on along the minus strand of CAVSDH010000004.1, from coordinate 285,614 downwards.
GGAAAGACGGTGCCCACCAGTGCATGTTCGAGGGACATGCAGCTCGATGTGCGAATGGGCGTGCCGTTGAGCTGCGCTCCCTTGCCGCGAACGGCCGAATAGAGTTCGTCGTGCAGCGGGTCGAACACGACCGCGTGCGTGATCTCGGTTCCGTGGGCGAGCGCGACGGAAACCGCGAAATACGGGTAGCCGTGGGCGAAATTTTCGGCACCGTCCAGCGGATCGACGATCCACTTGAATCCGGCGCGTTCGCGCGCGCCATCGATGTGCCCGGATTCCTCGCCGAGAATCGCATGCTCGGGAAAGGCGGACCGGATCGTCGCCACGATCGCGTTTTCCGCGTCGTCCTTCGCGGCGATGGCGATGTCGCCATGCTCTTTTGCATGGGCCGGAAGCCGCTTCAAGTCTCGCGCCGCATCGACGATGACGGAGCCGGCGCGACGGGCGGCGCGAACGGCAATGGCGAGGACGGGGTCGCTGGACATGGCAGGGGGCGAAGCCAGCCGCGGCTTCTCCGGCATTTTACTGCTGCGCGCCGCGGTCTCCACCCTTGGGCGGCGGAGGGCGATAGCGCTCGACATGCGCGCGGTCGATGCTGTGCTTCCACTGCCAGATCCGCTCGCCCTCGAATGCGGCGGGTCCCCAGGACACCACGGCATGTCGCGGACCTGTCGTGATGAAGAATAGGACGGCGCTGCCGGTGCCTGCGAACGGCGAGCGGTTCGTGGTGAGCTGCGCGACGCAGATTCGCGGCGAGCGACACGCTCTCGCGGACCGAATACGGACCGGACTGCCGCGGTGCCGAGACGTCCGGTGTCGCGCAGTCTCCGGCGGCGAACACGAACGGGTCCGATACCGACTGGAGATAGACATTGACGCGCACGAGCCCGCCGGCGTTGCAGGCGAGGCCGGAGACGGAAAGCCAGGGGGCGGCCGCGGGCGGCATCGCCCAGACCACGCGATCGACGGCGATCCTGCGCCGGCTCGCGGTGACGACGGCTCCCGGTTCGACGGCGACGACCGCGCCGAGGGTGTGCAGCACCACGTCGCGCGAAACCAGAATCCGGCCGATGCGCCTGCGCACCGCGGCCGAATGATCGTGGAGGATGTGCGGCGCGTCGGTGATGAGCGTGAAGCGCGGTGCAGCGTCGCCGCAGGTGAGGTTGAGCCGGTGCTGCATCGCCAGCAGCATTTCCACACCGGCCGCTCCGCCGCCCACGACCGCCACGGTGCGCACGAGTCCCGCCGCAACGTCGGCCTCCAGCCTGGTCCATTCCGCGAGGAAGCGATCTGCCGGATGGATCGGCATGGCGTTTTCGCGCGAACCGGGCACCGCCAATTCCGGCGAGGGCCCGACGTCGAGGGAGACGAGGTCAAACGGCTCGACACCCCCCTCGGCCAGCCGGACGACGCGCGTGTAGAGGTCGAGCGCAACGGCGCGGTCGCAGACGAAGCGCGCCTGCGCCCAGCGCGCGAGAAGGGGCAGGTCGACGTGGGATTCCGCGATTCCGACGTGCCCCGCGACAAGTTCCGGCACCATCGCCGAATACGGCGAATGCGCGTTCGGGCTGAGCAGCGTGAACTCGACGCCCGGATCGGGCTTGAGCGCCACGCGCCGCAGCACCTCGAGGTGAGTGCGGCCTCCGCCGATCAGCAGGATGCGGCGCACGGGCATGAGGACTCAGCCGACTCTCATGCGCAGCATCATGCCGCCGTCCTCGTGCTCGAGGTTGTGGCAGTGGAACAGCCAGGTCTGAATGCCGGGAAAGGGATGCCGGAAGTCGACGGCGACGCGCACCGATTCGCCCGGCCAGACCAGCACCGTGTCCTTCCATCCCGTGTCGGTGGCGTAGCGGCCCCGGTCGTCGACGGCAAGGCGCGCGAACGCTTCGGGACCGGTCTCCCGCTCGATCACGCGGAACTGAAAGCCGTGCATGTGCATGGCGTGCGGCATGCTCGTATGGTAGTTGCGCAGGAGCCAGATCTCCGAGGCGCCGCGCGCAACTTCGATCGGCGTCTCGTTCATCGCGAACACGCGGTCGTTGATGCGCCACCTGCCTTTGGCGTAGCCCAGCCGGAACGTGCGCTCCTTCGCTTCGCCTGCCGGTGTCGCAGCGATGGCCGAGAGCCGTGCCGGGATTTTCCCGCGCCAGACGGCGCGCTCGCGCACCTGCAGCGTCAGCAACCGGCGCGCGCCGCCATCGGGCCACGACGCGCGGCCGGTGGCATCGGGCGTGATCGCCCCGCCGGCCGCGGCCGTCGTGTGGGAATGCGTGTGCTCCGTCGATGGACCCGGGGACGCCGGAGGCACCTCGAAATGCATCGGGTCGAAGGCGCGCGTCTCGAGAACGACGGCGTCGCCAACGCGAAAGCCGGAAAGGTCGAGGAGGACGTCGATGCGCTCGGCGGAGGAAAGAAGGCACTCGTCGCAGGCGATTGGCGCGGCGAGCAATCCACCGTCCGTGCCGAGCAGCGTGAACGGGATGGGCTGTCCTGCAGCGTCGGCGAACCCCAGCCGATAGGTCCGGGCGTTGGATGCATTGAGAATCCGGAAGCGGTATGCGCGCGTTGCGACCTCGAGATGGACGCCGCTGCCTCCGTTGACCGTCGCAATGCTGCCGAGGAAGCCATGGTGAAGGTCGGCGGCGTCCGGGGCATACGCGGGGCCCGGACGGCGATCCTGCAGCACCAGCGGGATCTCCGTTGCGCCCCACGTCACGTCGAGCGCGGTGCGCAACGCGCGTTCGTCCGCGTCGTCGACCGCGATCAGGCCGAACAGTCCGCGGTACGCCTGTCCCGCCGTAAGTCCGTGCGGGTGGGGGTGGTACCAGTAGAGGCCGGCGCGCGCGCGCACGGCGAAATCGTACGCGTACTGGCCCGTGGGCGGGACCAGCACCATGCCGGCACCGTCGTTCGCCTCGTCGACGGCAATCCCGTGCCAATGCACGATCGTCGGCTCGGCGAGCGTATTGGTGAGCACGATCCGCGCGCGCTCACCGGATTCGAAGGCCAGCGTCGGATTGCGATAGCCGCGTCCGCGATGTCGCGCCGCGAACGCGGTTGGCCACGGCGTGTCGATCGATGTGCCGGCAAGCGTCGACAGTGCGACGGGCGCGCCCTTCGGCGCCAGCCGCCCGAGCCAGCCGTCCGTGGCCCGGGACGAGGAGCCGCGCGCCTTCAGCGGGGCCGCACCAGTCCGCGGGGGGCGTCGCGGCGGCATCGGACAGCGCGCGGGTGGCGAACGCGGCACAGCCGAGTGCGCCGTTGCGCGCAGCGCGCGGCGGCGGTCGGGCGAGCGTATCGTCATTCTCGCGAACGACGGGGCAGTTTCGAGTGACTTTAGCGGCTCCCGGCGACTGGGTCGAATCGAATTGGATGCCGATCCACGCGCCGAACGCAGGCAACGGGGACCGGAACGGCTCGGGTCCGGCAAGCGTCGCGTCGAACGTGCCGCCGGTCCCCGGAAATAGTTGGCGCCGAGGATGCCGAAATTCCGCGTCGTCGTGTTGAACAGATTGTCGACCCGCGCGAAGAGCTGCCATCGCGAGCGCGAACTGCCAGCTGGCGTCGAGTGCCACGAGTGCGTAACCCGGGCACGCGACCATCGGGATCGGCGTTGTTCTCGTTGCCGCGCGAGTACTGCCAACTCGTCGCGACCGAGTGACACCGACGGCGAACGGTCCGTTCTCCCAATCGCCGCGCACCCGCAGCATGCTTCCGCGGCAATCCCGGCAGGCGGTTGCCCGGCTGGACCTCGATGTTGCCGTTATCGTCGGCAGTGACATTGTTCGGGCTGCTCGCGGTCGTAAGCGGTCCTGAATGTCGCGTCGAGCATGCTGTACCGTGCGATCATGCGAAACGGCCCGCACGCTGTGCCGCCCGTCAGCTCGAGGCCCTGGCGCCGCGTGCGGCCGACATTGCGGAAGTAACCGGCATTGACGGCCCGCCGACCCGCGCTCACGAACTGGATGTCGTCGGCGAGGTCCGTCCGGTAGAGCGCGGCGCTGTAGAACCCGTTGGAATCGAACTTGCCACGGACGCCGAACTCGTAGGTCGTCGCTCGCACCGGCGCAAGCGGGGGATCGGCGACAAAGATATTCGGCAACGTGCACGGCGCGTTCGGGTCTGCGCAGGTGAGCTCGACCGGCGACGGGACGCGCATGCCCTGGCTCACGCCGCCAAAGACGTTGGTGCCACCTTTGCTGGTCCAGGTTGCGCCGGCCGCCGGATTGAAGCGTCGATAAGTGCTCGTACCGTCGATTGCCGGGGACTCGCCGCTTTCGTCGCGCGTCGCGATCCGCGCCCAGTTGTAGCGGCCGGAAAGCACGAGATTCCATGCGCGCGTGAGCGCGATCGTGTCGGTGACGTAGGCGCCGGCGTAGCGATTGGTCGTCTTCACTGCCGTCTCCAACGTAAAGGGCCCGACGCCGACGGTGTCGCGGTCGTCGATGAATGTCGCCGGCTGCGAGCTTTGGTCGAATTCGGTCGAGCCGACGTCGAACGCGACCCCGACGATCACCTGATGCTGCGCACTCCACCACTCGCGACGGGCGGTACCTTGCAACGAGGCACCCCATGACCGCGTCGTGGCGCGGTGTCGATGTTGGCGGCTTCGAACGGCTGCTTCCGGCGGCGCATAGTCGCCGTTGACGTTGCTGTTCACGCCACTCGTGCGCAGCCGCCGGTAGTACGCGTTCGCCTCGAGCAACCTGTCGGCGTCGAATGCATGTTGCACGTTGCCATTGACGAAGACGAGGCGATTGTCGGTCGTGTCGGGCCAGGTGTAGGGTTGCCGGGGATTGTCCAGCATCGACAACGGAAGCGCCTGGGTGCCTTCCAGATGATTGTCCGCGAGGCTCACGGCGAGGTTCGCTGCATCGCGATCCGCGCGGCCGTCGATCCGCCCGTAGAAACGGCGGATGCGTGTGCTCGAGTGATCGCGCCAGCCGTCGTCGTCGATCGATTCGAACGCGGCGAACGCCGCAAGCCCGCCGTCCCGGTAGCCGCCGTCGGCCGAAATTTCGACCCGCCCGAACGAGCCGGTCGATGCCGACGCACCGAGCCCTTGATAGCGGAAGCCGTCCTTCATCTGGATCGTCAACGCGCCGCCGAGCGTGTTGAGTCCGAAGATCGGGTTGGATCCGGGCAGGAGCTGCATCGATGCGACGCCGTTCTTCGGCAGGAGATCCCAATTGACGACGTCCGCAAACGCCTCGTTGATCCGCACGCCGTCCTGGAATACGGACAGCCCCTGCGGCGTGCCGAGGAGGGCGGATGCCGTGAAGCCGCGAAAGCTCACGTCCGGCTGGAATGCATTGCCCGTAGGCGAGCCGAGCGACGTGCTGTTGGCATTCTGGTTCAGGAATTCGGCGATGCCGCCGGTCCGCTGCCGGTTGAGTTCACCCGCGCCGAACGTCTGCACATTGGAAGGGACCTGCTTCAATGGCGTGCCGAGGCCCGGCAGCGGCGCGATGCCGATGACCTCGACGGGCGGGATTCGTTCCGGCTCCTGCGCGGACGCGAGCGGGAGCCCAACGGACGCATGCACCGCGAGTAACCCTACCAAACTGGCCCGCAGATCAAGTCCGCGCATCGTCCTTCCCCAGTTGTCTTATAGTTCGGGCAGCGTCTGGCCCCCCGCGTTGCGTCGCAGGGTCAGAGCTTCGCACCGTAGCGTCATGCCCCGCCACGCCGTGTTCCCGATACGAGCCGGGAAATCTTCCCGCCGCCGGGCGTGCAGGCGCAATCGATGCCGAGACGATGGAGAGAGCCATGCTGCGTACCCGAACCTCCGCGGAGCGCGATCTCGCGCTCCTCATCCTTACCGCCGCGATATTTGCAGCGCTCTCCGCCTATTTCGAGCTCGCCGAGACGATTGCCGGATGGACCCGGCCGTACGAGCGTTGGCAGCTCGACGAGTTGCCCGGCGTGCTGTTGATCGTCGTCGCCGGCTTGGCGTGGTACGCATGGCGCCGGGTGTGCGAGGGACGCCGATTGCTCTCCGAGGTGCTCGCGGGACACGCCCGGCTCGCCGAAGTAGCGGCGGAAAACCGGAAGCTCGCGCACGCAGCAGTGAGTGCGCAGGAAGATCAGCGTCGCCATCTCGCGCGTGAACTTCACGACGAGCTCGGTCAATATGTCAACGCGATCAAGATCGACGCGGTATGGCTGCGCGAGCTCGGGGCCGGCGGTGCGCCCGAGGTCCGGAAGGGCGCGGAGTCGATCGTCGCCATGACCGATCACGTCGAGGGGGTCGTGCGCGATCTCGTCGGGCGGTTGCGCCCCGTCGGGCTCGACGAACTCGGGCTTGCGGCGGCGCTCGAGCACTGCATCGACGGCTGGCGCCGCCGACTGCCGCACATTGCCTTCGACGTCGCGGTTGACGAGGCGGTCTCTGGGGTTGACGAAGCCACGGGCATTACGCTCTTTCGCGCCGCACAGGAGGGTCTCACCAATGTCGCCCGGCACGCGCACGCGGCGAAGGTATCGATCGAGGTGCGCCGCGAATCCCTCGGCGCTGACGCCCGGGCCGAAGTGGTCCTGTCGATGCACGACGACGGCGTGGGCCCGGCGCCCGGCGGGACGCGCTCCGGGTTCGGCCTGACGGGAATCCGGGAGCGGGTCGAAGCCCTTGCCGGCCGCTTCGAGCTGGTGCCTGCCGGAACCCGGGGCTTCGGTTTTGTCGCGCGCCTCCCGTGGCGGCCGGCGGTGATGGCATGAGTGGGGTCGTCCGCGTGCTGCTGGTCGACGATCACGCCGTCGTGCGCGAAGGCTATCAGCGGCTTCTCGAGCGCGCTCCCGACATCGAGGTCGTCGGCGAGGCGTCCTCCGCCACGGGTGCATACCAGGCGTTCTGCCGCCTGGCCCCGAACGTCGTCGTGATGGATATTTCGCTGCCCGACACCAGCGGCATCGAGGCGATACGCCGGTTGCTCGCCCGCGATTCCGCGGCGCGCGTGCTGGCGTTCAGCATTCACGACGAGCCGGTGTTCGCCGAGCGCGCATTCCGCGCGGGGGCCGCGGGTTACGTGACGAAGGCGAGCGCGCCGGAAGTGCTGGTCGATGCGGTACGCAAGGTCGCCCGCGGCGAGACGTTTCTGTCCTCCGACATTGCGCAGGCGCTGGCGCTCGGCCGGCTGCGCGGCGGTGAACCGGATCTCGCCTGCCTCTCGGTGCGCGAATTCGAGATTGTCCGCAGGCTTGCACAGGGTCACACGATCCGGGCCATCGCCGAATCGCTGTGCCTCAGCGCCAAGACGGTCTCGAACCACCAGTCCGCAATCCGGAAGAAGCTCGGGGCCCCCACGCCGGCGCATCTCGTCCGCATCGCCGCACGGAACGGCCTCCTGACCGGTGCCGAGTGACACCCCGCAAACGGGTACGGATCAACGGATCGCCACACCCCACGGCAGCTCGCCGACAGGAATCTCCGCGACTTTCGTATTCGTGTCGGTGTCGATCACCGACACGGCGTTGGACCGGCCGCACGCGACGTACAGCTTCTTTCCGTCGGGTGTCAGCGCCATGTTCCACGGGCGTTTGCCGACGGCGACCGTCGCCACGATGGCGTTCGTCGCAGTATCGATCACCTGCACCGTGCCGTCGCCGCCCGACGTCACGTACACGCGTTTTCCGCCCGGATGCACGGCAACGCCGTTGGAGCGCTTGCCGGCCTTGATCCGCGCCACTACCTCGTGCGACGACGTGTCGAAAACGTTGACGGTGTCGGCATTCTCCGCCGCGACGTAGGCGCGGCTGCCGTCGGGAAGGAAACCGATGCCTCGAGGACGATCGCCGACCTTCACCGACTTGATCACCTCGCCCTTCGCGACGTCGACCACGTCGACCGAGTCCGCCTCCTCGGCGCTGACGTACAGCCACCTGCCGTCGGGGCTGAAGACTGCATGTTCCGGATTTTTCCCGCGCATGCGAATGCTGCGCGCGACCTTGAGCGCCGTCGTGTCGACCAGCATCACCTGGTCGTTCTCCTCGATTGCGGCGGAAACCCACTTGCCGTCAGGGGACAGGTAGATCGCCTCCGGCGAGTCGCCGAGCTTCACCCGCGCGATTTCGGTGCCTTTGCCGGTATCGACGACGAGCAGCGAGTTCGCGGTCTGGTCCGACAGGTACAGGCGCGCGCCGTCCTTGGAAAGCGCAATCCCGCGCGGCTTCTGGCCCGTTTTCAAGGTCGCGATGACCTTGTCGGTCGCGGTGTCGATGACGGAAACCGACGCCGATCCCTCGTTGGAGACATAGGCGAGCGGGGCCGAGACGGCCGGCACGGCGAGCGCACAGAGCGCAAGCACGAGAGTGTTGAGAGGTCGATACGGAGCCATGGGTGGCCGAAACGAGCGGATTGCCGGGTTACGCTAGGCGAAGCGTCGAGCGTCAATTATGCTACACGACTTTTCCCGTGCACCGCCGGCATGAAACCGCCCCGTCATTTTCGCTTGCGCAAGCTCGGAGTCGGGACCGTGCTCGGGTGCGGTGCGCTGACGGGCATCGGCGCGCCGTCGGCGCTGCACGCGCAGGAAGGGGCGATCCCGCAACTCGACCCGATCGTCGTTACCGCGACCCGCAACGCGGAGCGGGCGTTCGACCTGCCGCTTGCAATCGACACCGTCGATCGCGACCGCATTCAGAAAGGTCAGCTGCAGGTGAATCTCTCCGAATCGCTCGCCGGCATTCCGGGCGTTTCGATCCAGAATCGGTGGAATTACGCGCAGGATCTGCAGCTCTCGATCCGCGGATTCGGCGCACGCGCGAATTTCGGCGTTCGTGGGGTGCGCCTCTACCAGGACTACATCCCGGCGACCATGCCGGACGGACAGGGGCAGACGGGCAGCTTCAGCCTGGCGTCGGCGCAGCGCATCGAGGTCCTGCGCGGTCCGTTTTCGTCCCTGTACGGCAATGCCGCGGGCGGCGTCATTTCCGTATTCACCGAAGACGGCCCCGCGAATCCGGTGGCCGGCGTGCAGGTGATCGGTGGCAGCTACGGAACCTGGAACACGATCGCCAAGGCCGCCGGACAGGCGGGCGCCGTCAACTACGTCCTGGCGGGCAATTATTTCACGATCGACGGCTATCGCGACCACAGCGAGGCCTCGCGCACGCTCGGCAATGCAAAGATCAAGATCACGGCCTCGCCGGACACGACGATCGTCGTCATCGCCAACGCGCTGTACCAGCCCGAGGCGCAGGATCCGCTCGGCCTCACGCGGGCACAATGGGAAGCGAATCCGAGGCAGGCGGACCCTGCGGCGATCCTGTTCGACACGCGAAAGACCGTCAACCAGAAGCAGGCGGGCGCCACCGTCGAGCAGCGGCTGAGCGGCGATACCGACATTCGGGTGACGGGGTACGGCGGTTGGCGCACCGTCCGCCAGTTCCTGGCGCTCTCGGGAACGGGGGCGACGTCGTCGGGCGGCGTGACGGATCTCGACGGTAACTTCGGCGGCGTCGACGGCAGGCTGACCACCCGATTCGTGCTGGGGGGACGACCCGGGGCCATCACGTTCGGCGCGAATTACGAGACGCAGCGCCAGCAGCGGCGCGGCTACGTCAACAACAACGGGACGCTGGGCGACCCGCGACGCGACGAGTCCAACAGCGTGAGCAATACGGACGGCTATCTGCAGCTCGAGATCCTGCCGTGGGATGCGCTTTCGGTGCTCGCCGGGTGGCGCTACAGCGACGTTCGATTCAGTTCCGACGATCACTATGTCACGACCGGCAATCCGGACGACAGCGGAAACGCGCAACTACAGTCACGGCAGCCCGGTCGTCGGGGCAATGTGGCACGCGACGGATCGCATCAACGTCTACGCCAACTACGGACAGGGCTTCGAGACCCCGACGTTCATCGAGCTCGCTTATCGCCCGGTGGGCTCGGGGCTCAACTTCGCGTTGCAGCCCGCCGTCAGCAATTCCGGCGAAGTCGGGGTGAAAACGCTGTTGGCGCGCGACCAGCGCATCAATCTGGCGGCCTTCGACATCCGGACCACCGACGAGATCGTCATCAATACGGCGACCGGCGGACGGACGACGTACAAGAATGCCGCGAAGACGGAGCGCAAGGGCCTCGAGGCCGCGTGGCAGGGCAACCTGGGCGCCGGATTCGCCGGATACGCTTCCTACACCTACCTTTCCGCCAAAGTTCACCGATGCTGCCACGACCGGCGTTCCGCCGCAGGTCGTACCCGCGGGCGCACGGCTGCCGGGCGTGCCGGGAACAAGCGCCTACGGTGAGCTTTCGTGGGCCTACCCGGAGGCGGCGGGCCTCAACGCCGCGCTGGAGGTCCAGTACGCAGGCAAGGTCTACGTGAACGACCGCAATACGGATGCCGCGCCGGCGTGGACGATCGCAAACCTGCGCGTCGGAGTCGAGCATCGGGTAGGGCTGTGGTCGCTGCGTGCGTTCGCCCGCCTCAACAACCTCGCGAACGTCAACTATTCGGGCAGCGTGATCGTCGGCGACACGAACGGCCGATACTTCGAACCCTCGGCGACGCGCAATTTCCTGATCGGCGTCGAGCGCCAATGCGAGCTTCTGAAGGCAAGCCGCGCTACACGCGCACCGCAATCGCCCTGCACTGGCTGATCGCCGTTGCGGTCATCGGGCAGATTGCATGGGGATTCTGGATGGCGGGGATCCCCAAGGAGCCGCCAGGATTGCGCGCGGACGCGTTCAATCTGCACAAGTCGATCGGGCTGATGCTCTTCCCGCTGATGGTGGTGCGGCTTGCCTGGCGCGTCGGGCATCCGCCGCCGCCGCTGCCTGCGATGCCCGCCTGGAATGCGCGGCTCGCGCACGCGAACCACGTTCTCATGTACCTCACGCTGTTCGTGCTGACGGTCGGCGGCTACCTCGGCTCCGCCTGGAGCGGCTACCCGGTCAAATTCTTCGGGATGGCACTGCCGTCGTGGTCAGCTCACCAGCCGGTCCTCAAGGATCTCGCCAGCAACGTGCATCTCGCGGCGTCGTGGACGATCATCGCCGCCGTTGCGCTGCACGTGACAGGCACACTGAAGCACGCGATCGTCGATCGCAACGGCGTGCTGAACCGGATGCGCCTCCGTCGCGCGTGAGTGCGACGCCGGCATCGCCGGCGCCAGGGTCGTTCACGCCTTTTCGAGAAGCGCGACAACGTCGGCGTGGCCGCCCTCGCGCGCCATGTCGAGCGCGGTCTTGCCGCGGTTGTCCTTGAGACCCGGCCTGGCACCGGCGGCCAGCAGGGCCTTCACCGTCGCGACACTTGCCGTTGCCTGCCGCCCACATGAGGGCGGTGAGGTCGTTGTGGTAGACCTCGTTCGGATTGACGCCACGCGCGACGAACAGCGTGACGATGTCGGTTCTGCCTTCCCCGGCGGCGTAGGTCATCGCGTTCTTGTCGAGCCGATCCACGGCGTCGACCTTCGCCCCGCGTGCGAGCAGCGTCTCGGCGATCTCCTTCTGCCCGCCGTGGGCAGCCGCCATCAAAGGCGTCACCCCATTGACGGCGGCAAGATTCACGTCGGCTCCGGCTGCGAGCATCGTGCGCGCCATGGCCTCGTCGTTCTTCTTGAGGGCGATGAGCAGCACCGTTTCGCCGAGCCGGTTGCGTGCGTTGGGGGAGGCGCCCTCCTTGAGCGCGCGGTCGACGGTTTCGGCGTCGCCGTTTCGCGCCGCGACGAGCAACCTGGCGTTCACCGAAAGGTCGCTGTCGGCAGCGTGCGCCGCCGGAACGACGAGGTTTGCCGAGACGAGTACAACGGAAACAAGGGCTACGTGTCGCAACATCCGGATCTCCGGAAGGTGAGATTGGGGGTGCTGCGCCGCACCATCGCCACGGTGCGGCGTTCGTTCTGGAAAAGGTCTTGCCAGACTTCGCCAAAAAAGACTATAACGCAACGTGCGCCGGAAGCCGCCCGTTCCTGTGGGCCATCGCTTGGGCCGCGGTCCTTGAATCAAAACATGAACGTCATGGGGGAATCATGAATCACGGGAGCTGGCGGGCGGGCGTTGCCGCCATCGCGGGGGTAGTGCTCGCGTGCGGCGGCACGGCCGACGCGCAGGAAGTCTCAGGCGGGGCGACCACGACGGCGAGGGCGATGGCCGCGGGTCCGAATGTCACGCAGGCGGCGCTGGACGGCGCGGCGAACGACGCGAAGAACTGGATTCATTCGAACGGAAACTACGACCAGTCCCGCTACTATCCGGGCAGCCAGATCAACGCCGGCAACGTCGGCAAGCTGAAGCCGGCATTCGTGTTCCAGACGGCGGTGCTGGAGTCGATGGAAACGGCGCCGCTCGTCGTCGATGGCGTGATGTACCTCACCACGTCGTTCAATCACGTCTACGCGATCGACGCGGCGACCGGCGAGGAATACTGGCACTACAAGCACAAGCTCGGCCCGATCGTCACGGTCTGCTGCGGCAACAACAACCGCGGCGTCGCCATCGAGGGCGGCCGCCTGTTCATGGGCACGATCGACGCCAAGCTCGTCGCGCTCGACGCCAAGACCGGCAAGGTGCTGTGGGAGAAGCAGATCGGCGATCCGGAGAAAGGCTACTCGGAGACGATGGCGCCGGCAGTCGTCGACGGCAAGGTGCTGATCGGCACCAACGGCGGCGAGTACGGTGTGCGTGGCTTCGTCAAGGCCTTCAACGCGCCGATGGCAACCTGCTGTGGACGTTCTACACGATTCCCGACAAGGGCCAGGAAGGCGTGTGGGCGGTCGAACGACGCGACCGGCCGCGACATGCACCGCGACATCGCCGCCGAGAAGAAGATGCTGGCCGACAAGGGCGGCGACTTCTACCAGACGCTGGGCGGCGGCGTCTGGATGACGCCGGCGATCGACAGAAAGACGCACACCGCATTCTTCGTCGTCGGCAATCCATCGCCCGACCTCTACGGCGCGATCCGTCCGGGCGACAACCTGTACACCGACTCGATCGTCGCCGTCGACCTCGACAAAGGCACGTACAAGTGGCACTTCCAGTACATTGCCCATGACGTGTGGGATCTCGACGCCGTCAGCCCGCCGATCCTGACGCAGGCGAAGGACAAGGACGGCAAGATGGTCGACGTCGTGATCCACGGCGGCAAGACCGGCCACGTCTACGTTCATGAGCGCAACACCGGCAAGCTGATCCGTTTCTCCGAAGCGATGATCCCGCAGGAAAACATGTGGGTGCTGCCGACGGCGACGGGTGCACGGATGCTGCCTGGCGCAAACGGCGGCGTCGAATGGTCGCCGATGGCGGTCAATCCGAAAACGCGGATGACCTACGCCGCCAATCTGCACCAGCCGATGACCTACCACGTCGAAGCGTCGCCGTATCCCGGCGGCAAGCTGTGGCTCGGCGGCGCGTTCAAGACGATTCCGTCGGAAGAGCAGTGGGGCCGTCTCGTCGCCGTCAATCTCGACACGGGCAAGGTCGCCTGGGGCGTCAAGACACCGCAGCCGCTGATCGGCGGAGTGCTCGCCACCGCGGGCGACCTCGTGTTCAACGGCGAGGCGAACGGCTGGTTCAAGGCGTTCGACGCGAAGACCGGCAAGGAACTGTGGAAATACAACGCGGGGGCGGGCGTCAACGCGCCGGCCGTGTCCTACATGGTCGGCGGCAAGCAGTACGTGGCGGTCGCGGCCGGCGGCAACAACCAGATCGACGCGAAGCGCGGCAACAGCGTTTTCGTTTTCTCGTTGCCCTGATCCCGGCGCAATGTGTTCAGGCCACCTCGGGAACCGGGGTGGCCTTTTCTTTGCCTTCGCTGCAGGTACCGTCATGCTTCGCTCGATGCTTCCGCCGTTCCTCGTTGCGGGCTCCGTCTTCGCTACCGGCGCCGTGGCGCAATCCGAGCCGCCGGCAAAGCCGCCGCAAGCCGAAATCTGCGACGCCTGCCACGGGCCGAGCGGCAACGCGGTGATCCCCGCGAATCCGAGTCTCGCCGGCCAGAGCTGGCGCTACATCTACATCGAGCTCAAGGACTTCAACGAAGGCCGGCGCACGGATCCGGTCATGACCCCGATCTCCAAGGTGCTGTCCCGCGACGAGATGATCGCGCTCGGTAACTGGTACGCGGCACAGAAGCCCGCGGTCAACCAGTACAAGGCGGATTCCGCCAAGGTCGCGGCGGGCCAGAAGGTCACCGCCGCCGTCCTGTGCCCGATGTGCCACCTGGGCGGCTTCCGGGGGCAAAACGAGATTCCGCGCGTGGCCGGGCAAAACTACGAGTACGTGGTGAAGCAGCTCCAGGACTTCAAGCACAAGCGCCGCACCAACGACGCCGGCAACATGACCAGCGTGGCGCACACGCTGTCCGACCAGGACATCGAAAACATCGCCGAGTACATCACCACGCTGGACTGAGCCGCCGGCGCGCGTTAGGTGGCGGCGTCGCATTGCCGTAGCCGAACTTGCGCAGTATCCTAACCGTCCGCGTATTTCGCATCCACGACAAGGCCGTCCGCGCCGCGCGACGACCGGTGGCCGCCCATCCCAAAGGAGATTCCGGTGTCTGTCCAACTATCGCTGACCGTCAACGGCAAGCCGGTCACCGCGGACATCGATCCGCGAACGCTGCTGGTCGACCTGCTTCGCAACGAACTCGGCCTCACCGGAACACACGTCGGCTGCGACACCGGCCAGTGCGGCGCCTGCACGGTGCATGTCGACGGCAACGCGGTGAAGGCGTGCACGATCCTCGCCGCGCAGGCCCAGGGCGCGGCGGTCGTGACGATCGAGGGCCTCGCCGCCGCCGACGGCACGATGCACCCGATGCAGGCCGCGTTCAAGGAGTGCCACGGCCTGCAGTGCGGCTTCTGCACGCCGGGAATGGTGATGAGCGCGATCGACCTCGTGCAGCGGTGCCCGAAGGCGTCAGAGCAGACGATACGGGAAGAGCTCGAGGGCAACCTGTGCCGCTGCACCGGTTATCACAACATCGTGAAGGCGGTGCGGCAGGGCGCCGCCGCCATGGGCAAATAGGAGGGCGCGATGGGTGCCATCGACCAAGGCGTCATCGGCGGATCGGCTCGCCGCAAGGAGGATTACCGCTTTCTGACGGGCGCCGGGCAATACACCGACGACATCAACCCGCCCAACCACGTTCACGCGTATTTTCTGCGTTCGCCGCACGCGCACGCAAAGATCCGCAAGGTGGACACGGGCAAGGCCAAGGCCTCGCCCGGAGTCGTCGCAATCTTCACCGGCGACGACCTGACGGGCGTCAATGGGCTTCCGTGCGGCTGGCTCATCACCGGCACGGACGGCAAGCCGATGAACGAGCCGCCGCACCCGGTCCTGGCGCAAGGCAAGGTCCGCTATGTCGGCGACGCGGTGGTGCTCGTCGTTGCCGAGACGCCGGACCAGGCGAAGGACGCGGCGGAGCTCATCGTCATCGACTACGAGGTGCTTCCTGCGGTGGTCAATGCCGTCGACGCGCTGAAACCGGGGGCGCCGCAGATCCACGACGGTGCGCCGGGCAACAAGTGCTACACGTGGGCGCTCGGCGACAAGGGAGCGGTGGACGCCGCATTCGCCAAGGCGGCGCACGTCTCCAAGCTCGACATCGTCAACAACCGGCTGATTCCGAACGCGATCGAGCCTCGCGCGGCGGTTGCCTCGTACAGCCGATCCGAGGACAGCTACACGCTCTACGTCGCCAACCAGAATCCGCACGTCGAGCGGCTGCTGATGACGGCGTTCGTGCTCGGCTTGCCGGAGCACAAGGTGCGGGTGATCGCGCCGGACGTGGGCGGGGGCTTCGGCTCGAAGATCTATCTCTACGCCGAGGAGACCGCGATGGTCTGGGCGTCGAAGCGCGTCAACCGCCCGATCAAGTGGGTGGCGGAGCGCAGCGAGAGCTTCCTCTCCGACGCGCATGGGCGCGACCACGTCACGCACGCGGAGCTCGCGTGCGACAAGGAAGGCAAATTCCTGGCGATGCGCGTGCACACGACGGCGGCGATGGGCGCCTACCTGTCGACGTTCGCTTCCTGCATCCCGACGATCCTCTATGCGACGCTGCTCGCGGGGCAGTACACCACGCCGGCGATCTACGCGGAGGTGACGGCGTCGTTCACGAATACGGCTCCGGTCGACGCGTACCGCGGCGCCGGGCGCCCCGAGGCGACCTATGTCGTCGAGAGGCTGGTGCATCAGGTCGGCGTGGACCTCGGCATCGGGCAGGACGAAGTCCGCCGCCGCAACTTCATCCGCAGCTTTCCGTACCAGACGCCGGTTGCGCTCGTCTACGACACGGGAAACTACGACGCAACGCTCGAGGAGGCGAAGAAGATGGCCGACGTCGCCGGCTTCCCGGCCCGCAAGGCCGAATCGGCGAAACGCGGCAAGCTGCGCGGAATCGGTTACGCGTCGTATATCGAAGCCTGCGGCCTCGCTCCGTCGAACGTCGCCGGTGCGCTCGGCGCCCGTGCCGGTCTGTTCGAGGCGGGCGAGGTGCGCGTGCATCCGACCGGCAGCGTGACGGTGTTCACGGGCTCGCACAGCCACGGGCAAGGGCACGAAACGACGTTCGCGCAGGTGGTCGCGACGAGGCTCGGCATTCCGTTCGAGAACGTCGACGTGGTCCACGGCGACACGGGCCGCGTGCCCTTCGGCATGGGCACCTACGGGTCGCGCTCGCTCGCCGTCGGCGGGACGGCCATTGTCAAGGCCGTCGACAAGATCATCGCCAAGGGCAGGAAGATCGCCGCGCACCTGCTCGAGGCGGCGGAGGCCGACATCGAGTTCAAGGACGGCAAGTTCACGGTGGCGGGCACCGACCGGAGCAAGGCGTTCGCGGAAATCTCGCTCGCCGCGTACGTGCCGCACAACTACCCGCTGGAAACGCTGGAGCCGGGCCTCAACGAGATGGCGTTCTACGACCCGACGAACTTCACGTTCCCGGCGGGAACGCACATCTGCGAGGTGGAGATCGATCCGGAAACCGGCGTTGTCGAGGTCGTGTCGTTCTGCGCCTGCGACGATTTCGGCAACATCATCAACCCGATGATCGTCGACGGGCAGGTCCACGGCGGTGTCGCGCAGGGCATCGGGCAGGCGCTGCTGGAGGCCTGCGTGTACGACAAGGTCAGCGGGCAGCTGCTCACGGGGAGCTACATGGACTACGCAATGCCGCGGGCGGACGACGTGCCGTCGTTCAAGGTCGGCACCAAGGTCACCCCGTGCACGCACAATCCGCTCGGCGCGAAGGGCTGCGGCGAAGCGGGCGCCATCGGCGCGCCGGCGGCGATGATGAACGCTGTCCACGACGCGCTCGCCGCGGTCGGGGTCAAGTATCTCGACATGCCTGCATCGCCGCACCGCGTATGGAGCGCGATCCAGGCTTCGAAGCGCGCCTGAAGGGGACGCCCATGCGGCCGGCGTGGGCGGGTGCCGACGGGCAGCCCCATCGATCTGAGTAGAATTTTTCAGGAGGCACCGAGATCATGTACGCATTCGAACTCACGCGCGCAAAGACCGTGGCCGACGCAGCCGCGGCATTGGCGAAATCGGGCGGCAAGGCGCTGGCAGGCGGGCAGAGCCTCGTCGGCGCGATGAAACTGCGTCTCGCGCAACCGGGAACGCTCGTCGACCTCTCCGGGGTCGCCGAGATGAAAGGCATCAGGAAGGAGGGCGACGCCGTCGTGATCGGCGCGATGACCCGCCACGCGGAAGTTGCCGCATCCGCCGCCGTGAAGGCCGCGATTCCCGCGCTCGCTTCGGTCGCGCACGCGATCGGCGATCGCCAGGTGCGCAACATGGGCACGCTGGGGGGCTCGCTGGCGCACAACGATCCTGCCGCCGACTGGCCGGCCGCGGTGCTGGGGCTGGGCGCAACCGTGCAGACCAACAAGCGCAGAATCGCCGCCGACGATTTCTTCAAGGGCATGTTCGAGACCGCCCTTGCGGCGGACGAACTGATCGTCGCCGTCAGTTTTCCGGTGCCCAAGAAGGCGGCCTATGCGAAATTTCCGAACCCGGCGTCGCGGTTCGCGCTGGTCGGGGTATTCGTTGCGCAGGCGGCGAGCGGGACGCGCGTCGCGGTGACCGGCGCCGCTTCCTCGGTGTTCCGTTCGAAGCCGCTGGAGGATGCGCTGGGCAGGAGCTTCACCGCCGATGCCGCCAAGGCGGTCAAGATCGACGCCAAGGGTCTCAATGGCGATCTGCACGGCTCGCCCGAGTATCGGGCGCATCTGATCGCGGTCATGGCCTCGCGCGCGGTGGCGGCCGCGGCCTGATCCGGTCGTTTGGTATGCTCTGGGGGGACGCCACGCGGGCGTCCCCTGATTTTTTCCGATGACCGCTCCTACTCTCCCCGCATCCGTCGACGCGGTCCTCGCGCTCCTCGATCGCCACGATTATGTCGCCGACCGCCGTCTCGCGACGAGCGTGTTTCTGGCGCTGAAGATGGAGCGCCCGCTCTTCCTGGAAGGCGAGGCGGGGGTAGGCAAGACGGAGATCGCCAAGGTCCTTTCCGCCGCGCTGGGTCGCACGCTCGTGCGGCTGCAGTGTTACGAGGGACTCGATGTCGCCTCCGCGGTTTACGAGTGGAACTACCCGCGGCAGATGATCGAGATCCGCCTTGCGGAGTCCGCCGGCAACGTCGACCGTTCGGCACTGTCGCACGACATTTTCGCGGAGCGGTTCCTGTTGAAACGTCCGCTGCTGGAGGCGCTTTCTCCTGGCGACGGCATCGCTCCCGTGCTGCTCATCGACGAGCTCGACCGCACCGACGAGCCGTTCGAGGCGTACCTGCTCGAAGTGCTTGCCGAATTTCAGATCACGATTCCCGAGCTCGGTCCCATCCGTGCGGCTGCGCCGCCGATCGTCGTCATCACGTCGAACCGCACCCGCGAAATTCACGACGCGATCAAGCGCCGATGCCTTTACCACTGGGTGGGCTTTCCGGATGCGCTGCGGGAGCTCGCGATCGTCCGGCGAAAGTGCCCGCAGGCGCCGGAATCGCTGGCCCGCGCCGTCGTCGCGTTCACGCAGCGACTGCGCGCGATGGACCTGTTCAAGGCGCCCGGCATCGCCGAGACGCTCGACTGGGCCGAGGCGCTGGTGGCACTCGACCGCGTGGCGCTCGACCCGCAGACCGTCGCCGACACGGCCGGCGTGCTGCTCAAGTACCAGGACGACATCGGCGCGTTGACGCCGGACGTCGCGGCGCGGCTCGTCGCCGAGGCGCAGGAAGTGGGAATCCGCCTGTGACGCCGCGTCCCGGCATCGAAACCGGAAAGCTCGGGAGCGCGCGGCTGCTGGCGCCCAAGGGCCGCCTCGCCGAAAACGTCGTCCATTTCGTCAGAGTGCTGCGCGCGGCCGGGTTGCCGGTCGGGCCGGCGCGAACGCTGGCGGCGCTCGAGGCGGTCGAGGCGGTCGGACTCGCGAATCGCGAGGATTTTCGCGCGGCGCTCGCCGCGGTGCTCGTGTCGCGCCACGAGCAGCTGCCGATCTTCGAGCAGGCCTTCGACCTTTTCTGGCGCAACCCCAAGCTCCTCGAAAAGCTGATTGCGTCGCTGTTGCCCACGGTCTTCGGGCGCGGCGGCGAGCGCGAACCGGAACCGGAGCTCCCGGCACGCATCGCGCAGGCGATGCTTCCGCCGGCGCAGCCCGAGCTTCCCCGCGAGGACGACGACCAAATCGACCTCGACGCCGCGTTCACGATGTCGCCGCGCGAAATTCTGCAGCGCAAGGACTTCGAGACGATGACCGCGGAGGAGCTTGGCGACGTGCGCGTGCTCCTGCGCAATCTTCGCCTCCCGTTGCCGGAATTGCCCACGCGGCGGACGACTCCGTCGTCGCGGGGGCATCGGGTCGATCTGCGGACTACGCTGCGGCGCGCGACCGGCGCGGCCGGAGCGCTGTCTCCACTCGCCTGGCGCCGCCGGCAGAAACGGACGCCGCCGCTGGTCGTGCTCTGCGACATTTCGGGATCGATGGACCGCTACGCGCGGATGCTGCTGCACTTTCTCCACGCGATCACGAATGACCGCGACCGCGTTCACGTGCTGCTGTTCGGGACTCGGCTTACCAACATCACGCGCCACCTGAAGCACCGGGACGTCGACGTCGCGTTGTCCAGAGTGACCGCCGCGGTGTCGGACTGGGCGGGCGGCACGCGCATCGGCGGCTGCCTGCAGGAATTCAATCGGCGCTGGTCGCGCCGGCTGCTCGGGCAGAACGCCATCGTGTTGCTGATCAGCGACGGGCTCGACGCCGAAGGGGGTGCGGGCCTCGCCGCGCAGGCTGAACGGCTTCACAAATCGTGCCGTCGGCTGGTGTGGCTCAATCCGCTGCTGCGCTACGAGGGCTTCGAGGCGCGCCCCGCCGGCATCAAGGCGATGCTGCCGCATGTCGACGATTTTCTGCCGGTCCACAACCTCGAGAGCCTGACACAGCTCGCGGCGGCCCTCGAACGGCCGCACGTCGGGCGGCGCGCGCGCGCCGCTCGCATGGTCCATTGAGAGCCTGCCATGGAAATGACCAGCACGCGAAACATTCCGGCACCGGTCGAGGCCGTGTGGGCCGCGCTCAACGATACTGCAATACTTACCGCCTGCATTCCGGGATGCGAATCGATCGAGCCGGACGGCGACAACGCCTACAGGATATCTCTGGCAGCACGGATCGGCCCGGTGGCGGCGAAGTTCGTGGGCAGGATGCAGCTCGCCGACATCGACCCGCCGCAGGGCTATACGCTGTCGTTCGACGGACAGGGCGGAGCGGCGGGATTCGCCAAGGGAGAGGCGCGTGTTGCGCTTGCCGCGGCGGAGAACGGTGCGGCAACCGCGCTGTCCTACATCGTGAGTGCGCAGGTCGGGGGCAAGATTGCGCAGATCGGCTCCAGGCTGGTCGACGGCGCCGCGCAGAAGCTTGCCGACGACTTTTTCGGCCGCTTTGCCGATGCCATGGCCGCGAAGTCAGGCGTCGCGCCGATGCCGGCAGCCGCAGCACCGCCGCGGCGATGGATACGGTATATCGCCTTGGCGCTGTTGGCGGGGATTCTCGGGTATCTGTTCCTGCGCATGAAACGGTAGGCGATCGCCAGGTGGCGCCGTGCCATCGCGATCCTGGCGGGAGAAACTCATATGGACAGTGTCGATCTCGAAGTGCTGAAGCGGTGCTCGGAATGGCTGGACGCTGGCCGGCACGTGCTGCTCGTCACCGTCGTGCAGACCTGGGGCAGCTCGCCGCGCCCGCCGGGCGCAATGCTCGCGGTGCGCGACGACGGGCAGGTCGAAGGTTCCGTGTCGGGCGGCTGCATCGAAGACGACATCGTCGGGCGAGTGCGCCACGACGGCATGACCGCGACGCGCTGCGAATCGGTGACCTATGGCGTCTCGGCCGACGAAGCGCGCCGGTTCGGGCTGCCGTGCGGCGGCACGATTCAGCTCGTGCTCGAACCGCTGGTCGAGGCCTCCGGGATCCGGGCATTGCTCGAAGCCATCGAGGGCGGCAAGCTCGTTGCACGGAAGCTCGAACTGGAGACCGGCGCCGCCACCATAGCGCCGGCGCGCGCCACCGACGGCCTCGGCTTCGATGGCAAGGTGCTCACGACGATCCACGGCCCGCGTTACCGGATGCTCGTCATCGGCGCATCGCAGCTGTCGAAGTACCTCGCGACGATGGCGATGGGCCTCGACTACCAGGTCACCGTGTGCGACCCGCGCGCCGAATACGAGGGCACGTGGGACGTTGCGGGTGTCCCGCTCGTCAGGACGATGCCGGACGATACGGTCCTCGCGATGAAGCTCGACGAGCGATGTGCGGTCGTCGCATTGACGCACGATCCGAAGCTCGACGACATGGCGCTCATGGAGGCGCTCAAGTCGCCGGCGTTCTACGTCGGTGCGCTGGGCTCGCGGGCGAACAACGCCAAGCGGCGCGTGCGCCTCAAGGACCTCGACGTGAACGACGCCGAAATCGCGCGCCTGCACGGCCCGATCGGGCTCTACATCGGCAGCAGGACGCCGCCGGAGATAGCCGTCTCGATCCTGGCCGAGATCACCGCGGTCAAGAACGGTGTCGCGCTGCCCGACATCGCGACGATCGCCGTCGCGAAGGACAAGCTCGCGCCGTCCGTGGCCTGCGAAACGGCGTAACGCGGGACCGCTCGCCTGTCGCGGAACCTGTCGCAATATTCCGGCGAGCGGTACCAGAGGCTCACCGGTCGACCGGGCACGACAACGCCGTCGGGCCGAGCGCCAATCCGGCAACGACTCTAGTGGAAGTCCCGCGACTTCGCCGACAGCGCGCCCAGCATCGGCGACAGATCGACGAAGTGCCCGGCGATGAGGTGCACCACCGCGCCTTCGCGCTCCACCTTGCCGTAGACCGCCATCAGCTTTGACCCGAGCAGCTCGCGTCGCTGGCGGTCGCCGAGATCGCGCCAGACGATCACGTTGGTCGCGCCCGTCTCGTCCTCCAGCGTGACGAACACGACGCCGCTTGCCGTATCGGGTCGCTGCCGGCCGATCACCATCCCCGCGGTGCGGACGAGACGGCCATGCGGCACGGCGGCGATCTCCGCTGACGTGAGGAGCCGCCGCTTGCGGAGCCGCTCGCGCAGCAACGCGAGCGGGTGCCGGCGCAGCGTGAGCGACAGCGTCCGGTAGTCGGCGACGATGTCCTGACCCTCGGTCGGCGCGGGCAGATCCGGATCGTTTTCGGCGAGCGTGGCGCCCGCGAGCAGCGGCGGCAATCGCAGGACGCCGGCGACGTCCCACACCGCACCGTGGCGATGGCCGGCCAGGGTGGCCAGCGCGTCGGCGTCGGCGAGGCGCGTCAGGTCGCGGCGAGGAAGCGCTGCGCGATGCGCAAGGTCGGTCACGTCGGTGAACGGCCGCAGGCGCCTCGCCTCGACGATGCGCTGCGCGCCGGCTTCCGGGAGCCCGGCGATCATCCGGAGGCCGAGGCGCAACGCCGGGTCGCCGCCGTCGGCGCGTTCCAGCGTGCAGTCCCATTCGCTCACGGCCACGTCGACCGGACGCACGCCGACACCGTGCCGGCGTGCGTCGGCCACGAGCTGCGACGGCCCGTAGAAGCCCATCGGCAGCGAGTTGAGCAGGGCGCCGGTGAAGGCGGCGGGGTGATAGCGCTTCAGCCACGCCGACACGTACACGATGAGCGCGAAGGAGGCCGAGTGCGATTCGGGAAAGCCGTATTCGCCGAAGCCGAGAATTTGCTGGTAGATCTGCCGCGCGAACGCCGCGCTGTAGCCACGTGCGCCCATGCCGTCGATCAGGCGTTCCTCGAACTTCTCGAGGCCGCCCTTCCTCCGCCATGCGGCCATCGAGCGCCGCAGGTGATCGGCTTCGCCCGGCGAGAAGCCCGCGGCGACGATCGCGAGCTGCATCACCTGCTCCTGGAAGATCGGCACGCCGAGCGTGCGCTCGAGCACGCCTTTCACGGCGTCGCTCGGATAGGTGACGGGTTCGAGACCCTGCCGGCGCTTGAGATACGGATGCACCATCCCGCCCTGGATCGGGCCGGGGCGGACGATCGCGACCTCGACGACGAGGTCGTAGAAATTGGCGGGCTTCAATCGCGGCAGCATCGACTGCTGCGCGCGCGACTCGATCTGGAACACGCCGATGGTGTCGGCGCGCTGGCACATCGCGTAGACCTCGGGGTCCTCGGCGGGGATGTCCTGCATGCGCAGCGCGCGGCCGTGGAACCGCGAGACCATGTCGAGGCAGCGGCGGATCGCGGACAGCATCCCGAGCGCCAGGCAGTCGACCTTGAGGAGGCCGAGCGCGTCCAAGTCGTCCTTGTCCCACTGGATGACGGTGCGTTCCGCCATCGCCGCGTTTTCCACCGGCACCATGCGCTCCAGCAGGTCGCGCGCGATGACGAAACCCCCGACGTGCTGCGACAGGTGGCGCGGGGAACCCATCAGCTCGTTGGTCAGCGCGACGAGCCGGACGATCACGGGATTGTCGGGCTCGAAGCCGGCCTCGCGGATGCGCTCTCCGACCACCTCGCGGCCGTCCCACCACGCGAACACGCCGGCAAGACGGTCGATCTGCGCGAGATCGAGCCCCAGCGCCTTGCCGACGTCGCGCACCGCGCTCTTCGGCCGGTAGGTGATGAGCGTCGCGGCGAGCGCCGCGCGGTCGCGACCGTACTTGGCGTAGACGTACTGCATCACCTCCTCGCGCCGCTGGTGCTCGAAGTCGACGTCGATGTCGGGCGGCTCGTTGCGTTCCTTGCTGATGAACCGCTCGAACAGCATCGACATGCGCGCCGGATCGACTTCGGTGATGCCGAGCGCGTAGCAGACCGCCGAGTTCGCGGCCGATCCGCGGCCCTGGCAGAGAATGTTCTTCGATCGCGCGAACGCGACGATGTCGTGGACGGTGAGGAAGTAGGGCTCGTACCTGAGCTCGGCGATCAGCGCGAGCTCGTGCTCGATCAGCTCGCGGACAGCGGCAGGAACATGCGGACAACGCGAGGTCGCCTCGCCGCGCAGCGACGTGCCCGCAGCGGAATACCGCCGCGCGAGCCCTTCCTCGGTCAGCTTGCGCAGGTGGCTCGCCGGCGTTTCGCCCGGCGGCACGATCTCCTCCGGATATTCGTAGCGCAGCTCGTCGAGCGAGAACGCGCAGCGCCGCGCGATCGCGACCGTCTCCTCGAGCAGCACCGGCGGATAGATCGTCGCGAGCCGCGCCCGCGAGCGCAGGTGCCGCTCGCCGTTGGGAAAGAGCGCGTGGCCGCATTCGGCGAGCGGCTTCCCGAGGCGGATCGCCGTCACCGTGTCCTGCAGCGCCCGCCGCGCCCGCGCGTGCATGTGGACGTCGCCGGCGGCGACCTGCGGCAGGCCGCTGGCCCGGGAGAGATCCGCGCAGCGTGCGAGCCGCGCACGGTCGCCGGAGCGCGCAAAGAGCTCGACGGCGATCCACGCCCGCCCCGGGAACGTCGCGGCGACCCAGCGGGCGACCGCAGGCGCTTCCGTTTCCGTGTCGCTGGCCTCGCACCCGTGTCGAGAAAATTCCGGCGGCATCCACAAGGCGAGCACTCCGTCGGCGAACGCGGCGACGTCTTCGCGCGAAAGCGCATACGTGCCCTTCTTCGCCTGGCGCCGCCCGCGCGTGATGAGCTGCGTGAGGTTGCCGTAGCTCGCGCGGTCGGTCGCGAGCAGCACGAGCTTCACCCCGTCGACGAGCGTGAATTCGCTGCCGATGACGAGCGGCAGGCCCGCTTCCTTCGCCGCGAAGTGCGCGCGGACGGCACCCGAGACCGAGCATTCGTCGGTGATCGCGAGCGCCGCGTAGCCCAGCGCCTGTGCGCGCTCGGTCAGTTCTTCCGGCGACGATGCGCCGCGCAGGAAGGAAAAATTCGACAGGCAGTGCAGCTCGGCGTAGGCGGGGAGCATGGACGGAGAGAAGGGCAAAACCGTATAAATATACGGTATCTTTCCCCGGATGCCCACGCTGCCGTTTTTCTCCTTGAAAACAATGCATTGCACTGCCATTCCGGGCCTTCGGCCCGGCGCGGTAAGATGCCGCCTCGCACCCGCCGCACAACGCCGACACGAAAGCCGCCATGCCCGCCATCGCCTTCGACCGCTTCTACCGCCATGCCGATCTGACGGCCCTCCTGAAAGCATTCGCCGCCGAGTATCCCGGGCTCGCGGCGATCGAATCGATCGGCAGGAGTTACGAGGGCCGCGACATCTGGGTGCTGACCGTCACCAACATGGCGACCGGCCCCGCCGCGGAAAAGCCGGCGTTCTGGGTCGACGGCAACATCCACGCGACCGAAGTCGCGGCCTCCGCCGCCAACCTGTATTTCCTGCACATGCTCCTCACGCAATATGGCAAGGACCCGGACGTGACGCGCGCCCTCGACACGCGCGCGTTCTACATCTGCCCGCGGATCAACCCGGACGGCGCCGAATGGGCGCTCGCGGACAAGCCGAAGTGGATTCGCTCCAGCACGCGCCCGTATCCGCACGACGAGGAAGAGATCGAAGGGCTGACCGTCGAGGACATCGACGGCGACGGCCGCATCCTGCAGATGCGCATTCCCGATGCGAACGGGCTGTGGAAGGACCATCCCGAGCAGCCGGGCCTCATGGTTCGGCGCGACCCGATCGAGACCGGCGGCACCTATTACCAGATCCTTCCCGAAGGCACGATCGAGGACTACGACGGCTACACGATGCGCCTCAAGAAAGTGAAGCAGGGGCTCGATCTCAATCGCAACTTCCCGGCGAGCTGGCGGCAGGAATTCGAGCAGCTGGGCGCGGGGCCGTTCCCGACGTCCGAGCCCGAGGTGCGCGCGCTGGTCGCGTTCATCACGAGCCACACGAACATCACGGGCGCCACCACGTTCCACACGTGGAGCGGCGTGCTGCTGCGTCCGTTCGAGCACCAGTCGGACGACGAGATGCATGCCGAGGATCTCTGGTTCTACAAGAAGGCGGGCGAGAAGGGTGCCGAGCTGACCGGCTACCCGGCGATTTCCGTCTACCACGAGTTCCGCTACCACCCGAAATCGGTGATCGCCGGCACGTTCGACTGGCTCTACGAGCACCTCGGCATGTACACGTGGGTGGTCGAGATCTGGAGTCCGATGCGCGAGGCGGGAATCGAGAAGTACCTCTACATCGACTGGTTCCGCGACCATCCGATCGCCGACGATCTCAAGCTCTATGCGTGGAACCGCGACAAGCTCGGCGGCATGGCGCACGTCGGCTGGAAGCCCTTCGACCACCCGCAGCTCGGAAGAATCGAGATCGGCGGCTGGAACCGCTTCCATGCGTTCTCGAATCCGCCGCCGGCGTTTCTCGAGCGCGAGCTCGCGCGGTTTCCGAAATGGATGCTCTGGCAGGCACTCACGTCGCCGAAGCTCGAGCTGGTCGCGGCGGAGGCCGACGCGCTGGGCGACGACAACTGGCGTGTCCGCCTCGTCGTCCAGAACACCGGCTGGCTGCCGAGCTACGTGTCGAAACGGGCGCTGGAACGCAAGGTCGTCCGGGAAGTGATTGCGGAAATCGCGGTGCCGGCCGGTGCGACGCTCGTGCACGGCAAGCGGCGCGAGATGCTGGGCCAGCTCGAAGGCAAGGCGTACAAGCACACCGGCGTGTCGTTCTGGCCCGATCACAACATCACCGACGCGCGCGCCAAGATCGAATGGGTGGTCCGGGCGAAGAAAGGCGAGCGCGTCCTGCTCTCCGCGCGCCACGAAAAGGCGGGCGTGGTCCGCGCCACGGTCACGCTGGGCTGAACGGAGCGAAGATGAGAACGTACGTTGATCCGAGGTTCGCGTTCGTGCCGTTGCTCGTCGCGCTGCTCGCGAGTTGCGCGGCGCCGTCATCGCAGGCGCCGAGCGCCGGGCTCGACAGGATCCGGCACATCGTCGTCATCTACGCCGAGAACCGCAGCTTCGACAACCTGTACGGACTGTTCCCGGGCGCCGACGGCATCGCCGGCGCGACGGCAGACCAGTACACGCAGGTCGACAACGACGGCTCGCCGCTGCCGCACCTTCCGCCGGTGTGGAAAGGCAAGGAGCCCGATCCGGCGTTTCCGAAGAATCTGCCGAACCGGCCGTTCCGGATCGACGCTCCTCCGATCGACCTTCCGCTGTCCGTCCCGACGCGCGATTTGATCCACAAGTTCTATCAGCAGCAGGAGCAGATCAACGGCGGGCGCAACGATCGCTTCGTGGCGGTATCGGACGCGGGCGCTCTCGCGATGGGCTACTACGACGGCATCCCGACTTCCGCTGTGGAAGTGGGCGCAGGACTACACGCTTGCCGACCGTTTCTTCATGGCGGCCTTCGGGGACTCCTACATCAACCATTTCTGGCTGATCTGCGCCTGCACGCCACGCGACCCGACGCCGCCTGCCCAGCAGGTCGCGCAACTCGACGACCGCGGATGGCTGAAGCGGCGCCCGGATTCCCCGGTCTCCGCGCTGAACGGCCCGGCCGTATTCGTGCCGGGCGAATTCACCGCCGACGGTTACTCGCTGTCGACCAACCAGCCTCCGTACCAGCCGTCACGCGTGCCGCCGGCGGCGGGCGGAGACCCCCGCTTCGCCGATCCGTCGAAAGGCGTCCTTCCGCCGCAGACGCAGAAGACGATCGGCGACACGCTGTCCGCGAAGGGCGTCTCGTGGGCGTGGTACGGGGGCGCGTGGAACGCGGCGCTCGCGGACGGCATGCAGCCGGCGTCGGCGAAACGAACCGTGATCGCGACGAGCGAGGCGGGAGCGCCGTACTTCGTCACGCATCACCAGCCGTTCAACTACTTCGCGCGTTTCGCGCCGGGCACGCCGGACCGCGAGCGCCACCTCAAGGATTACGCGGACCTCATCGCCGGCATCGAACGCGGCGAGCTGCCTGCAGTCGCGTTCTACAAGCCGCAAGGGACGCTGAACGAGCACCCGGGCTACGCCAACGTGCTGGCGGGCGATCAGCACGTTGCCGACCTGCTGGCGAAGATCAAGTCGAGCCCGTTGTGGAGCTCGACGGCGATCATCGTCACCTACGACGAGAACGGCGGCTTCTGGGATCACGTCGCCCCGCCCAGGGGCGACCGCTGGGGGCCGGGCACGCGCATCCCCGCGATCATCGTGTCGCCGTACGCAAGGAAGGGCCACGTCGACCACACGAGCTACGACACGACGTCGATCATCAAATTCATCACGCTGCGTTACGGGCTGGAGCCGCTGGCCGGCGTGCGCGCAAACGCCGGAGATCTCACCGCGGCCTTCGATTTCTCGCAATGACCGATGCCGCGCGCGTGGCGCATCGTGCCTGATTCGAGGCGGGGCATCGCCGCCGTTCCGCGCGGCGTCTGGGTTCTCGGCATCGTCAGCCTGTGCATGGACCTCTCGTCGGAGCTGATCCATGCGCTCCTGCCGCTCTACCTTGCCGCCGGACTCGGTCTTAGCATGCTCGCGATCGGGGTCATCGAGGGGATCGCCGAAGCGACGGCGCTGATCGTCAAGGTCTTTTCCGGCGTGATCTCCGATCTCTTCAGGCGGCGCAAGCCGCTGGTCGTGCTGGGCTACGGCCTTGCCGCCATCACCAAGCTCGTCTTTCCGCTGGCGCCGTCGCTCGGCTGGATCGTGACGGCGCGGTTCGCCGACCGCATCGGGAAGGGGATTCGTGGCGCGCCCCGCGACGCGCTCATCGCCGACATCGCGCCCGCCGAGGTGCGTGGCGCAAGTTTCGGTCTGCGCCAGGCGCTCGACACCGTAGGCGGAATCGGGGGGCCATTGCTGGCGATCGCCGCGATCGCGGCTTTCACCGGCGATTTCAGGTCGGCGTTCTGGGTTGCCGTGGTGCCGGCATTCGTCGCGGTCGCGCTGCTGGTACTGGGCGTCGACGAGCCGGTCCGCCCGGCGGCGACCGGTGGGACCGACGGCGGCAGGCGATTGCGGCTCGCCGATGCGACACGCCTGGGGCGCGGGTACACGGTGGTGGTCGCCATCGCCGCCGTCCTGACCCTCGCACGGTTTTCGGAGGCCTTTCTGGTCCTGCGGGCGCGCGACGTCGGCTTGGCGATGGACGCGGCGCCTTGGGTGATGGTCGTCATGTCGGCGGTCTATGCGGCGGCAGCCTATCCCGCGGGTTCGGCCGCCGACCGCGGTCACGGGCCCAAACTTCTGTCCGCCGGACTGGTCTCACTGATCGCGGCCGACCTCGTTCTCGCCCGCGCTTCGACGGGGGCCGCCGTGCTTTTCGGGGCCGCACTTTGGGGATTGCACATGGGATTGACCCAGGGCCTGCTCGCAGCGCTGGTCGCCGCGGCTGCGCCTGCGGATTTGCGGGGGACGGCATTCGGAGTGTTCAATCTGGTTTGCGGCGTGGTCCTGTTGGCCGCGAGCGTGCTCGCGGGTTGGCTCTGGGACGCGTTCGGCCCGCAGTTCACGTTCTACGCAGGTGCGGCATTCGCTGGTGTCGCGTGGGTCGGGTTCCTCCGGCACGGCCGGCACGCGGCGGACCTGCGTTCGTGACGGCTTTCAGGATCGGCTGTAAGTCGCGCAGTACCGCCTCGACCAAATAGGAGCCTTCGACTTCGCGTCCCGCCATGCCGCCCGCCGATTCCGCAACCCTCCCTGCCGACGCTCGGCACTATTACCGCCACCGGCTGCCGGTGCGCGTGATGCACTGGATCAACGTCGTCGCGCTGACGATCCTGTTCATGAGCGGGCTCAACATCTTCGACGCGCATCCGTCGCTCTACTGGGGCAAGTCGTCCTACACCGGGGGGGCGCCGTGGCTGGCGATCGGGGCGACGATGGGCACGGAGGGCGACATCCACGGGGTGACCCGGGTGCTGGGCCGTGAATTCGAGACGACCGGCGTGCTCGGCGCGTCGAACGACCGCGATGGGGATGCGTCGCCGCGGGCATTTCCCTGGTGGCTCACGATTCCCGACGGACGCTGGTTATCCATGGCGAGGTCGTGGCATTTTTTCTTCGCGTGGATTTTCCTTCTGAACGGGCTCGCCTATCTCGCATGGTCCCTCGCCAGTCGCCACCTTTCGCGCGACCTCGCACCGGATGCCGACGACCTGCGCTCGATTCCGCAGTCGATTCGCGACCACCTGCGCTTCCGCCATCCGACCGGGGAAGCCGCGAAACGCTACAACGTGCTGCAGAAGCTCGCGTATCTCGCGGTCATCTTCGTGCTGTTGCCGCTCGTGATCCTGATGGGTCTCGCGATGTCGCCGACGGCGGATGCGATCTGGCCGGGATGGGTCGACCTCGTTCGGGGGACGCCAGTCGGCGCGCTCGATTCACTTCATCGCCGCGTGGCTCATCGTCGCGTTCGTGCTGATTCACGTGTTCGAGGTGATCGTCTCGGGGCTGTGGAACCATCTGCGCTCGATGATCACCGGGCGCTTTTCCGTGCCGCCGGAGGCGGGTCATGAACAGGGTTGACACTGCGCGCCGTCGCTTTTTCGGGCGGGTGCTGACTGCGGCCGGAGCGCTTGCGCTTGCCGGTTGCGAGCGGCTGTCGCGGAGCGAGTGGTTCCCGCAGGTCCTCGGTGCCGGCGAGAAGGCGAGCGCAGCGGCGTTGAATCTCGTCGCCGGGCGCCGCGCGATGGCGCAGGAATTCGGTCCCGCCGACCTGTCGCCCTCGTTTCGCAGCAATGGCACCGCGAAACCCGACAGCAATGCGTATCGCGCGCTGCTGGCCGGCAACTTTGCCGATTACCGGCTCGACATCGGCGGGCTCGTCGAGCGTCCGACCATGCTTTCGCTGGCCGAGGTGATGGGGCTGCCGAACCGCACGCAGATCACGCGTCACGACTGCGTCGAGGGATGGAGCGCGATTGCCAAGTGGAAGGGCGCCAGGCTTTCGTCGGTGCTGGAGGCGGTGCGACCGAAGGCCGAAGCGCGCTTCGTCGTGTTCCATTGCGCCGATCCGATGTCCGGCGAGGGCAGCGATTTCTATTACGAGAGCATCGATCTCGACGATGCGCTGCATCCGCAGACGATTCTCGCCTACGAGATGAACGATGCGCCGCTGCCCGTCAAGAATGGCGCGCCGCTGCGCCTGCGCGTCGAGAGGCAGCTCGGCTACAAGCACGCGAAATACGTGATGCGGATCGAGCTGGTCGAGAGTTTTGCGGAGCATCGCCGGTGGCAAGGGGGGCTACTGGGAGGACCGCGGGTACCAGTGGTTCGCGGGAATCTGAGGACCGGGAGCGTGCCCCTCGGGAATCGACAGTGATTTGCCGCGGCTAGGCAAACACGCCGTGCAGGAACCACTCGCCGTCGTCGATGCCGTACCGGTGATCGCGGTAGATCCACACCCTTTCGCCACGCGGGTTCTCTGCGACGAAATAATCGCGGCGCACGTCGGCGCCATCCCACCAGCCGGACTCGATCCGCTCCGGGCCGTCCCGCAGCACCCATGGCCGCGCTTCGATCAGCGGGCCGAGCGGCGCCGGCTCCGAGAGCAGCCAGACGGGGCGCGGCGGGAAGACGGGGTCGGTCCCGTCTTCTCTCGCCTTCGGCCTGTTGCGGGAGGCACCGGCCGGGACGCCCGGCCCGACTCCGCTTTTCCTGTCCCCGGACGCCCGTTCCGGCCGATGCTCGGCGCGCGGCGCGACGAGCGTGACGGCCTCCTCGCCGAGGCGTGCGCGCAGCCGGTCGATGAGTGGCACCGATGCATCGGCCTCGTCGCCGGGGAGGAGGCCGAGGTTGCGGCCGGCAAGCGGTGCCGTGACCTCGCTTGCAAGCGCGAGGGCTTCCACCGGCGCCGGCAGCACGACGCGGGCGAGCCGCTCGCGCAGCACGGCGAACAGATGCGAGGGTTCGCGCGCCGGCGCGGCCAGCGCAAAGCGGATCGTCGTCGCGGGCACGCCGGTTCTGGCACCCGCGTAGCGCTCGTGTGCAAGCGCGAGCGACATTTCCAGGATGCCGAGGCCGCGCCCGGCAAGCCATCCCGCGAGCTCGTGGACGAGCCGGTTCGTCGCGAACGCGAGCGCCTCGACGTTCGCGACCGGCGCCGGCAGGTCGAGCCGTCCCTCGTAGCGCGGCGGCGGCACGAACGGCGGTTGCGGATCGGGAACGAGTCCGCGCGCGCGATCGAGCGTCGCGACGAAACCCGTGCCGACGCGCCGCGCCAGTCCCGCGCGCGGCAGTGCGCATGCCTGCCCGAACGTCGTGACACCGGCCGCGGCAAGCGTTGCGACGATCTCCGGTGCGACACCGAGATGCCCGAGCGGCAGCGGGGCGAGCGCCTCGAAAAGGGAGTCGGGCTCGCCTTTGCCGGAGCCGCGGCGGGAATTCCGGGAGAGCGACGAGAAATCGGGTCCGGCCTCCTTTCCACGCGCGAACAGCAGTGCCGCGAGGGGCGTGGGGGCCAGTGCCAGCCGCGCTGAATAACCGAGATCCTGCGCGCCGCGCACAAGTTGCGTTGCGAGTTGACTGAGCCCGCCAAAGAGCCGCAGGCTGCCGCCGATCTCGGCCCGCACCGCGTCGGGCGGTGCGAGCGATACCGTCGGCGTGAACTGGGTCGCCCAGGCCGCGACGCCCGCGAGCGCCGCGGCTTCGAGTTGATGGTCGCGGTCGCGCAGCACGATGCCGGGCGCCCGGGCGAACGCTGCCGAGACGAGTTGATCGGGCGCGATGGCGGCGTCGCGTGCGGCGGCATTGGCGGCGACGATGCGCGGGTAATGGCCGCCGGTGGTGACCGCGAACGGCTGCGCGGCGTCGGCAGGCGAGAGCGCCCGCGCGAAGACGTCGAGCGGCAGCGAAGGAAAGAGCAGGCAGGCCCACAGCATGTGGCAACCGGGATGCCGGGATCCTCAGGCGGGCGCGGCGTCCCAGACCGCCGCCTCGGACAAGCCGATCTCCGCCAGTTCCGCGGCGCGCAGGTGGGCTTCGTTCGCGCAGAAGAATTCGTCGAGCTGCGGCGGCTCGACCGTCGTTCCGGCGAGCATCGCGTGCGCCTGCCCGCGATGGTGGATCTGGTGCTGGAAGAGATGCGCGAGCAACCGCGTCGCGCTTTCCTGCATGACTCCGGCACGCCGCGGCACGGCGATGGGCCGGGTGAGGTCGGCGTCGGTCAGCGGCGTGCACACGGCGACGAGCCGGCGATCGACTGCGTGCTGCGCGTCGGACAGCGCCGCGCACGTGTCGAACGGTTCTTCGGGTTCGTAGAAACGGCCGGCATCGGGGTTCGGCGGCCGGCCGTGGAAGCTGCGCTCCAGCGCGTCGACGTAGTACCAGTCGACGGTGAGATTGTGGTTGAGCGTCGCCTTGATCGAAGGGAAGAAGCTCGTGCGCGGGGCGACGAAATCGGCCTGCGGGAGCTTCGCGCAGGCGGCGAGCAGCCGGTGATTCGACCAGGCGTTGTTGCACGCCATCGTGTGGAAGTGGTGGGCGAGGGGAGAGGTCGTCATCGTTGGATTCTCGTCAATGGGCGGCACGGGGTGCGAGTCGGGGAACAGGCGGTCGTCCGCCGCGGGTTCGTGGATCGGGCAGTGCCGGCGGCGATTCGTCGAGGTCGATCAGCACCGGCTGTGCGACATCGCCGCCGCGACGCTTCAACACGTGCACCGCGAGCCGACGTTCCTGCGGCGCGAGGGCGAGGCGCAGCGGCGCGGCCGACGCGACGGCGCGCTGGCCGGGTCGCCGCCACAGCACGCCCCAGGTGAGGCCTTCGCGCGCGGCGACCGCGAGCCGGCGCAGCACACGGTCGTCATGGGACGGGAGCCACGCGAACGCGGCGCCGCATTCGGGCGCGCGCAGCGCCTGCTCGTACGCCCAGAGCTGATCCGCGACGCTGCGGCAGCGTACGATCAGCAGGCGCGCGAGATCGAGTCCTGCAGCCGCGAGCGCCGGCGCATACGGCAGGTGCGGCGGCGCGATCCAGACGACATTGCGGTTGCCTGCCTGCAGGCGCACGAGCGCGGGCAGCGTGAGCCGGATCTCGCCGATGCCCTCGCGCGCGAGCACGACCTCGGTCAGCGCGCCTCTCGGCCAGCCGCGCCCGGGCAGCACGGCGTCGAGTTCCGCAAAGCCGCTCGGCATAGCGGCCGGCTCGGGCGCGCAGTCGCCGCCGCGCCAGATCGCCGGATGGGCAAGGACAGAGGCAAGCGCGACATTCATCGGCGACGGCGCTGCACGAACGTCAATCCGACTCGCCGCCCATCGCCTTCGCCGCGCGCTTCTCGAGCTCGTCGGGCGGGACGTCCTCGACGTGCGTGGCGAGATACCAGTGAAAACCGAACGGATCGTCGATGCCGGCGGTACGGTCGCCGTAGAACTGGTCCGCGACCGGCCGCACGAGCTTGCCGCCCGCGGCCACCGCCTGTGCGGCGAGCGCGTCGACGTTCTCGACGTAGACCATCAGCGAAATCGGCGAACCGCCGATCGTGCGCGGGCTGCGCGCGTTCATCGCCGGATTCTCGTCGGCGAGCATGACCGGCGAATCGCCGATCCTGATCTCGGCGTGCCCGATCTTGCCGCCGGGTGCGGGCATGCGCATCAACTCGACCGCCCCGAGCGCCTTCTTGTAGAACTCGAGCGCGGCGGCGGCGTCGTGGACGACGAGGTACGGCGTGACGGAATGGTAACCGTCGGGAATCGGTTTCACGGCCATGGGGCCTCCTTGAACGAGTGCGGCGGTGGAAAACGGGAGAAGGCGGCCGGAGCCTACCTTTCCCAGTGCTGCGCGAAGACCGGCGCGACCTTCGGATGCGCTTCGATGCGCAGCAGCGTTTCGTGGAACGCGGGGCGCGCCTTCGCAAGATGCGCGCGTGCGCCCGACCACTTCGACACGACGGCGGCGAGGAGATCGAGTGCGCCCAGCTCCGTGCCGCCGAGATACGGGCGCGCCGGGAAGAGGTCGGCGAACATCTCCCAGTGCCGGTGCAGCCGCGCGCGCGTGCCGGCGCGGATGCGCTCCTTCACGGCGTCGTCGGTGTCGGCGTCGGCGCACCAGCGCTCCGGATAGTCGATGATGCTGATCGCCGCGTAGCAGTTCGCCGCGACGAACACGAGGCCGCGGATCGCCTGGGCGCGGGCGGACGCGTCGCGCGGCAGCAGTCCCGACGCCGAATGCGCGCTGCCGAGGTGAATCAGGATCGCCGCGCTTTCGGACATCGCGCTGCCATCGTCCAGCACGAGCGTGGGAATCTGTCCCAGCGGGTTCACCTGCAGCAGCTCGACGAAGGCGTCGTTGGTGTCCCACGACGCCGTTTCGACGATGCGATACGGCGCGCCGATCACTTCCAGCGCCGCCTGCGCCGACGCCGAGCCCGAACCTTTCTTGCCGTAGAGCGTGTACATCGTTCCTCCTCGAGAAGCGGGGCGAAAAGAGGGCCGGAAAAGCGGAGGCTGCCCCCGCTCTTCCGGTCAAGTCCCAGTCAGGATCGGTTTTCGAGCTGCAGGAGAAGCGAGAGGCGGTCGTTACGCGCGACGTCCTCCCACGGCCGGCCCGTCAGCGCGCCTTCGAGCGCCCACAGCAGGCTGAGCGATGCGCGCGGGTCGTGCGCGCGCACGCGCCGGTAGGCTTCGACCGCGCCCAGCCGGCGCAGCGTCTCGATCGACGTGATGCCCGCGGCGGCGAGCATCCGCTTCGATACGGGGCCGATGCTGCGCAAAGGCGTGCCGAGGGTCTTCGCTCCGCCGTTCCCGGCCCGCGCTTCCCGTGGCAGTGGCGTGGGCGCCGCCCGGGAGGTTCGCTCTGCCAGCGTGCGCTTGCGCTCCGCCGTGTACTTCCACCACGGCCGCGCCGGCGCGCCTGCCATGAAGCGCACCGCGGAGATGAACGTGTCGAGCACGCACGGGTCGTGGCGCGTGCCGGTGACGCGATTCAGTTCGTCGTAGAGCGCGTACGGGTCGCGCCCGGCGAGCTCGCGCGGCGTGCGGATGCCGAGCCGCACGAAATCGGCGGCGATGGCCGGTCCGACGTTCGGCAGGTCCTCGAGCGCCGTCATGCGCAGGCGATTGATCGTCGTCTTCATCGTCTCACCACCCCTTTCCGCCGCGGATCAATCCGACCGCGATGCCTTCGATGGCGAAGCCTTTCTGCGGATCGACCGCGATCGGCGCGAAATCGGGATTCTCCGCCACCAGCAGCACGTCGCGCCCGCGCCGCTTCAGGCGCTTGACCGTGACTTCTTCGCCGAGCCGCGCGACGACGACCTGGCCCGAGCGCGCCTCGCCCGTCCTGTGCACGGCGAGGAGGTCGCCGTCGACGATGCCGGCATCGTGCATCGACCGCCCGCGCACCCGCAAAAGGTAGTCGGCGCGCGGCGTGAAGAATCCCGGATCGACCCGGTAGTACGCCTCGACGTTCTCGACGGCGAGGATGGGGCTGCCTGCGGCTACGCGGCCCACGAGCGGCAGCGAACCTTGCATCGGCATGCCCGGGATGTCCCTGAGGCGCAGTCCGCGCGACGCGCCGGGCGTGAGTTCCAGCGCGCCTTTCTTCGCCAGCGCCTGCAGATGGTCCTCCGCCGAGCTGGCCGTCGAAAAGCCGAGACCTGCGGCGATTTCCGCCCGCGTGGGGGGCATGCCGGTGGCTTCGAGGTGGCCGCGGATCCAGTCGAGGATCTGCTGCTGCCGGGCCGTGAGCCGCGGCGGGACGTCCGGCAGGTCGACCGGGGCCCGTTTCAGGTGGGCGAAGGGGCGGCGGGAGCGTGGGGACATGGGGATACCGTATGGATATTCGGTACCCGGATTATAGGCGGCCCGGGGCGGACGTCAAGGGGGCGATGCGAGGGCGTTGACGGGGCGGGGGAGCCGTCAATAACGCGAAGCCAGCAGGGTCATTCGCGCATTCGTTTCGCTTCGATCGCGCGTTGACGAACACCGGCCGTACCACCAGAATCCAGACGCCGATCCACCAGGAGACGTCATGACAGGACTATCCGCGCTGTGGCTTCCCATTCTGCTTTCGTCGGTGGTCGTTTTCGTCGCGAGTTCGATCATCCACATGCTGCTGCCGTGGCACAGGAACGACTACCTCAAGGTGCCGAACGAAGACCGCGTGCGCGACGCATTGCGCCCTCTCGCCATACCGCCGGGCGACTACATGGTTCCCAACTGCGACAGTACCCAGGAGATGCGTTCGCCCGAGTTCGCCGAAAAAATGAAACAGGGCCCGGTGATGGTGCTGACCGTGATGCCCAACGGCCCGATCTCGATCGGGAGGAACCTCGCGCTCTGGTTCGTCTACTGCCTGGTCGTCGGATATTTCGCGGCGTACGTCGCGGGCCGAACGCTGCCCGCGGGCGCATCCTATCTCCACGTGTTCCAGATGGTCGGCGCCACGGCATTCATCGGCTATGTGCTCGCGCTGTGGCAGATGTCGATCTGGTACCAGCGCGCGTGGAGCACGACCGTCAAGGCCACCATCGACGGGCTGATCTATGCGCTGCTCACCGCCGGCACGTTCGGCTGGCTGTGGCCGCATTAGGGTCCGTTCGGCGGATGCCCGCGCTGGCAAAGCGTTGCTGCACGACCGCAGTCGCGCACCTGCCGAAGCCGTCGTGACGCGCGCCAGGTTCCATGGCCGCGCCCGGATTCGCAGTGATCTATCGATGGCGACTCGTGCCGGGCAAGGAGAGCCAGTTCGTCGACGCGTGGTCGCGGGTCACGGATTGCTACCTCCGGAACCGCGGCGCGCTGGGTTCGCGCCTTCATCGCGGACCCGAAGGCATCTGGTACGCGTACGCGCAATGGCCCGACGTCGCAACGCGCGAGCGCGCATTCGCGGAGGGCGACGAGCCCGCGGCGCGTGCGTTGATGGAAGAGGCGATCGCAGAGCGATTCCCTGCCATCGCGCTCGAGCCCGTTGCGGATTACCTCGTCGTTGCCGGAGGCGCGGGTCACCGGGGTTGAGGGGGCGTCCGGGCCCGATCGCGGCATGGGACTGCCGATTGCGCTATTCTCCGATTTCCGATCACCCCGCTCGTGTGTCCGCCGTGAGCCAAAGCAACCTGCGTTTGTTTGCCTGCGTTTGCGTTGCCTCGCTGTGGACGATCGCTGCCCCCTGCGCCGAGTCCAGCGCCGCGCCGGACGCCGAGCGCTCCGCCAAGGTTTACATGACCGCGTTTTTCTCGGGCGACCTCAAGAGGGCCGCGGACCTCACCGACCCGCGAACGCTCGAGCGGATTCGCGAATCGCTGCTTGCCCAGATGGTGGAGGTCACCGACCCCGCCGAGGAAAAGGCCATTCTCGCGAGCCTCGGTGTCGCGCAAAGCACCGTTGAACTGAGCCAGCTCGATGCCAGGACCCTCTACGTCGCGCTGACGGAAAGGGACCGCAGGAGTAACCCGCAGGTCTTCGACGCAATGAAGGCGACCCGGGTTGAAGTGCTGGGAAGCGCGGCGAATCCGACCGGAGGGGTCACCGTGCAGCTTCGCGTCACGTCGCCTTCCGGCGCGGGCACGTCCAGCCAGGAATCGAAGCTGTTGATGAGGCAGGTGCTGGGCGACTGGAAGGTCGTTGGCGTTGCGCGCTGAGGCCGTCCATGCACGCTTCGGAATCCGGTGCAGGGAAGCAACCGGCCCGACCGCGCTGCATGCGCGCGGAATCCGGCCGATTCGACACCGCCCCGCCCGACTATCGCCGCCGCCGCTCCCCGAGACCGATGCCGTGACCAATATCCTCGTCACCGTCTTTGCCGTTACGCTGTGCCTGATCAACGCGCTGGTGTGGACGTTCGTCTCCGACCTGCCGCTGATGGGCGCGTCTGGGTGCTGGCGTCGGCGTTGTGCGTGAAGCTCGAGAAATGGTCGCGACGGTGACCGCAGGCGGCCGATCCGCAACGTCCCGTGCGTCGATGCGAACCGCCTGGCTGCCGTTGCATGTCTGGAGGACAGTGAGATGAACGAAGAGACCCTCAACCTCAGCATCCGGAAATTCCTGAAAGGGGTGGGCGTCAATGCGCAGCGCGAAATCGAGCACGCGGTGGCGAAGGCCGTCGCCGACGGCACGCTCGATGGCACCGAGACGCTGCCGGCCCGCATGACGCTCGTGATCGGACGCCTCAACGTCAGCGTCCCGTTCGAAGGCGACATCCGGCTGCAATGAGACCGATTCAGCGCCGACAGGATGCAGGTCGGTGGTATTGACTCGGGTGCGCCGTGGGCGTCGAATAGCGCTATCCGCCCGGTTGCGCGCAGGTCCTCGGGTCGTACCCCGACGACAGGAATGCGTCGATCGGGACCGCTTCAACCACCCGCAAGAGGAGCACTGATCATGGCCGCGAAACCCCCGCCCAAATCCACCGCCGCGCCGCGCGCGCGCAAGTCTGCCCGCAGGAAGGCGGCACCACGCGGCAAGGCGGCGTCGGCCGCCGCCCCGGATCTCGCCGGAATGTTCAAGATGCCGGATCCGGCGCAGTTCGCGAAGTATGCGAAGACGCTCACGCCGGAGCAGGCGTTCGAGATGTACCGGGCGAATGCGAAGCTCGCCCTCGACGTCATCGAGAACGCCATCGAAAGCACCGCCAAGGTCCGCAAGCTGCAGTTCGAGGGCGAGGAGCGGGCCCGCTCCATGCACCGGAAAACGGCGCGAAGCGCGGCACAGGCAGGCGACGTGCAGTCGCTGATGGCGGTCGGGC
The DNA here is from genome assembly GCA_963726765.1 of uncultured beta proteobacterium. GTDB lineage: Bacteria > Pseudomonadota > Gammaproteobacteria > Burkholderiales > Casimicrobiaceae > CAIWHR01. The sequence continues at coordinate 245,565 of CAVSDH010000004.1, read as the reverse complement.
AAAGCGCGGCGCAGGAGGCGATCGAGCACTCGATGCAGTACTGGGGCCAGATGTTCGAGCTGATCGTCGAGATTCAGAAACGGCTGTTTTCGATGATCGAGAGTCAGACCGAGGGTCTGCCGGGAGCGAAGGAGGCGAAGGCTGCCATGGCGATGATGCCCGACATGACGAAGATGCAGAACGTCGTTTCGGCGATGCAGGGCGTGATGTCCTCGGGCGGCTCGGCGTTCGATCAGATGCAGAAGGTCATGGGCGACCTCGCCCGGATGTCCGGGGTCCGGCGCTGACCTGACCGGCGGACTTGGGGCGGTATTCCTGCGACGTGCCGTGGTTTTGACGTCGCGCTGGGTCCCAGGCGGGCCTGCGGGGAAGGAATATCCCCGGCGACTCGCTGTTTGCACGCGATGGAACCGTCCGTGCCGTTGCGCAACAAAGAATTGCGCGCTCGGGGGTCGTCACGCGTAAGATATCGCTCGCGCAGCGGGACCCGTTTGCGGCAATCGGATCAATATCCCTTCAACGTCAGGAGAACGAGATGTCCACGCATTCAAAATCGACCCGGGGCCCGCTGTCCGCGGCCGCCGTCATCGCCTTTGCCCTTTCCGGCGCGTACGGGGCGGCGGCATTCGCAGGCGACGTCAAGGTCACCTTGTCGGGGGACCAGGAAAATCCGGCAGTGACGACCGCGGCCAAGGGTTCCGGGACGGTCACCATCGGCGACGACATGTCGGTCAAAGGCAGCGTCACGACGACCGGCATCACGGCGACCGCTGCGCACATTCACATGGCCGCGGCCGGCAAGAACGGCCCGGTGATCGTGCCGATGGTCAAGAGCGGCGACAACGGCTGGGCGTTCGCGCCCGGCGCGAAGCTCACCGATGATCAGATGAAGGCGTTCAAGGCCGGCGAGCTCTACGTCAACGTCCACAGCGCCGCCAACCCGGGCGGCGAGATTCGCGGCCAACTGAAGCCGTAACGCCATTTGCATTGCAGGGATATCGGGGTCGGGCGGATGCCCGGCCCCGATTGCTTTGCTGGTGCCCGGGGCCGGAATCGAACCAGCATGGCCTTGCGGCCGAGGGATTTTAAGTCCCTTGTGTCTACCAGTTTCACCACCCGGGCACGCGTCGATTGTACGCAACCGCCGCACTCTGCGGCGATTCGGGGAAGGTGTCATCCCGCAGTGCATTTCGCCTTCGGCGCATCGGCAATACCTGCGTCCGCTTGACGTCGCCGAAAAGCGCGCAGAGAAAGTGCCGACCCGCGCCGCTGATCCGGATGCAACCTGCATGGACCGCCGCATTGTCGCCTATGCGGTCAGGGACAAGCTCGCTTTCGTGCCAGCGTGAAAGTGCCACCCGCGACGCCCACAGCGTCAGCGCGAACAATGCGACACCGCTCGCGGTGATCAGGACGAGTGCGGCAAAGAGCCGCGGAATGTTGAGCTGGATTCCCGCAAGCAGGATCTGGTAGGCGAGCCCGGCGCCTTGACCACCGGTGCCCGCCACGAACTCGGCGACGACGGCGCCGATCAGCGCGAGGCCGCTGGAGATGCGCAGGCCACCGAAGAAATACGGCAACGCGCCGGGTACGCGCAGCCGCCACAGCACCTGCCAGCGGGTCGCCCGGCACATGCGGAACAGGTTGAGCAACCCCGGGTCGACGCTGCGCAGCCCGAGGGTCGTGTTGGATATGATCGGGAATATCGCGACGACGACGGCGCAGGCGACGAGCGCGATACGCGTGTCCTTCACCCAGATGATGATGAGTGGCGCGATGGCGACGATCGGCGTCACCTGCAGCAGCACCGCGTAGGGAAAAAAGCTCATCTCGATCCAGCGGCTCTGCACGAAAACAAGCGCGACCAGGGCGCCCAGCACGACCGAGATCGCGAGTGCCGTCAAGGCGATGCCGAGCGTCACGCCAAGCGAGCTCACGAGCAGCGCCCGGTCGGCGACGAGCGCGTGCAGCACGGCGAGCGGGGAGGGGACCAGATAGGGCGGAATGTCGTACGCCACGACGATCCCCTGCCATGCGGCGAGCGCGAGGATCGCGACCAGCACCGGCGCCGCAACGCGCAGCATTCGTGTCGACACCGGCTCGCGCGCGTTGCTCATGCGTTTGCCTCGGACGCGATGCCGGCGGCTGCCACCTGCATCGAGACGTGACGGCAAATCGCGGCGAATTCGGCCGACAGCCGGAAATCGTCGGTGCGCGGGAAGGGTGCGTCGACGGCGATCTCGCTGACGATGCGACCGGGTCGTGCGGCCATGACGGCGATGCGGGTCGACAGGAAGACGGCTTCGACGATGCTGTGGGTGACGAAAACGACCGTGAACCCGCTTGCCTGCCAGAGGGCGAGGAGCTCGGCATCCAGGCGCTGGCGCGTGAATTCGTCGAGCGCACCGAACGGCTCGTCCATCAGCAGCAGATCGGGAGACGTGACGATTGCGCGCGCGATCGACACCCGCATCTGCATGCCGCCGGACAGTTCCCGCGGGAAATGGCGGGCGAAGCCGCCGAGGCCCACGAGATCGATCGCCTCGGCCACCTCGCGATCGGCGGATTCACGCGGCGCGCGACCGAGATCGAGCGGCAGGCGGATGTTGGCGTCGACGCGCGCCCACGGCATGAGAGTCGGCGACTGGAAGACCATCGCGAGTCGGCGCCCCTTGCCGCCCGTCGCATCGAACGCTTGCCCCCACCAGCGCAGCGCTCCGCCGTCGGGAACGAGCAGTCCTCCCATCAGGTTGAGCAGCGTGGTCTTGCCGCAGCCAGATGGACCGAGCAGTGTGACGAATTCGCCGCGGCGCACGGAAAGATCGACCGGGGCGAGCGCCACGGTTCCGGTTGCGTAGGTCTTGCGTGCGCCGGCGACGGCGACGACCGGCGCGTCGGCGGCCATGGCCGGCGTCAGGGCAGGACCTTCACATCCTTGACGATGCCGAGCGTGTACGCTTTCGAGTAGTCCACGCCCGGTTTGGTCAGCGACGCCTCGCGCAGGAAGTCGATCGTGCTCGTCCAGCGCGCGTCGGTCATCGTCAGGAGGCCGCGCGTCGCCGCATCCCCGCCTGCGACGATCGCATGTTCCTTGAGCTTGCGGTGGCTGAACGCAAGGAGATCATCGGACATTTCCGGATTGTCGCGTTTGATGAGAGCGTTGCCCGGCGCGGGATTGGCGAGATAGCTCTTCCATCCTTCCGCGGACGCGCGCACGAAACGCACGAGAACGTCTCCCCGCTTGTCGAGCGTGGCGCGGGTGACGACGAGCGCTTCGGCGTAGGGCGGATATCCGAGGTCTGCGAGCAGGAACACGACCGGCTTCACGCCGCCCTTCTCGATCGAGAAGGGCTCGGAGGTGGCGAATCCCTGCTGGGAGAGCGAAGGGTCGGCGAGGAACGGCTGCACCGAAAACCCGTAGGGGCGCTTCTGGTCGTCGGTGAACTTGTACTGCTGTCTGAGCCACGGCCAGAACGTCGTGTTGCTCGCCGCTCCGATCGCGATCGGTTTCCCCTTGAGTTCGGAAAGCTTCGCAACGCCCGGATGCGCGATGATCGCCGTCGGGTTCTTCTGGAACGTGGCGGCGATGGCGGTGACGGGCACACCCTGCTCGATGACGGAGATCACCTGCAGCGCGTCGCCCATCACGACGTCGAGCTGTCCGGCGGCAAGGAGCTGCAGCCCGTTGACCTGCGGTCCCCCCATCCTGATGGCGACGTCGAGCCCGTATTTTCTGTAGGTGCCCTCGGCAAGCGCCTGGTAGTACCCGCCGTGCTCCGCTTCGGCGAGCCAATCGGTGGCGAAGACGATGCGCTCAGGGGTCTGTGCGAACGATGCGGCGGAGGTGGCAAGGGCGGTCGCAAGAAACAGGCGCGCGGCAATGTGGATCATCACGTTTCCCCGATGGGATCGATCAACTTGATGCGGTGGAGCGCGCTGCCCGCTCACCTTGACCGCATTGTCCGGCACTACAAAGGACTGCACCGATTTCCAGCCGCAGGGATCGCAGCGGGGGCGCCGACGAAAAGGGCGGCCATCACTTCCTGGGTCGCCAGGAGTAGAGCAGCTTCCACATCACGGAGGCGTGAAAGCGCTCGATTTCGCGCAGCCGCTCGAAGGCCAGCGCTTCGGCATGTTGCAGCCCTTCTCGCAGCTTGTCGATCTCGGTCCGCAGGCGCGCGTGTTCCGGTTCCTGCTGGGCGACGAGTGATTCCGCATGCGCCAGCGCGGCGCGCAGGTCGGCGATCACGGCCTCGCGCTCGTCCGCCTGCCTTTCCAGCTCCGCAATCCGCGCCTCCTCCCGGACTCGCTCCGCGATCACGCACGCCGATTCGTCCCGACCGAACGCGAGCCGCGCGACATCGACGGCGTGGCGCAGCGGGCGTGCGGAATCCGCGACGACGTAGGCGCGCACCTTGTGCCGATAGTCGGGGTGCAGGTCCCCCATGACCTTGCCGGCGGCGTCGGTGCGCGCGGCGCGTTCCGCCGAAAAGCTCACGGCACCCTCGTGATAGACGAACACGTCGGCTGCAAGCACGCTGCGCCAGCCGAGCCGCGCCGCACGCATGCAAAAGTCGTTTTCCTCGCCGTAGCCTCGCCCGAACCGTTCGGCGTCGAACTCGCCCACCTGATCGAGGCAGGCCCGGCGGATGTACAGGCAGGAACCCACGCCCGTAGGGAGATCCACGCTTTTCCCCGCGTTGACCTCGGCGAACACGCGATCCAGCGCAGCGAGACCGAGCGTCCCCGGTACGCCGCCCGTCCAGCCGTCGAAGGGATACGAGCAGATGGTCGCATTGTTCGAGAAGGGTGACGCGGTGCCGATGTCCGGGCTGCGGCAGACGGAGCGCGAAAGGCGGCCGAGCCAGTCGTTGGCGACTTCGGTGTCGTTGTTGAGCAGCACGACGTCGCGGTCGCGGTGCTGTGCCATGCCGAGGTTGACCGAGCGAACGAATCCAAGATTGCGGTCGTTGCGCAGCAGCGTGATGCGGGCATCGGAGGCCAGTCGATCCAGGAAGCGCGCGATCTCCGGTTCCGGCGTGGCATCGTCGACGACGATCGCTTCGAACTCCGCCGGCATTGCGCCGGCCAGCACCGAGTCGAGGCAGCGCTGCGTCGCGGCGAGTCCGCGGTACACCGGAATGATGAGGTCGATCACGTGCATTCCCTATGGGCGCCGGCCCGGAAGGCGGCGGGAGAGGCCGGAAAAGCCCTCGCGCCGGACGATTCGATGGAGGCGCTCGCGCAGCGGCTTTCCGGCGCGCGGCGACATCATGAGCACCGACAACCGCATCATGGCGGCGAAGGAAACGCGGGACCGCGGCGTCGGCAGCTGCGCTGAATCGAAATCCGCGTCGGGCGCCAGCAGCTGCGGGAAACGCATCTGTCCCTCGGTTTCGCACCAGTCGAGGAACGTGAGCCCGCCGGCGGAGGCGTCGTAGGGGTCGGGGAACGCCTTCTGCAGGTCGCGGTTCTCGCGGTAAAGCCACCGATGCGCGCGCCTGATCGGCGTGCCGTCGGAGAACCGGCCGAACGCCCACGGCCACTGGCTGACGGGATCGTGGTCCGCGACCTCGATCTCGCGCGCGTACCAGGCGATGAGTTCCTGCACGGCGGGACTCGCCGCCGCATTCTTGACTGCCATGATGCGGTGCGCGCCGCTGTCGAATCCGGTGAAGTGGTAGAACCCGAGCGGTTCGCCGTCGACCGTGAAGCCGGTATCGAAGTCTCCGCTCATCCGCCGTGTCGTCAGGTTCCAGGTGGCGACATTGTGGCGCGGGCTCTTGACAATGGCGACACCGTCGAAGAATACCGGGGCGAAATTGACCCACTTCTGGTCGGTGAACAGCCCGTTCGCGACGTCGGCGCGGCAGAGGAACTGCGTCCGCTGCGCCCACCAGTCGGCGAAGCGGCGACCTTCTTCCGTGTTGCGCACGCCGATGAACCCGAGGTTGAAGATGCCGTGCTTGAGGCTCGCCACTTCGTTGTCGAGAATCGCCTCGAGGCTCTGCTCCGGTTTCGTCTGGTGTGGCGTCAGCGCAAGATTCGACGAGGCGAGCAGGGCGAGAATGTCATCGACCCGCGAGTAGAGCACCATGTCTGGATCGAAATAGAGGACGGTCGCGCAATCCGGTAGCGCGAGAAGCCGCTTCAGCGCGAATGGCTTGATTGCCGTGGAGAGCTCGACGATGCTGTGCGTGAAGGTCCACGCACGCCAGTCCGGAATTCCGAGTCCGGCGATGTCGAGGATGGAGTCAAACGGCTCGCCTTCTGCGTTGAGCCATGCCGGGCGCAGGTCGGCGAGCGCGAGATGGATCACGGCCTCCGGATGATGTTCGCGAATCGACCGGCACAGGATGCGGACCTTCGGCAGGTAGTTGACCGCGGCGCACGTGAAGACGTGAAGGGTGTCTCGCATGGGAGGCGCCGTCACGCCACGGCGGCTTCTTCGGCGGCAAGCCGGGCATGGAATTCGATCATGGTCGCAAGGGCGGCTCCGGCATCGATCGCAGCGGCGAGTCGTCCGAGGCCGTAATCGCGCAGACGCTCGGCGGGCGCACCCAGGTCGAATGCCACGACCGGCAGCCGCAACAGCATCGCTTCCTCGATGACGTAGGAAAACGTCTCGGGGCAGATCGACGGAAAGAGAATCATGTTGATGCCGTGGCTCTCGATGAGATCGACGAGATGCCTGCGCTCGTAAGGTCCCGTCACGACGAGCCGCCCCGACGACAGCGCAACATCGAGTGTTCCGATCACCACGACGCGGGAACCCGCGTGCTCGCGCTCGATTCTCGACAGCAGGTCCCGCACCACCAGGGCGCCTTTCTGGACGCTGATGTGACCGAGGACGCCGATGGTGAGCGGCTCCGAATGCCGCACGCGAGGCAACCGGGTGGCGGGAAATTCGACCCGATGCGGCACGACGGTAACACGCGTCGGGTCGAGTCGCGGATGGCCGCGCAGCATCAGCGAGCGCGTCGAACCGGAAAAGCAGCGCACTTCGTCGGCGGCCGCGAGGCAGCGTCCCCACGATGCGCGCCATGCCGGTATCGTGGTCGGCGGGGAAAGGGTCACGTAGCTCGCCCGGTGGCGCGGCAGGCAGCGATTGCACGCGTCCGCGTCGGGGATGCCGCAGTAACGCCCGTCGGCGTCGAGCAGCACGAACGAGGGGCAAACCGAGAAATAGTCGTGCGCGGTGACCGTGAGCCGCATGCCCGGATGCTCGGCACGCATCCGCGCCACCCAGTCGGCGAACAGCAGCGGGTCGTCGAAGGAGACGGGGCTGTTGACGAAAAGCTCGGCGACCGGCGTGCGCTCGAACACCGGCTCCAGAACCATGAACGAGGAGAGCCGGAACGGTCCGTCCGCGACTTCCGGCGAGTGCAGCGTGAGACGATAGTCCAGTGTCGGCAGGTTGTAGGTGCACAGCATAACCGTTCCGCCGGCCGCCACGCGCTCGTCGACAACGTGTTGCCGGTAGAGATTCGCCCCGCCGCCCATGTTGTGATCGAAGACGATCGTCAGCGGCCGCTCGCCCGCGACTCCGGGCAGAAGCGTCCTGGCGATCGCGAAATCGTCCAGCGCGGGCGCCGTGTAGTTCTGCGACCGTACGCGGCGTACCAGGCCACGGAAGTCGCCGTGCTTCAGGCGCCGCCAGGCCGCCGCAGCGATCCAGCGCAATTCCCGCCACTTGCGCGCATGCGCTTCGTTGCGCTGTAGCGATCCGCTGACGTCGAGCGTCTCCGCTCCGCCATCGGCATACGCCACTTCCAGCACGAGCTTGCGCAGGGGCGGACGCTCCGCGTATCCGGTGACCATGAAGCCGGAAAATTTCGCGTTGGCAAGATCGGGGAATGTGCTCCCGACGTCGTCACGCGTGCGGCCCGAGCTCGCGGGCAGCACGCGTTCCCAGCCATCACCCGTGACGCGCAACGCGATGGTCGATATTTCGCGCGCCGGATGCGTGATCCAGCCCCAGCCGAACAGGCGGTTGCCGCGGGACTCCAGTCGATCAATGCCGTAGAGAAGCTGCGAATCGGCGGGCGTCGACATAGGCTATGCGGTGAATGGGGATCAGGGCGTGTTGCCGGCAGGGCGACGGCAAGCGTCGTGCGAACACGGAGCTCCGGCTCTCACCCGCAACGAGGCCAATCCGCATCCGCCCCGGGACCGTCGTGCGCCCGTGCGTTGCGCGCCCGCTAGGCCAATGCCTTCGCCTTGAGTTTCGCGAATTCGTCGGCGCTGATCGTGCCGGCATCCAGGAGTTTCTTGGCGTCCGCGATCTGCTCGGCGGGCGATTTGCCGGCGACGCCGCGAATGTAGGCATCGGTGTCCGATTTGGCCTGATTGAGGGCGGCACGCTGGCGCGCCGCCATTCCGCCGCCTCGCGCGAGGATGTAGATCAACGCGGTCAGCAGTGGGACAGCGATGAGGCCGACGATCCAGATCGCCTTGGCGAAGCCACCCAATTCGGCATCGCGAAAGACGTCGACGACGATGTGGAACAGCACCATCAGATAGGCGATAAAGACAAAGGTCGAGGCGATCAGCCACATCAGGTCCCAGAAATTGCTCATGCTTGAAATCCTTTCGCTAACATGTTGAAGAACGGAGATGTCGGGTGAATTGCCACGGAGACGAGCGCCGCGGCATTTGTGGCGACCGCGTTTCGATGCCGCTGCCCGGAGGCGTCAGTCGCGCTTGGGTGAGACTCGGCGCAGCATGCCGCGGAGCAGGCTCAGAAGGGCACCGCCGGTGACCATGCCGAGAACGTAGACCAGAATGACCAGGATCGCGATGGGCATCGTCGCGGTCATCGACAGGAAAGTCAGCGTCACCATGTCGAGATTCTGGAACTTGAACAGCAGCACGGCCAGCGTTACAAGCACGATCAACGCGATGTAGACGAATCGCATGTTGCCTGCCTCCCCAAAGATGTCGCTGCGCGGTCGACGCGGCCAATCAGCCGCGCGCGGGTCTAGAACGATCCGACCGTCGAGCCTAGCGCAAGAACGACGACGAGCGCAAGCACGGCGCCGACGATGCCGACCATGACGATGTCGAAGTAGCTTTCGCGATGCGTCGCGCCGCAGACCGCGAGGAGGGTGACGACCGCGCCGTTGTGCGGCAGGCTGTCCAGCGTGCCGGCGCCGATGACCGCCACCCGGTGCATGAGTTCGGGGTTGATGCCATGCTCGGCCGCCAGCTGCATGTAGGTTTCGCCAAGGGCGGAGAGCGCGATGGTGAGTCCACCCGACGCCGAGCCCGTCAGCGCCGACAGGACGTTGGTGGCGACGGCCAGGCCGACCAGCGGACCTCCGTCGATCCCCAGCACCCAATCGCGCACGACGGCAAAGGCCGGAAGCTCCGCGATGACCGCACCGAAGCCCACGAGGCTCGCCACGCTCAACACCGGCAGAGCCGACGCGTTCAGGCCGGCATCGACGGTTTCACGAAGCGCCGGGAGCCGGTCGCGATTGAAGACGAGCAGCACGAGTATTGCGGCTGCGAGCGCGACGATGACGGACCAGACGCCGCCGACGTGTGCGAGCGACGTGGGCCCCCAGCGATCTTCGGCGAGGAAGGTCGTGTCGAGGCGCGGCAGAATCACGAGCGACATGGAGAGATTGACCAGCACCACGACCACGAGCGGCAACAGCGCCACCAGGATTCCGGGAAATCGGGCGCTGCGCGCGCCATGGTCGATTTCGGCGGGATCGAATTCGCGCGCGGTCGACGCGCGTTCGCGCACCAGAGGATCGTGCGCCGCCACCGCGGTCGATCCCATCGCTCCGCTGAATCCTTCGCCGGCACGGCGTGCGGCCTTCTCCGCGCGTCCGAGCCACCACAACCCGAAGCCGAGCATGATGGCCGCGGCGACGAAGCCGATCCCCGGAGCGGCGAACGGCGTGGTGCCGAAGAACGGCATCGGAATCGCATTCTGGATGGCGGGCGTTCCGGGCAGCGCCGACATGGTGAAAGTGGCGGTGCCCAGCATGACCGTCGCGGGCAGCAGTCGGTTGGGGATGTCAGCCGTGCGGAACAGCGCCTGCCCCATCGGCGTCAGCACGAACATCGCGACGAAAAGGCTCACGCCCCCATAGGTCACGAGGGCGCCCGCGAGTACGACGGCGAGAATCGCCCGGCGGGATCCCAGGCGCTCCGTCATGGATTGCGCGATGGCGGTGACCGAGCCGCTGTCGTCCATCAGCTTTCCGAACAGCGCCCCAAGCAGAAACAGCGGAAAGAACTGCGCGATGAAACTCGCCGTCGCCCCCATGAATGTCTGCGTCCAGTGCGCCAGCAGCGGCTCTCCGGCGAAGCTCGCCGCAACCAGCGCCGCCACCGGTGCGAGGCCAAGGACGCTCCAGCCGCGGAAGGCCATGAAGACCAGCAGTCCGAGTCCGACCAGGATGCCGAACAATCCCATGGTCAGACGGCCTCCAGCAGTGCGTCGAGATCGTAGGTCGATCGCTTGCCGACATCGCGGCCATGGGTCGCGAGAAATTCCTCGGCGGAACGGCGCCCCTCGTCGCGCAACTCGCAGAAGAATGCCCATTCGGCGATCATCTTGGACGAGTACCCCAGGTTCACCATGGCATCGGACGTGATGCGGTGAATGCGCATGCCGGCCCAGAGTGCGCCTTCGCTGCGGCCCGGATCGGCGACCTGCCGCAGGAGCGCGATCATGCGCAACTCCTTCAGCAACGGCGAGTTGAACGAGACCTCGTTGAGGCGGTTGAGGATCTCGCGCGCCGAGCGCGGCGTTCCCGGACGCTCGACCGGGTTGATCTGCACGAGGAACGTGTCGTGCGACCGGCACTCGCGGACCAGCGGCGTAATGGTCGGATTGCCGGAGTAGCCCCCGTCCCAATAGGGATCGCCGTCGATTTCGACTGCCTGAAACATCGTGGGGAGGCAACCGGAGGCCAGCAGCACGTCCGGGGTGAGCTCGCGATTGCGAAACACGCGACCGCGGCCGGTGCGCACATTGGTCGCCGTGATGAACAAGCGGATCGGCGATTCCGCCAGCCGCTCGAAATCAACGGTGGCGGCGAGTATCCCGCGGAGCGGATTGTCGGCGAGCGGGTTGAGATCGTAGGGCGAAAAGATGCGGGCGGCGATGTCGGCGGCGACGAACAGCGGCGAATAATCGAGCGTCCATTGACCGGTCATCATCGCGAGCGGCCCGCGCTTGAACGGACTGAACGTCGCGGCGTCCGAGACCCTCTTCCAGAAGGTTTCGAGCGCGGCACGCGCGCCGTCCGGTCCGCCCTGCGCATGTCCGCTCGCCATGACGACTGCATTCATGGCTCCCGCGGACGTGCCGGAAATGCCATCGAATTGCAGCCAGCTCTCCTCCAGCAGGCGGTCGAGCACGCCCCAGGTAAATGCTCCGTGCGCGCCTCCCCCCTGCAGGGCCAGATCGACGAGGGCCGGCTTGCGTCGGGCGGTGGACTTGGTCGAACGCTGTCGGGAGGTTCCGACACGCTTTTTTGTCATGGTGGGGGGTCCGAAATCGGCAGCCGTCGAGATGACGATCGCCTGCATTGCTGCAACGCAATATTTTACCCTGCGGGCCTTGGGTGTTGCAACGCAAAATGGCCGCAGCGACGCTCGCGGACGAAATCGGTCGCTCCGGCGGCGTATGAAACAATGCGGGTCGTTGGAATCCGCGCCGCCCGCATCGACCCGATATTCGAAGGTGGCGCAGTCGAATGCGGGGCAATCCCGCTCGCAATCCGTGCCTGCCTGCGAGACGATGGCGGAAATCATGAACGACGACGGGGTGGTGCCGGTTTCGGACCGCGTGATCCTGCGCGTGGTGTGCGCCTACGCTGCCGCCTTCGTCGTGTTCGGGTTCGCCGTCGATGGCCCCGGACCGGTGCTGCGCGGTCTCGTCGCGATCGTCACGACGCGGGACGCGTTGCTGACCGACTATTTCGGCATCGGCGGCATCGGTGCGGCGTTCGTGAACGCGGGCATGCTCACGCTCTGCGCGTGCCTCGTCTACCGCGTGGCGAAGGCGAAGATCACGGGCGCGGCGGTCGCCTGCCTGTTCCTGGTCTTGGGATTCGGGCTCTTCGGCAAGAATCTCGTCAACATCTGGTCGATCATCCTTGGCGTTTTCCTGTATGCCCGATTCCGGCGCGAGCCGTTTGCCACCCACGTCAACACCGCTTTCTTCGGCGCCGCGCTCGCGCCGGTCTTCTCGGAGATCCTGTTCAGCACCGTGCTGGCGATCGAGGTCCGCGTGCCCCTGGCCGTGATCACGAGCCTCGTCATCGGTTTCGTCCTGGCCCCGGCTGCAGCGCAGCTCTTCAGGGCGCACATGGGCTTCAGCCTGTACAACATGGGATTCACCGCCGGCATCGTGGGCACGCTGATCGTCGCCACCTACAAGTCGTATGGATTCGTTCCGGACCCGGTCATGATCTGGACGACCGGCAACAACGCGTTGCTGGGCGGGTTCCTGGCGGCAATGTTCGTGTCGATGGTCGCGTTCGGCTGCTACCTCGATCGCGCGTTCGTGTCCGGCTTCAAGCGGATCATCGCGATCGACGGGCAGGCGCCGACCGACTTCGTCGCGCTCGCCGGTTTCGGGCCGACGCTCGCCAACATGGGCCTCACCGGCTGCGACGGAACGCTTTACGTGCTGGCGATCGGGGGCGACCTCAACGGGCCCGTGATTGGCGCGGTATTGACGATCGTCGGATTCTCCGCATTCGGCAAGCATCCCAGAAACATCGTCCCGATCATGCTTGGCGTGTTCATCGGGTCGCTGGCCAAGCCGTGGAATGCCGCGGATCCGTCGATCGTGTTGGCCGCGCTCTTCGGAACGACGCTTGCGCCGATCGCCGGACGATTCGGATGGCACTGGGGCATCGTCGCGGGAATCGTGCACTCGTCGGCAGCGACGAGCGTCGGTGCGCTGCACGGAGGTCTCAACCTGTACAACAACGGTTTTGCCGCGGGCATCGTGGCGGCGGTTCTGGTCCCGGTCATCGTCGCCATTCAGGCGCGGCACGAGCGTCGCGACGCGCCGCCGGGTGCCGAATCGCCCGAGCCGCCGGATTCGACGAAGTAGGGTCCCGCTCGCCGGCGCTCGAACGGGAAATTCGGTCAGTCGGTCGCCACGCGGTCGAAGCATTGTCGCGGCAGCAGGAATATCCACGACACGAGAACGAACGGGGCGGTGAGCGCCGGAATCGCAAGCGGGGTCAGCGCCACGTTGAGGGCTGCCTGCGCGACTACCGTGAATACGGTCCCCAGCGCGGCATAGAGGGCGACACGCAGGCCCGGCTTGTAGAACACCGTTCCGAGCGCGACGGCGGTCAGGACCGGGCTGAACCCCAGGAGTCCGGCGGTGACGATGTCGCTCTCGGCGCCGAGCAGGTGCGCTGCGACGACGGCGACAATGGCGCCGCCCAGCGCGAAGCCTGCCGCCGCGAGCGAGTTCACCGCGAGGCCGGCCAGCAGCAGCAGCGCCGAAACCGCGCTGCCTTTGAGGAAAACCTGCGAAATGCTCAGCATCACTCCCTGCACGAAGTCGCCGATACCGAGCCGTGCGACGTCGACCGACACGAACGGCGCGACCACGCCTGCCGCCGGCAATGCCTTGCCGGCGAGACCCGAGAATCCGTAGGTCGCGAGCAGAAGCAGCCACGTGGTGAGCACAAAGGGAAAGGTGAGTGCTGCGACGCCCCACGGCTTGAGGGCATTGGACGTTCCAAGCGTTGCAACGACCGACACGATCGCGCCGAGCGCGACGTAGGCCCAGAGCAGCGGACCGGGCGCCAGGAACGTGGCGAGCGCAAGACCCACGAGAATGCCGTTGTAGCCGTAGAGGCCGGCGCGAAGCGACTTCTCGTCGACGTGCAGCCATAGCGCCGACAGCGTTGCGACGACCAGGGCGACCAGCCCGGCGCTCGCGACGTGCGGCACTCCACCGGCGTACGATCCCCAGGCAACGGCTGCGAGGAACAGTGCGCCGCTCAGCGGGTTGTCCTGGAACATCACCTGCCCGACGCCGCGCAGGTTGATGTCGACGAAGCGGAGCATCCCCGATGACGCGCATCGCGATTCCCAGGCGGACAGCAGGTCTTTCATGGAATGCCTCCGTGGATGAGGACGCCGGCGCCGCTATCGCCAGAAGAAGGGCGGCGGAATGTCGGCGCCGGTGATTTCCCTGCGCGCCACTCCCCAGAACTCGCGCACCTTGGCCTTTACCTGCGCGGTTTCACGGCCGAGGATCTTGTAGACGAGGCCGGCATCGTTGGGCAGGCGGCAGGCACCGAATGCCAGGCCCCGTGCGAGGTCGACATCGGCGTCCAACCTGTCGTGGATGCGGGCGGCAACGTCCGTCGGCGCGCAGACGATGACGTTGCCGAACACCTCGAAACCATCCATCACGCCCGTCTGCCGCATCGGGTTCCGCGCCGGCTCGATCAGCAATTTCTCGGCGAACAGCGCGGACCCGCCGGCACGCGTGGCCGTGGTTGCAAGCGACAGCACCGTGGCGCCGAAGCACTCGTCCGGATGGTGGTGCTTGCGGCCGGGCTGGACGATTTCCGAGCAGAGCAGCGAGGCGGTCGGCGCGATCGCGATTCGCGTCTCGCTCGCGAACCGCGACTTGCGGTGGGGTATCAGCGGTTCCGGCAGAAATTCGAGGTAGGCACCGTCGTCGAGCGTGATGCTCTGAACCTGCGACGCGTAATTGGCGTCCATCGCGTGAATCTTGGTCGCGGACTGGGTCGTGACGTGCGCTCGTGCGCCAGGTCCGAGCGCGATATCCAGAGCCAGCCGTCGCCCTGCAGCACGCAGCCCGCGGTGGTGATCGTGAACAGCCACGCCATGTCCGGCAGCGCGTCGTCGCAATGGAGGGGGCGCTGCGCGAGAAACGGCGTACGCGACTCGAGGTCGGCCAGGATCGTGCGTTCGTCGCGGCGTTCGAATCCGAGGCGCAGGTACCCGGACTTGCCCGGTGCGCCGCTCCTCATCTGCGGCGGCTCGTCCTGGTACTCGGCAAATTCCGCAAGGAACGGACCCGGCAGGCCGCCGGGAACGACCGCGGCGACCAACGCCGCCTCCCGGAAAGCGCCCATCAGGCAGGCTGCCTCGTCGGCAGCCTGAGATCGAACAGCAAGTCGTCGACGATGAGATCGACCAGCGCCGGAATGCCCTCGCCCGTTCGGCAGTTGGTGAACAGGAACGGCTTGTCGCCCCGCATCAGCTTCGAATCGGTCGCCATCACCTCGAGGCTCGCGCCGACATAGGGCGCGAGGTCGGTCTTGTTGATGACGAGGATGTCCGACTGCGTGATGCCGGGCCCGTTCTTGCGCGGAATCTTGTCGCCGGCGGCGACGTCGATCACGTAGATGAAGAAATCGACCAGCGCCGGCGAGAACGTCAGCGTGAGGTTGTCGCCACCGCTTTCGATCAGCACGACGTCCCCATCGGGAAAGCGCGCCTCCATGTCCTCGACAGCCGCCAGGTTCATGCTGGGGTCCTCGCGCACCGCCGTGTGCGGGCATGCGCCCGTCTCGACACCGAGGATGCGCTCCTCGAGCAGAATGCCCTTGAGCGTGCGCTGGACGTGCTTCGCATCCTCGGTCGTCACCACGTCGTTGGTGATGATGAGCACCTTGATTCCGATTTCGAGCAGCCGTGGCGTGATGGCCTCGACGATCGCGGTCTTGCCGGACCCGACCGGGCCGCCCACTCCAATGCGTGTCACTTTCTTTCGCACGTCACGTTTCTCCGGGCAGGCGTATCTAGTTCATGAACAGGCGCACGTGCGCCTTGACGTGGGCGGCCGCCAGGATCTCCGCGAGCGGCGCGAACCCCGCCATGTCGGCGAGGCTCGCCGCCGCGGCGCACTCGTAGGACCCTTCCGCATCCGCATTGAGCGCATAGAGCATCTGCTGCGTGTCCAGATGGCTCACCCGCATCAGGCGCAGCGCCGCGCCCAGCACCGTGGCGCCGACGCCGTACTGGTGCACGACGAACGCGTCGCGCGAGGACAGTCCCTGCGCGGCGAAATTGACCGCCAGCGCCACGGGGTAACAGCCCGGTGTCGAACCGGCGTCCACCCGCTCGCGCCACGCGACCAGCAGCGGCGAAGCAACCACACGCGCGCCCATTTCGGTGAACTTCTTGCCCATGCGCACGGACATCGTCCGCATCTCGCTCGAGAGCTTTCGCGCGAATAGCCGCTGATCGATCCGCACGAGCTCGTCTTCGTCGCCATCGACGGCAGCGCGGTGCGCGCAGACGAGCCCGATGCCGTCTCCGCGATTCGCCTGCTCGATCGCGGTCCGTGCAAAGGACAGGAGGGTGGCGGTGTCGGTGACGACGCCCTTCTGAATGGCGGACTCGAGCCCGCCGGAGAACGAAAAGCCGCCGATCGGAAACACCGAATCGCCGAACTGCAGCATCCGCGCGAGGCGCGTCGCGTCGACGGGCGGAGCCGCGCCGTCAGCGCCACCCCTCATTTGGTGTTTTCGGGTTCGGAGTGCGGATGGACGTGCGCACGCACGGGCGGTCGGCCGAACGCTTGGCCGGTCTCGGCATCGATCGCGACATAGCGGTCGTGCGTGTGCGTGTGCACGGGGCCCTCGGCGCCGCCGAACAGCCGCCGCGACTCGTGCGGGGCGAGGTAAGGAACGATGTCCTCGCCGGGCGCGAATTGGTAGCGGATGCCTTCGAAACGATGGGTATTCATGACCGACGCCATGACCTTGCGATCCACGGTCAGCGGCACGAACACGCGTGTTCCCTTGACGAGCGCCGGCCAGTGCTGGTTTCCGAGCGCGTGACCCAGCTCGACGCAGGTGCGCATCGCGATTTCCGGCGTTTGTCCCGCGAGTTCGTCCAGGTGGACGATCATCACGTCGCGCAGGCTGATTTGCGCAACCACGCCGCGCGCGGCCGCCGCGTCCCACATGAGCACATCGCCGTCGCGCAGGAATGCGCCGCGGTCGAGCGACACCGCCACCTCCATGCCGCTCGCGGTTTTCTTGCGAAAGCGGTTCTTCTGCGCTTCCCAGTGGTCGAGCGCAAGCGTCTCGACGCTTCCCGCGGCCACGCGCGCCGCCCACGCCGGATCGTTCACGTTGCCCAGGATTTTTTCGATCAGGAGCAAGCCGCGCCTGTCAGCTGAAAAAATATTTCTGGTTGAGGGAGATCGTCTTCAGCGGCGGCACGGTCGCATGCACGCCATCCACGGTGACCGCAAAGGTTTCGGGCGAGACCTCGATCCTGGGTGTTCCGGAGTTTCGCACCATGTCGCGCTTGCCGATCTTTCGCGTGTTCTTGACGGCAACCGTCTCCCTCTGCAGGCCGAGCCGTTCGCCGACACCGGCTGCCTTCGCGGCTCCCGACACGAAGGTCACGCACGTGGCGGGCAGCAGCTGCCCGTAGCTGCCGAACATCGGCCGGTAGTAGGTCGGCTGGGGAGTGGGCAGCGAAGCATTCGGGTCGCCCATCACCGCCCAGTTGATGATGCCGTTCTTGAGCACGATCTTGGGCTTGGCGCCGAAGAACGCGGGCTCCCACAGCACGAGGTCGGCGATCTTGCCGACTTCCACGGAACCCAGCACGTGCGAGATCCCGTGCGCGATCGCGGGGTTGATCGTGATCTTGGCGACATAGCGCAGCACCCGGAAATTGTCGTTTCCCTTGGCGTCCTCCGGCAGCTTGCCGCGTCCCGTCTTCATCGCGTCGGCCGTCTGGATCGTGCGCAACCAGCACTCGCCGATGCGTCCCATCGCCTGCGAATCGCTCGAGAAGATCGAGATCACGCCCATGTCGTGCAGCACGTTCTCCGCGGCGATGGTCTCGGCGCGGATCCGGCTTTCGGTGAACGACACGTCCGAAGGAATGTCCGGACTCAGGTGGTGGCAGACCATGATCATGTCGTAGAGCTCGGCCTGCGAATTGATGCCGTAGGGGAGGGTCGGGTTCGTCGACGCGGGCAGCACATTGGGCAGGCCGGACACCTTGATGATGTCCGGCGCGTGGCCGCCGCCGGAGCCCTCCGTGTGGAAAGAGTGGATGGTGCGCCCCTCGAACGCGTCGATCGTGTCCTCGACGAAGCCGGACTCGTTCAGCGTGTCGGTGTGCATGCACACCTGGACGTCCATCTGGTCCGCGACCGTGAGCGCCGAGCGGAGCACCGCCGGCGTCGTGCCCCAGTCCTCGTGACACTTGAACCCGACGGCGCCGGCCTCGATCTGCTCGACCAGCGCGGCTTTGCCGTGCCCATGACCCTTCGCGAGGATGCCGACGTTGACCGGCCAGCCGTCGAACGCGCGCAGCATGTTCGCAATGTTGCCCGGACCCGGTGTGACCGTCGTGGCGTTCGAGCCGTCCGAGGGGCCCGTGCCGCCGCCGATCAGCGTGGTGGTTCCGTTGGAGAGCGCCGCGTACGCCTGCTGCGGCGAAATGAAATGGATGTGCGTATCGATGCCGGCTGCGGTCATGATGAGATGCGCGCCCGAGATGGCGTCGGTGGCGAGGCCGACCTCGAGGCCCGGCGTGATGCCGTCCATCGTCTGCGGATTGCCGGCCTTGCCGATCGCGCAGACGCGCCCTCCGCGAATGCCGACGTCGGCCTTGACCACGCCCAGCACGGCGTCGATGATCGTCACGTTGGTGATGACGAGATCGGGCGTGCCGGCGTGCGTGCGCTGGTTGTCCATGCCCATGCCCTCGCGCAGGCTCTTGCCGCCGCCGAAGACGATCTCGTCGCCGTACGCGCCGCGCAGGTCGCGCTCGATCTCGACGAAGAGGCCCGTGTCGCCAAGGCGGATTCGGTCGCCCGTCGTGGGCCCGAACAGCCCGACGTATTCGTTGCGCGAAAGGGTGGCCATGTGCAGGATCCTGTCGGTTTCGGAAAGCGGAGCGCGTCGTCGCCCGCTCGTCACTTGCTCGAGCGGAAGCCGCGCTTTGCCGCGAGTGCCACGGCCTTGACCTTCCGCTCGGCTCCGGCTTTGCCGCCGGTGGGGCCGTCGACCAGGTTGTTGAACCCGTAGACCGCCTGCTTTCCGCCGTAGGGCACGAGATTCACTTCACGCTCGTCGCCGGGCTCGAAACGCAGCGCCGTCGACGCGGGAATGTTGAGGTGCCGGCCGAATGCCGCGGCGCGGTCGAACTCCAGCGCGCGGTTGACTTCGAAAAAATGGAAATGCGAGCCGACCTGCACCGGCCGGTCGCCCGTATTGCGAACCTTGAGCGTCGTCACCTGCAGTTTTTCATGAAACCTGATCGGCGCCGGATGGCAGACATAGCCGCCGATCGCCACCTTCGCGGTCGCCGGGTCCACGTCGGCGGCGATCGAGGGTCCCGCTTTTACTCCGGCCATGGCAGTGCTCCCTGGATTCGGGCTACTGGATCGGCGTGTGCACGGTCACCAGACGGCTGCCGTCGGTGAACACGGCCTCGACCTGCACGATCGGGATCAGGTCGGCGACGCCGTCCATCACGTCGGCCTTGGTGAGCGCGGTTCGCGCTTCCTTGGTGACCTCCTCGATCGGTTTCCCTTCGCGTGCGCCGTCGAGCGCGCTGGCCGATATGACTGCTACAGCCTCGGGGTAATTGAGCTTGATGCCCTTCGCTTTGCGCTTCAGCGCCACGTCGGCCATCATGTAGATGAGGAGCTTGTCGAATTCCCGCGGAGTCAGTTGCATTTGCGCTCTCCCTCCACGGCAAAATGTGCCGGACTCGTTAAGAGTAATCCCGCGACGTCGGCGCGCGCAAGCCTTGCAAGTTGTTGCAGGATATTTCAATCACATATCCTTTCGAATCTAAAGCGAATTGATGCGGCGAATCCCGAGATCCGCAGGCGAATAACAATTCGGCGTCATCGTTGGTTGCGCCGGAGCACAAAGTTTGTACGATCGACGTCTCTGGTGCGCCCCCGCCAATGGTGAGCCTGGCAAGTTTGCAATCGCTGCGCCGTAGCGCCGTCACAAAGCTGCAAAACAATAACTGACAACGCACGGGGGAAATCATGGATCGACTGACCAGAAGATGACACGGACGCAGCTGACTGCGATGGTGGTCGGCGGCATGGTGGGCGCAGGCATCTTCTCGCTGCCGCGGACGTTCGCGAATGCCACCGGTCCCTCTGGGCGCCGTCATCGCCTGGCTCATTGCCGGGACCGGCATGTACATGCTGGCGCGTGTGTTCCAGGCGCTGGCCGAGCGCAAGCCGGAGATCGATGCGGGCGTATATCGCCTATGCCACGGCCGGCTTTGGCGACTACCCGGGCTTCATCTCCGCCTTCGGCTACTGGATCGGCAGCTGCATCGGCAACGTGTCGTACTGGGTGCTGATCAAGTCGACGCTGGGCGCGTTCTTTCCGATCTTCGGCGACGGCAACACGGTCGTGGCCATCGCTGTCGCCTCGGTCGGCATCTGGCTGTTCCACTTCCTGATCCTGCGCGGCGTCCAGCAAGCCGCATTCATCAACAGCATCGTCACGGTGGCCAAGGTCATCCCGATCATGGTGTTCCTCGTGCTCCTGTTCTTCGCCTTCAAGATGGACCTGTTCCGCTTCAACATGTACGGCGGCGACCTGACGACGGGGCTGTTCGAGCAGGTCAAGGCGACGATGCTGGTCACCGTGTTCGTCTTCATCGGCATCGAAGGCGCAAGCGTCTATTCGCGGTTTGCGAAGGAGCGCAAGGACGTCGGCTGGGCCACCATCGTCGGCTTCATCGGCGTGACCTGCCTCATGGTTCTGGTGACGCTGCTGCCCTACTGCGGTGCTGCAGCGCGCCGACATCGCGGGCATGCGCCAGCCGTCGATGGCCGGCGTGCTCGAGTCGGTGGTCGGTCACTGGGGTGCGGTGTTCGTCAGCGTCGGACTGCTGGTGTCCGTGCTGGGGGCCTACCTTGCCTGGGCGCTGATCTGCGCCGAAGTGATGTTCGCCGCGGGCAAGTCGAAGGACATGCCGAAGGCCTTCGCCCGGGTCAACAAGAACAACGTGTCCGTGGTGGCCATGTGGTCGACCAGCGTCATCATCCAGGTCATCGTGATCACGACCTACTGGTCGCGCGACGCGTTTTCGCTGATGCTGAACCTGACCAGCGCGACCACGCTGATCCCGTACCTGTTCGTCGCCGCCTACGGACTGATGATCGCTCAGCGCGGCGAAAGCTACGAGGTGCGTCCCGGGGAGCGGCAGCGCGACCTGATCCTGGCGGGTCTCGCGGTTCTCTACACGCTGTTCATGATCTATGCCGGCGGGCTCAAGTACATCCTGCTCGCGGGCATCCTGTTCGCTCCGGGCACGGTGCTGTACTACATCGCGCGGCGCGAGCAGGGACTGGCCGTGTTCGACAAGACCTCCGATTGGATCGTCTTCGGCATCATCGTGGTCGCGGCCATCTACGGCGTCTACGGTCTGGCGACCGGTTCCATCGCCATCTAATCGACGGAGTTCATCAACATGGCAAGCAAGAGCGAAGTGAAATTCGGTGTGCATTCGGAAGTGGGCCAGTTGCGCAAGGTCATGGTCTGTGCGCCGGGCGTGGCCCATTCGCGCCTCACCCCGTCGAACTGCGACCAGCTGCTGTTCGACGACGTCCTGTGGGTCGAGAACGCGAAGCGCGACCACTTCGACTTCATCACCAAGATGCGCGACCGGGGCGTCGAAGTGCTCGAGATGCACAACCTGCTGGCGGAGACCGTAGCCGTACCGCAAGGGCAAGAAGTGGATCCTCGACAACCAGGTCGTCCCGAATCAGGTGGGATTGGGATTCATCGACGAGCTGCGCAGCTATCTCGAGGGACTCGACAACCGCAAGCTCGCCGAAACGCTGATCGGCGGTCTGTCGACGCACGACTTTCCCGAAGCGCATGGCGGCGCGGCGCTCAAGGTCGTCAAGGAGGCCGCGGGGGCCACCGAATACCTGCTGCCGCCGCTGCCGAATACGCTGTACACGCGCGACACGACGTGCTGGATCTACGGTGGCGTGACGCTCAACCCGTTGTATTGGCCGGCGCGGCACGAGGAGACGATCCTTACCACCGCCATCTACAAGTTCCATCCCGACTTTGCGGGCAAGGTCAACGTCTGGTGGGGCGACCCGACCCAGGACCACGGCCTCGCCACGCTGGAAGGCGGCGACGTGATGCCGATCGGCAAGGGCAACGTACTGATCGGGATGAGCGAGCGCACCTCGCGTCAGGCGATCAGCCAGCTCGCCGCCACGCTGTTCAAGAAGAAGGCGGCCGAGCGCGTCATCGTGGCGGCGATGCCGAAGATTCGCGCGGCAATGCACCTCGACACCGTGTTCACGTTCGCGGATCGCGACTGCGTGCTGCTCGCGCCGGACTTCCTCGCGAAGACCACGACCTTCTCCTATCGCCCGAGCAACCATCCGAGTGGCGTCGAGCTTCACAACGAGAAGAAACCGTTCGTCAAGGTGGTCGAGGAGGCGCTGGGCCTGAAGAAACTGCGTGTGGTCGAAGCCGGCGGCAGCGACTACCAGCGCGAGCGGACGCAATGGGACAGCGGCGCGAACCTCGTCTGCGCGTCGCCGGGCGTGGTCTATGCCTATGACCGCAACACGTACACCAACACGCTGCTGCGCAAGGAAGGCATCGAAGTCATCACGATCGTCGGCGCCGAGCTGGGTCGCGGCCGCGGCGGCGGGCACTGCATGACGTGCCCGATCGTCCGGGACGCGGTCGACTATTAGACCCGCTCGGTACCAGGCTGCCCGCAGCCCGAAAACGGCCAACGGCAGAGGAAAGGTCGAACGCGCGTGAAAAGGCCCGCAACGCCCCAGCCGCTCACGCTGACGGAAGCGATCATTCCGGTCGCCAGCCTGATCGTGCTGGTCGGATTGTCCTATTTCCTGTTCGGAGATGCGGGCGCGGCCGGACCGAATCAGGTCGCCCTCACGGTCGGCGCGATGATCGCCGTCTTCATCGGCTGGCGGCGCGGCCACACTCTCGACGCGCTGCGCGACGCCGCGGTCACCAGCGTCGGCTCGGGGATCGGGGCAATCTTCATCCTGCTTGCCGTCGGCGCGCTGATCGGCACGTGGGCGATGAGCGGCACGCTCGTGGCGATGGTCTACTACGGCCTCAAGCTGCTCAACCCGAATTACTTCTACGTGACCACGGTCCTGATTTGCGCCGTGGTCAGCGCCAGCATCGGCAGCTCGTGGACCGTCGTCGGCACGATCGGGATCGGCCTCATGGGAATCGCCATGGAGATGGATCTCAATCCGGCAATCTCCGCCGCCGCCGTGATTTCCGGCGCCTATTTCGGCGACACGACCTCGCCGTTGTCGGATTCGGCCAATCTGGCCGCCGCGGCCGCGGGCGTCGACCTCTACAAGCACGTGCGCGAGACGGTCCTGACGTCGGGGCTCGCGCTGCTGATCGCACTCGGCGTGTTCTGGGCGCTCGGCCGGCCCGGCGATTTTGATGCCACGGGAAGCATGGCGGAGCTGAGCGGCGCATTCCACATTTCGCCGGTCCTGTTCATCCCGCTCGTGATCGTCGTCGGCCTCGCGCTGTTCAAGATTCCGCCGTTCACTGCGATCTTCATCGGCGCGCTCGCGGGCGGAGTGCTCGCCGTCGTAGTGGCACCGGAGCGTGTGATCGCCTACGCCGAAGCGGGAAGGCACCTCCCCGCATGGCTCGCGACGCTCAAGGGCGTGTGGCTCGCGCTCGCCGACGGTTACGTGTCGCGGACCGGCTACGCGACCATCGACGCGCTCGTCTCGCGCGGCGGCATGGCGAGCATGCTGAACACGATCTGGCTCATCGTCACGGCGCTCGCGTTTGGCGGCGTCGTCGAGAAGGCGGGCGTCCTCGATCGACTGATCACGCCGGTCATCGACAAGGCGAAGTCCGCCGGCGCGCTCGTTTCCGCGCTCGTCGGCGCGATCTTCGCGACCAACGTCGTCACCGCCGACCAGTACATCGCGATCGTGCTTCCGGGGCGCATGTTCAAGAACGCCTTCGGCCGGCGCGGATTCGATCCCGTCGTGCTGTCGCGCTCGGTCGGGTCGGCGGCAACGCCCACGGGCGCGATCATTCCGTGGAACAGCTGCGGCGCCTACATGGCGGCGACGCTCGGCGTCGCCACGTTCAGCTATCTTCCCTACGCGGTGTTCAATTTCGCGAGCCCGCTCCTCGCGATCGCCTTTGCCTTTGCCGGCATTCGCATGCTGCGCATCCCCGAGGGTAGCGCACGGGCGGCCGACGCGACCCCCGCGCCGGCGCGAAACGAATGAGACAGGCGTGCGATGACAATGTCCCGTTGCGCTGCACGGTCGCATCCATGAAAATACGCGAGTCATTCCCTGGGAGTCGCCCCGTGCGTACGATTTTCGCTGTCAGGTCCTTGCGTCGTCCGCGCCAGGTCTCCGTCATCCTGGTGCTTTCGGCCCTGGTGCTGCTGTCGTCGTGCCAGCGCACCGAGGATGCCCGGCCGCCCGAGATCCGGCCCGTGCGCGCGATGACGGTCGCGAAGGCGATGGCCGGCGACATCGTCACGCTGAACGGCACCGTCCAGGCGCAGACCGAGATCAACCAGTCGTTCCGCATCGGCGGCCGGCTTCTCGAGCGCAGCGTGGGCGTGGGCGACACGATCCGGCCCGGCCAACCCATTGCGCGGCTCGACTCGCAAAACGAGGAGACAAGCCTGATCGCAGCGCGGGCGCAGCAGTCGGCGGCGCAGGCGCAGCTCAACGAGGCGCAGAGCATGTATGCGCGGATGCGCGACCTCGTTGCGGAAAAGGCAGTGTCGCAGGCGCAATACGAAAATTCCGAGACGATGGCGAAAGCCGCCCGATCGCAAGCCGATTCGGCGGCTTCGCAGGTGACGCTCGCCGAGACCCGCGTCAACGACACGCGGCTCATCGCGAACGTCGCGGGCGTCGTCACCGCGCAGGGCGCGGAGCCGGGCGAGGTGGTCGCCCCCGGGCAGATGATCGTCCAGGTCGCGCGCGAAGGCGGCCGCGACGCCGTGTTCGACGTGCCCCCCCGGGCGAAGGGAGGGCTCACCCTCAACACCCCCATCAGCGTGGCCTTGACCGCCGATGCGAAGGTCGTGGCGAACGCAGTGGTGCGCGAGATCTCGCCGCGCGCCGATCCTCTCACGGGGACCTTCCGCATCCGCGCCAAGCTCACCAGTCCTCCGGGGGACATGCGGCTGGGGTCGACGGTCACCGGGCGCCTCAAGCTGGCAGCCGCGGAGGTGATCGAGATCCCGTCGTCCGCCGTCGTGCGCACCGATCGCCAGGCGGCCGTTTGGGTGGTGGATGCCAAGGCCGGCACGGTTTCATCGCGGCCGATCGAGATCAGGTCCTCCGATCCGGCTCGCGTCGAAGTAGCGTCGGGTCTGAATCCGGGTGACATCGTCGTCACGGCGGGTGCGCAGGCGCTGCGTCCCGGCCAGAAGGTCAGTCTGCTGAAAGCGGCGCCGTGATCGGTCCGAATCTCTCGGCATGGTCGCTCCAGCGGCCGTCGCTGGTCGTTTTCCTGATGCTCATCACCGTGGCCGCCGGCGTGCTCGCGTTCAAGAAGCTCGGCCGCGACGAGGATGCGCCGTTCACCGTGCGCACGATGATCGTGGCGGCGGCGTGGCCCGGTGCCACCGTCGAGGAAACGACGTCGCAGGTGACCGAGCGGCTCGAGCGCACGCTGCAGGAAACGCACAAGTTCGATGCCATACGCAGCTACACGACGGCGGGCCAGACGACGATCTTCGTCGACCTCGACGAGACGACCGACACGAAGGACATCCCCGACGTGTGGTACCGCGTCCGCCGCAACATCGGCGACATGCGGCTCACGCTTCCGCAAGGCGTCATCGGGCCGTTCTTCAACGACGACTTCGGCGATACCTTCGGCATCATCTACGGGTTCACCGCAGACGGCTTCAACTTCCGCGAGCTGCGCGATTATGTGGAAGACGCGCGCTCCAGGCTCCTGCAGGTGCCCGACGTCCACAAGATCGATATCCTGGGTGCGCAGGACGAGCGCATCTTCATCGAGTTCTCGCCCGCCACGCTCGCCGGCCTCCGGCTCGATTTCTCGACGATCGTGGCCACGCTCCAGGCGCAAAACGTGCTGCGGCCCGCGGGCGTCATCCAGGCCGACAAGGAGCGCGTCTACCTGCGCGTCACCGGCGCCTTCGACAACGAGAAGGACATCGAGGCGGTCAACATCGCCTCGGGCGACCGGATCTATCGCCTGGGCGACATCGCGAAGGTCTACCGTGGCACCGTCGACCCCCCTTCACCCATGTTCCGCGTCAACGGCAAACCCGCGATCGGCCTTGCGATCTCGATGCGCGAACGAGGCGACATCCTGGCGCTCGGCACGAACGTCCGCGCGGCGATGGCCGACATCAAGGCATCGTTGCCCATCGGCGTCGAGCCGATCCTCGTCGCGGACCAGGCGGCGATCGTCGATCACGCGATCAACGATTTCCTGAAGTCGCTGGTGCAGGCGATCATCATCATTCTCGCGTGCAGCTTCCTGAGCCTGGGCGTGCGGCCCGGCATCGTGGTCGCGCTGGCGATCCCGATCACGCTCGCCCTCGTGTTCGCGGTGATGGATTCGATGCACATCGCGTTGCAGCGGGTATCGCTGGGCGCGCTGATCATCGCGCTCACGCTCCTGGTCGACGACGCGATGACGACCGTCGACGCGATGCTCCGGCGCCTGCGCGCGGGCGACACCAAGGACCAGGCTGCGTCCTTCGCCTACACGTCGCTCGCCGCACCGATGCTGATCGGCACGCTGGTGACGATCGCGAGCTTCGTGCCGGTCGGCTTCGCGCCCGGCGGGGCGAGCGAGGTGATGTCTTCCCTGTTTTCCGTGGTGGCGATCGCGCTGATCGCATCGTGGCTGGTGGCGGTGGTGCTCGGTCCGATTCTCGGCAAGGCGATCCTCAAGGTGCCCAAGGGTGGCGCCGATGCGAAGCCGTCGAAGCTCGTCTCGGCCTATGGATCGTTCCTGGGCGCGGCCATCCGGTTCCGTTGGTTCACGATCGGGCTCACCATCGCCGCGTTCGCCGTGGCGATATTCATGCTGCAGTTCGTGCCGCGCCAGTTCTTTCCCTCGTCGGACCGTCCCGAGCTGCTGGTCGACCTCACGCTCCGCCAGAACGCCTCGATTGCCGCAAGCGAAGACACGGCCAAGCGGGTCGAGGCGCTGCTGAACAACAACCCCGACGTCGAGCGCTACAGCACCTATGTCGGCCGCGGCGCCATCCGCTTCTACCTGCCGCTTTCCGTTCACCTCGCGAACCCGTTCTTTTCGCAGATCGTGGTCATCGCCAAGGACATCGAGGCGCGCGATCGCCTGCAGGGGAAGCTGGAGCAGATCCTGGCCGTCGACTTTCCGGATGTCGTGGCACGCATGTCACCGCTCGAGATGGGGCCGCCGGTCGGCTGGCCGCTGCAATACCGCGTGACCGGCCCCGACAAGGACGAGGTGCGCCGCATCGCGCAGGACGTCGCGCAGATCATGGGCGCGGACGCGCGCGTGCGCACGGTCAATTTCGACTGGATGGAGCCTGCGCGCCAGGTGCGCGTGCATATCGACCAGGACGAGGCGCGGCGCCTCGGCGTGAGCTCGCGTGCGATCGCCGCGGTGCTCAACGCGTCGGTGACCGGCACGACCATAACGCAAGTGCGCGACGACATCTATCTCGTCAATGTGGTGGCCCGTGCGACCGAGGATCAGCGTGCGTCGTTCCAGAGCCTCGCCTCGCTCGCGGTGCCCACGCCCACCGGCCGCATGGTGCCGATGTCGCAATTCGCGCGCTTCACCGAGGAACAGGAATTCCCCCTCGTGTGGCGACGCGACCGCGTGCCCACGCTGACGGTGCGCTCCGACGTCGCGCGAGGTGTGCTCCCCGAGACGGTCGTCGGTGCCCTCAAGCCCGCGATCGACGCGTACATCGCCAAGCTGCCGCGGCCCTACAAGGTGGTGACCGGCGGAATCTACGAGTCGAGCAACGACTCGTCGGCAAATGTTTTCTCGGTCATACCGACGATGATCGTGCTGATGCTGCTGTTCATGATGATCCTGCTCGCAAGCTTCAAGCGGATGGCGATGATCGTCTTGATCCTGCCGCTGGGCCTGATCGGCGTGGTCGCTTCGCTGCTGCTCTTCCAGCGGCCGCTCGGTTTCGTGGCGATTCTCGGCATCCTCGCGCTGATCGGCATGATCGCCAAGAATGCGGTCATCCTGATCGTGTCGATCGAGACGGAGCGGGAGGCGGGCAAGAGCGTCGTCGACGCGGTCTTGTCGGCCTGCAAAGACCGCCTGACGCCGCTCGTGCTCACGGCGATCTCGACCGTGCTGGGCCTGATCCCGATCGCGCCGACGATCTTCTGGGGCCCGATGGCGATCGCGATCATGGGCGGACTGCTCGTCGCGTCGCTCCTCACGCTGATCCTGCTGCCCGTGCTGTACATCACGATGTTCGGCAACGAAAAGGCGGCGCCTGCCGTGCCGGCGGCCGAGCCGACGTGACCCGCGAACGCCCACGCATTGAAACCGGAACTCGCATCCGCCGCCGCGCCGCGCATGACGCCTGACCGCGATGCCGGGGCGGAACACCCCGCAGAGCTCGAACTGCACGTCGCCGAAATGCGGCAAATGTTCAATGCGATGGATCCGGCGCCATTCCGCGAGCGCGATCTCGACCCCAACGCCGTGGCCTACATCCTCGACTGGGGCCGGGAAACACCCAAGGGCCAGCCGCTTGGCCTCGTGGTCCAGCTCGGCCGCGAACCGGCGACGCCGGAAACCACCGACGCTGCTTGGCGACGCCGTGCATGGCTACTTCAGGGAGCGCGCTGCCGCAACCCGGAGGCAACTGCGCCAGCTCTTCCGGGTCGGGCGCATCAGCCTGCTGATCGGCCTCGCGTTCCTCGCGCTCGTGATCGGCGTCGGGGAGTATCTGACGCTCCGGATCGACAAGGAGAGCTACGGCTACCTCGTCAAGGAAAGCCTGATCATCGCCGGCTGGGTCGCGCTGTGGCGACCTCTTGAAATTTTCCTCTACGACTGGTGGCCGATCCGGGCGGAAGCGAGGCTCCTCGATCGCCTGAGCGAAATGTCGGTGCGCGTGGTGGGTACGCACGGTCGCGGAGCGCGCCGGATGAAGACGCCGACAACCCTGCCGAGCCTCGACGCTGCGCATCGCGGTGTCGCGCGGCGCGGGCTGTCTCGCGACTCTGGGTCGTCCTTCTGCCAAGTGCAAAGCCGACGACCTCGTGGTCGGGGCCTTCGCCGCGATCGCCGCGACGTGGGTGAGCCTGCGCCTGCTGCCGCCCGCGCGCGGGCGCCTGCGATTCGGGTGCTGCTTGCGCTGATGCCGCATTTCCTGTGGCAGTCGCGTGCTGGCCGGCATCGACGTCGCGCGCCGCGTGTTCGCGCCGTCGCTGCCGCTCGCCCCCGGTTTCGTGAGTTGCCCGCTCGATTTTGCCGCCCGGGCTCGCGCGCAATACGTTCGCCACGATCACGAGCCTGTTGCCCGGATCGGTACCGGCGGGCGAAGACGAAGGCGTGCTGGTCTATCACTGCCTCGACATCGAAGCAGCCGGTCGTCGGATCAGCTTTGCGAGGAGGAGCGCCTGCTCGCCAGGGCGCTGATTGCGGGCCAACGGCATGCCTGAGTTCCTGCTCGCGGCGTCGCGGCGTTCGTCCTGGCCATGGTGGCGGTCGGGCTCGTCCGCATATTGCGCGGGCCCGGGCGATGCGGACCGCATGATGGCGGCGCAGCTCCTTGGCACCGGCGGCATCGCGTCATTGCTGTTACTGGGGGCCGCGACGGGGGAGGCGGCCGCGATCGACGTGGCGCTGACGCTGGCGCTGCTGGCGGCATTCGCATCGATCGCGTTCGTCCGCGCGCAGCCGGCGTCCGGAAGCGGCGTCGACGGGTGCGACGAAGTATGACGACCGCGCTCGACATGCTGTCGATCGCCGCCATCATTGGGGGCGCATTCTTCTTCCTCGCGGGCACGCTCGGATTGCTGCGCTTCCCCGACACCTTCACGCGGTTGCACGCTCTGACCAAAGCCGACAACCTCGGCCTCGGGCTGGTGGTGCTCGGCCTGCTGCCGCACGTCGACGGCGTGCTCACGGGCGCGAAGCTGGTGTCGATCTGGCTCCTCGTCCTGCTCTCCGGCGCCGCGGCCTCGCAACTCATTGCGCGCGCGGCTCGCCGCCGCCCCGGCGCATGATGGAAGCGCTCAACGTCGCCATTGCGGCGCTGATACTCGCGCTGGCCGTCTGGACGGTTTTCGCCCGTGACGCGTTCGCGGCGGTCGTGGGCTTCATCGCCTACGGCCTTTTGCTCACGCTGGCCTGGGTGCAATTGCATGGGATCGACGTTGCGCTGACCGAAGCGGCCATCGGCGGAGGGTTGACCGGCGCGATGCTGATCGGTGCGGCGGCACGCCTGCGGACGACCGCGGACGACGCCCGCGTCGAAACGCCCGGGGCATTCACGCGAATCGTCGCCGCAGTCGCCTCGGTAGCCGTCGCCGTCGTGCTCGCGATCTGCGTCCTGGCGCTGCCGGTGCCTGCGCCGACGCTCGCTCCCGAGGCCGCCGCCAACATCGGCGTCACCGGGGTCGGCAATCCGATTACCGCCGTGCTGCTCGCGTTTCGTGCGATGGATACGCTGCTCGAGGCGATCGTGCTGCTGTTCGCGCTGATCGGCGTCTGGTCGCTCGCGCCGGATGCTGCCTGGGGCGGGCGCCCGGGACCGCGGCACCGCGCCGACCCGAACGGCATCCTCGCTTATATTGCGCGCGTGCTCCCGCCGATCGGCATCATCGTGGGCCTCTACATCTTCTGGGTGGGCGCCGACCATCCCGGCGGCAAATTCCAGGGCGCGACGATAGTCGCAGCGATGTGGCTGCTGACGATGATGGCCGGTCTCGCCGACGCACCGCCGATCAGCCGGACATGGCTCCGGATCGGGCTCGTCGCAGGGCCCCTGGTATTCATCGCCATCGGAATTGCGGGTGCCGTGACGGCGGGCGCGTTTCTCGCCTATCCGGAGGCGCACGCGAAGCCGCTGATCATCGTCATAGAGCTGGCGCTGATGCCCACGCTCGCGCTGGTCCTCGCGTTGATGCTCGCCGGCGCACCCGAGCGGGCGGAGTAGCCATGAGCGATGCGACACTGTTCGGTCTGTGCGCCGCGCTGCTCGTGGGCGCCGGGCTCTACGGCCTCATCGTCAGCCCGCAGCCGCTGCGCAAGATCCTCGCATTCAACGTCGTCGGCAGCGGCGTGTTCCTGCTGTTCGGCGCCATCGCGCGCCGGGGCGCAGCGGCGGGTATGGGCGGCGATCCGGTGCCGCAGGCGCTGCTCATCACCGGCATCGTCGTTGCGTTCTCGGCGACGGCGCTGGCCGTCGCGCTGCTGTTGCGCCTGTTCGACGAGACGGGCTCGGTCACGCTCGCCGCCGACGCGCCCGCCAAAGCGGAAACCGACGACGCCGGTGCGTAATCGGGGTCATCGATGCCGGTAGAGGCCATGACGACACCCGGCGGCCTGCTGTTGGTGCTCGCGGTGCTGGTGCCGTTCACTGGCGTGCTGATCGGCTTTGTCCTGGGTGGACGCCATGCCGAGCGCGTCGCTTACGTGACGCTGGCTCTCGGGCTCGGCATCGTGGTTGCCATCGCCAGCGCGGCGGCACGGTCCGGCAATGCCCTCGTGTATCTGCTGGGCGGCTGGGCGCCGCCGCTCGGCGTCGCGTTGCGTGCGGATGCGATCGCGGTGCCGATGCTGGTCGCCGTCGGCGTCGTCATTGCCGGCATCGCCGTATACGCCCGCGCCGATTTCCGAGCGCCGGAAGGAACGCGGGAAGCGCGCGCCTCCTTCACGTTCTGGCTCCTGCTGCTCGCGGTCTGGGGCTCGCTCAACCTCGTATTCGTGAGCGGCGACCTGTTCACGCTGTACGTCGCGCTCGAGCTTCTGACATTTGCCGGCGTGCCGCTCGTGTGTCTCGACGGCCGCGGCGAAACGCTGCGCGCGGCGCTTGCGCTACCTGCTCTTCGCGCTGCTGGGCTCGATTCTCTACCTGCTGGGAGCGGTGCTGCTGTTCGGCGCCTACGGCACGCTGGACATCGCGCTGCTGGCGGCGCGCGTCCGTCCGGAGTCGCTGGCGTGGGCCGCGGCGGCGCTGATGACGGTGGGGCTGCTCGCCAAGACTGCGCTTTTCCCGCTGCACATCTGGTTGCCGCCCGCGCATGCCGGCGCGCCGGCCGCCGCGAGCGCGGTGCTGTCGGCGCTGGTGATCAAGGGATCGTGGTTTCTTGTCGTCCGACTGTGGTTCGACGTGATGCCGGGCGTGGTCACGCTCCCGTCGGCGCAGCTCCTCGCGGGTCTGGGGGCCGCGGCCATCATCGTCGGGCAATATCGTCGCGCTGCAACAGGCGCGCCTGAAGCTGCTGATCGCGTATTCGACCGTGGCGCAGATCGGCTATCTCTTCCTGATGTTTCCCGCTTGCCTTCGACCCCGCTTCCGGCGCCATCGTCCGTGGCGGATGCGCTGGCGGGCGGGGTGCTGCAGGCGATCTCGCACGCGACGGCGAAGGCGGCGATGTTCATGGCGGCGGGACTCGTCTACAAGACGTTCGGGCACGATCGCATCGCCGAGCTTGCGGGCGCGGCGCGAGCGGTGCCGCTCACGGTGCTTGCGCTCGCGGTGAGCGGCGTCGCCCTGATGGGAATCGTGCCGAGCGGCGCCTATCTCGCGAAGAAGCTGCTGCTTGTCGCTGCGGACGGAACCGGCCAGTGGGGGTGTGCGCTCGTGCTTCAAATCGGCGGCGCGCTGACATGCGGGTATGTGGTGCTCATATTGGCGAATGCGTTGCGGCGTGCCGACGAAGCCGTGACGGCGCGAAGGCCCGTTCCGCGTGGGCAGGAAATCGCGGCGCTTGCCCTCGCGCTCTGCTCGCTGTTGCTCGCATTCGTGGCCGCAGAGGGAGGGCCTGTCGCTAGCGACCTTCTCAAGAATCCGCTGGCGCCGGACGAATTGGCGTCGACGCTGGCGACCGTCGCGGGCGGGGTCGTCATCGCGTGGGGATTCGGCCGCAGTCTTCCGCGCTTGCCGGTGGGCGATGGCGTGAACGCGCTCGCCGGTCCGGCCCGTCGAGCCGCGCTCGCGGCTGGGCGCGACGTTCGAACGCACGGACAGCGCGCTGCGCCGCTGGCCGGTAGCCGGCATCGCGCTGCTCGTCCTTTCCGCGATCTTCGGCTGGTCAATGCTTGTCGCGCGATGAAACGAACCAATCCTTCGTATAATCGGAGCAGGTTTCGGGGTTGGCTGCCCGCCGCGCAGCGCCCGAGGGAGACCGGAATGAAGTCCTTTGCATTCGCAGTACTGGTTGCGGTCGCCCTTGCCGGATGCACCGTCGGCCCGGATTACGTGCGTCCCGGCGTCGACAGTCCGACGGCCTGGCGCATCGACTACCCCAAGGCCGCCGAGGTGGCGAACACGAAGTGGTGGGAGCAGTTCGGTGATCCGGTGCTGAACGGACTCATCGAAACTGCGCTGCGCGAAAATCGCGACGTGCGCATCGCGGCGGCGCGAGTCGATCAGTTCGTCGGTGCCCTGGTCGCCACGCGATCGCAGCTCTTTCCGCAGGTCGGTTACGGCGGCGACGTCACGCGCGCGCGCCTGAGCCGCCTCGGCGTGCCGCCCGTGCCGGAGCCCGCCGATCCGTATTTCACGCTCTACCAGGCGTCGCTGGGCGCTTCGTGGCAGCTCGATCTCTTCGGCCGGGTGCGGCGCCTGAGCGAGGCATCGCAGGCGCAGGTGTATGCGAGCGAGCAGGCCAAGCGCGGCGTCGTCCTGACCGTCGTGACGAGCGTGGCCACGAGCTATATCGTGCTGCGCGCGCTCGACCGGCAACTCGAGATCGCGCGGGCGACCGCCGCCAATTTCGGCGAGACGGCGCGAATCTTCAATCTCCGCTTCAAGCGCGGCATCGTCTCGCAGACGGAAGTGTCGCAGATCGATTCGCAGTTCCAGCAGGCGCAGGCCGCGATCCCGGCGATCGGCCAGCAGATCGCGGGGCAGGAAAACCTGATCTCGATCCTGCTCGGGCGCAATCCGGGACCGATCGAGCGCGGCAAGACCATCGACCAGCTGGTGGCGCCGCTGATTCCCGCCGACCTCCCATCCTCGCTGCTGCACCGGCGGCCCGACATTCTGCAAGCGGAGCAGAACCTCGTCGCGGCGAACGCCAACATCGGCGCCGCGGAGGCGCTCTACTATCCAAACATCTCGCTTACCGGCGCGCTCGGCTCCGCGAGCACCGCGTTCGGCAACTTTCTCTCCGGTCCCGCGACCCTGTGGGCGCTGGCGGCCGGTCTGACCGGTCCGATCTTCACGTTCGGCGGCATCGAAGGACAGGTGCAGTCGGCGAGGGCAGGGGAGCAGCAGGCGCTCCTGTTCTACCAACAGACGATCCTGAACGCATTTCGCGAGACCAACAACGCGCTCGTGGGATCCCGAAACAAGCTGGAGGAATCGACGCTGCAGGCGAATCGCGTGGTGTCGCTGCGCGAATCCGCGCGGCTGTCGCGGCTGCGGTTCGACAACGGACTCGCGAGCTATGTCGAGGTGCTGGTCGCCGACAACGAGCTTTTCGCCGCGGAACTTGCGTTGGTGAGCACTGTCGCCGACCGCTACACGCAGCTCGTGAACACCTATCAGGCGATGGGCGGCGGCTGGGTCGATGTCGCGGTATCGCTTTCGCCTCAGCCGCAAGGCGTGGCCGCGGCGCGGGCCCCGTAGCCGGCATCGCCGACGCATGCACGAACGGTTCCAGGCGCTCGTTTCCGGCGCCGTCCTCGCGCTGATCATCGGCTGGGTGCTCTACGTCGGACAGGCGGTCTTCGTCCCGGTCGTGTTCAGCGTGCTCGTGGTCTACGTGATCGTCGGCCTGACCCGGCTGCTGCAGAAGATTCCGCTGCTCGGACGCATGCTGCCGTCGCCGGTCCGTTACGCGCTGTCCGTGATCGTCATCGTATCCGCGATCACCGTCGCGATCTACGAGGTCGTCACGTACACGGACATCCTGCTCGCGCACGCACCCCAGTATCAGGAATCCTTGCTTGCAGCGATCCAGCGGGGCGCCGTCTTTCTGCGCATCGAGACCGAGCCGACCTGGGCGACGCTGCGCCGGGACCTGCTGACGCAGATCGATATCCAGAAGCTGGTCGGATCGGCGGTGTCGTCCGCGACGTCCCTCGCCGCGAGCGTCGTCTTCATGTTTCTGTGCGCCGGCTTCCTGCTGCTCGAGCAGCGCGCATTTGCCGCCAAGGTCGACCACCTGACGAGCGACCCCCGCAATGCCGCGCGGATTCGCGAGGTCAGCGCGGATATCAATGCGCGCATCGGCTCGTATCTCGCATTGAAAACCTTTGTGTCGATCCTTCTCGGGGCAATCAGCTGGGGTGTCATGGCGTTCTTCGGGCTGCAGTTCGCGGCATTCTGGGCGGTGCTGATCGGACTCCTGAACTACATTCCGTACATCGGCTCTTTCCTTGGGGTTCTGTTTCCGGCCGCCATGGCGATCGTTCAATTCGGCAGCCTGGACGAGATCGTCATGCTGCTGCTCTTTCTCGGCGCCGTCCAGTTCGTCATCGGCAATTTTCTCGACCCTTTCATCATGAGCAACTCGCTCAATCTCAGCCCATTCGCGATCCTGGTGAGCCTGACCATATGGTCTGCGCTGTGGGGCGTCGCGGGCGCTTTCCTGGCCGTTCCGATCACGGCAATCATGGCCATCGTGTTTTCCGAGTTCGCCGGGACGCGCCCGATTGCGGTAATGCTTTCCCGGAATGGCCAGCTGTGAGGCCGTGGCGGGTGGCGCTGCGCGCGCGGCGCGAGGGAACCGATGATCGCAGGCGCGGCCGCGAATGCTTCGCGCAGTGACCGGCCTGCTCAAGGCCGCGGCGCTCAACTGGGTGCGCGACTACGCGCAGAGCATGGGGGCGGCGCTGGCGTTCTACACGATGTTCTCGATCGCGCCATTTCTGCTGATCGTGATCGCCGTTGCCGGAACCGCGTTCGGCGAAGAGGCCGCCCGAGGCGAGATCTTCCTGCAGCTGGAGGAAATGCTCGGCACGCCGGGGGCAACGGCGGTGCAGGCGCTTATCGAAAGTGCGGGTCGGCCGGCGGACAGCGTGCCGGCCGCCGTTTTCGGTGTGGTCCTTCTCTTCGTCGGGGCGACATCGGTCTTTGCCGAGCTGCAGGATGCCCTCGACCGTATCTGGCGGGCGCCGGCGAGAGCCGCGAAATCGACCCTCTGGCGCATCGTGCGCGTGCGACTGCTTTCGTTCGGCATGATCCTCGGCGTGGGTTTCCTGCTGATGGTGTCGCTGGTTTTCAGCGCTGCATTGACCGCGCTCAGCCGGTGGTGGGATCCGCTGTTCGGTGAGTGGGAGACGATCGCGCGATCGCTCGACATCGCACTGGGGATCATGCTGTCGACCGTCGTATTTGCAGTAATCTTCAAGACGATGCCGCGGGTGGCGGTCGCGTGGCGGGACGTCTGGGTCGGTGCGGCCGTGACCTCGACGCTGTTCGTGGCCGGCAAGTTCCTGATCGGGGCCTACCTCGGGCGGAGCGGAATCTCCTCGATTTTCGGCGCGGCTGCCTCGTTCGTTGTCGTGCTGCTCTGGGTCTATTACTCCGCCCAGATCTTTCTGTACGGAGCAGAATTCACCTGGGTCTACTCGCACCGGTTTGGTTCGCGCAAGGGATGGCCGGCACCGGTCGCGGCCGACGATGCCGGCGCGGTCCGGTAGTTCTTCGAACGGCGGGAAATGTCGTGGAATTGCGGCGGAGCAGGGGATGACGCGACGTTCAGGTTGTGGTAATTTTCATTGGCAATATTCACGGGAGATCGAGATGACAGGTATTACGCGTTGGCGCACGGTGATGGTCGCGGCGTGCATGGCGTTGATGGCGGCCGCAGGCGTTGCGCGGGCGCAGGAAATTCCCATTGTTAACGGCGAGCTTTGGACAAAATCGTCGGAAGAGACGAAGAAGGCGTACCTCGTCGGTATCGCCAATTTCCTTCAGGTCGAGAACGCCTATTTCGGAGCGAACCCGCCGTCGGACGCGCAAAGCTTCGTCCCGCGCATGGTCAAGGGGCTGAAGAACGCAACGCTGGACAGCGTACGGACCGGTCTCAACGACTGGTACGCGAAGAATCCCGACAAGCTGCAGCGGCCGGTTCTCGAAACCATCTGGTTCGAGATGGTCGTGCCTGGACTCAAATAACGACGGCGACGGAGACCGAAAATGAAGCGAATCGGATGGATGGCGGCCACGGCGGCCGTGGCAATCGTTGTCGGATGCACGAACATGACCGCGCAGCAGCAGGGAACCATGAGCGGTGCCGCCATCGGCGCAGGGGCCGGGGCAGGCATCGCGGCCATCGCGGGCGGCAACGCCTGGACTGGCGCCGCAATAGGCGGCATTGCGGGCGGCATCGCCGGCAACATGAAGGGCAGCAGGCAGTAGATGTGGGTTGCCGGTGCGCCATGAGCGACGCACCGGCCGCATGACGACTCGCCGGGCGCGGCGCGTCGACTCGCGTGTCCAGCCATCGCGCTGCTCGGCGGCGTTCCGCAGTCAGGCACGGATGACCTCCCCGACGGCGCAGAAGCTGTCGCTGGGCGCGCTGATCGCGCTCGTCGTCGGCTCCATGGTCGGGGCGGGCATCTTCACGCTGCCCGCGGCCTTCGCCAGTACGACCGGTGCACTCGGCGCGATGATCGCGTGGTGCGTCGCGGGTGCCGGCATGCTGATGCTGGCGTTCGTCTTCCAGACGCTGGCGCAGCGCAAGCCGCATCTCGACAGCGGCATCTACGCCTACGCAAAGGATGGGTTCGGCAACTACCTCGGATTCGCCGCGGCCTTTGGATACTGGGCCGCGTGCTGCCTCGCCGACGTCGCGTGCCTTGTCTTGATCAAATCGACGCTGGGAGCGTTCTTTCCGGTTTTCGGCGATGGTTCGACGCCCGCGGCGATCGTTGCGGCGTCGGCGATGGTGTGGGCCGTGCACTTCCTCGTCCTGCGCGGCATCAGGCAAGCGGCCGCGCTCAACACGATCGCGACGTACGCCAAGATCGTGCCCATCGCACTGTTCATCGTCGTGGTGATCGCCGCGTTCAAGGCCGACGTATTCGCCTTGAATTTCTGGGGTGGGCAGCCGCACGACTTCGGCAGCGTGTTCGGGCAGGCCCGCAGCACGATGCTGCTCACCGTGTTCGTGTTCGTCGGGATCGAAGGCGCGAGCGTGTATTCGCGCTATGCCAGAAACCGCACGGATGTGGGGCTTGCCACGGTGCTGGGATTCCTGGGCGTTCTGTGCCTGCTGGTGCTGGTCACGATGCTTTCATACGGCATTCTGCTCCGTCCCGATCTCGCCGCGTCTGCGCAATCCGTCGATGGCGGGCGTGCTGGAAGCGGTCGTGGGACCATGGGGAGCGGTGTTCGTCAGCGTCGGACTTCTCATCTCGGTTCTGGGAAACTACCTCTCGTGGTCGCTGCTGGCCGCGGAAGTCGTTTACGTGGCGGCGAAGGACGACACGATGCCGTCGTTCCTGGCCAGGGAAAACGCCAACAACGTCGCAGTCGGCGCGCTGTGGCTCACGAATGTCGTCATTCAGTGCTTCCTGATCCTGACCTCATTCGCCGAGAACACCTTCACGCTTGCGCTCAAGATGACGAGCTCGATGACGCTGATTCCGTACCTGCTCGTTGCGGCGTATGGATTGAGGCTCGCGTGGACGCGCGACACCTACATCGAGCGGCCACAGGGTCGGAGCAGGGATCTCGTGCAGGCTTCGATCGCCACGAGTCTACGCGGCGGGGATGATCTACGCGGGGGGACTCAAGTTCCTGCTGCTGTCCGCGCTGGTCTACGCTCCGGGAACGATCCTGTTCTTCATCGCACGGCGCGAACAGCGGGCCACCGTTTTCGCGTTCCGGGGAGCGGGTCGTGTTCGGCGTGACGGCCGTCGCGGCGCTTGTCGGCCTCTGGGGGCTGATTTCGGGAGCGATCACCGTCTAGCTCCAGCATGTACTGCCGCGAATCAGGGGCGCGAATCCTCCCAGATTCCGGGCGGGCCCGTGAACCACCGGAGGTCCTTCGAGCGCCCGCCGCCGCCCGACTTCGTAGAGTTCCTTCATCCGCGGAGGATCGAAGAGTTGCTCTCCCTGAATCTCGACGCCATCGGGAATGTTGATCCAGCGGAAACCCGCCCGCTCCCGCGCTGCGATCGTGTAGATCCGGAACAGGTCGCCTACCACCGCGGCCTTGCCGGCCGAGTCGAAAGTGCGCCGGGCGATGCTGGACACCGACCGGCGGGTGGCCTGCGGGTTGGCGCCAAGCTGGCCGTTGTGAATGATGAAGACTTCCTCGCGTCCGCCCCCCCGACCGGCGCGATCGCGAACGGCTGCCGAGCTGAAGACGCCGCCGTTGTAGAACACGTTCGCGCCGACGGCGCCGTCGACGTGCATTTCGTCGTAGCGCATTCCGTTCGCATCGACCTCGAAAAGCACCGGCGGAAAGGCGACCGGTACCGAGGCCGACGCCAGCATGACCTTGCGAAAGAGATCGAGGGCCTCCGGTCGGTCGCTGGTTGCGATCAGGCCCATGTTCCAGACGATGAATCGCTGCGAGTCGAGGTCGGCGGTCCCGATGTACAGCCGTCGACCATTTCGGTGAGCGTCCGCGATCTCTTCGAGCAGCGCCGCGTCGACGTGGCGTGCGATCAGTGCGACGAGAGGCCGGGTGTCGGCCAGCGCATCGCCGCCCAGCAGCTGGGGTATGACCGACCGAAGCCGGAACGCGAAAATGTCGCGCGACGCGGTCGTCGTGTAGAAATCGCGCAATGCGTCGTCGTGCACAGGTCCGAGGAACGCGAAGGGCGCGATCAACGCACCGGTTGAAACACCGGTGACGATCTTGAACAACGGCCGCTGGCCCGTTTCGGTCCATCCCTTGAGAAACCCGGCGCCAAATGCGCCGTTCGGTCCGCCCCCCGAAATGGCGAGGTGCGCGTAATGAATCAGGCCGTCGGCGGCGCGCGGAAATTCCTCGGTGCGCTCCTGGGCGAACGACCGCTCCAGATCATTCGACATCGCGAGGCTGGGGCTCCCGGCCGCGGCGCGAACGTCCGGCATGTGCGGAATCTCCGCCTTGCCCATGAGGTCCGTCGGCACCGCGTTGCGCGGAAGCGTCCCGCACCCGGTGAGCAACAGGAAAAACCCCGTGACCACAAGGCACATCAAGCGGTGCGAACTGCGAGGGCAGTCCGGTCGATGGGCTCCCCGGTCCGCAATGTCCGGAATCGCGCACAGCGTGGGATGTCGAGGTTCGTATCACCGACACGGCAATGTCTCGCGCCGAAACGGCGCAAACGATACGGGCAAGCGCGACAGTCGCGAGCGTCGCCGCGTCCGGACGGAATGGATGCACCTCCGGCGAATGCGTCGCCCGACGCCGCGATCGCGCGCGCCACGGCGCCCGGAAGCCGGGCGCCATAGCTGGGATCAGCTTCCAGGCGGGCGGTATGCGACGGTTTTCTTCGTTGCCGCATCCACCTCCTCGGGTGTCAGCAGCACGACGGTTCGGCTCGACGCCATCCCGCTTTGCCCCACGGCAAGCGCAAGGGCCGCCGCGGTCACATTGTCGGGAAGGTCAACGATCACGAAGGCATCGACACCGCCAAAAGCGAAATGAAAGGATTCGAGCCGTCCTCCGAGGCCCTGGACTCCTTTCTCGATGGCGGCGCGGCGACCCGTTCCACCTTCCTTCAGGATTCCCTTGGCTCCGGCGGCCGTGTAATTCGCCTCGAACATGTACTTTGGCATTCCTTTTCTCCTTGGTGGTGGCACGCGGAGCTGCCTCTCGTCGAACGGGTTCGCAGCTGCGGGAGCACTCCGGCGTGTCGAACATTGTGCCCTCAATGCGTCGCGAGCGAAACCCATGGGTCCGGCGGATGAGTTGCATGCGCCGACAACCCGAGCGACGCGGTTGCAGGAATGGCTCGGGCATCTGCGAGGCACCGGGCCGCATTCGCCATTGCACTCGTCGCAACGTCACCACCCGTTGGCGACCAGGCGTCATCCAAGTATGATCGATTGCCATCGCCGGAACCATTCCGCGCGTCCATCGCAGGATGCCGCCTTTCGCATGATCGGGATGCGTCACAGCCGAACTCGTCGCGTATGACCAACACGACGCCAGACTCGTCGACATTCGGCGATCGACTCGCGGGCGTGCTGTCGCCTGTCGTCACTCCCTTCCGACCGGATCTCTCGCCGGATCGAATCCGCCTGGCCCGGCATTGCAAGTGGCTGCTCGCGAACAACGTCGGCCTTGCCGTGTTCGGCACCAATTCCGAGGCGAATTCGCTGGCCGTCGGTGAGCGCATGGAGCTCCTGGACTTCCTGATCGAGTCGGGTGCGGATCCGGGTCGGATGATGCCCGGCACCGGCGCCTGCGCATTGACGGATTCGGTGCGCCTCACGGCGCATGCGGTCAAGAATGGCTGCGCGGGTGTGCTGATGCTCCCGCCGTTCTACTACAAAGGGGTCTCCGACGAGGGCCTCTACCGCAATTTCGCCGAGATCATCGATCGGGTGGGCGACTCGCGCCTGCGGGTCTACCTCTATCACATACCACCGGTGTCGCAGGTCCCGATCAGCCTCGCGCTGATCGAGAGGCTGCTGAAGGCCTATCCGGGCAACATCGCCGGGGTGAAGGACTCGTCCGGCGACTGGAACAACACGAAAGCGATGCTGGATCAGTTCGCTCCGCACGGCTTTGATGTCTTCGCGGGCAGCGAGACGTTTCTGCTCATGAACCTGCGTCACGGTGGCCGGGGCTGCATCAGCGCGACGGCCAACGTGAATCCGGCGGCGATTCACGCGCTCTACGCGAGTTGGACGAGCAAGAGTGCGGATGCGTCGCAGGCGGGATTGGACGCGATCCGATCGATCTTCCAGAAATATCCGATGATCCCCGCGCTCAAGCAGGCCGTCGCACACTGGAGTCGCGACCCCGAATGGGCAAGGGTTCGACCGCCTCTCGTGGAGCTCACGCCTGCGCAATCTGGCGGCGCTGACGGCCGATCTCGATCGGCAAGGGTTCGCCATGCCCGGTCTCGAAACGCAATCCGCGTAACGCTGCAAGATTTTGTCATCGCGGCGGCATGATTCCGGCGCGCCGCATTCCCGGGACCGCTATTTCGACGCCGGCTTTGCGTCGAGTTCGCGGATTTCCTTGGAGAATCGATCGACGAGATCGTTGGGGATGGCGATCGACAGCTGGTAATGCTCGATTTGCAGTCCGCCAGGTGCGTTGCGGATGACGCCCGAAGCCTGGCACAGCCCCATGTCGGTGCTGAGCTGTTCGTCGAACCAGATGAACGCCCGGTCTTTCGAAAAGGCCACGTTGCGACTCATGGCGTGGAATTCCCATGCCTTGGGCCGCTCGAAATACGGCTTGGCAAATGCCTTGAATTCGTCGCGCGTCCATCGTTCCGTCTTGTCGGTGCCGATGTACACGGCATCCGGGGCCATCTTGTCGAAATATCGCATCCGGGAGCGCGCGGCGTCCTCGTGCCATTCGTCGATGAACGCGTTGATCTGCTGGCGAAATGCCGCGTCCGTAACTTGCGTTTGCCCGATGGCGGGCGGGATTGCCAGCACAAATCCGAGAAGGACGATCAGCAATTTCATGCGCGTTCCTTGCAATGAGCGATCGCGTCGTCCGCCGCGGCGCGAATCGGTGCACTGCGTCGCGCCCGAACGATGGAACCGTGCAGCGCCGGGTGGCCGCAATGGAGGCGGGGGTCGGAATCGAACCGGCGTAGACGGCTTTGCAGGCCGCTGCATGACCACTCTGCCACCCCGCCAGGGACGGCGGCCCGCGCGAATTCGCAGGCCGGTCAAACGAAAAGGGAGAGCCTCATGGAATCTGCGGGCTCTCCCTCGTGAAACTGGAGCGGGAAAGGAGTCTCGAACTCCCGACCTCAACCTTGGCAAGGTTGCGCTCTACCAACTGAGCTATTCCCGCGTTGGACAGCATTGAATTATATCGTGTTTTGCCGCTCTGTCAAAGCCAGCGACCGCGCCCGGCCCTCAACCGACGACCGTCGCGATCGCGTTGGCGACGTCGTCCACGTTGCGCGAATTGAGCGCCGCGACGCAGACGCGCCCGGAGTCGAGGGCGTAGATCGAGAATTCGCCGCGCAGTCGCACGATCTGCTCTTTGGTGAGCCCCGAGTAGGAGAACATGCCGCGTTGATGAAGGACGAAGCGAAAATCCGAACCTGGGAGGCGCTCGTGCAGCCGCTCGACCAGCGTTGCACGCATCAGCTTGATGCGATTTCGCATCGTGGCGACCTCGGCCTCCCAAAGCGCGCGCAACTCCGGTGACTTGAGCACGGTAGCCACGATCTGGCCGCCGTGGGTCGGCGGGTTGGAATAGTTGGCGCGGATGAGACGCTTCAGTTGCGAGAGGACGCGCGCTGCTTCGCCGCTGTCCGCGGCGACGACCGTCAGCGCGCCCACGCGCTCTCCGTACAGCGAGAACGATTTCGAGAACGAGTTCGAGATCAGCAGCGGCCCCGGCGTCGCCGCAAAGCGGCGCACGACCTCGCCGTCCGCCTCGATGCCGTCCGCGAATCCTTGATAGGCCGTATCGAGAAAAGGAACGATGCCGCGCGCGCGGACGATGTCGATGATCTTCGTCCATTGCGCCGGCGACGGATCAACGCCCGTGGGGTTGTGGCAACAGGCGTGCAACACGGCGATCGCGCCGGCCGGCACCTCTCCAAGCGCGGCCATCATCGCGTCGAAATCGAGTCCGCGGGTCCGGGTGTCGTAGTACGGGTACGTGTTGACCTTGAAGCCGGCGCCTTCGAACAGCGCGCGATGGTTCTCCCAGCTGGGATCGCTGATCCAGACCTGCGCGCCCGGCGCGAACCTGCGCAGGAAATCGGCGCCGATCTTGAGACCGCCGGTTCCGCCCAGCGCCTGCACCGTCACCGCGCGTCCCGCCTTGATGATTTCGCTTTCCGAGCCCAGGACGAGCGCCTGCACGGCGCGATCGTAATCGGCAATCCCGTCGATGGGCAGATAGCCACGCGGCGAGGCCCGCTCGGCCATGTCCCGTTCGGCACTTTGCACGCAGTCGAGAAGGGGTATCTTGCCGGTGTCGTCGATGTACACGCCGACGCCAAGATTGATCTTCTTCGGGTTGCGATCGCCGAGGAAACTCTCCGTGAGGCCGAGGATCGGATCCTTCGGCGCGAGTTCGACGGCGGCGAGCAGCGAGATCGGCGGCGGGGCGTTCATGGACGGGGCGTCGAGCGGGTCGCGGAGCGTTCATTATACGTCGGGGGACCGAGGGGTTCGGACGCGTCCAACGGGCAGCATTTCCCTTGAACCGGACGGGAACGATTCGAAGCAATCCGTCCGA
Source organism: uncultured beta proteobacterium (assembly GCA_963726765.1). Taxonomy (GTDB): domain Bacteria; phylum Pseudomonadota; class Gammaproteobacteria; order Burkholderiales; family Casimicrobiaceae; genus CAIWHR01. The sequence continues at coordinate 201,038 of CAVSDH010000004.1, read as the reverse complement.
CGGGCGTCCTCGTTCGACAACGGTGGACGTCATCCGCGCAGGAGCGCCGATACGACTCCCCAGAGCGCGCCGAGCCACAAAATCGCCAGCGCGGAGAACGCGATGACGAAGCCGGTTCCGCGCTTGGACGCTGCCCGCGTGTAGCCGACCGCGTAGAGCGCGCGACCGACGATCCAGCCCGCACCGAGCACGGAGGACCACGCGGGGTTCACGTAGAGCGCGAACAGCCATAGGGCGGGCAGGAAGGCAATGAGCTGCTCCAGCGTATTCATCTGCACCCGGAAGACCCGCTCGAAATCGGCATTGCCCGTGATCGCCGGCGCGATGATCTTGTATTTGGTGCGGGCGAACGCCACATTGACGATGGTCGTGAAGTAGAGCAGGACTGCGACGAGCGTCGTCAGCGCAGGAAGGGGTGTGGACATGGTGGGCTCCGAAACAGTTGGGTTAGGGGGTGACGTGCCGTCGAATCTGATCGTCTCGACAGCGGGGTGTCCGAAGGCTAACGTGCCGGAACGCGGCCGGCAATCCTCGATTGCACGTCACGATGGCCGGCTCGACCCCGTATCGCCATGATGCCCGACACGCCTCCCGTGCTTGCGCCCCGCGGCGCGCTGAAATCGCTGGCTCGCATAGCAACGTATTTGCGCCCCTATCGACGGCAAGTCGCCGCAGCCGCCGTTGCGCTGATCGTCGCAGCCGGCGCGGTGCTCGCCGTGGGGCAGGGCCTCAAAGGAGTCATCGACCGCGGCTTCGGCGCCGGCGATGCCGCGGAGCTGGACCGCACGCTTGCGCTGATGCTCGTGGTCGTCGTGGTCATGGCGATCGCGACGTTCACCCGGTTCTACTTCGTGTCGTGGATCGGCGAACGCGTCACCGCGGACCTTCGGCGCGCCGTGTTCGACCACTTGCTCAGCTTGCCACCCGGGTGGTTCGAGGTGACGCGCACCGGCGAGGTCATCTCGCGGCTCACGAACGACACGGCGATGCTGGAAACCGTCGTCGGCTCGAGCGCCTCGATGGCGGTGCGCAACCTGCTGCTTCTGGTCGGCGGGCTGGTGATGCTGGCGATCACGAGCACCAAGCTCACGCTGCTCGTGCTGGCGGGCGTGCCGCTGGTCGTGGCGCCGATCGTCCTGTTCGGGCGCCGCGTCCGCAAGCTCGCCCGCGCGAGCCAGGATCGCGTCGGCGACGTCGGCGCGTACGTGGACGAGGCGCTGCACGAAATCCGCACGGTGCAGGCGTACGGTCACGAAGGCGTGGACCGTCGTCGCTTCGGTGAACGGGTCGAGTCCGCGTTCGAGACGGCGCGCCAGCGGATCCGGCAACGGGCGTCGCTGGTCGCCACGGTGATCGTGCTCGTGTTCGGCGCGATCGGCGTCATCCTGTGGATCGGCGGGCACGACGTCGTGGCGGGCCGCATCAGCGCAGGGCAACTCTCGGCATTCGTGTTCTACGCGGTGATCGTCGCCGGCGCGGTCGGCACGATCAGCGAAGTCGTGGGCGACCTGCAGCGGGCCGCAGGTGCAACCGAACGTCTGTTCGAACTCCTCGCCGTCGTACCCGAGATCAGCCCGCCGGCGAACCCGGTGGCGCTGCCGACACCTTCGCCGGGGACGGTGACTTTCGAGGCGGTGACGTTCCGCTATCCGTCGCGGCCGGACACGCGCGCTCTCGACGATTTTACGCTCGACGTGCGCGCCGGCGAGAACGTCGCGCTCGTCGGTCCTTCCGGCGCCGGCAAGACGACGGTGTTCCAGCTATTGCTGCGATTTCACGATCCGGAGGCGGGGGCGGTGCGCATCGACGGCGTCGATCTCCGGTCGGCCGATCCGGGCGATCTGCGCGCGCGACTTGCCGTCGTACCGCAGGATCCAGTGATCTTCGCGGCAAGTGTCCTCGAGAACGTCCGCTACGGCAGGCCCGGTGCGACCGACGCCGAAGTCCGGTCCGCATGTGAGGCAGCCTACGCCGACGAATTCGTCCGCGAGATGCCCCAGGGCTACGAAAGCCATCTCGGCGAGCGGGGCGTGCGTCTTTCCGGCGGGCAGCGGCAACGCCTCGCCATCGCGCGCGCCATTCTCGCGGATCGCCCGATTCTGCTGCTCGACGAAGCCACCAGTGCACTCGACGCCGAGAGCGAACGCGTGGTCCAGCTGGCGCTCGAGCGCCTGATGACGAAGCGCACCGTGCTCATCATCGCGCATCGACTTGCAACCGTTCGCCATGCGGACCGGATAGTCGTCATGGATCGAGGGCGGATCGTGGCGTCGGGGTCGCACGGCGAGCTCGTCGCACAGAATCCGCTGTACGCACGGCTTGCCCGGCTGCAATTCGGCGACGGGACCGGACCGGCGGGGAAAGACGTCGCGCCGGGCAGCGCGTTGGAGCTACAATAACCGGTTCGACTTCGCCTGGATCGCCATCACGCAATGCTCGTCACCTTTCCGAACAGCCCCTACGAACTCTTCAAGCCGTTCGAGCCTGCCGGCGACCAGCCGGAGGCGATCGACAAGCTCATCGAAGGCCTGCAGGACGGGCTCGCCTTCCAGACACTGCTGGGCGTCACCGGCTCGGGCAAGACGTACACGATGGCGAACGTCATCGCGCGGACGGGCCGCCCAGCGCTCGTGCTGGCGCCGAACAAGACGCTTGCGGCGCAGCTCTATTCGGAGTTCCGCGAATTCTTCCCGAACAACGCCGTCGAGTATTTCGTCAGCTATTACGACTACTACCAGCCCGAGGCCTACGTGCCCTCGCGGGACCTCTACATCGAGAAGGATTCGTCGATCAACGAGCACATCGAGCAGATGCGGCTGTCGGCGACCAAGGCGATCCTCGAGCGGCCTGATTGCGTCATCGTCGCGACCGTCTCGGCGATCTACGGCATCGGCGACCCGTCCGAATACCACAGCATGATCCTGCACGTGAAGGAAGGCGATCCGCTCACCCAGCGCGACGCGATCAAGCGCCTGACCGAGATGCAATACCAGCGCAACGAAGTCGACTTCCGGCGCGGCACGTTTCGCGTGCGCGGCGACGTGCTGGACATCTTTCCGGCCGAGCACGCGGAAAACGCGCTGCGCCTTTCGCTCTTCGACGATCAGGTAGAGACCCTGCAGCTTTTCGATCCCCTGACGGGCCACATTCGGCAGCGGATCGGCCGCTTCACGGTGTTCCCGTCGAGCCACTACGTGACCGGGCGTCAGAAGGTGCTCGACGCCATCGAAAAGATCAAGGTCGAACTGGCTGCGCAGAAGGAATTCTTCGTGGGCCAGATGAAATTGATCGAAGCGCAGCGGATCGAGCAGCGGACGCGCTTCGACCTCGAGATGATGACCGAGATCGGCTTTTGCAAGGGGATCGAGAACTACTCGCGCCATCTGTCCGGTCGCAAGGCGGGCGAGCCGCCGCCGACATTGATCGATTACCTGCCGTCGCGCTCGCTGATGTTCATCGACGAGTCGCACGTGACGATTCCGCAGACCGGCGGCATGTACAAGGGCGACCGCGCGCGCAAGGAGAACCTCGTCAACTACGGCTTCCGCCTGCCGTCCGCGCTCGACAACCGGCCGCTTCGCTTCGACGAGTTCGAACGCCTGCTGCCGCAGACGATGTTCGTGTCGGCGACGCCGGCGGAATACGAGCGAATGCACGCGGGTCAGGTCGTCGAGCAGGTCGTTCGCCCTACCGGACTCGTCGATCCGGTGCTCGATGTGCGCCCGGCGCAGACGCAGGTCGACGACCTGCTGTCCGAGATCAAGCTCAGGAGCCGAAAGGCAGGAGCGGGTCCTCGTCACGACGTTGACCAAGCGGATGGCGGAGGACCTGACCGATTACCTCAACGAGCACGGCGTCAAGGTCCGCTATCTGCACTCCGATATCGACACTGTCGAACGGGTCGAGATCATCCGCGACCTGCGCCTTGGCGAATTCGACGTGCTGGTGGGCATAAACCTGCTGCGCGAGGGTCTCGACATTCCCGAGGTGTCGCTGGTGGCGATACTGGATGCCGACAAGGAAGGCTTCCTTCGGGCCGAGCGCTCGTTGATCCAGACGATTGGACGCGCCGCGCGGCATATCAACGGCATGGCGATTCTCTATGCCGACAAGATGACCGACTCGATGAAGGCCGCGATCGGCGAGACCGAGAGACGGCGCGCGAAACAGGTCGCGTGGAACGAGAAGATGGGCATCACGCCGATCGGCGTCCAGAAGCGCATCAAGGATCTGATCGACGGCATGTACGACGCCGACGAAGGCAAGAAGCAACTGAAGGCGGCGCAGACCAAGGTACGCTATGAATCGATGGCGGAGAAGGACATGGAAAGGGAGCTGAAGCGGCTCGAAAAGGAGATGGTCGACGCTGCGAAGAATCTCGAATTCGAGAAAGCCGCGGAGCTGCGCGACAGGCTTTTCCAGATCCGCGAGGCGATGTTCGGCGTGCAGTTGCCGGTGGAGACGTGATGGCGCAGCGGCGATGCGTGCGGTACCGGGATTGGGTGCGCCGCCAACGCGCGCAGACCTTGCACGATCGGGGTCGCGGAGCCTGAATGGCGCGCGATTCGCGCGGCTCGGTGCTTTTCGTCTGCCTCGGCAACATCTGCCGTTCGCCGACGGCGGAAGGCGTGTTTCGCGCCGCGCTGGTGCAGGTGGGACTCGCCGAGCAGGTGCTCGCCGACTCGGCCGGCATCGGCAACTGGCACGTCGGCTCGCCCCCAGACCGTCGCGCGATCCAGGCAGCGCGCCGGCGCGGCTACGATCTCACCGCCTTGCGCGGGCGCCAGGTCGTTCCCGCCGATTTCCGGCGTTTCGGATGGATCCTTGCGATGGATCTTTCCAACCTGCGCGCTCTCGAGGAGCTGCGGCCACCGGAATTCTCCGGCCATCTCGGGCTTCTGCTGGACCTCGTGCCCGCGATCGGCGTGAGGGAAGTGCCCGATCCGTACTACGGGGGCGCCGACGGCTTCGAGCACGTGCTGGACCTGGTCGAGCAGGCAAGCTCCGAGTTGGTGAAACGCGTCGGGGAAAGCCTCGCGCCGCCGGCCAATAATTAGTCGTCTGCACTGCTTGCGCCCCGAAAAAAAAGCGGACGTGGAGTCCGCCTTTTTCTGGCAAATTCGTCGTTACGCGACGTTCAGCCTGCCGGCGGCAATTCCGTTCGTTGCGTTTCCACGATCTGCAGCGGCTCGTCGACGACGACGACCTTCGGCGGTCGCACGCGACGTGGCCCCGCCGGCATCGAGGAGTCGGACTCCGCCGCCTGCGTCGCCTTGAATTTCGTCTCGACGAGCTCGAGTCCGGATTCCGGCGGCAGCGTCAGCGATACCGGCGGGAGCTCGGGAATCGGTCTCGGCGCAGGGATCGGCCGTGGTGCATGCGGCCGTTCGGCAGGTGCTTCCGGCTTGGCGAGGACCGACGCCGGCATCGGCTCCGTCGGTGCGATCTCTACGGCGATCGGTGCAGCGAAAGTCGTCGAGTGGAATGGCGATGCAATCGGCGGCGCGGAGTCACCGTCGACCGCGGCCGGCTGCATGTTCTCGCGCCGCGCAGGTGGGTCGGCGGGTTCATGCCGCGCCAATGGCACCTCGGCGTCGCGCGAGGGCGTTGCCGCCGTCAGCGCATCGACCGGCTCCGGCGCGGCCTCCCGATCCGGTTGCGCGTGATCGGGGCGTGGTTCGCCGCGATTGCCGCGACGACGCCGGTCGCGGCGACCGCGGCCATCGCGTTCGGTAGTTTGCGTGCCGGCGTCACCCTCGCGCGCAGTACCCGGTCCCGCCTCGATGGCGGCCAACGGGACATCACCCGTGGCAGGCGCCGGTGGGCGGGGTTCGCGCGGAGGACGCGGTTCACGCGGCGGCTGCGCTGCACGTGGTTCGCGCGGCTCGCGCGGCTCGCGAGGTTCTCGCGCTTCGCGGGGCGGTTGCCCTTCGCGCTGAGCGCCTCGTGCATCGTCGCGATTTCCGTCGCGGCGCTGGCCACCGCCCGCGTTTTTCTGACTGCCGCGCGGCTGCTGATCGCGCGCGTGTGATTGTTCGCCCTTCTGGCCCTGCGGCCGCTGATCGCCGCGTCCGCCACGCTGGTCGCGACCCTCGCCGCGCCGGTTGTCGCGCTCCCGGCCTTCGCGCCGATCCTGGGCGCGCGGACGGTCGCGGTCCCCGCGGTTGTCGCGTCGCGCGTCCCGTGATTCCCGGGTCGTCTCGGCGCGCGCCGGCGGTGCCGGGATGGCCGGCTTTGGCTGAAACCACGCCAGCATTCGATCAAGCCAACCGCCGACCGCAGGCGAAGGCGAAGGCGATGTCGCCACGGGCGTGGGCGTCGGCTTTTCCACGACGATCGGCGCAGGCTGCGCCGGCGTGATGCCCTTGACCACGGCCTCCTGCCGGGGCTCCTTCGCCTCTTCCTTCATCTGCTGCGCGACGTCGGTCTCCTCAGGACGCTGAACGAGATCGAACGACAGGGGCAGCGGTTCGCTCTGATTGAGATCGTCGTGCCGCAGCCGCTGGATCGAGTAGTTGGGCGTCTCGAGGTGCCGGTTGGGGACAAGCAGGACGTTGACCCTGAACCGGGTCTCCATCGAAAGCACCTCGGTTCGCTTCTCGTTCAGCAGGAACGTGGCGACGTCGATCGGAACCTGCGCGATCACCTGCGCCGTGTTCTCCTTCATCGCCTCTTCCTGGAGGATGCGCAGGATGTGGAGCGCCGAGGATTCGGTACCGCGGATGTGGCCGATTCCGTGGCAGCGCGGACACGCGATGTGCATCGTCTCGGCAAGCGCCGGACGAAGCCGCTGGCGAGACAGCTCCATCAACCCGAAGCGCGAAATCTTGCCGAGCTGCACGCGGGCGCGGTCGTAGCGCAACGCGTCCTTGACCCGCACCTCGACCTCGCGCTGGTTCTTGGCGCTTTCCATGTCGATGAAGTCGATGACGATGAGTCCGCCCAGGTCGCGCAGGCGCAGCTGACGCGCGATTTCGTCCGCCGCTTCGCAATTCGTGTTGAACGCCGTCGTCTCGATGTCGCCCGCCTTGGTCGCGCGCGCGGAGTTGACGTCGATCGACACGAGCGCTTCGGTGTGGTCGATGACGATCGCGCCGCCGGAAGGCAGCGCGACCTGCCGCGCGTAGGCGGTCTCGATCTGGTGCTCGATCTGGAAGCGCGAGAAAAGCGGGACGTCGTCCTTGTAGAGCTTCACGCGATTGACGTTGGCGGGCATCACGTGCGCCATGAACTGCTGCGCCTGCTCGTAGATGGCCTCGGTGTCGATCAGGAGCTCGCCGATGTCAGGATGGAAGTAGTCGCGGATCGCGCGGATGACGAGACTCGACTCCTGGTAGATGAGGTACGCGCCCGATTGCATCTTCGCGGCGTCCTCGACGGCGGTCCACAGCTGCATCAGGTAATTGAGGTCCCACTGCAGCTCCTCGGTGCTGCGTCCGATGCCCGCAGTGCGGGCGATGACGCTCATTCCGGGTGGAACGTCGAGGCCGGCCACGGCGTCACGAAGCTCGTTGCGCTCTTCGCCCTCGACGCGTCGCGAGACGCCGCCGCCACGCGGATTGTTCGGCATCAGCACGAGGTAGCGGCCGGCGAGCGAGATGAACGTCGTCAGCGCCGCGCCCTTGTTGCCGCGCTCGTCCTTGTCGACCTGGACGATGAGCTCCATGCCTTCGCGCAACTGGTCCTGGATCCGGCCGCGGCCGCCGCCATCGCCGTCGTTGTCCTCGTCATCGCCTGCGCGGCCGCCCTTCATGAACTGGCGCGAAATTTCCTTGAAGGGGAGAAAGCCGTGGCGCTCGGCGCCGTAGTCGACGAAGCACGCCTCGAGGCTGGGCTCGACGCGTGTGATGACCGCCTTGTAGATGTTGCTCTTGCGCTGTTCCTTGCTCGCGGATTCGATGTCGAGGTCGACCAGCCGCTGTCCGTCGACGATTGCCACGCGGAGTTCTTCCGCCTGTGTGGCATTGAAAAGCATGCGCTTCATGTGTTCTTCCCGGCGCGGGACCGGCCGGACATGCGGGGGCGAAGCAGGCGTCGCGCTTTGCGCGCGACGTGACGCTATTCCGCGGCGGACGCGAGCGGGGGCAACCGTGCCGGCAGCCGTGGCTGCGGGCATACGAGAGATGAGTGGACGCGGATGGCGTTTCGCATGGCAGCAGCCTCAAGGTGAGCGAGGCGGTGCGTTCTCGTAGGTTCGGGTGTCTTTGCTATCACGTTCAAGCGTTGAGTGCAGCCGGTCCGTCACACAGCGCGCTGGGCGCGGGGGAGGTGGCCCGGATGCTGAAATCGTCGCTAAGTGCGCCGCGCAATGCGCCGCTTCGAACCGGCCGCAAGCCGGGTGCGGGGACCGCGCTCTTCCTTTACCATCGCTGCTCTCACGGGGCGCAACGCCCGTGCGGTGAGCGGATTTAACCGGCGGCCGGTTTACGCGACATGCCACGGCCGACTTTGCCCCAAAACGGGGCCAACGCCCGGACCGGAATGGCTGTGTCATCCTGGATGACCTCTGGCCGCCCCTTTGCCGCAATATTCTTTCGAATGCGCCGGGGCCCGAGCGTGCTGCAAGTGATAATTATAAGCAAATGAAAGATTTAAGCAAGGATGCTGTGAACCGGCTCACGGTCGGTGAGGACGGCGAGGGCCAGCGGATCGACAATTTCCTGCAGAAATTGCTGAAGGGCGTCCCCACGAGCCACATCTACCGGATTCTGCGAAGCGGCGAGGTGCGGCTCAACCGGGCGAAAGTCGGTCCGGACGCACGACTCGCCTCCGGGGACGAGTTGCGAATACCTCCGATCAGGACCGCAGCGCCGGCTTCGCGGCGCCCATCGCCGCCGGCGCGCACGCTCGCCGTCCCGCCGGTGCTGTACGAGGACGATGCACTGATCGCGCTCGACAAGCCCTCGGGGCTGGCGGTTCACGGCGGAAGCGGCGTCGCTTTCGGCGTCATCGAGCGGCTACGCAATGCACGCCCCGATGCGAAATTCCTGGAACTCGTCCATCGCCTCGATCGCGACACCTCCGGCGTGCTGCTGGTCGCCAAGAAGCGTTCCGCGCTCACAGGGCTCCACGCGCAACTTCGCGACGGCAAGGTCGACAAGCGCTATTACGTGCTGGTGCGCGGCAAGTGGCGCGACGCGATCCGTCGCGTGGAGCTCGCGCTCGAGACGCGGGCCACCGCGGGTGGCGAGCGTCGCGTGCGCGTCGACCGCGACGGCCGGGCGGCACGCACGGTGTTTCGACGCGTCAGAACATGGCCGGATCTCGACCCGCCGGTCGCGCTCCTCGAAGCGGAGCTCGAGACCGGCCGCACGCACCAGATTCGCGTCCATCTCACGCATCTCGGCTATCCGCTCGCCGGTGACGACAAGTACGGGGATTTTCCGTGGAACAAGATGCTGGGGAGGCAGGGGTTGAAGCGAATGTTCCTGCACGCCCACCGGGTCCGCTTTGCGCATCCCGCGGACGGGCGCGAGATCGTCGTCGAGTCGCCGTTGTCGGCGGATCTGGCGCAATACGTCGCGCGTCTGGACGCTGCCGGCCAAGTTGACGATGATCGCTGAGCGGATACCGCACGACGGCGCGCGCCGATTCCGGCTGATCGTTTTCGATTGGGACGGGACGCTTGCGGATTCGACAGCGCTGATCGCGAGGGCGCTGCAGCGGGCCTGCGGCGACGTCGGCGCTCCGGTGCCGGACATCGCGTCCGCGCGTCATGTGATCGGATTGGGAATGGTCGATGCGCTGCGTCATGTCGCGCCCGAATTGCCACCGGAGCGTTATCCCGAGCTTGCGGGCCACTATCGCGATCACTATGTCGCGCAGGAAGCGGAAATCCCGCTTTTCGAGGGCGCGCGCGAACTGCTGCGCGAGCTCGATGCTGCGGGACACCTGCTGGCCGTCGCTACGGGAAAGGGCCGCGCGGGGCTCGAGCGCGCGTTGGCGCTGCACGGACTCGCGCGCACGTTCTTCGCTACCCGATGCGCCGATGAAGGTCGTCCCAAGCCCCATCCCGACATGCTCCTGCACCTCATGGATCGGGGTGGCGTGAGCCCGGGTGCTACGCTGATGATCGGAGACACCTCGCATGACCTCGAGCTCGCAAGGAATGCGGGGGCGGCCGCTGTCGCGGTTTCGTGGGGTGCGCACTCCGCCGAGGGATTGACCCAATTCGGGGCGCTGGCAACCGTCCACTCGATCGCCGAGCTGCAGCGCTGGCTGCGCACCCATGGTTAGTCGGCGCCATGCCACCGCGCCGTCGCCGATCCGGTCGGCAGCGGAACCGGGTTCAGAGCAGGCCCAGGCCCGCGGCCTTGGCGATCGCCTCGTGGCGGTTGCGCGCCGCGAGCTTGCTCAGGATGTTGGCGAAATGGAAGTGGACGGTGCGGTCGACGATGCCGAGGCGGGTCGCGATTTCGGCGCTGGTGAGGCCGTGCGACGCGAGCTGCAGGCAGTGCTTCTCGCGGTTGCTGAGCGGTGCGCCTTCCGAAGAGGGGGCCATGCCGCGCTCGATGACGCCCTTGACGAAAAGTTCGTGGAAGTACTGGCCGAAGAGGACGATCTCGCCGAGCATTCGTGTGATTTCGTCACGCCGCTCCTTTGCGATCACCGGGGCAGGGGAGTTGAGTGCGACGATATTGCGTGACGGATAGGTCGCATAGACGGGAAAGGCCACGCCGCTCGCCACGCCATGGGCGGCGGCGTCGGCGAGAAACTCGTCGGTGCGCGCGCTTCGGTTGCTTTCGCTGACCTGGTCCCACATCAGCGGCAGCGCGTTGTCGAACGAGGCGACGACGCGTGGGTCGCATTCGACGTAGGCGTTCTGGTCGTATCGGATCACCCATTCTCGCGGAAGCGTCGTGAACACGTACATCCGCTCGTCGTTGTCGGGCCTCAGGTGATAGTTCGCGGTCGCATACATGAAGCTGTCGAAGCCGAACGCGCGCACGACGCTCTGCAATGCAGGGACAATATCGTCGCCGCGCGTCGCGGCGCGGACGAGAGGCAACAGCATCGGCGGCAGATAGCGCGCGCGATCGACGGCAACCGGACCTAGGCGCAACGGACGAAGCACGGCGGGGTCCCCGATGATTTCCGCGAGCGCGCTGACGCTGCCCGGCTCGGGCATTACATCGCCAACAGCGGGCGGGGGCAATAGTCGTTTGGCGGGGTGCCGGCCGGTGGGTACCGGGTGCGTCCTTCCCCCGGGGCTTGCGTAGTGCAAGGTGAAGGCGGGTTGCGATGAGTGTTGCCCGCCGGCCGAACAAGTCAGACAATGCGATGTAGCCTACATTGCCGGCCTCAGCCCGTGTTTGCGGCCACCGGAGCGCCAAGGCGGAAACCGGCATCGTGGTGCTCCGCACCGGCCGACGACTTGCATCGGACTATCGCCTGACGGCCGGGAGGCCCTCGACCCGATCCCCGGGTTGTATGCCACGTTCCGCAAACCAGCCCTTGCGCATTTCCAGCGCGTACTGCGCAGGACCGGACGACCAGTGCAGGCTTTCGTCCTGCGGCGCCATGTCGGCGATATTGATGATCCTTCCGTCGCTGCCGATAAAGGCGATGGACAGCGGAATGTAGGTGTTCCTCATCCAGAAGGACTGCGGCTCCGCGCGATCGAACACGAAAACCATCCCGTGGTCGGGTTTGAGGCTGAAGCGATACATGAGACCGGTCGTGCGCTGGTCGGGTGTCGCGGCGACTTCGGCGATGACTTTGGCCTTGCCTATGGTGAGCGGTGTCGCGGGCAATTCGATGACCGCCGGCGCCGCTGCGGCGACTCCCATCAGTAGCGGCACGGAAAGCAGCGCTGCAACGATCTGCCTCATGGAATCCACTCCCGGAGTTGACGATGCGTGCGCCGCTGGTAGACGAGCCAGAGCGCAAAGCTTGCCACCGAGGCGACCAGCATGCCGAGGGCCAGCGCCTTCAAGGAGTGCACGAGAAACGGCGCTACGGTGCCCGCGACCACGGCGGAAAGCGAGAAATGGACGAAGCCCTGGAGGGATGACGCCATGCCCCGCATCGAAGGAAAAAGATCCAGCATCATCAGCGTCATCGACGGCATCATCAGGCTGGTGCCTATGCAGAACACGAAGACCGGCAGGACGTTCGCCATTATTGCGGGCGGCAGCAACCAGCACGTCGCAAGGTTCAGGGCCACGCCCGCGAACATCAGCGCATAACCGAGGCGCACGGTTTCCCGCGGCGAGCGATGTCCGGCGAACCGCCCGGAGAGCATGGCCCCGATCATGACGCCGGCGATCATCGGCACGAACAGCCACGCAAATCCCCACGTCGTCACGCCGAGCAGGTCGACGAGGAAACCGGGCGCACCGGCGATGTAGATGAAGAAGCCCGCGAAATTGAGCGCGAGAATCGACGCCAGCAGCGCAAAATCGACGTGAAGGAGCACCGCCCGGTAGTTTCGCCAAAGGGCTCGCGGACGCAGCGGCTGCCGCGCGGCGCGGGGAAGCGTCTCGGGCAGACGCAACGCCGCCCAGATGAGGACGCCGATGACCAGCACCAGCAGCACCCAGAAAATCGCACGCCAGCCGAAGAGGTTCAGCATCGCGCCGCCCATGATCGGGGCAACGGCAGGAGCGATGCCGAAGACCAGCGTCATCTGCGACATCAGTCGTTGCGCTTCCGGACCCTGGAAGCTGTCGCGCACGATGGCCCGCGCGACGACGAGGCCCGCACCGGCGGACAATCCCTGCAGTATCCGGAACAACCATAGCGATTCGATGTTTCCGGAAATGGCGCAGCCCAGCGTCGCAAACGCGTAGACGACGAGACCGGCCAGCACGATCGGTCGGCGGCCGAGCGCATCCGAAAGTGCGCCGTGCCAGAGCATCATGAACGCGTACGACATGAGGTACGCGGAGAGCGTCTGCTGGACGGCAAGCGGTGGCACGCCGAACTCCTGGCCGATCGCGTGAAACGCCGGCAGGTACGCGTCGATCGCGAAGGGCGCCAGCATGGAGAGTGACGCCAGCAGCGCGGCAAACCACCAGGTCCTCCGCGGTTCGCTCGCCGGATGGCTGCCGGCCGATGCGAGCGTCATCGCAGAATTGCCGGGGTCGCTCACCGCGATCCGGCGTCCGCGAGCGCGGCGTCCACCACCGGCCGGCCGAGGGCCGGCGCGAATCCGGCAATGAAATCGTAGACGTATCCGCGCAGGAACGTGCCGCGACGCAGCGCGATCCGGGTTGTCGACGGCGCGAACAGGTGAGCGGCATCCAATTGCAGGAACGTGCCCGCGTCTCGCACCGGGTCCCACGCCATCTTTGCAATGATCCCGACTCCCAATCCCATCTCCACGTAAGTCTTTATCACATCCGAATCGAGCGCCGTCAGCACCACGTTGGGCACGAGGCCCGCGGCGTCGAACGCCGAATTGATCTGCGAGCGGCCGGTGAACGTGAAGTCATAGGTGATGATCGGATGCTGCACGAGCGCGTGGAGCGTGAGCGGCACGGCCTTCGCGAGCGGATGTCCCTTCGGCACCAGCACGCAGCGGTTCCACTGATAGCACGGAAGGGTGACGAGGTCGGGGTTGGTCGCGAGCGCCTCGGTCGCGATGCCGACGTCGGCGGTGCCGGCTGCCGTTTGCTCGGCGACCTGCACCGGATTGCCCTGGTGGAGCTCGAGTTTCACCTTGGGATAGCGGATCGCGAAATCGCGCAGCACCGGCGGCAGCACATAGCGGGCCTGCAGGTGGGTGGTCGCGATCGCGAGTGTGCCCTGGTCCTCGCTGTGGAACTCCGCGCCCACCCGCTTCAGATTGCCGATCTCGCGCAGCGCGCGCCGCGCGGTCGCGACGACGGACTCGCCTGCGGGCGTGAGCGAGGCGAGCCGCTTGCCCTGCCGCACGAAGACGCGCACGCCGAGTTCGTCCTCGAGCTGGCGCACCTGCTTGCTGATGCCGGGCTGGGACGTGTGCAGCGCCTCCGCCGCGTCCGACACGTTGAGACCGTGGTCGACGATTGCGCAGAGGTAGCGCAGTTGCTGCAGGTTCAAGCGATGCCCTAATGCAAATTGAGTCGCCCAGCGGCGCTCGGTTAGAATTGAATGGAATTATAACGCCAGCGCGATTGTCGCCCTTACACACGGTTCGCCGACCGGCCTCGTCCGGCACCGAAACATGGCCCAGTATTTCCAGATTCATCCTGTCGACCCCCAGCCCCGTTTGATTCGGCACGCGGCGGGCATCCTGCGTGACGGTGGCGTCATTGCGTATCCGACGGATTCAAGCTACGCGCTGGGTTGCCATCTGGGCGACGCCCGTGCGGCGAAACGCATCCGGCAGATCCGCGGTGTCGGCGACGACCATCATCTGACGCTGGTGCTGCGCGATTTATCCGAGATCGGGCATTTCGCGCGCCTCGACAATTGGCAATTCCGGATCGTCCGCCAGGGCACGCCCGGCTGCTATACGTTCGTCCTTCCGGCGACCAAGGAGGTTCCACGGCGCCTGCAGCACCCCAGGCGAAGCACCGTCGGAGTTCGCGTGCCCGCGCATGCGGTCGTGCAGGCCCTCCTCGACGAACTCGCCGAACCGATTCTGTCCTCGACTCTGATCCTGCCGGGCGCGAGCGAGCCTCTGAACGATGCGGAAGCCATACGCGACTCCCTCGGTCGCGTGCTCGACCTCGTGATCGATGCCGGCCCTTGCCCGGCTGCGCCCACGACGGTCGTCGACCTCGCGATAACTCCCCCGGCGATCGTTCGCCGCGGCGCCGGGGATCCCGCACGGCTGGGGCTCCCGGACCTCGAGGGCCAGGCGCCTGGTTAGGCCCCCCGGCGTCCGGCGCCGGACTCGGGTAAAATGCGCGGTCAATGGATTTTTCGCTGCTCGCGACCGTCGCGCTCTACGCAGTGCCGGTGGTCTTCGCGATCACGCTGCATGAGGCCGCCCACGGCTATGTCGCCCGGATTTTCGGCGACCAGACCGCCTGGATGCTGGGGCGGGTGACGCTGAATCCGCTGAAGCACATCGATCCGATCGGCACGGTGCTGGTTCCGATCAGCCTGCTGCTGCTGTCGAAACTGGCGGGCGGCGGCGGATTCCTGTTTGGCTGGGCGAAACCGGTGCCGGTGAACTTCGGCAACCTTCGCCATCCGAAGCGCGACATGCTCTGGGTGGCGGCGGCGGGGCCGGCCGCGAATTTCCTGATGGCGCTGGCGTGGGCGTTTGTGGCCAAGTACACGACCAGCGAAGGTCTCGATCTGATGGCCACCGCGGGCGTCGTAACCAATGTGGTATTGATGGTATTGAATCTGCTGCCTATCCTGCCGCTCGACGGCGGCCGCATCGCGGTCAGCCTGCTGCCCTCCCGGCTGGCCATCAGCTATGCGCGGCTCGAGCCGTACGGATTCATGCTGATCGTCGTGCTGCTCGCGACCGGCATCCTCAATCGGCTGATGTCGCCGTTCGTGACATTCTTTCTGTCACTGCTCGGCGCCATTGCCGGAAGCTGAGTCTCGGTAACTGCGCAATCCTCCGATGTTCACCGACCGCGTCCTTTCCGGAATGCGCCCGACGGGGCGGCTGCACATCGGTCATTACCACGGCGCGCTCAAGAACTGGGTGAAGCTGCAGGAGGAATACGAGTGCCTGTACTTTGCCGCCGACTGGCACGTGCTGACCACGCACCACGACGACACGGGCGTGATCTCGGACACCGTGTGGGACATGTTCGTCGACTGGCTGGGGGCTGGCATCAACCCGACGCGCGCGACGATGTTCATTCAGTCGCGGGTGCCCGAACACGCGGAGCTCACGCTGCTGCTCGGGATGATCACGCCGGTCGGTTGGCTGGAGCGCGTGCCGACGTTCAAGGACCAGCAGCAGAAGCTCACCGACCGCGACCTGTCGAATTACGGCTTTCTCGGGTACCCGGTGATGCAGGGCGCCGACATCCTGATCTACCGGGCCAACATGGTGCCGGTGGGCGAAGACCAGGTGTCGCACATCGAACTCGTCCGCGAAATGGCTCGCCGCTTCAATCATATCTACGGTACCGAGCCGGGGTTCGAGGAAAAGGCGAAGTCGGCCGTGAAGAAGCTCGGTGCCAAGAAGGCCCGCAAGTACGCGGAGCTGCGCACGGCCTTCCAGGAGCGCGGCGACGACGAGGCCCTCGAGGCCGCCCGCGCGATGCTGAATGACACCCAGAACCTGTCGCTCGGCGACCGCGAGCGCCTGTTCGGTTATCTCGAGGGGTCGCGACGCGTGATCCTTCCGGAGCCCGCGCCGCTCCTGACCGAGTCACCCAAGGTGCCGGGCCTCGACGGACAGAAGATGTCGAAGTCCCTGGGCAACACGATCCTGATGCGCGAGGACCCCGCAGACGTCACCAAGAAGATCCGCACGATGCAGACCGACCCGGCGCGCGCGCGCCGCTCCGACAAGGGTGACCCGAATCGCTGTCCCGTGTGGCCTTTGCACCAGATCTATTCGGATGCGTCCACGCGCGACTGGGTGGTCAACGGCTGCACGACGGCAGGCATCGGTTGCCTCGAATGCAAGCAGCCCGTGATCGACGCGATCATCCGCGAGCAGGAGCCCATCCGCGAGCGCGCGCAGCGCTACCTCGACGATCCGCAGCTCGTCCGCAACATCGTCGCCGACGGCTGCGAGCGTGCGCGCAAGCTGGCCGAAGAGACCATGCGCGACGTCCGCGGAGCGATGGGACTCGACTACACATGAGCGGGACGCGCGCGCGAGCACGGCGAAGGCAAGGAGCGACGCTCGCGTCTGCGAGCGCGGGCGCGCGGCCGACCTCGAGGCGAAACGCGAAGCGCCGACCTTGCGGAGGCCGCGGCGAAGGAAGCGTCGATGCAGAGTGCGTCTGATGACTGAAGTCCGCATCGACCTCGCGCACCAGGCCGGCGCGCCGGTCGCGAGGATCCACGGCGAGCCGCTGCTCGAGCTGCCGCGCGACCTCTATATACCGCCGGAGGCGCTGGAGGTATTCCTCGAAGCCTTCGAAGGACCGCTCGACCTGCTGCTCTATCTGATCCGCAAGCAGAACATCAACGTGCTCGAAATCCCGATGGCGGAACTCACGCGGCAGTACCTCGGGTATGTCGAAATGATGCGCCGGACGCAGCTCGAGCTCGCCGCCGAGTATTTGCTCATGGCCGCGGTCCTGATCGAGATCAAGTCCCGGCTGCTCCTGCCGAAGCCCCCGGCAGCGCCGGGTGCGGAGCCCGAGGACCCACGAGCCGAGCTCGTGCGGCGCCTGCTGGAATACGAACGAATGAAGGAAGCCGCCCGGGAGATCGACGCGCTGCCGCTGGCCGGCCGCGATTTTGCGACGGTCCGCGTGTGGTTCGAGCGGGTCGCCTCAGCGCGCCTGCCTGACGTTGCGCCGGAGGACCTTCGCTCGGCGTGGGCCGGACTCATTGCGCGCGCGCGCATCAACCGGCATCATCTCGTTACGCGCGAGCAACTTTCGGTGCGGGCGGAGATGAGCCGCCTGCTGAAGACGCTGACACCGACGCGCTTTGCCGAGTTCACGACGCTGTTCGCGGCGCACGCCGACGTGCCGCATCTCATCGTCACGTTCCTTGCGTTGCTGGAACTCGCGCGCGAGCGGCTCGTCGGCATTGCACAAGCCGAGCCGTATGCGCCGATCTACGTGCAGCTGACGACGGGTCCGGGGTTCGTGCTCGAGTCATGAAACTCTTCGGTCGACGAATTCACGATGGATGATTTGAAAGAGATCAAGGACATTCTCGAGGCGGCGCTGCTGACCGCCGGGGAGCCTGTTGCGCCTCCCCAGCTTGCAAGGCTTTTCGAGCCCGCCCTCGACGCGGAGCTCGTGCGAAAGGTCCTGGACGAAATCCGGAACGACTGGTCCGGCAAGTCGGTGGAGCTCGTGCAGGTCGCTTCCGGATGGCGCTTCCAGGGCAAGACCTCGATCCAGCCCTTTCTCGACCGGCTGTCGCCGGAACGCCCGCCGCGCTATTCGCGTGCGGCAATGGAAACCCTGGCGATCATCGCCTATCAGCAACCCGTGACCCGCGGCGAAATCGAAGCCATCCGCGGCGTCGCCGTGTCCACCAGCGTCGTCACGGCGCTGACGGACCGCCAATGGGTCGAAGTGGTCGGCCACAAGGAGACGCCGGGCCGCCCGGCGCTCTATGCGACCACCAAGGCCTTCCTCGACGATCTCGGCCTGCGCTCGTTGTCCGAGCTGCCTCCGTTGGCCGAGCTCGACGCATCCCACCTGCTGGAGATACCCGATGCACCCACCAAAGCCGCCGAAGCGCAATTCGCGCTCGCGAGCCCGATCCTGGCACCGTCCCCCGACGGGACCGATACAGCAGCCGAGCCTGGTGCTGCAGAACATCACGGAGGGGCTGGCGCCACCGCGCCACCGCTCGTCCACTGACGAAATCTTCACCGAGCCGCAGCGCCTGCACAAGGTGCTCGCGTCCTGCGGATTCGGCTCGCGCCGCGCGATGGAGGAGATGATCCTCGCCGGCCGCATCACGGTGAACCGCGAACCGGCCGACGTCGGGCAGAAGGTGTCGCCGGGCGACGAGGTCCGCATCAACGGCGAGCTCGTCAAGGTCCGCTTCGCCGAGCCGCGTGCGCGCATCCTGATGTACCACAAGCCCGCGGGTGAGATCGTCACGCGCGACGATCCCGAAGGTCGGCCCACGGTGTTCGAGAAGCTGCCGAACATCGGCAACGGCAAGTGGATCGCGATCGGTCGACTCGACTTCAACACCGAGGGCCTGCTGCTCTTCACGAACTCCGGCGAGCTTGCGAACAAGATGATGCATCCTCGCTACGAAGTCGAACGCGAATACGCGGTGCGCGTGATGGGCACGCTGACGCCCGAGCACCAGCAGTCGCTCCTTTCGGGAATCGAGCTGGACGACGGGCTGGCGAAGGTGGAAAAGGTCGCGGACGGTGGCGGCGAAGGCGCCAACCACTGGTACCACATGGTGCTGAAGGAGGGCCGCAACCGCGAAGTGCGCAGGCTCATCGAGGCACTCGGGCTCACCGTCAGCCGACTCATCCGCACGCGATACGGCACGATCGCGATGCCCTCGCGCCTCAAGCGCGGGCAGACGCTCGAGCTCACGACCGAGGAGGTGACCGGCGTGCTGGCTGCCGCAGGCATGCGCGCCACGGGGCCCATGCCGCAGCAGCAGGGCAAACGCGACCGCCCGCCGCAGGGCAAGGGGCCGCGTCCGCCGGGGCACCGGCCGCGAGGCAACACGCCGCGTGATGTCGAGGGCAATGTGGCGGTATCGACGGCCGCGGACATGAGCGATGACGCTCCGCACGATCCCGACGTGATCGAACCCGGCAACAGCGCGGCCGGTGCGCCGACGCACGCCAACCGCTCGGTCAAGAGCTATTTCAAGAGCTCGCACGGCCCGCACGGCAGACCGCACGGGAAGGGCGGGCCGCGATCGGGTCAGGCGCAACGCGGGCAGGGGACGGGCGCGCGTCCGCACGGCGGTGGCAAGGCCGGGCGCAATGGCGCAAAGGGTCAGGCGCGCACCGGAGCACCGCAGGGATCGCGCGGACCGAGTTCGCCCTATGTAATGACGACGCTCACCGTTCCAGGCGCAGTTCCCGAAGGACTGCCTGGCACGGGCGGACCGCGTCCGAGGAGCGGCGGCCAATGGACGAACAACGGTCCGCAGCGGCCGAAAGGTCCACCGGGCGCCGGCGCCGCCCCGGGCAAAAGGGGTCGCGGTCGGCGCAACCGACGTGGCGCCAAGCCTGGCGGCGGGTCCGATGGCGATTCGCGAGGCAATGAAGTGCGTGCCAACGAGGTCCCGCGCACGGTCGACGACAATCGCGGTAACGAGGCGTACGTCAACAAGGCTCCGCAGGTCGTCGACGACAACAAGGGAAACAAGGCCCGCGGCAACGAGGCCCCGCGCACCGTCGACGACAACCTCGGAAATCAGGCGCCGCGCGCCGGCACGCCAAGAATCATCGACGACGACGCAGGAAATCGTTGAGACGCGTCAGCTGCGACGCGTGGCCATTGCGGAGCTCCCCCTCGCCTCCGGCAGGGGCCCCGGCTCGCGGCTCGCGCCTCGGCCTCCGAACCCGTTAGGATTTGCGACGGCTGCGTTGTCGGCCTCCTGCGGCGACTCGCCATTGCGAGCTCCCCCTCGCCTCCGGCAGGGGCCCCGGCTCGCGGCTCGCGCCTCGGCCTCCGAACCCGTCAGGATTTGCGACGGCTGCGTTGTCGGCCTCCTGCGGCGACTCGCCATTGCGAGCTCCCCCTCGCCTCCGGCAGGGGCCCCGGCTCGCGGCTCGCGCCGCTAGCCCAGAAACAGATCGGGGAGCAGCAAATTGCCCGGGTTTACCGCGTAGCGTTCGAGGTCGGTGACATCCGCGTCGGCGAGCACCTCGTCGTCGATGAAGAAATTGCCCGTGGTCGCACGTGCATCGCGGGTGAGGATCGCATGCGCGGCGTCGGCCATGATCTCCGGCGTCCGCATCCGGTGGATCTCCTCGGCGGCCCCCGGAATCATCGCAATCGCAGCGGTGGCGATGACGGACCGCGGCCACAGCGCGTTGACCCCGATTCCGGCGGCGCGAAACTCTTCCGCCATGCCGAGCACGCACATGCTCATCCCGTATTTCGCGATGGTGTACGCGACGTGATCGCGGAACCACCTTGGATCGAGATTGAGCGGCGGAGCCAGAGTCAGGATGTGCGGATTGCGCCCGGCAATCGCAGACGCTTCGAGATGTCGCAAGCACGCCTGCGCGCACAGGAAGGTGCCGCGGACGTTGACGCCGAACATCAGGTCGAAGCGCTTCATCGGTGTCGCTGCGGTTCCGGTAAGGCTGATCGCGCTCGCGTTGTTGACGAGGATGTCGATGCCGCCGAACGCACCCGCCGCTGCGTCGACCGCGGCGCGCACCGCGACCTCGTCGCGAATGTCGCAGGCGATCGGCAGCGCCTTGCCGCCCGCCTTCTCGATCTCGGCGGCCGCCGTGTGGATCGTCCCCGGCAGCCTGGGGTTGGGTTCCGTAGTCTTTGCGGCGATCGCGACGTTGGCGCCGTCGCGCGCCGCACGCAGCGCGATCGCGAGCCCGATGCCGCGCGAACCCCCGGTGATGAGCAGCGTCTTGCCGTGCAGACTGCGCATCGCGCTCACGTCAGCCGCCACCGAAGCGCGCCGGGCGCTTTTCGATGAAGGCGGTTATGCCTTCCACGAAGTCCGCGGTCCCGGCGCATTGACCGAAGCTGATCGCCTCCGCCTGCAACTGTTCTGACAGAGTGCGGGCAAACGATTCGCGGACCAGGCGTTTCGCGTTGCGGATCGCCAGGACCGGCGCCGTCGCGAGCGCCTGCACGATCGCGTCGACGGCGGCGTCCAGCGCGTCCGCGGCGACGACTCTGTTGACGAGGCCGAGGCGCAGCGCCTCCGCCGCATCGAATCGCTCCGAGAGCAGAAGGATCTCCATCGCCTTGCGCATTCCAACGAGGCGCGGCAGCGCCCAGGACCCGCCGCCGTCGGGTGTCAGCGCGATGTGCCGGTAAGCCGACGTGAAATACGCGCTGTCGGCCGCGACCACAAGATCGCAGGCGTTCATCAACGAGAGTCCGAAGCCGGCAACGGCGCCATGCACGCAGCCGACGACCGGGTGGGGCATCCGGTGCAGGTGCTCGACCGCCACGTGCACGCGCTCGACCATCCGCTGAAAGTTCGCCTGGCGCGCGGCGGGCGGACGCGCGAGCTCGCCGGCAAAGGTCCGGATGTCGCCGCCTGCCATGAAATGCCGCCCCGCACCGCGAAGGACGACCACACGGAGCGAGTCGTCCGCGGCGACCTCCGCCGTCCGCGCCACGATGTCCTCGACCATTGCGAAATCGAGCGTGTTGAGAACATCCGGACGGTTAAGCGTCAGCGTGGCAACCGTGCCGTTGCGATGCAGGGCGACGGAATCGCTCATGAAGTCACACGGGGCGCGTCGAATGGAAAGGCCAGCGATTCGAGTCTAGCACGCACTGATGCCTCGTTCCTTGAACGGACTCGACGCTTCGAGCTCGTCCACCGCGTGCGCAACATCGGCGCGCTCGCGCTCGCAATACGCGGCGATCGCCGCGGCGAATCCGGGATCGGCAATCGCGTGGGCGGAGCACGTCGTGACGGGCATCAGTCCGCGGGCGAGCTTGTGAACGCCCTGCGCGCCCCCGGCGAAGCGCGAGATCCGCCGCTCGATGCAGAACTCGATCGCCTGGTAATAGCACGCTTCGAAATGGAGGCCGGGAATGTACGCCCGGGTTCCCCAGTAACGGCCCCATAGGGTCCGCTCGTCGAAGATGTCGAAGGCCGCACAGAGCGGCTCGCCACCACGTTCGCCGACGACCAGAAGCAGGTGCTCGGGCATCGACGCTGCGATCCGGAGAAAGAAGTCGAACGAAAGATAGGGCGTCGACTGATGGGCCCGATAGGTCGATTGATAGCATTCGTAGAGAAATGCCCAGTCGGCGGCGGTGATGTCGCGCCCGGTACAGCGCCGGAATGTGATTCCCGATTCGACCAGGCGGCGGCGTTCCTGCTTCACCTTCTTTCGCTTGTCATGGTTGAATGCAGCGAGATAGCCATCGAAATCGCGATACCCCGGGTTCTGCCATTCGAATTGAACGCCATGACGGACGATCATTCCGGCGCTTGCACAGATGTCGACTTCCTCCGGAGCTGCGAACAGCACGTGCAGCGACGAGCAGCGCGGACCGTCACCGTCCTCCTGCAGCATCGCCAGTGCCCGCCCGAGCAGCGCCGTACGCGTCGCGTCGTCGCCGGCGATGAGTCGTGGACCGGGCGCGGGTGTGAAAGGTATCGCGGCGACGAGTTTCGGGTAGTACCGGCGCCCGTGTCGTCGGAAGGCGTCGGCCCAGGCCCAGTCGAAGACATATTCACCGTAGGAATGCGATTTCGCGTACAGCGGCATCGCCCCGGTCAGCCTGCCGTCGCGCCATGCGGTGAGGTAGCAGGGCCGCCAACCGGTGGCCGATCCTGCGCAACCGGAGTCGTGCAGGGCGCCAAGGAACGCGTGTGACAGCAACGGATATCCGTGCGTGAGCGCATCCCAGTCGGCCGCAGGAATCGCGGCGAGGTCGACGTCGTCCCGGACGACCCCGCCGGACGAGGCAGGCGCGAACGTTTCCGGAGGGCGGCGCATCGACATGCAACCGATTCTCGCGTGCGACGCCTGCGCGGCGCAAGCGGATTCGGGGCAGGGGTCCGCCGAATGACACTCACGCGTGATGCTAGAATCGGCCATCATGCAAATCGCCGTGGCGCAGCTCGACCAGGTCATCGGCGATCTCTCCGGCAACGCCAACGGAATCCTGAATGCCGTCGGCGAAGCGAAGCGCGCGGGTGCGTCGCTCGTGATCACGCCCGAGCTTTCGCTGCCCGGCTATCCGCCGGAGGACCTCCTGCTTCGACCGGCGTTTCTCGACGCATGCGCACGCGAGCTCGTCGCGCTCGCGGCTGTCGTGCAGGGCACGACGGTGCTGGTCGGATTCCCGGAGCGCGCGGACGGAAAATGCTACAACGCGCTCGCCGTGCTGCGTGACGGTCGGGTGACGCAGACGGCGCGCAAACAGTGCCTGCCCAATTACACGGTGTTCGACGAAGAGCGCTATTTCGAACCTGGCAGCGCGCCGTGCATCGTCGACGTCGAGGGCATTCCGTGCGGTCTCATCATTTGCGAAGACGTGTGGTTCCCCGGACCGATTCGCCAGGCGAAGGAGGCCGGGGCGCGCTTCGTCATCGTCGCCAACGGGTCACCGTATCATACGAAGCAGCAGGCGCTGCGACGCCTGCACGTGGGCGCTCGCGCGCGCGAGACGGGTCTGCCGATTGTCTACGTGAACCGCGTGGGTGGGCAGGACGAGCTCGTGTTCGACGGCGCCTCCTTCGTGGCCGATGCGGTCGGCGTCGTTGTGCAGCAACTTCCCGCATGGCACGAGACGGTGGCCCTCGTCACATTCGAGCATGGCGCGCCGAAAGCGGTCCGCGGAGCCCTCGACCCCCGGCTGGAGGCGCATGTCTACGATGCGCTCGTGATGGGCGTGCGCGATTACGTAGGCAAGAACCGGTTTCCCGGCGTGCTGCTTGGGCTCTCCGGGGGCGTCGATTCGGCGCTGGTGCTCGCCGTTGCCGTGGATGCGCTCGGGCACGACCGGGTGCGCGCGGTGATGCTGCCGTCGCCGTACACGCGCGCCATCAGCCTCGAAGACGCGCGAACGATGGCGGGGACGCTCGGCGTCCGTTACGACGAGCTGCCGATCGAGTCGGTATTCAGCTCGTTTCGCGATGCGCTCTCGGCGGAGTTTCGCGGCCTGCCGGAAGATGCCACCGAGGAGAACATCCAGGCGCGAATCCGCGGAACGCTGCTGATGGCGCTCTCGAACAAATATGGTTCGATCGTGCTCACGACGGGAAACAAGTCGGAGATGGCGGTCGGCTATGCAACCCTCTATGGCGACATGGCCGGCGGGTTTGCCGTCCTGAAGGACATCAGCAAGACGCTGGTCTACCGCCTGTGCCACTACCGGAACGCCCTGGGTCGGGTAATTCCCGAACGGATCATCACGCGCGCGCCATCGGCCGAATTGCGGCCGGACCAGGTCGACCAGGACTCGCTGCCGTCCTATGACGCGCTCGACGGCATCCTGGAAGCCTACGTAGAGCAGGACAAAAGCCCTGCAGAGATCGTCGCTCTCGGGTTTGTGCCGGCGGACGTGCGCAAGGTCGTGCGCCTCATCAAGATCAACGAGTACAAGCGGCGGCAGGCCGCGGTAGGCATCCGGGTGACGCCTCGCGGCTTCGGCAAGGATTGGCGCTATCCGATCACCTCCGCGTGGTCCGAGTGGAATGACATCGCCGCATCGCCGCCGTCGCGGTAGGACCGGGGCTGCCCATGGTGTAAAGTAGTCGATATCCGTCAGGCCTTTCTCGATACATTGCCGCCATGAAGAAAATCGAAGCGATCATCAAGCCGTTCAAGCTGGACGAGGTCCGCGAAGCGCTGTCGGAGATCGGCGTCACCGGACTCACCGTCGCGGAGGTGAAGGGATTCGGGCGCCAGAAGGGCCACACCGAGCTCTATCGCGGCGCCGAGTACGTCGTCGATTTCCTGCCGAAGGTCAAGGTCGAGCTGATCGTTGGCGATAGCCTTGTCGACCGGGCGATCGAGGCGATCGTCAAGGCCGCGCGAACTGGGCAAGATCGGAGACGGCAAGATCTTCGTCACCGCGGTCGAGCAGGTGGTGCGCATTCGCACCGGCGAAAGCGGCGAAGCGGCCGTCTGACGCCGGCGCGCAGGTCACGGCACCCCGCCGATCCCCGCTGGAGGTGTTCCGATGTCATTTGCGAGCGAATTCCGCGAATTCGCGGTCAAGGGCAACGTCGTCGATCTGGCGGTGGGCGTCATCATCGGCGGCGCTTTCGGCAAGATCGTCGACTCGATCGTCAAGGATCTCATCATGCCGATCGTCGGCCGCGTGTTCGGCACGCTCGACTTTTCGAGTTGGTTCGTGCTCCTCGGCAGCCCGCCACCGGGTTACGGTGGTCCCATGACCTACGAGGCGCTGACGAAGGCGGGCGTACCGCTGCTCGCCTACGGCAATTTCATCACCGTGGCCCTCAACTTCCTGATCCTGGCGTTCATCATTTTCCTGATGGTGAAGCAGATCAACCGCCTGAAGCGCGAAGCTCCGCCGGCGGCACCTGCCACCTCCGAGGACGTCGTCCTGCTGCGGGAGATTCGCGACGCGCTGAAGAAGTGAGCGGCGCGCAAAAGCGCGTTTTCTTGTCGAATGTCAAACTACGTCGTTGACCCGGGCAGGGGGGTTTGCCAGAATCCTGCGATCGCGCGCGCCCCCGCTGTGTAGGGCGTACGACAGACGGTCCCGCCCGAGGCAGAAAGGACCGCACGCGAGTTGCAACGGTCACCCCGTTCTTGGAGAGGCTTCAGGAGGAGGTTTCATGCACGTCTGCAGACTGCTGGCGGCGATTGCCGCTGCGCTGGCCATCGCGGGAGCCGTCGGCCCCGCGCAGGCCGACATCAACGTCGGCGTCACGCTTTCCGCCACAGGTCCCGCGGCGTCGCTCGGCATTCCGGAGAAGAACACGTTCGAGCTCCTGCCGGCGACGATCTCCGGCCAGAAGGTCAACTGGATCATCCTCGACGACGCCTCGGACACGACCAAGGCCGTCACCAACGCGAAGAAGCTCATCTCCGAGGACAAGGTCGATGTCGTCGTGGGCTCGACGATCACGCCGAACTCGCTTGCGATGGTCGACGTGGTGTCGGCGGCGGAAACGCCAATGATCTCGATGGCGGCGTCGGCGCGCATCGTCGACCCCGCGAATCCAAAGACCAAGTGGGTGTTCAAGACGCCGCAGAGCGACGCCCTGATGGCCGACGCGATTGCGGTCCATATGAAGGCGAACGGCGTCAAGACGCTGGGATTCATCGGATTCGCGGACGGCTACGGAGACGGCTGGCTGGCCGAGATCCGCAATTCCGCCAAGACCGCGGGCATACAGATCGTCGCCGAGGAAAAATACAACCGCACCGACGCGTCCGTCACCGGGCAGGTGCTGAAGCTCGTCGCCGCCAATCCCGACGCGATTCTGATTGCCGCCGCCGGAACGCCGGGAGCGACGCCGCAGAAGGAGCTCGTGGCGCGCAACTACAAGGGCAAGATCTACCAGACGCACGGCGTGGCCAACCCGGACTTCCTGCGGGTGGTCGGCAAGGACGGCAATGGCACCGTGCTGCCGATCGGACCGATGCTTGTCTACGAGCAGCTGCCCGACACCAATCCACTCAAGAAGTCGGCGGCCGAGTACATTACGAAATACGAGGCCAAGTACGGCAAGGACTCCCGTTCGACGTTCGGCGGCCACGCGTGGGATGCGTATGTGCTGCTCGCCAATGCGGTCCCCCAGGCGTTGAAGAAGGCGCAGCCGGGCACGAAGGAGTTCCGCGCGGCGCTGCGCGATGCGCTCGAAAGCGAAAAGGAGGTGGTCGCGACGCACGGCGTGTATTCGATGAGCACGTCTGACCACAACGGCCTCGACAACCGCGCGCGGACCATGATCAAGATCGAAAACGGCAAGTGGGTGCTGGCGAAATAGCGTCCTACTGAACCGAGGCCGGTTGCGGGCGCAGCCCTGCAGCCGGCCTTTTTTCTGGCCGGAGATCGCGCAATCACGATGGACCTGTCGATATTTGCGATTCTGGTGCAGGACGGCATCACGAACGGTGCCGTTTATGCGCTGCTGGCGCTGGCGCTGGTGCTGGTCTTCGCCGTGACGCGCATCATCTGGGTGCCCGCCGGTGAGTTCGTCGTCTACGGAACGCTCACGCTGGCCGGCCTGCAGCTCGGAAAGCCGCCCGGAACGATCATGCTGCTCGTCGGAATGGCCATCGTGGCGGGCCTCATGGAGGCGTGGGATCTCGCCCGCCGCCGCGAATTCGCGCGAATCCCCGTGCAGGTTCTGCGCTGGACCGGTATTCCCGTCGCCATCGGCGCGATCGCGTGGTGGCTTGCGACTCCCGAACTGGCATTCTGGGCGCAGGTTCTCGTCACCCTGGCGCTGGTGACGGCGCTAGGCCCCCTCCTGTACCGGATCGCATACCAGCCGCTCGCCGAGGCGAGCGTGCTGGTCCTGCTCATCGTGTCGGTCGCCGTGCATTTCGTGCTGGTCGGACTGGGGCTCTGGTTCTTCGGAGCCGAGGGTTCGCGGACGCCGCCGTTCTCGTCCGCTTCGTTCGAGGCAGGCGGCAACATGATCAGCGTGCAGAGCGTCTTGGTCGTGGCGACGAGCATCGCGCTGATCGCGGTGCTCTATGTCTTCTTCGACCGCACCCTCTATGGGAAGGCGTTGCGCGCCACGGCGCTCAATCGCATCGGTGCGCGCCTGTGCGGTGTGGCGCCCGATATGGCCGGCGCCCTGACATTCACGCTCGGTGCGCTGATGTGTGCCTTTTCCGGGATCCTGATCGGACCGATCACGACGGTCTACTACGAATCCGGGTTCCTCATCAGCCTCAAGGGTTTTGTCGGCGCGATCATCGGCGGACTCGTCAGCTACCCGCTCGCGGCGGCAGGCGCCGTGCTGGTGGGCCTGCTGGAGGCGTTTTCGTCGTTCTGGGCGAGCGGATTCAAGGAAGTGATCGTGTTCACGTTGATCATCCCCGTGCTCCTCTGGCGCAGCCTCACCACGCGCCACCACGAGGACGAGAGCGAATGACGGCGAAGCGCGCATCGCGATCCGTCGCCTGGGGCTACGCGGCGCTCGTCGCGGTGATGGTCGTTGCGCCGTTCGTGGCGCCGCAGTTCTGGGTCACGCTCGGCAACTACATCGGGCTCTACAGCATCGTGGCGCTGGGGCTCGTCCTGCTCACCGGCGTCGCTGGCCAGACGTCGTTCGGACAGGCGGCGTTTGTCGGCATCGGCGCCTACACGACGGCGATTCTCTCGACCACCTACGGCTGGTCGCCCTGGGCAAATCTTGCCGCCGGGCTCGTGCTGACGCTCGCGCTGGCGCTTTTCCTCGGATTCATCACGCTGCGGATGCGCGGCCACTATCTTCCGCTCGCGACGATCGCGTGGGGAACGAGCCTCTATTTCCTGTTCGGCAACCTCGAATTCCTGGGCGGCCACACCGGGCTCACCGGAATTCCCGCGCTCAATCTTTTCGGATTCGAATTGCGGGACGAGCGGTATTACTTCTTCCTGATCTGGAGCATCGCGATCGTGGCGCTTTGGGCCACCGCCAACCTGCTCGACTCGAGGCCGGGGCGAGCGATCCGGGCGCTGCGTGCCCAGCTCGAGATGGCGGAGGCTTTCGGCGTGAACGCTGCGCGACTGAAGATCGTCGTTTTCGTCTATGCAGCGTTGCTCGCGTGCATTTCGGGATGGCTCTATGCGCACCTGCAGCGATTCGTGAACCCGACACCCTTTTCGCTCCCGCAAGGCATCGAGTACCTGTTCATGGCCGTCATCGGCGGAGCCGGAAGCGTGTGGGGCGCCGTGATCGGGGCAACGCTCATCACGCTGGCCAAGCAGGTTCTGCAGGACTGGCTGCCGGTGCTGCTCGGACGGAGCGGCAATTTCGAGATGGTCGTATTCGGCGTCCTGATGGTGATCGTGCTGCAGCGCGCGCGGGAGGGTGTCTGGCCGTGGATCGCGCACTGGCTGCCGCAGCCGGTACCGGCGCCCGTGCCCGATGCGCCTCCGCTGGCGTCGGGCGACCGGACACCGGCTCCCGGAGTGCTGCTCGAAATCAGGAGCGCACGAAAGCAATTCGGCGGCCTCGTCGCCGTCAACGACCTCAGTTTCACGATTCGCCCCGGTGAGATTCTCGGCCTCATCGGCCCCAATGGAGCCGGCAAGAGCACGATGTTCAATCTCATTTCGGGAACGTTGCCGCTTACCTCCGGCGATGTGCTCCTTCGTGGCGCATCGATCGCGGGCAACGCTCCTTTCGAGATCGCCCGTCGAGGCATCGGCCGCACGTTTCAGCATGTGAAGCTCGTACCGCGCATGACGGTGCTGGACAACGTTGCGCTTGGCGCGTATCTGCGCGGCAATGCCGGCGTGCTCCGGGCGGCGCTACGACTCGACCGCGACGAGGAACGTCGGTCGCGTGCGGTGGCCGCACGCGCAATCGATCGCGTCGGCCTCTCGGCGCAGATGCATGCGGCGGCCGGCAGCCTGGCGCTCGGTAAGCAGCGGATCGTCGAAATCGCGCGGGCGCTCGCGTGCGACCCGGCGCTGCTGCTGCTCGACGAGCCCGCGGCCGGGCTGCGCTTCCTCGAGAAGCAGGAGCTCGCCACGCTGTTGCGGCAACTGCGAGACGAGGGCATGACCGTGCTGCTGGTCGAGCACGACATGGACTTCGTGATGGGGCTCACGGACCGGCTCGTGGTCATGCATTTCGGCGAAAAGCTCGGCGAAGGCGCTCCTGCCGATATCCAGCGCAATCCGGCGGTCCTCGAGGCCTATCTGGGCGGCGTGTGACGTTGCGATGACAGTTCTTCTCGACGTCCGGAATCTGCACGTCGCCTACGGCAAGGTCGAGGCCGTGCACGGCGTGTCGCTGGCGGTTGCGCCGGGAACGATCGTCAGCGTGATCGGCCCCAACGGTGCCGGCAAGACGACGCTGCTCGCCGCGGTGATGGGGTTGCTGCCTGCCCGTGGCGATGTCCGGTACCTGGGCGAATCCGCCGCATCGATCTCGGTCGAGCAGCGCGTCGCGCGCGGCCTCATCCTCGTGCCCGAGCGGCGCGAGCTGTTCGCGGCGATGAGCGTCGCCGACAATCTCGAGCTGGGAGCGTTCCAGCGGTCGCGCTCGGGAGACCGCGCCTGGAAGGCAACGCTCGCCGAGGTGTATCAGCGGTTTCCAAAGCTCTCCGAGCGCCGCGACCAGCTTGCGGGGACGCTTTCGGGCGGGGAGCGGCAGATGCTCGCCATGGGGCGCGCGCTGATGGGACGGCCAAAGCTCCTGATGCTGGACGAGCCCTCGCTGGGATTGGCGCCGCTCATCGTCCGCGAAATCTTCAGCATCATCTCGGCCCTGCGCGCAATGGGTGTGTCGATCCTGCTCGTCGAGCAGAACGCTCGCGCGGCACTGCAAATATCGGACTACGGCTACGTTCTGGAGACTGGGGAACTCGCGATCGAGGGCCCGAGCGCCCTGCTCGCGGCGAATCCGCGCGTCGCGGCGACCTATCTTGGGCGCGGTGTGAGCGGCGAGCCGGGGCCCCAGGGCGCGTAGCGTCAAAGGGGAGCGAGCGTTTGCGAGTAGCGGCGCGACAGGCGCCGTCGCCCAAGGCCCTGCGCAATGCGGGGGCATAGAACGCTTGCCCGCTTGTGGCTGGGCCCCGACAATACGCATTTCGCCCATCGCGGCACCGTCCACAACGCATGCCGCCAAGAGAGAATTCCGTGACCGACTTGTCGATACCCGGCGCCGCCGGCCCGCTGGTGGCCGAGGCACGACGCCTGCTGCTTGAGCCCGCCGGGCTCGACGACGCTCACCTTTCGCGCGTTCTGGCTTCGATTCACACGCACGAGGTCGATTTCGCCGACCTCTACTTCCAGTACTCCCGGACGGAGAGCTGGAGCCTCGAGGAGGGCATCGTCAAGTCGGGCTCCTTTTCCATCGATCGCGGGGTCGGGATCCGTGCGGTCCGTGGCGACAAGCAGGCATTTGCGTACTCCGACGACATCGGGATCGCCGCGCTCGACGAGGCGGCGGCAGCTGCACGTGCCATCGGCAGGCAGGGGCAGTCGAGCCATTCGGACATCGCGCGGATCGGAGGCGCGCGCTGCCTTTACGCTCCGCAGGACCCCGTGCGCTCGTTGTCCGAGGAAGCGAAGGTCGCACTGCTCGAGCGGTTGGAGCGCATGGCGCGCAATCGTGACTCGCGTGTCACGCAGGTCATGGCATCGTTGGCCGGCGAGTACGAGGCGGTGCTCGTCGCGCGAAGCGACGGCTTTGTCGCGGCGGACGTTCGGCCGCTGGTGCGCGTGTCGCTCACCGTCATTGCCGAGGAGGACGGGCGGCGCGAGCAGGGCTCCGCGGGCGGCGGCGGCCGGTTCGACTACGCCTACTTCACGGATGCGGTGCTCGAACGTTACGCAACCCTTGCGGTCGATCAGGCGCTGCTCAATCTTCGGGCGCGCGAAGCGCCCGCCGGCACCATGACCGTCGTGCTGGGCAACGGCTGGCCCGGCATCCTGTTGCACGAGGCGATCGGGCACGGACTCGAAGGGGATTTCAATCGCAAGGGCACGAGCGCCTTCTCCGGTCGCGTCGGCCAGCGGGTCGGCGCCAGAGGCATCACCGTCGTCGACGACGGCACGATCGCCGAGCGCCGCGGCTCGCTCAACATCGACGACGAAGGCAATCCGACGCAGCGGACGGTCCTGATCGAGGACGGCGTTCTGAAGTGCTACATGCAGGATCGCCTCAACGCCGCGCTGATGGGCGTATCGCCGACGGGCAACGGCCGGCGCGAGTCGTTCGCATCGCTGCCGATGCCGCGAATGACCAACACGATCATGCTGGCCGGCGAGCACGATCCGCAGGAGATCCTGGCGTCGGTCAAGGATGGTCTCTATGCCGTCAACTTCGGCGGCGGGCAGGTCGACATCACGAGCGGCAAGTTCGTCTTCTCGGCAGCCGAGGCGTGGAAGATCGAAAACGGCAAGCTTGCCTATCCGGTCAAGGGCGCGACGCTGATCGGCAATGGCCCGGACGCGCTGACCAAGGTGTCGATGGTCGGCCGCGACATGGAGATGGACTCCGGCATCGGCACCTGCGGCAAGGACGGTCAAAGCGTGCCGGTCGGCGTTGGCCAGCCGACGCTCAAGATCGACGGGCTCACCGTCGGCGGCACCGCTTAGGGCGCAGTGCTCGCGCCGGCCTGCATTTGCATTCCAGAGTGACGCGCGCCTCGCTTCCGATCGAGGCTTGCCGCGGCGCGCGATGCGTCGACCCTAGTGCAGGGGGCCCGTCGGCTCGGGCGTCGACACCGCGGGCGCCGGCGAAGCGTGGTGCATGACGAGCCGCCAGCCCGACGGCGTGCGCAGGAAAGACATTGGTGCAGATCGCCGCGCCGCGCGGGCTTCCGTCCTTGCCGAGGGTGATGTGCTCGACGGCGCTTTGCATCGCGAGCCCGACCGTCTCGATCACGACGATCTGGTCGAGCCGAAAGTTGAGGCGCGTATCTCCCGAGAAGAGCTGCTCCCAGCCCGCGCGGACCGCATCGTAGCCGACCATCCGGGTGCCTCCCGGATGGACGCAGACGATGTCCTCGTCCTCGGCCCACGTGGCCATCATGGCGTCGACGTCCCGCGCTTCGAACGCATGGTAGAACGCGAGCGCGACGTCGCCCGGTGTCGTGTAGATGGGGGGAGTGCGGGCCTTGGCCATGGTGCATGGAGCCTGCTCGTTCGCCTTGCGCGGAGTCACGAATCGGTGGCGGGAGGGCCGTCGCCGGGCTCCGCGAGCAGCACCATCTGCGCGAGATCATACACGCCGCGCGGCGCGAGATCGCGCATGCACTTGAGGTGCCCCAGCGGGCATTCGCGCTTGAAGCACGGGCTGCAGGCAATCGAGATGCGCGCGACCTGCGCGATGTTGGACAGCGGAGGCGTATAGACCGGCGAGGACGAGCCGAACAGTGCGACGAGCGGCATCCCGACAGCGGCCGCGGCGTGCATCAGGCCCGAATCGTTGCTGACCACGATCGACGCGAGCGACAGCAGATCGATCGCCGTGCCGAGATCGGTGCGTCCGGTCAGATCACGGATGTACCGGCTGGAATCGCCTGCGGCCTGCAGGACCGATTCCGCCGCGAGCGTGTCGTTCGGCGAACCGACGAGCCACACCTGCATGCCGTCGTGCAGAAAGCGCGCCGCGAGCTCGGCAAAATGCGTGGGCGGCCAGCGCTTGGCCGGGCCGTACTCCGCGCCCGGGCAGAGGATCGCCGTCTTGCGATCGGCACGAAGACGCAGCGCGCGAACCGCGGCCGCGCGGTTCGCGAGGTTGGGCACCAGAACCGGGCGCGGCGGCATCGGGACGAGTTCGCCCGGGTTGACCGCCAAGGCGGCAAAGCGATCGACGAGGCGCGGCAGCGCCCTTACGTTCAGGCGCCGGATGTCATTCAGGAGTCCGTAGCGCGCTTCGCCGACGTAGCCCGTGCGGCGCGGGATTCGCGCGAGCCACGGCACCAGCGCGGATTTCCACGAATTCGGCAGGACGAGCGCGCGCGTATATCCGTTGCCCGCGAGTTCCTTCGCCAGCGCTTTGCGCTCCCGCCAGTCGA
Source organism: uncultured beta proteobacterium (assembly GCA_963726765.1). GTDB lineage: Bacteria > Pseudomonadota > Gammaproteobacteria > Burkholderiales > Casimicrobiaceae > CAIWHR01. Next base: position 167,170 of record CAVSDH010000004.1, on the reverse strand, counting down.
ATTGACCGTGCGCGGTCGTCGTCTCGATGACGCGGCCGATGCCGCGCATCCGGGCGTACACCGAGGCGCACCAGGCGGGCGCCAGCACGTCGACGATCGGCGTCTCGTAGGGATCGCGCACGAGGGCGACCAGCGGTTCGGACAGGATCGCGTCGCCGATCCAGGCGGGCGCGACGATCAGGATGCGCTCCATGGGCGGGCTCCTCGCGGGTATCGGTTCGGGCTCGCCGCCGACGTCGCCATGGATACGCCGCGCGGAGATCCTCGGGTGTGCGGCCTAGTCGCCGCCTGCATTGACGGGGCCACCGACGAGGCGGTAGCGCGTGCCGCAATACGGGCACATGGCCTCTCCGGTCTCCGCAATGTCGAGATAGACGCGCGGATGGCTGGACCAAAGGGGCATCCGCGGATTCGGGCAGTAGGCCGGCAGGTCCTGCTCGCGCACGTCGACGGCACGGCCGTCGCGGATTTCAGTCGTCGTCAGACCTTCGTGAGCCATGACTTCTTCGCCGGATTGCGGCCGTTGACCGTGTCGAAGAACAGCGTCTGCAGCCTGGTCGTGACGGGTCCGCGGCCGCCGTCGCCGATGGGACGGTTGTCGTACTCGCGGATCGGTGTGACCTCGGCGGCGGTGCCGGTGAAGAACGCCTCGTCGGCGAGATAGACCTCGTCGCGCGTGATTCGCCGCTCGACGACAGGAATGCCGAGTTCGCCCGCGAAGGTGATGATCGTGCCGCGCGTGATGCCGTTCAGCGCGCCCCCGGACAGATCGGGCGTGTGCAGCTTCCCGTCGCGGACGATGAAGAGGTTCTCGCCGGAACCCTGGCACACGAAACCCTGAGGGTCGAGCAGCATGGCTTCCTCGTAGCCGTCGTGCGTGACCTCCTGGTTGGAAAGGATCGACACCGCGTAGTTGCAAACGGCCTTGGCGTTGCACATCGTGATGTTCGGATGATGGTGCGTGAAGGAAGACGTCCTCACGCGAATTCCCTTTTCGAGGCCATCCGCGCCGAGATAGGCGCCCCACGGCCATGCGGCGATCGCCACGCGCACCGGATTCGACTTGGCCGCGACACCCATCGCCTGCGAGCCGTAGAACACGAGCGGCCGGATGTAGCACGACTCGAGCTTGTTGTCGCGCACGCAGGCAAGCTGGGCGGCATCGATCTCGTCGCGGCTGAAGGGGATCTTCATGGCAAAAATCTGCGCGGAGCGGAACAGGCGATCCGTGTGGTCGCGCAAGCGGAAGATTGCCGGGCCCTCCGCCGTCTTGTAGGCCCGCACGCCCTCGAACACGCCCATTCCGTAGTGGAGCGTGTGCGTGAGGACGTGCGTGTTTGCCTCGCGCCAGGGCACCATCTTGCCGTCGTACCAGATCCAGCCGTCGCGGTCTGCCATCGACATGGCGCCGTCTCCCTGCCATTCAAAGAATGGGCAATTTTACCCGATCGCCGGCGGCCGGTACCGCTCGAGCAACCCTCGGTCGTTCATTTCCGCAGTGCAACGTCGACCGCTGCCGGCTCCCGCGGTTCGTCGAATACCAGCTCCCATAGCCTCGAGACGGCCAGTCGCCGGTCTTCCTGCGAGGACACGTCGACCCGCGCGTGCGGAGCGCCCGTCAGCCGGATCTGATGCTGCAGGCGACGATACTCGCGATAGGCGTCGGCCGCGGCGAGCGTAACCGGCGCCGGCACGAGCGCGAGTTCACCCGCCATGCGAAGCAGGGCGATGTTGCCTGCGTTCCGGGTCAGCTGAGGGTGTTCGTGCGAACGGGACAACACCAGGAACTGGACGGCGAATTCGACATCCACCATGCCGCCCGGGTCGTGCTTGAGATCGAACAGTGCGGTACGGTTCGGATGTCCGGCCGCCATCTTGCGGCGCATTTCCGTGACCTCGCCGGCGAGCTTCGCACGATCGCGGGGCAGTCGCAGAATGTCATCGCGCAGCGCCTCGAATCCGGCTCCGACCGCGGAGTCGCCGGTTACGAAGCGCGCCCGTGTCAGCGCTTGGTGCTCCCAGGTCCAGGCCTGCTCGTGCTGGTAGCGGCGGAACGACGGCAGCGAAGACACCATGAGTCCGGAAACGCCGTCGGGCCTCAGGCGAATGTCGATGTCGTAGAGTGCTCCCGCAGAGGTCGTCGTAGTGAGCCACGTGATGAGTTTCTGCGCAAGCTTCGCGTATCGCTCGGACACCGCGTCGTCCGGATCGTCATGCAGGAACACGAGATCGAGATCGGACGCGTACCCGAGTTCCTTTCCGCCCAGCTTGCCGTAGCCCACGACGGCGAATTTCGGCGGCGCCGCCACGTTGCCGCCCATCTGGGCCCAGACGGCTGCGAGCGTCGACGAGATGATGACGTCGGCCAGCATCGACAGGTGATCGGCGAGACTTTCTACGGTCAACAGCCCCGCAAGATCCTGCGCAAGAAGGCGAAACGACTGCGCATGCTGGAAATGGCGCAGGACGTCCAGCTGGCGTTCCGCATCGCCCGCATGGGCGTGCATCATGCGGCCGAGCTCTGTGCGCCAGTCGTCCCAGTTGGGCAGCGCAAGCAACACGCGCGCGTCGAGGAGCTCGTCCAGCAGAAGAGGATGGCGCGTCAGGTAGTCGGCGGCCCAGCTCGACGCGCCCATCAGCTGCGCCAGCCGGGGCAGGACCGGCGGATGTTCCGTCAGCAGAGCGAGGTAGGCACTGCGCCGGCTGATCGACTCCAGCAGTCCGAACAGGCGATGAAAGACCGTCTGCGCACTGGCACCTTCGATGCGCTCGGAAGCGGCGACCTTGAGCAGCTGGGGCACGAGTTCGTCGACCCGTTGCTGCGAGAGGGCAGGCAGCGCGAGGTAGCGGCCGCTCCTGCGGAGTCGGGCGAGCTCGGCGGCGAGGCCTGCGGGATCGTCGAAGCCCGCCGCGGCGAAAGCTGCCTGCGCGGCGTCGTCGCTCGCGTCGCCGCGCCATATCGCCGCCAGCGTCGGCAGGTCGAATGCCGGAGTCGAATCACCGGCGCCGACGCGCGCCGCGGGCGCGGCCGCACCCTTGTCCGAGTCCTTGCCCCCGAAAACCGCGTCGAATTGCTGGCTGACCGCCTCGCGATGCGCGGCCAGCGTCGCCTGGAACTCGCGTGCGCCGGGAAAGCCCGCCGCGCCCGCAAGTGCGGCAAGCTCGGTGGGGTCGGGCGGGATTTGTTGCGTCTGCCGGTCGTCGCGATACTGGAGCCGGTGTTCGACGTCGCGCAGGAACACGTACGCGTTGCGCAGCGACGACACGGCCCCGTCCGGCAGCAGTCCGCGCGCGGCGAGCGCGGCGAGCGCCGATTGCGTTCCGCGCGCGCGAAGCGCGGGCTCGCGCCCGCCGCGAACGATCTGCAGCGCCTGCACGATGAATTCGATTTCGCGGATTCCCCCTGGTCCGAGCTTGATGTCGGGCGCGAAGTCGCGGCGCTTCACCTGTTCGCGGATCTGGCGATGGATGTCGCGCAGTCCCTCGTAGGCGTCGAAATCGAGGTACTTGCGAAAGACGAACGGCGTGACGATGGCGAGGAGCTCGTCGTGGCACGCCCCGGTCAGCGGCCGCGCCTTCAGCCACGCGTATCGCTCCCACGCACGGCCCTGCGTGATGAGGTATTGCTCGAGCATGGCGAACGGCACGGTCAGCGGGCCGCTTTCGCCGTAGGGACGAAGCCGCATATCGACGCGGAATACGAAGCCGTCGGCCGTCGTGTCGTCCAGCGTGCCGATCACCCGCCGGCCGAGCCGGTCGAAGAACTCCTGATTCGACAGCGGGCGCGCCCCGTCGGTCTCGCCTTGCTCGGGATAGGCGAACACGAGATCGACGTCGGAGGACACGTTGAGCTCGCCGCCGCCCAGCTTTCCCATGCCGACGACGACGAGCTGCTGCGCGACGCCCTTCTCGTCACGTGGCTCGCCGTGCGATGCGGCAAGCTCCGCGTGGTGCGACGCGACGGCCGCAACGAGCGCGGATTCCGCCAGCGTCGTCATGTTGCGACAGACTTCGGCGAGGTCGGCTCGCCCGGTGAGATCCCGCACAAGCGTCTGGATTACGGTGCGCCGGCGCAGCGAGCGCAATTCGGCCGCGAGCCGGCGGGCATCGCCCGTCGCGGCGGCGGCCACCTCGGCGGCGAGGTCGGCGCGGGAGAGCGGCGCGTCGACTGCGGACAGGAGCCACCGCTCGTCGTCCGGATGCGACGCGAGTGCCTGCGCGGCGTAGTGGCTGTACGAAAGTGCAGAAGCAACGTCGAGTGGGGCGTTCATGCGGCTGGCGTGTGACGCGGTATTCGCGATCGCATTGCGGACTAGGGACGGTCGACCGGCGGACATCCGCTACAATGGGACGGTTTTCCCCATTATGCCTTTCGTGCGCGCCACCTTTCGCGCCCCCGGCGCGTTTCGCTCTCGCCTCCGCCGCTACGCCCGCGTTGCCGGCGCCGTCGTCGTCGCCGGCTTTGCGCTGTTCGCGCTCGCGCTTCTCGCCGTGCGCTTCGTCGTCTTTCCGCGCATCGAGGCCTATCGCGACACGCTGACCGCCACGCTTTCCGCGCAGCTCGGAAAGCCCGTCGAAATCGCGACGATGTCCACCGGCTGGGACGGGTGGAATCCGAAGCTGGTCATCGGCGGTCTGCGCGTGCGGGACAGCGCGCGGGCAAACGACGCGCCCCTGCTCGAATTGCCGGAAGTCGATCTGATCGTCGCGTGGACGTCGCTGCCGCTCCTCGAATTGCGACTGAAGCAGCTCGTCATCGAGCGGCCCCGGCTCGCCATCCGGCGCGACCGCGATGGATTGCTCCACGTCGCGGGGCTCGAGATCGATCCGACGCAATCGGCGGGCGACATACCGCTGACGGACTGGATCCTGCGCCAGCGCCAGATCGTGATCCGCGATGCGCTGGTCACGTGGAACGACGACAGGCGCAACGCGCCGCAACTCGTGCTCGATCGGGTCCAGTTCCGGCTCGAGACCCGGTTCGGACGCCATCGCTTCGGCATCGCGGGAACACCCCCCGGCGACCTTGCTGCACCCATCGACATTCGGGGAGATGTGCGCGGAGGGTCGCTGAAGGAGTGGCAGAAGGCGCGCGGAACGCTCTACGTTCGACTGGACTACGCCGACGTCGCTGCCTGGCGCGAATGGCTGCCGCTGCCGGCCGCCATCGAAAGCGGCAAGGGCGCTCTTCGCGTCTGGTTCGAGTTCGCCGGCGGCGAGGCCCGCGAAATTGTCGCCGACCTCGAGCTCGCCGACGTGAGAGCGCGCCTGGGCGAACAGCTGCCCGTGCTCGATCTCGCCCATCTTTCCGGGCGCGTCGGCTGGCGCGGCGCACCGTTGCAGCAGGAGATGTTCACGCGGAAGCTCGCGTTCGTGACCGCGTCCGGGGCACAGCTCGAGCCCGCCGATTTGACGTTTTCGTTGCGCGAGGCGACCGCGGGCCGACCGGCCGGCGGGCAGCTCGAGTTCGACCGCCTGCAACTGCAGCCGCTGCGCGAGCTGGCCGGGTTCCTGCCGCTGCCCGCGGAATGGCGCAACAAGCTCGCGCGTTACGCCCCACGGGGCGTCCTCGCTCGCGGGCATTTGCGGTGGGAGGGGACCGGCGACGCGCCCACGGCGATCGCGGCCGGCGCGGAATTCTCCGAACTCGGCGTCGTCGCTCAGGATGGATTTCCGGGCGTGACCGGCTTGTCCGGAAGCTTCGATGCCAAGGAGGCGAGCGGCGAGGTCAAGCTCGCCTCGCGCAACGCGTCGGTCGAGCTTCCGCGCGTGTTCGCCGGGCCCATTCCCTTCGACAGCGTTCAGGGGGCGCTTCGCTGGAGCCGTGCCGACAACCGGATTCGCGTCGACCTCCAGCGGCTGGACTTTGCCAACGCGCACGCTGCCGGAAACGTCATGGGTACCTATCGCACGGCGGCCCAGGGCCCCGGAGAAGTCGATCTCACCGCACAACTCTCGCGAGGCGACCCGCGCGAGGTGAGCCGATACCTTCCCCTGGTGGTGCCGGACGCTCCGCGCGACTGGGTTCGCCGCGCGCTGACCAAAGGGGAGGTGACCGACGCACGATTGAAGCTCGTGGGCGATCTCGCGCAGTTTCCCTTTGCCGACGGCAAGCCCGGCCAGTTCATCGTGACGGCAAAGATGAAGGGCGTGACGCTGGAATTCGCGGATCACTGGCCGGCGCTGGAAGCGATCGACGGCGACCTTCGGTTCGAAGGTGTCTCGATGACGATCGATGCCGCACGCGGGCGGGTGTTCGGCGCGCAGATCGACCGGACGCGTGCGGACATCGGGGACCTGCGCAAGAGTCCGCCGCGGCTCGCCATAGAAGGAAGTGCGACCGGGCCGCTGTCGGATTTCCTGCGTTTTGTCGCCGAGAGCCCGATCGACGCGATGACCGGCCAACTCACCCAGGGGTCGGAGGCGTCCGGCAACGGGCGGCTCGCGCTCAATCTCGAATTGCTGCTCGGACGACGGGAGGGCAGCCGCTTCGGCGGCGACTTCACGTTCGTGAACGGTCAGCTGAAGTTTCCCGGGGCACCCCGCATTTCCCAGCTCAACGGCAAGTTCGCCTTTGCGAACGCAGATGTGCAAGCGCGGGATCTGACGGCGGAAATTGCCGGCGGCCCGGCGAAATTCGCGATAGGAACCGTCGACGGGCGCGTTCGGATGTCGGGAAGCGGCACCGCCAACCTGAGCTCGCTCCGGCGCGAGTTCGCAACGCCCATCGCGGCGCGGCTCTCGGGACTTACGGACTGGAGCGCGCTGGCTGATCTGCGCACCGACGTTTCCACGTTTGTTCTGGAAAGCTCGCTCAAAGGTGCGGTCGTCGATTTGCCCGTGCCCCTTGGCAAGGCCGCCGCCGATAGCATTCCGTTTCGCATCGAGATGCGCGAGGAGAGCGCGACGCCGGACGAAGATGTCGTCCAGGCGTCCTACGGTCGCGCCATACAGATCGTGGCGCATCGCCGGCAGCACGGCAGCGACATGAGCGTCGACCGGGCCCTGGTGTCGCTGGGCAGTGCCACCGGGAGCACCGAGGCGCTCCACCCCGAGCGCCCGGGCGTCTGGGTGCGCGGCGACGTGCCGGTGCTCAATGTCGACGACTGGCTGAAGCTTCGCGATGGCGATCGCTCCTCTCCCGCGGAAGATTCCCGCGACGGCGGCACCACACTCGGCGGCGTCGACCTCGACGTCGGCGCGCTCGAGGTCTTCGGCCGCCGCTTCAACGATTTCGCGGTCGCTGCGCGCCGCTCGCAGGCCGACTGGACGCTCGAGTTGCAGGGACGCGATCTCGCCGGCACCGCGACGTGGTCGGCGCCCGCGACCTCTTCGCCGAACGGACGGATTGTCGCGCGCCTGACACGATTCGCGATGCCGGCCGCCGGCGACCTCACACCGTGGACCGGCGCGGGGTCGGCGGAGGACCCCAGGGCGGGATCCGGCGCCATCGAGCACTGGCCCGAGCTCGACATTTCCGCTGCCGCGTTCGTCTCGAGGGGGCGGGACCTGGGCCGGCTCGAGCTTGTCGCACAGCCGCGTGGCGCCGAATGGCGAATCGAGAAGCTCGCGCTGTCGAACGATGCGGGAAGGCTCGACGCCAGCGGCGCCTGGCGCAATGTCGGCCGGCAGCAGCAGACGAAGCTCGATGCCTCGCTCGACGTGAACGACGCCGGCGCATTTCTCGCGCGTCTCGGACTGCCCGATGCCGTCAAGGGCGCGCCGACGACGCTCCGTGGCCAGCTCGCGTGGGCGGGGTCGCCGACGGAATTCGACTATCCGACGCTGACCGGTTCCTTCAGGATCGCCGCCGGCCACGGCCGGTTCACCAAGATCGAGCCGGGATTCGGCAAGCTCCTGGGCGTGCTCTCGCTGCAGTCGCTGCCGCGACGTATTTCGCTCGATTTCCAGGACGTCTTCAGCGAGGGCTTCGCGTTCGACGAGATCACGGGCGATGTCCGCGTCACCAACGGCGTGATGAGCACGGACAACCTGAGACTCGTGGGCCCTGCGGCAAAGATCGACATCTCCGGCGACACCGATCTCGCCAAGGAGACGCAGAGACTGACGGTGCGGGTACAACCGTCGTTATCGGGCGGCGTCTCCGCCGGTGCCGCGCTGCTGTTCTTTGCGAATCCGCTCGTTGGCGCAGCGGTCGGAGCCGGGTCGCTGCTCGCGCAAAGCGTGCTGAAAGACCCCATCGAGCAATTTTTCAGCTACAAATATCTGGTGACCGGCGGATGGGCGGATCCCGTCGTGACACGCGAAGGGACCGCGACCGCCGCCGCGATGCCCGGTCCGAAAGGCGAAGGGATTACGCGATGACGGCGCGCCGCAGCGGGCGCAAGTCCACGCTCGAACGCGTCCCGGCGGCTGCTCGCCCGCCTTTTCGCGTTGCGGCAGTCCAGATGGTTTCCGGGGGAAACGTCGCCGCCAATCTCGACGTCGCGCGCCCTCTGATCGCCGAGGCGGCAGCGGCAGGGGCGCGCCTTGTCGTCCTGCCGGAGTATTTCGGCGTGTTCGGAGCACGCGCGACCGACAAGGTCGCGGTCCGCGAACCCGACGGCGACGGCGTTCAGCAGGCGTTCCTCGCGGAGCAGGCGCGGCAGCATCGCGTCTGGCTCGTCGGCGGGACGGTTCCCGTTGCGTGCACGGATCCCGGGACGCGTGCGCAGCGCGTGCCTCGTGTACGGACCGGACGGCAAGCGCGTCGCGCGCTACGACAAGATCCACCTGTTCTCGTTCGCGCGCGGCGAGGAGCGATACGACGAAGGACGCACGATCGAAGCGGGCCGGAAACCCGTCGCCATCGAGCTTCCGTGCGGGCGCGTCGGGCTTTCCGTGTGCTACGACGTGCGCTTCCCCGAGCTCTACCGCGGTCTCGGCGAACTCGCGCTGATCCTGGTGCCGTCGGCGTTTACCGCGACGACCGGCGTCGCGCATTGGCATCTGCTGCTGCGCGCTCGCGCGGTCGAGAACCAGTGTTACGTGCTGGCGGCGGCGCAGGGAGGCACGCACCCGGGTGGAAGACGCACTTACGGGCACTCGGTACTGATCGACCCGTGGGGGCGAATCGTGGCCGAGTGCGAGGAGGGGCCGGGAATCGTAGTCGGCGACGTCGACCTCGCGCGCATCGCCGAGGTGCGCGCGCAGTTGCCGGCGCTTTCCCATCGCGTGCTCTAGTCATCCTGACATGGAACGAACCGACCTCGCGATTCCGGTTGCGGAACGCCATTTCGAGGACTACGTGCCCGGCTCGGTGTGCGTCTATGGCGATATCGCGATGACCGAGCCTGAAATCATCGAATTCGCGCGACGCTACGATCCGCAAGCCATGCATACGGACCCGGAAAGGGCCGCCCGTGGTCCATTCGGCGGGCTGATCGCGAGCGGATGGCACACCGTCGCGCGCGTGATGCAGGTACTGGTCGAGAGTTACCTGTCGACCGTCGCCGCCATCGTGTCGCCTGGGATCGACGAGCTGCGCTGGCCGGCGCCGGTGCGGCCCGGCGACGTGTTGCGTGTGCGCGTTACGGTCGAGAGCGCGAACGTGTCGCGCACGAAGCCTGACCGCGGGCTCGTGCGCTCCCTGGTCGAAGCGCTGAATCAGCGCGGCGAGGTCGTGCTCAGCATGAGAGCGATGAATCTCATTCGCCGGCGAGGAGCTGCGACCGGATCAGACGCGCCGCGCGCTTCCTGAGTTGCGCGTTGTGGCCCGGGTGCGATTCGACTTGCCCGGTAGGCACGCAGCCATCATGGCGCGACGCAGCCGCTCGGCACCGGCCCGATTCGGGTCAAGGCGATCGTTCCGGACTGGCGCCACTGCTGCTGCCGCCGGTAAACGTGAAGTTCAGCGTCCCGGTAGTGCAGCTCTGAAACGCGATCGTGCCCGCTCCCGACCGATACCGAATGGGGAGCCGTCGGCGCATCGAAAAGACCGCCGGTCGATTCGTAGATCGTCACCGGAATCGAGCGCGCCCCCGGCGCAGGCGAGGCGGTGCTCAAGCCTACATACCAACGCTGTCCGGCGGCCCCCGCGCCGACACCGTTCGGTGCATACGTATACCAGGCGAAGAAAAGGCTTCCGTTAATGGGGTTGTACTCGACCGTGAATCCTTGTCCGTTGGTCGTCGGCGTTGTACCAATTTCCGGAAAACGCGAAGTCGGCGTTGGTCGTGCGTGCGCTCGTCGTCGAGCAGGTGACGTTTTGCGTGATGCGCGTCAGCGGAATAGTCCCCGTGCGGCCCGAACCGTCGGTGAACGTGTAAGTCAATGTGCCGCTCGTGCACGAATCGAAGCTGAGCGTTGCCGTGCCGACTTCGGAATCCCGTTGGTGGTCGGCGGTGCATTGAAGTTGCCACCGGTGTTTTGATAGATCGTGAGCGATGCGGGTTGTCCGCTGACCACGGAGCCGGCGAGCACGTACCAGCGCTGGCGGTCCGCGCCACCGACGACGGTGTCATACGTGAACCAGCTGACGAAGACCGAACCGGTTCCGGGCGCGACGAAATCGGGATACACCTCCACTTCGAATCCCTGGCCGCTGGTCGCAGGCTCGTAATAGGAACCCGTCACGCCCTGCTGATTCATGTCGGGGCCCGTCCCGGGTCCGACGGCGGAGAAGTTGTAGGTCTTGCCGGTGCACAAAGGGGCCGAGGCGACGAGCTGGGTCAGCCCCGCCACGCTGACGGGAAACGTTATGGCCGGTACGCTGGCAAAACTGGTTACGCAAGGAAAGATCGGTACGTAATAGGTCTGGGCTCCCACCGAGACCTTCCCGGCAAACATCACCTTGATCGAGCTCGCCGTGCCCGAAAACTGGAACGTGAGCGTGTACGATCCGAAGGGCGCGTTCTGCGCCGGCTGGAAGTCGATGATCACCAGCTGCATGCCCGGTTCGGCGACGAGGTTCGTCGTGGCGTCGATGGGCACCGAAGTGAGGCCGGAGAGGATGGAGAGTGGCGTGCTCGGCGTTACGCCCGGCGGACCGGCGACGATCGAGCCGGCGAAATTCGACATGCTGGCGGGAACCTGGACGATCAGCGGATCGTAGAGCGTGAGCGGCGCCGCGAACCCCTGGAGCGTGATCTGGAACGGGAAGGTCAATGTTCCCGTCGGCAATCCCACCTGAATGACCGGCGTGCACGTCGTGGTCTGCGCCGCCGTGTCGACCACACACGGAGATTGCTTCTGCAGAACGACGGCTGCGCCCAAGGTCGTGATTCCGCTGACAATTGAGGTGGAAATGGAGCCGCTGACGAGACAGCCACTCAGTGCCACGCACGCAGAAATCACGATGGCGATCGATGACAATCGCCGTGCCAGATGGGTCATGATGCCTCCCTTGGCAACTGGATTTTCAATGGCGCTCGTGGCTTGCCTTCAAGACCTGAGACGCGGCGCGAAGCTGCGTATCCATGGACGCAGCGGGCTTCGCCGATATTCTGCGCGACGGTGGCACTTGTCAACGCAACTTCGGCGGGCCCCCCTGCGAACAGGCATCGGAATGGGTGTCGTGCCGGAGAGATCGCGCGCAGCCTGCGAGCGAGGATTCAGGCGCCGCGAAGCAGGACGAGCACTGCGCCGCCGCCGCCCGCATGGCGCGGCGCTTCGCAATAGGCGAGCACGTCGTCCCAGTGTGACAGCCAGCGGCGGACCTTGCCCTTCAGCACGGGCTCCTTGTTCGGCGAAGTGAGTCCCTTGCCGTGCACGATGCGCACGCAGCGATAACCCCGCTGTCGGGCATCGTCGAGAAAATCCGCCAGGGCGTCGTGCGCCTCGTCGGTCGTGTGTCCGTGAAGGTCGAGATCGCCCTGCACCGACCATTGGCCGCGCCGCAGTTTGGTGAGGACGTCGCTGCCGACGCCGCGCCGGACGAAGGTCTGACCGGCTTCGTGCTCCTGGCCGATCTCCCAGGACTCCGGCGCCGGTTCGGCGCCGAACTTGGACGCCGCCAGTGCATCGGCGTCGTCCGCGATACGCTGGCGCGGGATCGGTGCGGGACGCGGCTTCGACGGCGCCGCCCGCCGGGACGGGGGCAACTTCTGGACGTCGGCGAAGGCCTGCGCGAGATCGACGTCACCGTCGCCGTGCTTGGCGGCCGCAAGCGAGTCGTCGCGGCGAAGATCGCACCGGCGTCTTCGCCAGTACCTTTCTGCGACGACTCTGTTGCCGGTGTCGCGGCGGTCGCTCGCGCGTTGTCCACGAGCTTCCTCAAGTCGGAGAGCTTGGCCATCGGACTCGCGCTGAACCGCCCGCGCGTCAGCTGCCCTCGAGGTACGCTTCGGCGTCCAGCGCCGCCATGCAGCCGGTTCCCGCAGAAGTCACCGCCTGCCGATAGACGTGATCGGCGACGTCGCCCGCCGCGAACACGCCGGGCACGCTCGTCGCTGTCGCATTGCCCTCGGTCCCGCTCTTGACTTGGATGTAACCGCCCGCCATGTCGAGTTGACCCTGGAACAGCTCGGTATTCGGCGTGTGGCCGATGGCGATGAACACGCCCGTGAGCGGGAGGTCCGCCGTGACGCCGTTCCGCGCATCCTTGAGGCGGGCGCCGGTCACGCCGGAGGCATCGCCGAGGATCTCGTCCAGTGTGTGGTGCCAGACGACGCGGACATTGCCGCCGTCGCGGGTTTTCGCCATCAGGCGGTCGATCAGGATGGCTTCGGCGCGGAACTTGTCGCGGCGGTGGATGACCGTGACACTCTTCGCGATGTTCGACAGGTAAAGCGCCTCCTCGACCGCGGTGTTCCCGCCACCGACCACGGCCACGTCCTGTCCCTTGTAGAAAAATCCGTCGCAGGTCGCGCACGCCGATACGCCCTTGCCGGCGAAAGTCTGCTCGGACGGCAGGCCGAGGTAACGCGCGGACGCGCCGGTCGCGATGATCAGCGCATCGCAGGTGTAATCACCGGAATCGCCGTGAAGGCGGATCGGTTTCGCGTCGAGCTTCGCGGTGTGGATGTGGTCGTAGACCAGTTCGGTGTCGAATCGCTCCGCATGCCGCTGGAAGCGCGCCATCAACTCGGGGCCCTGCACGCCCATCGCATCGGCGGGCCAGTTGTCGACGTCCGTCGTCGTCATCAGCTGCCCACCCTGCGCGAGACCCGTGATCAGCACCGGCTTCAGGTTGGCGCGCGCGGCGTATACTGCCGCCGAGTATCCGGCGGGTCCGGAACCCAGGATCAGCAGGCGGGCGTGCTTGGTGGGCATGCGTTTCTCGCTTTGCAAATCGGTCGATTCTACTTGATGTGGGGCCGCCGCCCGGCGACCCAACCCTTCGACACCCGGTCCCTTTCGGCGCATGCATCGGATGCTGTTCGGTGTATAATGCGCTGCATGAGATATCAGCGACAACTACATGTTTTTCAATAAAAAAGAGGCGGCGGATTCGCGTCGCCCACGAAGCGTGCCCGAGCGCACGGGCGCTCGCGCAACGACGCTTTCTCCGCGCTTCGCGCGCCTCGTCCGCGAATCGTGGTGGCTCCTGATCGTCGCCGCTTTCGTCTGGCTCGCGCTGGTGCTCTGGACCTACACGCGCAATGACCCGGCGTGGTCGACGTCCGGTGTCGGCGCGCCCATCGCGAACAAGGGAGGCGTGGCGGGCGCGTGGCTCTCCGATCTGCTGTTCTATCTGTTCGGCGCCTCCGCCTGGTGGTGGGTCGCCGCAGGCATAGTGCTCGTCGTCGCCGGCTATCGGCGCATCGGGCATCCGGAACGCTCGCGCGAGCATCCGCTGAGTCTCGGCGTCCTGGGTTTCGGCCTCGTGCTGGTGTCGAGCGCGGCGCTCGAGGCGCTGCGCCTGTACCGCCTTCCGGTGAACCTGCCGCAGCGGCCGGGCGGAGTGTTCGGCGACGTCGTCGGCGGCGGGCTCGCGCGCCTGCTCGGCTTCAACGGAAGCACGCTTTTCCTCATCGCGCTGTTCGCGGTCGGCTGGTCGCTGTTCACCGGAATGTCATGGCTGAGGCTGATGGAGCGGATAGGCGCCGGATTGGACGGCGGCATTGCGTGGGTGCGGCGGCGCGCGCAGGAGCGCAAGGACCGCGAACTGGGCGAGCAGGCGGTCGCCGAGCGCGACGCCATCGTGCAGGCGAAGCACGATGTCGTGGCGCACGAGCCGGTAGTCGTCGTGCCGCCTGCGGCGGAAGCCCCAAAGTCCGATCGCGTGGCCAAGGAGCGGCAGCGGCCGCTGTTCGTCGACATGCCGGATTCGCCGCTGCCGCCGCTTGCGCTGCTCGACGACGCGCCGTCGTCGCAGGAATCGATCAGCCCCGAAACGCTTGAATTCACGTCCCGTCTGATCGAACGGAAGCTCGCCGACTTCGGCGTCGCCGTCCGCGTGCTGGCGGCGTATCCGGGCCCCGTGATCACCCGCTTCGAGATCGAGCCCGCGGTCGGCGTGAAGGGCGCGCAGATCGTCAACCTGATGAAGGACCTTGCGCGCGCGCTGTCGGTCGTCAGCATTCGCGTCGTGGAGACGATCCCCGGCAAGTCGTGCATGGGATTGGAGCTTCCGAACCCGCGGCGGCAGATCGTGAAGCTGGTCGAGATCCTGTCGTCGGCGACCTACAACGACACGACCAGTCCGCTCACGCTCGCGCTCGGCAAGGACATCGCCGGCAAGCCGGTGATCGCCGACCTCGCCAGGATGCCTCACCTGCTGGTCGCAGGCACGACGGGGTCAGGCAAGTCGGTCGCCGTGAACGCGATGATCCTGTCCCTGCTCTACAAGGCGGAGCCGAAACAGGTGCGCCTCATCTTCGTCGATCCGAAGATGCTGGAACTTTCGGTCTACGAGGGAATACCGCACTTGCTGGCGCCGGTCGTGACCGACATGAAACTCGCCGGCAACGCGCTCAACTGGTGCGTCGGCGAAATGGAACGACGCTACAAGCTGATGTCGACGCTCGGTGTGCGCAACCTTTCGGGCTACAACGCCAAGGTCGTCGAGGCGAAGAAGGCGGGCAAGCCGCTCACGAATCCGTTCTCGCTGACACCGGACACGCCGGAGCCGATCGAGGAGATGCCCTACATCGTCGTCGTCATCGACGAACTTGCCGACCTCATGATGGTGACCGGCAAGAAGATCGAGGAGCTGATCGCGCGCATCGCCCAGAAGGCGCGCGCGGCCGGCATCCACCTGATCCTCGCGACGCAGAGGCCGAGCGTGGACGTGATCACCGGGCTCATCAAGGCGAACATTCCGTCGCGGATCGCGTTCCAGGTCGCGAGCAAGGTCGATTCGCGGACGATTCTCGACCACATGGGCGCGGAGACGCTGCTGGGGCAGGGCGACATGCTGTTCCAGCCTCCGGGAGTCGGCTACCCGTCGCGCGTGCACGGCGCGTTCGTCTCCGATGCCGAAGTGCACCACGTCGTCGAGCACTTGAAGACGCAGGGAGGGCCGCAGTATCTCGAAGGGATACTCGAAGGCACGGCGGGCAACGGAAACGGCGAAGAAAGTGTCGGCGTCGAAGGTGCCGATGCGGAATCGGACCCCATGTACGACCAGGCCGTGGCGATCGTCCTGCAGACGAGGCGGCCATCGATTTCGCTCGTGCAGCGGCACCTGCGGATCGGCTACAACCGCGCTGCGCGGCTGATCGAGCAGATGGAGCGCGCGGGCCTGGTGTCGCCGATGCAGACCAACGGGAATCGCGACGTGCTGGTTCCCGCGGGGAAGGGGGACGCGCGTTGAACGCGATCCCTGCGCGACGCGGCCTGGCGCTGGCCGTTCTCGCTGCCGCGACGAACCTTGCGGTTGCCGGGCCGATCCTCGTCTACCGTGAGGGCACGGCTTTTTGCCCGAAGGATCGGCCCGCCAGCGCTCCCCGGATCACCGCGGTCGAAGCCGCGGATCGGGCGAAGGCACTGATGCCGAAGGAGTTCTGCGCCGTCGACGACTGGGTCGATGGCTGCGACTACGATCCCGAATTCGCGCTCGACTCCTGGCGCGTCTATGTCCGGCAATGGAAGCGGATCGACGGCCGCAAGCAATACGAACCACGCGAGCATTCGTTCGTGGTGCTCGACCCGGTCGGCAATTGCCTCGCCAACATTCCCGGAACATGAACGGCGACGACAGGGTTCGCCGCGATCGGGCGCGCCGCCTGACAGCGACCGTCGCGGCGCTGGCGCTGTCGGCAAGCACGGCGGCAGGCGCCACGGGCCTCGCGCAGCTCAAGGCCTTTGTCGACGGCGCGAAGAGCGGCCGGACCGCGTTCCGGCAGTCCGTGCTCGCCAAGGGAGCGCGCGAGCCGCAGGTGAGTTCGGGCACGTTCACGTTCGCGCGGCCCGGGCGTTTCCGGTGGTCGTACGAAGTCCCCTACGCGCAGCTCATCGTCGGCGATGGATCCAAGCTCTGGATCTACGACCGCGATCTCAATCAGGTGATCACACGCACGCAGGACGCGATGCTCGGTGCAAGCCCGGCCGCCCTGCTGTCCGGCGACAATGCGCTCGATCGCAATTTCGACATCGTCGACATGGGCCGGAACGACGGCCTGGAACTCGTGGAAGCCCGGCCCCGCGCACCCGAATCCGGCGTGGAGCGCGTGCGCATCGGCTTTCGCGACAACCTGCCCCGGATGATGGAGCTGCACGACACCTTCGGCAACGTGACGACGCTCACGTTCGACTCGTTCCAGCGCAATGTGGTGCTCGACCCGGCGCAATTCGCGTTCATACCGCCGAAGGGCGCGGACGTGGTGGGGGAGTAGATTCCAGGTACCTGCCGCCTATGGCAGCGGAATCCCCTTGTCGGCCATCACGCGTCGCGCGCGATCCGGATAATCGGTGATCAGTCCGTCGACGCCCAGATCGATCAGCTGCGCCATGTCGCGCGGATCATTGACGGTCCACGGCAACACCTTGAGGCCCTGCGCATGCGATTCGGTGACATTCGCGGCGGTCACGTTGCGCCAGAAGGGCGACCATGTCCCGCAACCCGCCGCCTTGACCGCACGCGGCAGCGAACCGTCGTAGGCCCGGATATCGAGTCCGGCGAGCCAGGGAGACGGAGCATCGGCGCGGCGCCGGACCGTGTCGTTGCCCTCGGCCTCGATCGTGAGGCAGACGGTCTCGATTTCCGGAGCAAGCTTTTTCGCGGCGACGAGCGTGCGCCAGTCGAACGACTGGATCGTCGCGTCGCTCGCGAGGCCGGCTTTGCGGATCGCCTCGACGGTCAGCCGCGCGAACGTTTCCGGATCGACCGTCGCGCCGGAATTATCCGGCGTGATCTTGGTCTCGATATTGAGACGCACGGGACGGCCCTGCGCCCTCACCAGCGCGAACACTTCCGCAAGTGTCGGAAACCGTTCGCCGTCCATCGGGCGCTGATCGGGAAATTGCCGTGCATAGGCGCTGGCGGGATCCAATCGCCCGATGTCGTAGCGCTTGAGGTCGTCGAGAGTGAGCGCGTGGATCGGCGGACCCTTGCCGGCGAGCCACGTTCCGTCGGGTGAACGCACGAGATCGGGATTGAGATACGGGTCGTGGGAGATGACGAGCACGCCGTCCTTCGTCACGGCGAGATCCGTCTCCAGCGTCGTGACGCCGGTCGCGAGGGCGAACGAGAACGCCGCCAGCGTGTTCTCGGGACGCAGGCCCCGGGCACCGCGATGGCCCTGCAAGTCGAACGCGTGGGCCTGAAGCGTCATCGTCGCAAGCAGCGTCGCGACGATGCGCATGGACCTGCAATTCATCGCGCCAGCCAGTCACGCACCCGTGGATGATCGAGCACCGCGCGATCGACGACGAACTCCGGTGTGCGGCGTCCGAGCAGGTCGACGATGCTCGCGAGGCCGGTCGCGGCCATGTTGTGGAAACATTCGTCGGTCCAGCAAAGCGAGTGCGGGGTCAGGATCACGTTGTCCATGGCGAGCAACGGATTGTCGCCGGCGACCGGCTCCTGCTCGAACACGTCGAGCGCGGCGCCGGCGATGTCGCCCTGCGCGCAGCGCCTCGATCAGCGCCAGCTCGTCGACGACCGGCCCCCGCGCGACGTTGATGAAGTGTGCGGTGGGTTTCATCCGCGCAAATTGATGCGCTCCGATGAGGTGGCGTGTGGCGTCGTCGAGGAGACAGCAGGTCACGACGAAGTCGGCCTCCGCCAACAGGGCATCGAGATCGACCTTGCGGGCGCCGATATAGGCGAGCTCGATCGCATTGACATAGGGGTCGGCGGCAAGGAGCTTCAGGTCGAACACGCGCGCCATCCGCAGCAGTTCCTTCCCGATGCGTCCGGTGCCGATGACCCCGAGCGTGCGGCCGGTGAGTCCCGTGCCCATGTGGTCCATGCGCTCGTGCCAACGGCCGGTTCGCGTCAGGCGATCCTTCAGCATCATCCTGCCCGCGAGCGCGAGGACGAACGTCAGCGCGATCGTCGCGACCGGGCGCGGCATCGAGCTCGGTGTGTGCGTGACAACCACACCCGCCCGCGTCATCGCGGCGACGTCGACCGAGTCGTAGCCGACACCGTGGCGCGCGACGACGCGCAGCCGGCAGTCCGCACGCGCAACGGCAGACGCAGGGACGCGCGGGATGTTGACGTAAAGCGCGTCGTACCGCGCCGCGTGATCCGCCGTGATTTCCGGCACGACGTCGGGAAGGTATTCCCACTCGAGCGTTTGGTCACCGTCGAGCACGGCGAGCGCCGCCGGGCCGAAGGCGGGCTCGCCGCGCGAATTCAGGATGTCACGCGTCAATCCGACGCGGAAGGCGCTCGTCATGCCGGTCAGGTCGTCACCGGCCGACCCGCATTGCGCAGGATCTCGAGTCCGTGCGCGAGTGCACCCTGCAGCATGAGCGAATCGATGCCGTAAGCGAGGAGCCGGAACCCCTTGGTCGCATAGTCGCGCGCCCAGTCGTCGTCCATCGCGAGGAACGCGGCGGTCTTGCCATGCGATTCGCAGGCCGCGACGATCCGATCGACGGCGGCAAGAAAGGTCGGATGCTTGAATTGCCCGGGGATGCCCAGGAAATTACTGAGGTCGAAATGACCCAGCCAGAGCGCGTCGACGCCCGGCACTGCCGCAATGGCCTCGACGTTGGCGAGACCTTCGGCGGTTTCGATTTGCGGGATCACCATCGTGCGGTCGTGCAGCGCGGCCATCTTTGCCACCACATCGCCGGCCTGGTAGTCGTCGTGGGCAAAGCCGAACGCTGCGCCGCGGCGCCCGAGCGGAGGATAGCGGGTGCAGGAGACGATGTGTCGCGCTTCGTCGGCGGTGCCGACCATCGGCACCATGACGCCGAAGGCGCCCACGTCGAGCGCGCGGGCGATGAACGCATACTCGCCGCGCGGCACGCGAACCATCGGCACGATTTCCAGTCCGCGGCACAGCGCGAACTGGTTTTTCAGCGTCTCGAAGCCGAGGCCGGTGTGCTCCATGTCAAACAGCACGTAGTCGGCTCCCGCGTTCTTGCAGATTTGGGGCAGGCCGGGCGCTGCGAACTCGAAGATCATCGCGCCGAATGCGCTTCCGCCCGCGGCGAGCGTGCGCTTGACGGGATTGTCGCGGATCATCTGGGGTGGGCGGAAGGCGGCTGCGGCCGGGCAGGCGGCGCGTTCATGGGCGCACCAAAAATGCCCGATAATCGGCAAACGCCGCCAATGTACGCTGCCCTGTTGCAATGGGTCAACGCGGCGCCCTCGCTCCGCCCACAAAAGCTCACCGCCGTGTCCGATCTCTTCACTCCTTCCAATCCGGCGGCGCCCCTTGCCGAGCGCCTGCGGCCGAAAACGATCGCCGAGGTGATCGGACAGCGGCATCTGCTCGCGCCCGGAAAGCCGCTGGCCGTCGCGTTTGCGGCGGGAAAGCCGCATTCGATGATCCTGTGGGGACCGCCGGGCGTGGGCAAGACGACGATCGCTCGGCTCATGGCCGACGCGTTCAATGCGGAATTCATCGCGCTATCCGCCGTGCTGTCCGGGGTCAAGGACATCCGAGACGCCGTGGCGCGCGCGGAGGCGATCCTTGCGCAATCGGGCCGGCACACGATCCTGTTCGTCGACGAGGTACACAGGTTCAACAAGGGACAGCAGGACGCCTTCCTGCCCTTTGTGGAGCAGGGCCTGGTGACGTTCATCGGCGCAACGACCGAAAACCCGTCCTTCGAGGTCAACGGCGCGCTGCTGTCGCGCGCCGCCGTTTACGTGCTGGAGCCGCTGTCCGCCGAGGAGCTCGCGCAGCTGCTGGATCGCGCGCTGGCGGTCGCCGCGCCGGGGCTCGACGTCGACGCGGGCGCGCGTGAGGCGTTGATTGCATACGCCGACGGCGACGGCCGCCGCGTCATCAACCTGGTCGAGTATCTGGCAACCGCCGCGGGCGAGGGGCGCGCGGCGCCGGTCGACGTGGCCTTTGTCGAGGCGACCATCGCGCGCAGCCTGCGCCGCTTCGACAAGGGCGGCGAGGCCTTCTACGACCAGATCTCGGCGCTTCACAAGTCGGTCCGCGGCTCGAACCCCGACGCGGCGCTCTACTGGATGTGCCGGATGCTCGACGGCGGCGCCGACCCGCTCTACGTCGGCCGGCGAATGATCCGGATGGCGTCAGAGGACGTGGGCCTTGCCGACCCGCGCGCGCTGTCGCTCACGCTTGCCGCCGTCGAAACCTACGAGCGGCTCGGCACACCGGAAGGCGAGCTGGCGCTCGCAGAGGCCGTGCTCTACCTTGCCGTCGCACCCAAATCGAACGCGGTCTACACAGCGTACGGCGCCGCGCGCGCATTCATCAAGGACGACGGCTCGCGCCCGGTGCCGCTTCGACTGCGCAATGCGCCGACCCGATTGATGAAGGATCTCGATTACGGCAAGGGCTACCGCTACGCGCACGACGAGAAAGATGCGTACGCGGCCGGCGAGCGATACTTTCCCGACAATATGCCCGACGTCACGTGGTACGAGCCCACCGACCGCGGGCTCGAGGCGAAGATCCGGGACCGGCTCGAATCGCTGCGCCAGCGCGACCGAAAGACGGGCGGAAGCAAGGGATGAAACGGGGCGTTTGCTAAAATCCGGCGATGCTCGACATCCAACTTTTCCGCAATGAACTCGCGGCCGTCGCCGCCGGACTCGCGAAGCGCGGAGTCGCGCTCGATACGGTGAGGTTCGAAACGCTCGAGCGCGAGCGCAAGGACATTCAAACGCGCACGCAGGATCTGCAGGCGCGGC
This sequence comes from uncultured beta proteobacterium, assembly GCA_963726765.1. Lineage (GTDB taxonomy): Bacteria > Pseudomonadota > Gammaproteobacteria > Burkholderiales > Casimicrobiaceae > CAIWHR01. Next base: position 145,998 of record CAVSDH010000004.1, on the reverse strand, counting down.
GCAACACGCTCTCGAAGCAGATCGGCGCGGCGAAGGGCAGGGGAGAGGACGCCGCCGCGCTTCTGGCCGACGTCGCCGGCATCGGTGACGAGACGAAGCGGTTGGAGGGGGAGCTCGACCGCGTGCAGCGCGAACTCCGCGCCTATCTGCTCGACCTGCCGAACCTGACGCACGCATCGACGCCCGTCGGCAAGACGGAGTCCGACAATGTCGAGATTCGGCGGTGGGGCACGCCGCGGACATTCGACTTTCCGGCGCGCGACCACACCGACATCGGAGAGGCGCTGGGGCTCCTGGACTTTGCCACGGCGGCCAAGCTTTCCGGCGCCCGGTTTTCGTTCCTTCGCGCCGGGCTTGCGCGAATGCACCGCGCGCTCGCGCAGTTCATGCTGGACACGCACACGCGCGAGCACGGCTACACCGAGTGCTACACGCCCTATATCGTCAATGCGGAAACGCTTGTCGGAACGACGCAGCTGCCGAAGTTCGCGGACGACATGTTCTCCGTCCGCAAGGGTGGCGTCGAAGGCGAGGGCGAGCCGCTCTATCTCATCTCGACGTCCGAGATTTCGCTCGCCAACTCCGTGCGCGACGAAATCGTCCCGGCGGAGGCTCTGCCAATCAGGCTCACCGCGCACACGCCGTGTTTTCGATCCGAGGCCGGAAGTTACGGCAAGGACACGCGCGGGATGATCCGGCAGCACCAGTTCGACAAGGTCGAGATGGTGCAGATCGTGCGGCCGGAAACGTCGTACGACGCACTCGAGGAGATGACCCGCCACGCGGAGACGATCCTGCAGCGCCTCGAGCTTCCCTATCGCGTCGTGGCGCTGTGCACCGGCGACATCGGCTTTGCCAGCGCCAAGACGTACGACCTCGAGGTCTGGCTGCCGGGGCAGAACACCTATCGCGAGATCTCGTCGTGCTCGAACTGCGAGGCCTTCCAGGCGCGGCGAATGCAGGCACGCTTCCGGAACGAACAGGGCAAGCCGGAACTCGTGCACACGCTGAACGGGTCCGGCCTCGCCGTCGGGCGCACCCTGGTGGCGGTGATGGAGAACTTTCAGCGCGCGGACGGCGGCATCGACGTGCCGGCTCGTCTGCAGCCCTACATGGGCGGCGACAAGGTGATCACTGCCGGGAAATAGCGCTCGCGCCGGGGGCAACCCGCCATCGCATCCCCTACCGCATATTGCCCGTGTGCCCCAGCGAGTAGCGGCCGGGCTGCGGCCAAACCGTCAGACCGTGGGGTTCCTTGCCGACGGGTATCTTGCGGACCTCGCCGGAAAGGGTGTCGATGACGTAGACCACGTTGTCGTAGCGCCCCGAGAGCCAGAGCGTCTTCCCGTCGGCGCTGACGTTGCCCATGTCCGGGCTGCCGCCGCCGGGAATCGGCCATGAGACGTCGACTCTCTTCGACGCGAAGTCGATCACCGAGACGCTGCCCTTGCCCCGCGGCGGGCCGTGAATCTTGTTCGAGCCCCGATTGGCGACGTAGAGCTTCCGGCCGTCGCGGCTGGGATAGAGACCATGGGCGCCTACGCCGGTCGGAATGAATCCGGTCTGACGGAACGACTCGCCATCGACGACGTGCACACCGTCCGACATCATGTCGGCGACGTAGAACGTCCGGCCGTCCGGCGAAACGCGAACGTCCTGCGGCATCCCCTTCCACGTCGTGCAGATGACCTCGTCGCGCCCGTCGATGCCCTTGACCGTCTGCGTCGGCAGGCCGGGCTTGATGAGCTGGATGTAGCCCAGCACCTTGCGGTTGACGAGGTCGACCTTGGCCACCGTGCCGGTGAATTCGCAGGTGAAGATCGCATAGCGGCCGTCGATGGAGAAGTCGGCGTGATTGATGCCGCCGCATCGGGGCACGTCCAACGAATACTGCATCGCCATCGTTCTCGGATCGCGGAAGTCGAGACGGTTGAACGCCTCGGCCACGACGATCGCCGACGCTCCGTCCGGTGAGAAATACATGTTGTACGGATCGTCGACCGGGACCGGCTTGCCGGCTTTTCCGGTGCGCGGATCGATCGGCGTAAGGCTGCCGACCTTCGTGTTCTCGGCGTTGTTCGCCACCCACAGCGTCCGCATGTCCCACGACGGCACGACATGCTGCGGATTGAGGCCGACGCGAATCCTGTCCACGACCGTCATGGAATCCTGATCGATCACGTAGACGTCGTTCGACTGCAGGTTCGGCACGTAGACGCGCCTAGGGTCGCCGGCCACGGCCGGGATCAATTTCTGGGCGGAGATCTCGCTGTAGAGATTGGACGGATCGGGAACCGGCGCCATGCCTGGAACCGTCGCGACCGCGGGAGGAACTGCGACGAGCGCAGGCCCGGGTCCCTCCGCCGCGACGACGGCGGCAAGGGTCAGGCTGAACAGGAATAGTGTCAACGCGTGTCGGGCGGGTCTGGGAGTCACGGTCATTTCGGAAGATGGCGATTGGGGATGGGTGCGGGGCGTGCGTCGAGAAACTCAGCGACGTGCCGTAGCCTTGCGGATGGCCTCGACGGTTTCCTTCACGATCATATCGACGCCCGCGCGGCCGATGTCGGCGTTCGCGCGGCGAGGGTCCCCATAGACACCGTCGACCGCCGTGAGTTTCGGGCCGGACTGCAGCCGCTCCGTGCGCACGAGCTTCGGATCCACGGCGAGCGCGAGCGAGGTGTCGGCCAAGGCGGCGTGGGTGCCGATTTCGTCGTCGCGGTAGCCGCGTTCCTTGAGCAGCTGGACATACGCCGTCTGGGTCACCGCGTAGTACTCGGCGATCGCATGGGCCCGGACGTCGGAGGCCTTCCACTCGCCGTTGAGGCGCGCCGCGGACGCCTGCAAATCCTTTCGGTAACCCCCGTGGTCGCCGAGAAACACGACATCGCGGAAGCCGGCGAGCTTGAAGCTGCGTCCGGCGGATTCCAGCATCGCCTCGAACGTCGCGTCGGAAATGGTGATCGTGCCGGGAAAGCGCATGTGCGAAGTGGGCGGATTCACGCCGCCCTCGGGGACATAGGCGATCACCGGCGCGACGAGCGCGTTGCCCAGCGCGACGGCGATTTTCTCGGCCAGCGCCCTGGCGCGGACGTTGTGCTTGCCCAGCGCCATGTGCGGGCCGTTCTGCTCCGTCGCGCCGATCGGCACGAGGACCGTTGTCGCGCCCCCCGCAACGCGGTCGCGCAGCTCGGTCCACGTCAACTCTTCCAGCATGACCGTCGGCGGCCCTTGCGCCCCGGCGCCGGATGCAAATGCGAGGAGGGCGAGGAGCAGCGGGATCAGCAATCTCGACATGTCGACATCTTAGGACATTGCGCTGCCGCTCAGTACTTAGTCGGTGCCTTCGGAGTGGCAGGAGGTTCCGACGCGCCGGAGAAAAGACGCAGCCGCGGCTGCATCGGCGGCTGAAGCGCGAGCAGCACGTCATAGTAGCCACGAACGCGATCGACGAACGCCACCGGCATGCCGCCGCGCGCGTAGCCGAGCTTCGCCTTTTCGTAATGCTCGGGAAGCGCCAGCAGCGGCAGGACCTTCTTCACGTTGCTCCAGTGATCGGGATCGAGGCCCTGACGCTGCGTCAGCACGCGCGCATCCTCGAGATGGCCGATGCCGATGTTGTACGCGGCAAGCGCGAGCCAGGTCCGGTCGGGCTCCTGGATGCGCGGCGGAAAGCCTTCCTTCAGACCCTGCAGGTAGCGCGCCCCGGCAAGGACGTTCTGCCCCGGGTCGAGCAGATTGGTGACGCCGAGCCGCCTCGCGGTGTCTTCCGTTATCTGCATGAATCCGCGTACGCCGGTTTCGCTGGTCGCAAGCGGATCCCATTTCGATTCCTGGTAGGCGAGCGCAGCAAGCAGGCGCCAGTCGATTCCCGTCCTTTCCTGTGCCTCCCGGAAGATCTGTCGATACTGGGGCAGCGTCGTACGCAGGCGCTCCTGCAACCCGCTCGCATCGAGGCGCTGGAACTGACGGAATTCCGGCACGTAGCGCTCGACGAGACGCGCGAGCGTGCCGTCGCGCTTGACGCGGTCGAGAAAGCGGTCGAGATCGTCGCGCAGCTTCGGAAAGCGTCCCGGCACGGCCCACGAGAGCTGCTGCTTGCTGCCGACGGGGAACGCCACGTCAAAGTCGAGATAAATGTTGCGCGCGATCGCCGCGGCGAGCGATCCGACAATGGCATAGCCGAGTTCACCGTCGGAGACCCGGGCGATCAGCTCCACCGGCGATGCCTGGGGAACGAATTGCCACCGGATCTTCGGGTGCGCAGCGCGCAGGGCGTCCATTTCGGCCTCGAGCCCAGCGGTGTCGGAAAACGCCACGGTCTCGCCTTCGAGATCGCCGAGCGCAGAAGGCTTGAAACCGTCGGTGCTGTAGACCAGCACCGCTTCCACGGCGAAATAGCCGATTGTCCACAACATCGGCAGCGATGCAGCCGGGCCGGGCGATTCTGCGGAAGGCATCGGTCGGTTCGTGGTTTTCGAATCGGCCTGCGCAATGGCTGGCGGCCGCACCAATCCGCCTGCGCCGAGATGGCCATCGTCGTCGCCGAGCGCGGCGAGCAGGTTGGCCGCGGTGTCCACCGCGACAAAGCGCAGCGGCAGTTTCTTCTCGGTGGCGTAGAGGCGGAGCAGGTCGGCGTCGAGTCCTTCGATCTGGCCGTCTGGCCCCGGAAAGTAGACCACGGGACCCGGACGGACCAGCGCGACCAGTTCCTTTGCGCTCTCCGGGGTCCCCAAGGGCGATCGCAGACCGACGATCGGTGACGTCGAGAACATCGCGAGCGCCACCGCAGCCGCGACGACAATGGCAGCAGCGGCAAGGACAACGCGGCGCGACGGTCGCATGGTCGGTCGAAAGTCGATAGCGATGGCGGCAGCGGCGATGGTGACGCTGGAGATTATAGCGAGCGCGATTATGGAGTCTGGGCTCTGCGGGGCGTGCGTGGCGACGGGACGAAGGACCCGGCCATCGCTTGCCGCGGAACGCGCGATCGCCGATAATCCAGCCCTTGCGCATCGCCGCCACCGATCAATGGCGGGTCGCCCCGCATTGCGGCGTCGTGAACCTGGTCAGGTCCGGAAGGAAGCAGCCACAGCGACTCACCGCAAGTGCCGGGGGAACGGCTCGCCACCTCTCGTTGCCCGCCGGATCGGCCTCTTGCATTCCTGCGCCGGTTCTCGCGTCGTTTCAGGCCGATCCGACGGCAATTGGACTGGTACCGTGCCCGACGCCTAACGCCAAACGCCAGACTCGATGACCTACCAGGTGCTGGCCCGCAAATGGCGGCCGAAGACGTTTGCAGAACTTGCCGGGCAGGAACACGTCGTCACGGCGCTCGCCAATGGATTGTCGCGCGGCCGCCTGCACCACGCCTACCTGCTGACCGGCACCCGCGGTGTCGGCAAGACGACGATCGCGAGAATCCTGGCGAAGAGCCTCAACTGCGTGACGAACGGAGTGAGCGCGACGCCTTGCGGAACCTGCGCGGCCTGTACCGACATCGACGCCGGACGCTTCGTCGATCTGCTGGAGCTCGATGCGGCGTCGAACACCGGCATCGACAACATGCGCGAGATCCTCGACAACGCGCGCTATGCGCCGACCGTCGGCCGATACAAGGTCTACCTGATCGACGAAGTGCACATGCTGTCGAAGGCAGCCTTCAACTCGATGCTGAAGACGCTCGAGGAACCTCCGGAGCACGTCAAGTTCGTCCTCGCCACGACCGACCCGCAGAAGATTCCGGTGACCGTTCTCTCGCGATGCCTGCAGTTCAACCTGAAGCCGCTGCCGGCGTCGCTGATCGCCGAACGGCTCGCGGCGATCCTCCAATCCGAAGGAATAACGTTCGACACGGGCGCGCTCACGCTGATTGCCAGGAGCGCCCGGGGTTCGATGCGCGATGCGCTGTCGCTGCTCGACCAGGCGATCGCGTATGGCGGCGGCGACGTGCGCGAGGCGACCGTGCGGACGATGCTGGGCACCGTCGATCGCGACTATGCCTACCGCATTGCCGATGCTCTTACCGCCTCCGACGGAAGCGCGCTGCTCGCCGAAGCGGATGCGATCGCCGCGCGCGGCGCCGCCTTCGCGCCGGCGCTCGAGGAACTCGCGTCGCTGTTTCATCGAGTCGCCGTTGCCCAGGCCGTGCCGGAGGCCGTTGCCGCGTTCGACGACGGTGATCGAGTGTCGGCGCTGGCGTTGTCGATGCCGGCGGAAGGCGTCCAGCTCGCCTATCAGATCTGCGTGCAGGGCCGCGAGGATCTTGCGCGTGCGCCCGACGAGGCCACGGGGTTCTCGATGACGCTGCTGCGCCTTCTCGCGTTCGAGCCAACCCGGGGCATCGATCCGGAAGGCGCGTCAACCCGCCTTTCGGGGCCGGCTGGCGAAACGCGCCCGCCAACGGCCGCAGCGCGGCGTGGGGCAGGCGCCACGGCGGAGGTTCGCGCGCCGGAAGCCCAGCCGCGCCCCTCGCAGGCGACGGTCGCGCTCCCTGCCGATGTCGCGCAGTGGCCGGCCTTCGTCGCGTCGCTCAAGCTACCGCCCATTGCAGCGCAGCTCGCGGCGCAGACGGAGCTCAAGTCGATCGCCGGCAACGTGCTCACGCTTGCCCTGCCGGCGATTCACAAGCATCTGACCGACAAGGCGTATTCGGACAAGCTCAAGCTTGCGCTCGACCAGGCGACCGGGCGCAGATGGCTGCTCGCGTTCGAGGTCGGTGCGGTCGCCGATTCCTCGCTCGCCGCGCAGGAGCAACGCGCACGCGCCGAGAAACAGGCGAAGACGGAGGCCGCGTTTCGGGATGAACCGTTCGTGCGCGATGTCCTGGAGCGCTTCGATGCCCGGATTCGTCCCGATTCCATCAAGCCGGTCGCCTGAGCGCGCCGGATCCCGTCACCAGGAGCACGTGCCATGATGAAGAACCAGCTCGCCGGGCTGATGAAGCAGGCGCAGCAGATGCAGGAGAGTCTCAAGAAGGCGCAGGACGAACTGGCGCTTCTGGAGGTCGAGGGCCAATCCGGCGCCGGTCTCGTCAAGGTCTCGATGACCTGCAAGCACGACGTGAGGCGGGTCACGATCGATCCGTCGCTCCTCGCCGAGGACAAGGACATGGTGGAGGACCTCGTCGCGGCAGCCGTCAACGACGCGGTGCGCCGGGTCGACGTCGCAACGCAGGAGAAGATGTCCGGCCTCACGATGGGCATGCCGATGCCGCCGGGATTCAAGCTGCCGTTCTGAAGCGCCGCCACGGCACGATGACCGACCGGACCGCCGCGCCGCACGAGCCGCTGACCAGCCTCGACGCACTTACGCGCGCGCTCCGCTGCCTGCCCGGCGTGGGGCCCAAGGCGGCGCAGCGCATGGCGCTCCATCTGCTGCAGCACGATCGCGACGGGGCGCAGCGTCTTGCCGACGCGCTCACTCATGCCACCCTGCACGTCCGGCACTGCGAGCGCTGCAACACGTTCACCGAGGATGCGATCTGCGTGCTGTGCCGGTCCGGCAAGCGCGACCCGGCGCTGCTTTGCGTCGTCGAGACGCCGGCCGACCTCCTGATGGTCGAGAACACGCAGGCCTACTCCGGCCTCTATTTCGTGCTGATGGGCCGCCTGTCGCCGCTCGACGGCATCGGGCCGAAGGAGATCCGGCTGGAGCGGCTTATCCGCCGCGCGACCGACGGCGTCGTCCGCGAGGTCGTCCTCGCCACCAATTTCACCAACGAGGGCGAAGCGACGGCGCACTACATCGGCGAATTGCTCGGGAGACGCGGGCTCGAGATAACGCGCCTGGCGCGCGGCGTGCCCGTGGGGGGCGAGCTGGAGTTCGTCGACAGCGGCACGCTCGCCGAGGCGCTGCGCGAGCGGCGGGCGCTGGGAGCCTGAGCCCGTCCCGAGCGGTCGCGCGGGGCTGTTTACTCGGGCCGGCCGGCCATTCCAGTCGCACACAAGGGCGTGGACGATTCAGAACCGGCAGGTATAAACTCACCAGAAAGGTGATATGGCGCATCTCTGCGAGCCGCGCTGCTTCACGGCGAAAGTGTTCGGGGCCTTATCACAAATGCCATCCCCGGCACGGCGCAACGACGCCACTTCACAGGAGGAATCATGAACCGCAAGTCGCTCGTCTCGGCGAAAGCCAAATCCCGCACATCCGCCGGCTCCCGCCGCAAGTTCCTCAAGGCGGCGACCGGTACCGCCGCCGCGACGGCGACGCTCGGCTTTCCGATGATTGCGAAGTCGCAGGCGCCCGATCGTCTGGAGGTTTCAGAGCACGTGGCCTGCGAAGGACATCTTCCACGAGTACGCGCAGGACTACGCCAGGCGCGTCAACGAGATGGCGGCCGGCAAGCTGCGGCTCGACGTGCTGCCAGCGGGCGCCGTAGTAGGAGCTTTTGGGATGCAGGATGCCGTCAGCACCGGTGTGCTCGATGGCGGACATGGCGTTTGTGCGTACTGGTATGGCAAGAACAAGGCGTTTTCGCTGTTCGGCACCGCACCGTCCTTCGGCTGGCAGGCCAACGACCTGCTGGGCTGGTTCTATTACGGGGATGGCGAAAAGCTCTACAACGAACTCCTTAGCGACATCCTCAAGGTCAACGTTGTGGGATGGTTGACCGGGCCAATGCCTACGCAGCCGTTGGGCTGGTTCAAGAAGCCGGTCACCGACGCAGCGCAGTTCCAGAAGCTCAAGTACCGGACCGTCGGGCTCGCCGCCGACCTGATGAACGAGATGGGCGCGGCCGTCACCATCATAGGCGGCCCCGACATCGTGCCATCGATGGACCGCGGCGTCCTCGATGCGGCGGAATTCAACAATCCGTCGTCCGATCTGGCGCTGGGCTTTCCCGACGTCTCGAAGGTCTACATGGTTCAGAGCTTCCACCAGGACATGGAATGCTTCGAGATCATCTTCAACAAAAACAAGTACAACGCCCTGCCCAAGGAGCTGCAGGCAATCCTCAAGTATTCCGTCGAGTCGGCGTCGGCCGACATGTCATGGAAATGGCAGAAGCGCTATCCCGAGGACCTGGTCAAGATTGAAAAGGCGGGCGTCAAAGTTTATGAAACTCCAAAGTCCGTGCTTGAAGCGCAGCTCGCGGCGTGGGACAGGATACTCCCGCGCCTATCGCAGGAGAACAAGTTCTTCGGCAGGGTCGTCGAGTCGCAGAAGGCGTGGGCGAAGACGGTGGTAGCGTATCGTGCGCAATTCGAGTCGCCGCGGGGACTTGCCTCTCACCACTTCTTCAATATCGACAAGGCCTGACGTCGCATTTGCATCCAACCTTCGGAACCGGCCGGGCAAGCGCTGACTTTCGGCGCTTGCCTTGCCGGCCGAGGGTTTTTTGTGCGCCCCGGGCAAGCCACTCATCGAGCTGACGGCCACGACGACGGGTACGTGCATCTGCATTTGATCGGGCACCGGAACGCTGAAAGGGGGCGGCATGCAGCGATACCTGTTGTTCGTCGATGACCTGAGCACCTTGGTGGGTAAGACCTTCTCCTGGTGCATCATCGGCCTCACCCTTGTTACGTGCTACGACGTCGTCCTGCGCTATGTGTTCAGCGCGCCTACCGGTTGGGCCTACGACACGGAGTACATCCTGTACGGCACGCTGTTCATGATGGCGGGCGCGTACACGCTGTCGCAGGACGGGCATGTTCGCGGCGACTTCATTTCGCGCATGCTGCCGTTCAAAATCAAGGTCTCGATCGAGTTCGCCTGCCTGATCCTGTTCTTCTTCCCGGCGATGCTCGCGCTCCTCTATTCCGGCTTCATTTTTTTCGACCTGTCCTGGCGAATCGACGAGCATAGCGCTTCGAGCCCGACGGGTCCGCCGATCTGGCCGTTCAAGGGGATCATCCCGCTGGCGGCAATCTTCATGCTGCTGCAAGGAACGGTCGAGGCAATTCGCTGCGTCATTGCGCTGCGGACTGGCAAGGCGCCGCAACGCCGGCGCGACGTCGAAGAGCTCGAAAAGATGATTCTCGAGGAGGCGCAATCCGGCAAGACTGCCGCCCAGATTTTGCAGGACGTAGAGCATCATGGAGAAAAGCAATGACCGATCCCCAAGTCGGCGTCCTGATGATGTGCATGTTCATCGTCACGATCTTCCTGGGATTTCCGATCGCCTTCACGTTGATCGCGCTGGCCGTGTTCTTCGGCTATTACGCGATGGGCGACAACATCTTTCAGTTGCTGGTCCAGCGCGCCTTCGGCGTGATGTCGAACGATGTCCTGATCGCCGTTCCGCTGTTCCTGTTCATGGGTTACATGGTCGAGCGCTCGAATATCCTCGACCGGCTGTTCCGCAGCCTGCAGGTATCGGCGAAGCACGTGCCGGCCTCGCTCGCCGTCGCTACGCTGGCCACGTGTGCGCTGTTCGCCACCGCGACGGGGATTGTCGGCGCCGTGGTTACGCTGATGGGACTACTGGCCTTTCCGGCAATGCTGAAGGCGGGCTACGACATCAAGCTCTCCGCCGGCGTTGTGGCCGCCGGCGGCTGCCTTGGCATTCTGATCCCACCGAGCATCATGCTCATTCTGTACGGCGCGATGGCCAGCGTGTCGGTCGTGCGCCTCTACGCCGGCGCATTCCTTCCCGGCTTTCTGCTCGCCAGTCTTTACATGGTGTACGTAATCGGCCGCGCACTGCTGAACCCCAAGCTCGCACCCAAGCTGCCGAAGGAGGAGAGCGACATCCCGGTGGGGCAGATGGTGATGCTGCTGATGACTTCGTTCTTTCCTGCTGGCGTTCCTCATTCTGGCCGTGCTGGGAGCGATCCTTTTTGGTTTGGCGACACCGAATGAAGCCGCCGCCTTCGGCGCATTCGGATCGATCGTCCTAGCGATCGGATATGGCCAGTTCACGCTGCAGCGATTGAAGGAGGCCGTGTTCCTTACCGCGCGCACGGCCGCGATGGTCTGCTGGCTGTTCGTCGGCTCGTGGTCGTTCTCGTCGGTGTTCTCGCTACTCGGCGGGCAGGACGGTCATCGAGAACTTCATCCTCGGCCTCAACATGACGCCGGTGACAGTTCATGATCCTGGCGCAGTTCATCATTTTCATGCTGGGCTGGCCGCTCGAGTGGACCGAGATCATCATCATCTTCATGCCGATCTTCCTGCCACTGCTGCACGCACTTCAACATCGACCCCGCTGTTCTTCGGCGTGCTGGTCGCGCTCAACTCCAGACGTCGTTCCTGACGCCGCCGTGGCGATGGCGTGCTTTTACCTGAAGGGCGTTGCACCGACGCACGTGACGTTGAACCAGATCTTCGCCGGCGCGTTGCCGTTCCTTTTCATGGTGTTCGTGTCGATGTTCCTGGTCTACGTCTTCCCGCAGATTGCGATGTGGCTCCCGGATCGCATCTTGTACCGCTAGGCGCGGCGAGTGGCCGCATTTCGGGTGTGCTGCCATTGCGACTCGTGCCCGGTTCGTCGGGAGCATCCGCGATCGCTGAATCGGTCGCCGCGACCGGATCGACGCAAGGGAATCACCATGCTCGTCAGCGAAATCCTGCGCATCAAGGGCAACGCGCTTTACACGACGACGCCGGACGCGCCTGTGCTGTCCGCCGTTAAGGTCATGGCGCAGCACGACATCGGCTCGCTGGTCGTGATGGACCACGGGCACATGGCGGGCATGGTCACGTTTGCCGAGGTGCTGCGCGCCCTGGCCGACCGCGAAGGTACGCTCGGGGGGGTCAAGATCGGCGAGATCACCGACCGAGATCCGCTGACCGCCAAGCCGTCCATCGACGTCATGGAGTTGCGACGGATCATGCTCGAGCGGCACGCGCGCTACGTGCCCGTGCTCGATGGCGCGATGCTGCAGGGCGTGGTGTCGTTCCACGACGTCGCGAAGGCCGTCCTCGAGGACCAGACGCTGGAGAACCAGGCCCTGAAGAGCTACATCAGCGACAGCCTCGCCTGAAAGGCCGCGCCGCGCTATCGCCCGAATCGTCGAGGGCGGCGGTCGATTCTAGTTTCTGTCCGCCTGCAGCACGAAAATCGCCGGGCGCTTCGCGTAGCGCGTGAAATCGCGTCCCTTCCATTCCCGGATCGCGCGCGACTCCACGGACTCGGAATCGAGCGTCAAATCCGCGGCGACGCACAGCCGCGTCGTCGGCTTGCAAGTCTCGACGATGCCGGCGAGCAGCGCCTCGTTGCGATAGGGCGTCTCGATGAAGAGCTGCGCGTGTCCGGTCCGCCGCGAGTCCGCTTCGAGCGCCCGGAGCGCCTCGGCGCGGGCGGGAGGCTTGACCGGCAGGTATCCGTGAAATGCGAAGCCCTGACCGTTCATCCCGGACGCCATGAGCCCGAGCAGCACCGAAGTCGGGCCGACCAGAGGCACGACCGTGATCCGCTCGCGATGCGCGGCGGCGACGACAAGCGCGCCGGGATCCGCAACGCCGGGACAGCCGGCATCCGACACCAGCCCGACGTCGTGTCCCGCACGTGCCGGGGCCAGCAGCTCCGCGCCGCGCGACGCCGGTGGATCGCTGCCGATCTCGACGATCTCGATGTCGCGCAACGCACGTCCGGGGGCGAGCGATTTCAGAAAGGAGCGTGCAGGCTTCGCGTTCTCGACGATGTAGTGGTCGAGCCGCCGGGCGATGGCAATCGTCTTCGCCGGAAGCACGTGCTCGGGCGCCACGACCCCGAGCAGGTTGGGGACGAGATAAAGGGTGCCCGGCATCATCGGACCCGCGCCACGCGGAGCCGCCGCGCTGCTCGGGGCGGGCACCGGCACGCCCGCGTCGCGCAGCATGCCGGCGAGCGTGATCAGCGGGAGCCCGACAAGCGCGGTCGGGTCGTCGCTTTCGATTGCGTCGAACAGCGCGATCCCGACACCTTCCGATTTCACGGCGCCGGCGCAATCGTAGGGCTGCTCGCGATCGACATACGCCTCGATCTCCTCCGCGCCGAGCCGGCGGAAGGTGCTGCGTACATCGACCATGGCCGTGCGACAACGGCCGCTCGCCGTGTCGAGCAGGGCTACTCCCGTATGAAAGACGACGGTTCGGCCAGAGAGAAGGGCGAGCATCGCGATCGCGTTGCTGCGGCTTCCCGGCTTGCCGATCGGGCGCCCGTCGCAGTTCGCCACCTGGTCGGAGCCGACGATCAAGGCGCCCGGGCAATCGCCCGCGAGGCTTCGCGCTTTCGCTTCGGCCAACCTCAAGGCGGTAGCCGCGGGCAATTCGCCGACCAAAGGCGTCTCGTCGGCAATGGGCGCGATGGCCGTGAACGGGAGGCCGAGCCGCTCCAGCAGCGCCCGCCGATAGCGCGATGTCGAGGCCAGCACCAAGGGTCGCGTGCCGGGGTTCACTGTTGTTTTTGCGGACATTTTTTTGACATGCGTCGGGGTCCGCGCTATTATCTTATGTTTTAGCCGGTCGGCCCATTCGTAGCTGCGGTCGGGTGCGCGGGCGGTTGGCCGAAGCAACGTACGGAGGCAGCGGATGACCGGGCGCCAGACAGCGGCCACGCGCCGCGACGGTTCGTTCGATGCCATGGACATGGCGGCGCGGGGCCTGGAGCTTGCGGGGGCTGTTCGTGCCGCAGACCTTCCGCGCGTTGCCGATCAATTGGTCGGCGGCCCGGGCGAGGATGCCGCTACGGTCGGGTGGCGAATCGCCGGCGTTGCCGATGCCTTGGGCCGGGCGGCACTCGAAGTGACCCTCGACGGCGCAGTGACGCTCGAGTGCCAGCGGTGCCTGCGGCCGTTCTCATGGAAGGTGGCGCAGCAAACGGTGCTGCTGCTCGCGCGAGACGAGCGCGAGATGGCGAGCCTCGACGAGCAGGACGAACACGAAGTCGTCGTCGCCGACGTGCCGCTCGAACCGCGGGTGCTGGTGGAGGACGAGCTGCTGCTGACGCTGCCTTTCGCGCCCCATTGCGGACGCGGCGATTGCGTCACGGCGGAGATGAAAGGCGATCGTCGCACCGGATCGCACTCGGCGGAGGATTCATCACCGTTCAGCGCGCTGGCTGCGCTGAAGACCCGCCCGGGAAGGAAACCGAAGGCCTGACCGCCCGCGGGCGGCACGAGCCGATTTGTACGAGAATCGATAGGAGAGTGCCATGGCTGTCCAGCAGAACAAGAAGTCGCCGTCGAAGCGCGGCATGCATCGCGCCCATGATTTTCTGACCGCCCCGTCGCTGGCGGTCGAACCCGTGACCGGGGAGGCGCACCTGCGGCATCACATCAGCCCGTCGGGCTACTACCGCGGCAGGAAGGTCGTCAAGACCAAGGCGGACGAGTAACACTCCCGCGCGGCTGCGTCACGCGTCGTCGGCATATCGTGCGTCGCGCCGCGTGTTCGTGCCGCCGCCCCTCGGCAGCGGGTAAACTTCCGGACGTGAAGCTGACGCAGGCGCCCGCCGCGCGTCCCCTTTCGTCGACCACGCGCATTTTCCGGATCCCGACATGCCGGTTACGGTAGCCGTCGATGCAATGGGGGGCGACCACGGCCCATCGGTCACCATCCCGGCCGCGCTGAAATTTCTCGAGGAGACGCCGGACGCACGGGTGATCGTCGTCGGTCTCGACAGCCCGCTCAGGGCCGCGTTGGCCAAGCACCGGTCGCCCGCCTCGACTCGCCTCTCGATCCATCCCGCGTCCGAAGTCGTGGCGATGCAGGAACCTCCGGCGGAGGCGCTGCGCCGGAAAAAGGACTCGTCGATGCGGGTCGCGGTGAACCTCGTCAAGGATGGCACCGCGCAGGCGTGCGTCTCCGCCGGCAATACCGGCGCACTGATGGCAATCTCGCGCTTCGTCCTGAAAACGCTCCCCGGCATCGACCGGCCCGCCATCGCGTCGCAGCTGCCGACGCGTACGGGCACGACGACCGTGCTCGACTTGGGCGCCAACGTCAACTGCACGCCGGAGCAGCTCGTGCAGTTTGCCGTGATGGGCACGGCGCTGGCGGCCGCGGTCGACGGCATCGAGAGACCCAGCGTGGGGCTTCTCAACATCGGCGAGGAGGACATCAAGGGCAACGATGTCGTCAAGGCCACTTCGGACCTCTTGCGAGCCTCCGGCCTCAACTTCTACGGCAACGTCGAGGGAAACGACATCTACAAGGGGACGACCGACGTCGTGGTGTGCGACGGCTTCGTCGGCAACGTGGCCCTCAAGGCGTCGGAAGGCCTCGTCACCGTGCTCTACGAGTTCCTCAAGACCGAATTCACGCGCAATCCGCTGCGCAAGCTGGCCGCCTTGCTCGCCTACCCGGCGCTGACCGCGTTCAAGCGTCGCGTCGACCCGCGGCGGCACAATGGCGCCACGCTGATCGGCCTCATGGGCGTGGTGGTCAAGAGTCACGGCAGCGCCGACGCGCTCGCGTTCAAGTTTGCGCTGCGCAAGGCGCACGCAGAAGCATCCCATGGCGTGCTGGACCGCATTGCGCAGCGCATGGCGGCGATGCCGCGACCGGGCGCGCCCGCGACCACGCCCGGACTCGTCGACGCCACTCCCGATGCATAGCCGCATCGCGGGGACCGGCAGCTACCTCCCGGCACGCATTCTCACCAACGCTGAACTCTCGCGGCGCGTCGACACGAGCGACGAATGGATACGCGCGCGCACCGGAATCCGCGAGCGGCGCATCGCGGCGCCGGACGAGCAGACCAGCGATCTCGCCCTCAATGCGTCGCGCGCCGCGCTCTGCGCAGCCGGCATCGCGCCCGCGGACGTCGACCTCATCATCGTTGCCACGACGACGCCGGACGTCGTGTTTCCGTCGACCGCATGCATCCTCCAGGCCAAGCTGGGCGCCGCCGGCGGCCCCGCATTCGACGTGCAGGCCGTCTGCAGCGGTTTCGTCTATGCGCTCGCCGTCGCGGACCGCATGGTCGCCTCGGGAATGGCGCGCAATGCGCTCGTGGTCGGGGCCGAAATCTACTCCCGCATCATCGACTGGAGCGACCGCGCCACCTGCGTGCTCTTTGGCGACGGTGCCGGAGCGGTAGTGCTGGTGCCCTCGAAGGTTCCCGGCATCCTGTCGGCCCACCTGCATGCCGACGGCCGATATCGCGATATTCTTTGCGTGAACGGCACGATTGCCGATGGCGCCATTGTCGGCTCGCCGTACGTCAAGATGGAAGGAGGCGCCGTCTTCAAGTTCGCAGTCAAGGTCCTGGCGGACTCGGC
Source organism: uncultured beta proteobacterium (assembly GCA_963726765.1). Lineage (GTDB taxonomy): Bacteria > Pseudomonadota > Gammaproteobacteria > Burkholderiales > Casimicrobiaceae > CAIWHR01. Next base: position 129,843 of record CAVSDH010000004.1, on the reverse strand, counting down.
GCACGAGGCACTCGCCGCGAACGGCGTCTCCGCCGCGGCGATCGATTGGCTGGTCCCGCACCAGGCCAACGTGCGGATCATCGATGCGACTGCGAAGAAGCTCGGTATCCCGCTGGAAAAGGTAGTTTCCACGGTCGACCGCCACGCCAATACGTCGGCCGCGTCGATCCCGCTCGCACTCGACGAGGCGGTGCGCGACGGGCGCCTTGTCGCGGGGCAACGCGTGATGCTGCTCGGTGTCGGCGGCGGCTTCACGTGGGGCTCGATCTTTCTCGAATGGTGAGCGGCATGTCGATGGCATTCGTGTTTCCGGGGCAGGGATCGCAATCGGTCGGGATGATGGCCGGCTTCGAGGAACATCCGGTCGTGAAGGCCGCGTTCGACGAGGCTTCGACGATTCTCGGCGAAGATCTTTGGGCGCTCGTCACCGAGGGGCCCGAGGAAGCGCTGAACCGCACGGTGAACACACAGCCCGTGATGCTGACCGCGGGAATCGCCGTGTGGCGGGCGTGGCAGGCCGCGGGAGGTCCCCCGCCCGCGATCGTCGCCGGCCACAGTCTCGGTGAATACACGGCGCTCGTCGCGGCGGGCGCGCTTTCGTTCCGCGATGCCCTGCCGCTGGTGCGTTTTCGGGCGCAGGCCATGCAGGAAGCCGTGCCGGCAGGCGTTGGGGCAATGGCGGCGATTCTCGGACTCGATGCCGCCGCGGTTGCCGCAGCCTGCGCGGAAGCGGCACAAGGGCAGGTCGTCGAACCGGTCAATTTCAACACGCCTGAGCAGGTCGTGATCGCCGGTCACCGGGATGCGGTCGAACGGGCGATCGCCGCCGCCGCGGCGCGGGGCGCGAAACGCGGCGTCCTGCTGCCGGTGTCGGCGCCTTTCCACAGCTCGCTGATGAAGCCCGCCGGCGAGCGGCTCGCCGCGAGGCTCGCAACCGTGCCGTTTCTCGCTCCCGCGATTCCGGTCGTCCAGAACGTCGACGCGCAGTCGAAGTCCGATCCCGACGCTATCCGCGCTGCCCTCGCCCTCCAGGCGGCGAGCCCGGTGCGATGGGTGGAAACGCTGCAGGCTTTCGTGGCGCGCGGCGTGACCCACGTGGTCGAATGCGGACCGGGACGCGTGCTGACCGGCATGAGCAAGCGCATCGATCGCACCCTCAAGGGCTATGCGCTCGATGCCGGCGCCGATATCGAAACGACGCGAGCCGCGCTCGCGGCCTGAATCGACGGGACGGGAGAATCGTGATGACGAATGCGACGCTCGAACGACAGGTGGCGCTCGTGACCGGCGCGACGCGCGGCATCGGCGAAGCGATAGCGAAGGCTCTTGCAACGGCGGGCGCAACGGTCATCGGGACGGCGACGACGGAAGAGGGCGCGAAGAAGATCGCGACGTATCTCGAAGGCGCAGGCCATGGGGGAACGGGAATTCTTCTGGACGTCGCGGATGGCGGCGCGATCGATGCGGCGATTTCCGGCATCGAGGCCCGCTTCGGAGCGATCACGATCCTCGTCAACAACGCCGGAATCACGCGCGACAACCTGCTGCTGCGGATGAAGGACGACGAATGGGACGCGATCATGACGACGAACCTCAAGTCCGTCTTCCGCCTCGCCAAGGCCGTGCTGCGCGGAATGATGAAGGCACGTCACGGACGCATCATCCAGATCGGCTCGGTCGTCGGGACGAGCGGCAATCCCGGTCAGGCCAACTACGCCGCGGCAAAGGCTGCCCTTCTCGGCTTCACCAAGTCCCTGGCGCAGGAAGTGGGAAGCCGCAACATCACCGTCAACTGCGTGGCGCCGGGATTCATCGACACCGACATGACGAAATCCCTTGCCGATGTCCAGCGCCAGGCGTTGCTCGGGCGCATTCCGCTGGGGCGCCTCGGCACGCCCGAGGACGTCGCCGGCGCGGTCGCCTTTCTCGCGTCGCCGCAGGCCGCCTACATCACGGGCGCGACGCTGCACGTCAACGGCGGCATGTACATGGCCTAGCGGCCGGATTCCGACCTTCCCGCCACTGGCAAGAATGCCGGGGCGGTTCTGGTAAAATCACCCGGTTTGTCTGAGCAAGTTTGCCCCTCGGGAGGAAGCGCATGGAAAACGTCGAACAACGCGTCAAGAAGATCGTCGCCGAGCAGTTGGGCGTCGCGGAAGGCGAAATCAAGAACGAATCGTCGTTTGTCGACGACCTCGGGGCCGACTCGCTCGATACCGTCGAGCTCGTGATGGCGCTCGAAGAGGAATTCGAGACCGAAATCCCCGACGAGGAAGCGGAAAAGATCACCACCGTCCAGCAGGCCATCGATTACATCGGATCGCACACCAAGAAATAGCCGCGCGCACGCCGGGGGGCATGCACCACCGGCTGTTCCACCGGCGCGCTCCATCGCGCCGCGGCGGGCATTCACGCGATCGATCGAAAGCGCGATGCTCCGCCGTCCCGCGCCACCTCTGCCACCATGACCCGCCGTCGCGTCGCCGTCACCGGATTGGGCATCGTTTCGCCTGTCGGCATCGGTGTCGCCGCGGCGTGGGATTCGATCCTCCACGCGCGCTCGGGCGTGGGGCCCATTACCCGTTTCGACGCGTCGTCATTCCCGACGCGGATCGCCGCCGAGGTCAAGGGGTTCGACGTCGGTGCCCATCTCTCGGCGAAGGAGGCGAGGAGGTACGACACGTTCGTCCACTACGGACTCGTGGCGACGACCGAAGCGGTCAAGGATGCCGGCCTCGACGCATGGGAAGGGGACAAGGAGCGCGTGGGCGTCTGCATCGGTTCAGGCATCGGCGGCCTGCCGATGATCGAGCACACGAACGACGCATTCCGGGACGGCGGCGCGCGCAAGATCTCGCCGTTTTTCGTGCCGGGGTCGATCATCAACATGGTGGCGGGCCTCGCGTCGATCCACTACGGCTTTCACGGCCCGAACCTCGCCATCGTCAGCGCGTGCTCGACCGCCAACCACAGCCTGGGCGAAGCGGCGCGACTGATCGAATACGGCGACGCCGACGTCATGGTCGCCGGCGGTACCGAATCCACGGTGAGCCCGCTCGGCATCGGCGGTTTCTGCGCCGCGCGCGCTCTCTCGACGCGTAACGACGATCCGGCGGGCGCGTCGCGCCCTTGGGACCGCGGACGCGACGGCTTCGTGCTGGGCGAGGGTGCGGGCATCCTGGTCCTGGAAGAGGTCGAGCATGCCAAGGCGAGAGGGGCCACGATCTATTGCGAACTCGCAGGGTACGGCATGAGCGCCGACGCGCATCACATCACCGCGCCGCCGGAAGACGGGCAGGGCGCTGCGCGAAGTATGCGCAATGCGCTCCGCAATGCCGGCATGAATCTCGACGAGGTCGATTACATCAACGCGCACGGCACGTCGACACCTCTCGGCGACATTGCCGAATGCGTCGCGGTCAGGCGCGCGTTCGGCGATCACGCGAGCAAGCTCGCCGTCAGCTCGACCAAGTCGATGACCGGCCACCTGCTGGGTGCCGCCGGCGGCATCGAAGCCGTTTTCACGGTGCTGGCGCTGCGCGACCAGGTCGCGCCGCCGACCGCGAACCTCACCGATCGCGATCCGCAATGTGACCTCGACTTCGTTCCGCTCACCGCCAGGAAGATGAAGATCCGGGGTGCGCTTTCCAACTCTTTCGGATTCGGCGGCACCAACGCGACCCTCGCGTTCCGGGCCTTCTAGGCGCGACCCCGCGAGCACGCGGTGCGCTCGCCGGCACACGGCAATCCCCATGGCATTGATCGTTCAGAAATACGGCGGCACGTCGGTCGGAAGCGTCGACCGGATCAAGAATGTCGCGCGTCGCGTCGCGCGTTTTCATCGGCAGGGTCACCAGCTCGTCGTCGTCGTTTCCGCGATGAGCGGCGAAACCAATCGCCTCCTCGCACTGGCGAAGGAGCTCTCGGCCAACCCCGATCCACGCGAGCTCGACGTCGTCGCCTCGACGGGCGAGCAGGTCACGATCGGACTCCTCGCGATCGCCCTGCATGAGATGGGACTCAAGGCGCGCAGCTATACGGGTGGCCAGGTCCGCGTGCTGACGGACAGCGCGTTCACCAAGGCGCGGATCCTGTCGATCGACGAGGCGCGGATGCGCGCCGATCTCGAGGGTGGGTCGATCGTCATCGTCGCCGGTTTTCAGGGCGTCGATGCGGCCGGCAACATCACGACGCTCGGCAGGGGCGGCTCAGACACTTCCGGCGTCGCGCTGGCGGCGGCGCTGCGCGCCGCCGAGTGCCAGATCTATACGGACGTCGACGGCGTCTATACGACCGATCCGCGCATCGTGCCCGAGGCCCGCCGCCTCGACCGCGTGACGTTCGAGGAAATGCTGGAAATGGCGAGCCTGGGGTCGAAGGTCCTGCAGATACGGTCGGTCGAATTCGCCGGCAAGTACAAGGTGAAATTGCGCGTGCTGTCGTCGTTCGAGGACCCGGAAGCGGACTCGAAAGGCACGCTCATCACTTACGAGGAAGACGAAACCATGGAACAGGCGATCATTTCCGGCATTGCGTTCACCCGCGACGAGGCGAAGATCTCGGTGATGGGAGTGGAGGACCGACCGGGAATCGCCTACGCGATCCTCGGGCCGATCGCCGATGCCAACATCGACGTCGACATGATCGTGCAGAACATCGGGGCTTCCGGCCACACGGACTTTTCGTTCACGGTCAATCGGACCGAATACCAGAAGGCGCTCGACGTGCTCGGCGGCGAGCGCGGCAAGGCGTTCAAGGCGCGCGAGATCATCGGCGACAACCGCATCTGCAAGGTGTCGGTGGTCGGAATCGGCATGCGGTCCCACACCGGCATCGCGAGTCGCATGTTCAAGGCGCTCGCCGGCGAAGCGATCAACATCCAGATGATCTCGACGTCCGAAATCAAGATTTCGGTGGTGATCGACGAGAAATACCTCGAGCTCGCGGTGCGGGTGCTGCACCAGATCTTCGCGCTCGACCGTGCGCCCGAGGTCGCGTAACTGACGGTTTTGACGGATGAATTTTGGCGCGTTTGTTTGACGCGGGCGGTGCGCGACCGGTAAAATCACCGCCTTCCCGGAGACGTGGCCGAGTGGTCGAAGGCACTCCCCTGCTAAGGGAGCATACGGGCCAAAACCTGTATCCAGGGTTCGAATCCCTGCGTCTCCGCCAGTGCACAGGCGGGCTGTCCCGGTGACATAGGTAACGGGTCGTACCTAAGACGTGCGTGCGTTCGTGCCGTCCGTTTTGCTGCGGGTGGCCAGGACGAATGCGCTCGATGCTGATGCCCGGGCGCAACCAACCGGATGGTCACTAACGGACGTGCGTCGACGTGCCATTGGCGGCACGCGACCACGGATTCACGCCACGGCATCCCCGGCTGCGTGGCAGCGGCGCATGGGCACGCCGGAAAACGTCCAGCCCTCGGGTCCGAGCAACGCGAAGCAGGCATCCACGACTTTGGCGTCGTAGAGCCGGTCGCGCCCGTTGAGAATCTCAGCCAATGCCGCGCCTTGGCCCAATCCCGGTCGATAGGGACGCGCCATCATCATTGCCTCGACCACGTCGGCAACTGCGATGATTCGCGATTCCGGCAGGATGCGCGTCACGCGTCAGCCCATGCGGATACCCGCTGCCGTCGAGGCGCTCGTGGTGCTGATGCACCATCGTGGCGATGGGCCAGGGAAACGATACGCGTTTCAGGATTTCGAACCCTACCTCGACGTGGCTCTGAATCAGCTGACGTTCGTGAAGTGTCAAGGGGCCCCGCTTGTTCAGGACCTCGATGGGGACGTTCACTTTCCCGATATCGTGGAGAATGCCGGCGAGATGGATTCCCTTCACCGTATCCGGATTCAGGCCGAGTTTGGTCGCGAGCGCCGACGCGAGGGCCGCCACTCGCTGGGAATGGCCGGCGGTGTACGCGTCGCGCGCCTCGACCACCGCGGCGATGGCCTGCACGCCCTCCTCGAGGCTTTGTCGAACGGACGTTTCGAATTTCCGCGCGGCATCGGCCTCGCGCGCGCTGGCCAAGGCCAGCGATTTCGCCAGCGCATCGCGGTGCTCGCGCGCACGTCGCAATTCCATGGCCCACGACAATTCCGACGCCACCTGCTGCAGGAGCAAGGTTTCGTCGGGAGCAAAGGCATCGGCTTCGCTCGCACCCACCGTCAACGCTCCGATAACTGCGCCATTCATGTGCAGCGGCAGGCAGATCGCTGTATGCCAGACGCTCGAGGTCGTGGCAATTGCCGCGGCTGCATTGCCTTCCACCGCTTGTGCCCGGTGAAGGACTACCGGCACGCCCGGCAATATCGCCTCCGTCAGCGCCTGCCCACTGATATCGACTGCCTGCGCCGGGTCCTGAACGACCGATTGGACACCCGGCGGAGACCTTTTGACCACGAGGGGTTGCATCGATCGATCGGTCGATGGTGACACGAAGTCGACGCGGGCCATCGGATAACGGCCGGCCTCGACGATGGCGCGGCACATACCCTCGGTCAGCAACGCTTCGTCTCGATGCTCGACCAGCGTGCGGCTCCAACTCGAAAGCACCTGCAATGCACGCTGACTACGCGCGATTTGACGTCTTTCCGCTTCGAGAGTGTTCGCCATCACGTCGAACGACGCGGCAAGGCGACCGAATTCATTGTTGTTGTGGACCACTCCCGTCCGTGCGCTCCGGTCACCGCCGGCTAGACGCTGCGCCGCGCGCGATATGGACAGCACCGGCCGAAGGAACAACCGATCGTTGCTAACGATGACAACGATGCACGAAGCGACGAGAAGGAGCAGCGTCGCGGCAAGCGGAACCGTGAATTCGCCCCAAAGACTGGCGATCAATGTCGCACGCGGGATGCCGACCCAAACGTAGAGCGACCCCACCATGGTGTCGGCGAATCGAGAGATTCCGTAGACGTACGGTTTGCCGTCGTCCCCGGTCGATTCAAAGCTGCCAAGGCCATCTCGCGCGAGGAGTGCCTTGAATCGGGGCGTGTCGGCGACGTTCTTGCCCTCCCGCAGATCCCCGTCGGGGAAATGCGCGAGTACGGTGCCGTTGGCGTCAACGATTCCAATTCTCGATCCCTCGGGAAAGTGGCCTTTGGCGAGCTCGCGGCTAACCCAGGAGAGGTCCAGCGAAACGATGACCAATCCTTCGACTGTGCCGTCCGGCGCCACAACTGCGCGCCCGATGGGCAGCACGAACTTTCCGTTGGTCGGGCTTCTCGCGGCTTCCCCAATCTGCAAATCCTGCGACATCAATGCACGCCGCAATTCCGGCCGGTCGGCAACGCTGATCCTGGCTCCTGGCGATGCGGCATTGCAGGCGACCTCGCCATCTGCGAGCACCAGCACCACATTGGAGAATCGCGGCGAGTCTCTCAGCACCTCGCCGAAAATCGGAGAACACGTCCCTGCGCTCCACAGGGAGTGCACGCGATTTGTGCGAACCAGTGTGTCGACTATCCCGGCTGCGTACTGAATCAGCTCGGTCTGGTCATCGGCAAGGGCATTCGCACTATGCTCGACGCGAAGGCGGGCTTCCCCGTATCGCGCCTGCCATTCCGCGTACGCTCGATACCCGAATATCCCCAGTACCCCTGCAAAGATGCAAAGGATTGCCAGCAGGGCACGCAGACGCAGGCTTGCAAACCAGTACTTCACCAGAAATCCTGACCTTGCCTCGATTGGACGTACACAAGGCTGCGCAGCCTGGACCTCCCCGGGTGTCCCCGATACCGCGGAAAGTCCATCCCTGCAGCCGACGCTGGCGGGTGCGTCGAACGTCACATCGTCGCCGACTACCGGCCGATCGACGTTGATATAAGGCAAAGAAGCAGGCCCGCTCGTCCGCCGGGCGCAAATTCGTCTACTCGCGATCGTTGCGGTCCCGTTTCGACAACCCTTGGCGCTCGCCCCAAGTTTAGCCACGAGAGTCGGCCTCCATTCGCCATTTGGGCCCGTGCTCGACGTGGTGACTGCTACACATCACGCCACCTCCGGGGATTTGCGCGAGACTCAGTAATAGGCGGCGTGTGCGCTGAAGAGGTCGAGGTGACCCTGCCAGATCTTTTCGATGGCATCCTGTCGCAGCAGCAGCGTGCCTTCTGCCTGCGCCGCCGCCACCAGCTGGCGCACCGACGCACGCTCGTGAATGAGGTGCTTGATGGCGGGTGTGGCGACCAGGAGCTCATGGAGGCCGACGCGACCTTTGTAGCCGTCCCCGCAAAGTTCGCAACCCGTCGGCTTGTGCAGCGTCAGCTGCCCGTTGCTGGCGAACCTGGCTTTCCAGCTGTCGACCATGGTGCCTTGATCCAGATCGCTGCCCAGACAGTACTCGGCGGCAATCTCGTCGATTTCCGCACCGGTTGCCGGATGAGGCTGCTTGCAATTCGGACAAAGCCTGCGCGCCAGCCGCTGCGAGAGTATTCCGACCAACGCGTCGGCAAACGTGAATTGATCGATTCCGATGTCGAGCAGGCGAACAACGCTTTCGGCGGCACTGTTCGTGTGCAGCGTCGAAAAGATCAGGTGTCCCGTGAGCGAAGCCTCGATTCCGATCTTTGCGGTTTCCTGATCGCGCATTTCGCCCACCATGATCACATCCGGATCCGCGCGCAGAAATGCCCGCATCGCGGCAGCGAATGTCCAGTCGATCTTGGAATTGATCTGCACCTGCCGCAGACCCGGTTGCGTGATTTCGATCGGGTCCTCGGCTGTCCAGATCTTGAGATCCGCCCGGTTGATGTGCTTCAGGATCGAATGCAGCGTCGTGGTCTTTCCGGACCCGGTCGGACCGCAAACCAATATGATTCCGTAGTTGCGCGACACCATCTTTCGGCACTCGGAAAGGTTCCGCTCTGACAATCCAAGCTTTTCCATCGGCAGCGGCTCACCGCCGCCGAGAATGCGAAGCACGACATCTTCGAGTCCATTCGCCGTCGGCAGGATTGCAACGCGCAATTCAATGCGCAGCGGCCCGAATCGTCCGAACTCGATCTTCCCGTCCTGCGCGTGCCTGCGCTCCGAGATGTCGAGATTGGCCATGATCTTGAGGCGGGAGAGCAGGGAATTTCGGTAGGCGGGCTCGAGTTCGAGGTAGTCCTCGAGCCGGCCGTCCTTGCGGAATCGAATGCGTATTGCACGCTTTCCCGGATTGGTTTCGATGTGAATGTCCGACGCGCCCTGTTGGTAGGCTTCAATGATGATCTTGTTCACCAGCTTGACGAGCGCGCTGTCACTTACGCGTGCATCGGCCTCCGGATTTTGTGGCTGCTCGGAGGTGAGGGCAGTCTCGCGGGACAGCTGACTGACCAGGTCTTCGGTCGTAGCACCCGTGCCGTCGGAACGCTGATTCGTCGCAGAAGCCTCTCCGGACAGATCCCCGGAGCCCTCGATATCGGTCAGGATCGCGCCCGCAAAGCGTTCGCCGTACTCCTTGGCAATTCGCGCCTTCAGCTCCTTTCCGTCGGCCATCACGGGGAGCACGACCAGGCCGGTCGCGAATCTCAGGTCGCTCGACACATCGACGGCCAATGGATTCTCCGCGGCAAGGACGAGCGAATTGGCCAGCCGCAACAGCGGCAATACCTGGTGCCGGAATGCGACCGGAGCGGGTACGAGCAGCAGGGCGGTCGGATCGATCTTGAATTCCCGGATATTGACCATCGGGATGCCGAGCTTGTCGGCGAGAACCGTCTGGACCTGCGTTCGCGAAACGGCACCCATTTCAATCAGGATTTCGCCCAGTGGTCTGCGCCGCTTTTCCGATTGCGCGGCCAGCGCCTGGTCAAGCTGCTCCTGGGTGATGAGGTCCGCCTCAAGAAGCAGCTGGCCCACGCGGACGTTGGGCTTGCTTTGCTGTTGACGCAGCGCCAGCTCGAGGTCGTCGCGGGTCACGAGCGCTCGATCCTGCAGTATCTTGCCCAGCGGCTCGCTTCTCAGGGCGTCCTGCCTTGAGATGGCCGCGGATAGCGTCTGCTCCGAAATCAGCTTGACTTCCGTAAGCGCCTGGCCGAGCAGTGGACCAATCTTGACGTCACGAATGACGCGTGCGGGCACGAAGTGTCGCAGGGCCATTCCTCCCTGTGCCTCGACGGCATAGAGAAACAGACCGTAGCTCTCCTTTACCCATCCGCGCGTCCTTCCGTTGAACTCGGCGCCGTCGCAATACTGAATCGCAAACGCTTTGTCCCCTGCGACTCGGCTCTCCGCCGAGCCGATTTTCTTGAGCGTGGTCGCGTCGGGAAGCAGATCGATCGGTGCATCGCGCGTCACGATGCGGACGCGCGCGAGATCGATAACCTCGATGCGTCCTGCCGACGCACACCTGACCTTGATCTCGCCGACCGCCGGGTTGAACGTCGCCAGTTCCCCCGAGACGACGGTGCCGTCGAGCAATTCTATTCGGCAGCTCCGCGTCAGCGCCTTTGACGTCGGAACCGGCGCGCCGATAGAACGGCGGGACCGGCCACGCGATCGGCCCGACCTTGGGCGGAAGCTTTGTCATGACCATCTCCATGTTGGGCTCGACGACGCGCCGCGCCGTTGCCCACCGGCGTGCGGACAGGTCGTTTTTTCAGTCAGTGTTCCGTCGCCACCGCGATCCGGTTGCGCCCGCCTTGCTTGGCGTCATAGAGCGCACGATCGGCCGCCGCGATCAGGTCTGCCGATGGTTCTCGGCCGTTGGGAACGAGCGAAGCCACACCAATGCTTACCGTAACGTGGTCGCCGACCGGTGACGCCGCGTGTGTTATGGCCACATGCTCCACCGCGGCACACGCGATCCGGGCGAGTCTCTGCGCGTCAGCCAGAGAGGTATTCGGGAGCAGCAGGACCAATTCCTCGCCGCCGTACCGGGCAAGCAGGTCGGTCGATCGCTTATTCTGCCCGATGGTGTCGGCTATCGCGCGCAAGCACGAATCGCCCGCCTGATGACCGTAGTGGTCGTTGAATCGCTTGAAGTAGTCGACGTCGACCATCAACATGGCAAGCGGCTGCCTTTCGCGCAAAGCACGTTGCCACTCGAGCTCGAGCCGCTCTTCGAAATGTCTGCGATTGGCGATCGCAAGCAGGCCATCCGTGCGCGCGAGGTTCTCCATGTCGCGATAAGCATCGCGCAGCGCCGAGTTGGACGCGTCCAACTCGCGCGTGCGTTCGGACACTCGCTCTTCCAGCCGGATGTTCGCCTCCACGAGTGCATGGTTCTGCAGCGACAATGCGTGGTACAGACTCTGCACCGCGTCGATCAGCGCATGCGTTCCCCGATCCAGGTCGGCACGGGTGCGGACTCGCTGATAGGCCGCGTCCGGACGCATGCCCCCGCGAATGGCGTCGATCTGCATCGCCATCACATGGTCCTCGCCCAGAATGTGGAACCCAAGCCAGGCCACGAGAAACCCGAGAAGCACTTCACGCGCCTCGCGCATTGCATTGCGCGAACTCCACAGCAATTCAAGTTGCGTCGAGAAATCGCGATGGACCCGGCAGTGATGGTCGATGTATTCCGGGCACAAGCTCTCATTTCGCATGAGATTCTCTTCGTCGCCAAAGTGCTCGCGTGCGTATTCGACGAGCCGATCGAAAACGGCATGCACCGTGTGCGTGCTTTCGGGCGCATCGACGACGAACGAGTCGGCCAGGCGGTTGATCAAGTCGACCAGGCGCCGGTGCTGGTCGTCGACGGACGCGATTCCGGTTTCGAAGTGACGATCCCAGACAAACGTCTTCGGGCTCGCCGGAGGACCGTCCGCGCGGGCGGGTCCGCCGTGGACCGCTGCTTTTTCGACCTCCAGAACATCGAGCGGGGTCATCGAAATTTGCCTTGCTGTAAGAAGAATGCCTCGCGTATTCCATGAACGCGTGAAGCCTTGGCGATGACAACGACGCAATCGGCATGCCATCGGGAAGTCACACGACAGGACGTTGACGCAGATCAACATGGTTCGGGAGTCATGCGCAACGCCGGGCGGCACGGCATCGCGTCACGGATAAGCGTTGCGCGTGTCGGCCGAGTATTCCACAATCGTGGCAAATCGCTATGGGGCGTGGACCTGGATCCATCGCGTGAATCGCGCGCTCCCTCTGCACAATCACATTCGCGATTGCGTCTCGTTCGTCATTGCAATTGCGTGCCTGCGCGAGTGCGGCACTTTGGACGGATTTTGAGTAGTGCACGGCCGTCGCAAGCATTCGCCGACGATCGATCGCTGAAGTCGAACGATTGCATGAAGGTACACAGTGTTGCCGCTCGAAGGCGTTGAATCGCATGTTGAAATTGCCGAGTCGACGCGTGAGCGACGAACGCCTTCATCGGCGCTCCGATGCGAAATGATTCTCAGTCATCGTCATGAGTTTCCGCACGCGAGCGACTTGCAGTTGGGATTCACACGACATGATCGCCGTGACGCTCTGGAGATTCGACGAAGCACGAGTGTCCTGCAGTCCCGATTCTTGCGAGCCTTGCGCTACGTCAAACATTTGCCGGCACTCGCTGCGCAGTCGGGCGCGAATTTTGCAATTGTTCGCGAGAGTCGCCCGGACGGGAGCGCCACGTTCGGCGCATTACCGTCGACGGAGAGCATGCGACGCGTCGAAATTGAGCGAATGATTGCTTGCGCACGTTTCAGAGTGAGACGTGGTTGCCTGAATCGTCACCGCGGTCATGACCATACTGTCCGCGTCGGTTGCACATGCGGATCTCGTTGTTCCGGCCGGTGCCCAGTATTCATTGAGCACGGGCAGCGTCGATCTCTCGTGCACGGACATCGTCGTCGCGGGCACGCTGCGCCTCGGCCCCGGCGTCGCGGTCAACGTTCGAAACGTCGTCATACAGCCAGGCGGCCTCATCGATGGCGGCTCCGGCTCGCTCTCGTTGGGCGGCAACTGGACCAACGTGGGGACATTCATATCCGGGACGAGTGCGGTGGCGTTTCGCGACATCTGCGCGGTGACCACGGCGACCCTCGGCGGATCGAACACGTTTTTCTCCGCGAGCTTCGTTTCCACGACGGGAAAGAGCTACGTGCTGGCGGCCGGGCAAGCGCAGGTGGTCACCAGCGTGCTCGAAATTGCCGGAACGAGTGCTCAGCCGATCCAATTCCTAAGCAGTGCCGCGCACAGTGTCGCATCGCTCGACCTGCTGACAGGTGGCACGCAGCTCGTCCGGCACGTCGGTGTCACCGACGTTTGGGCGACCGGACAGTGGCTAGCGCCCAGCCTTGCCAATGAAGGCGGGGGCGGCAACGCAAGCCGCTGGTTCGGCAACGTCGGTGCGTCGAGACCCATTCCCGCGCTGGCCAATTCATTGCTGATCGCGCTCATGGCCATGCTGGCCGCCGTCGGTGGGTCGCGGCTCTACGCGGGACGACGGCACAAACGGTCACCCCTCCCAATCTCGGGCGGGCGGGACCCGAGGACACCACTATGAATACGACGCACTTCAGACAGCGACCGCTTGCGATTGCGCTTGCAGTGGCCCTAGCCTTCGCCGCTCCACGCGTGCTCGCAGCGGACGTCGAAATTCGAACGCCGCCAGGCGGTGGATTCTCAGTCCGAGATTCAACGGGCGCGCTTCTTCGCCTGCTGGTCAATGGCACGACTGGCGAAGTCACAATCCCTTACCTCACCGGAGCTCCCCAGCAGGCGTCTCCGGTGTGCTTCCAAACTGCGTCCGGGCTGCTTGGACAATGTGCGCCGGGCAGTACGACCGGCCCTCAAGGGCCACAGGGTGCAGTCGGCCTGACCGGTCCGCAGGGAACGCAGGGTGTCGCGGGTGCACAAGGCTCTTCGGGTGCACAAGGCGCGACCGGCGCGCAAGGGGCGTCCGGCGCACAAGGAGCACAAGGAACGCAGGGCGTGATCGGTCTCACCGGTCCGCAAGGAACGCAGGGTGTCGTCGGACTGACGGGACCGCAAGGCATCGCAAGGTGCCGTGGGTACCGCAGGCGCCGACGGCAGCACGGTTCTCAACGGCAGCGGCGCGCCGGCGGCGGGACTGGGTGCAACCGGCGATTTCTACCTGGATACTGTCGCCGAGGCCATGTACGGACCCAAGACGGGAGCGGGCTGGGGCGCGTCGACGGCGCTGATGGGTCCTGCCGGTGCGCAAGGCTCGACAGGTGCCCAAGGCTCGGCAGGATCCCAAGGGTCACAGGGAGTTCAGGGCGTCCAAGGAGCGACCGGCGCCCCGGGCACGATCGGAGCGCAGGGTCCACAGGGTACACAAGGATTTGACGGCGCCCAGGGCGCGACGGGCGCGGAGCCAAGGGCCCGGGCCCAGGGAGGTGGAACCACTGGACAGGATGCAACGGTTGCACTCGGAACCGGCAACATCACGATCGCAACGAGCAACACGACGTTTCAGGTCGTTCCGGGGCTCACCCTATCGCCCACGATTCCGAGCAACACCGTCGTTCTGATCACCTACAACGTCGGAATGTACGTTAATTCGAATTCCGACAACGCAGCCGCGGCTGTTGAATTCAGCGTATACGTCGATGGAGCCGTGCAGGCGTCAAGCGGGATGGTCCTTGCGGCGATGAACGGCTCCGGCGGAAGTACCCCGAGTGGAAACACGCCACGATCGGGAAGCGCGATGACCGTCGTCACGCTGTCTGCTGGCAGCCACACGATCGATGTCCGGACCAAGCGGGCTGACAAACCGGCGGCACCGGCGACGACTTGGGGAACCAGCGCGTCGGCAATCGTGAGCAGCGACGGAACGGAAACCGGCGCGAACGAGGACTACCTGCAAGGCCGCCTGTCCGTGGTCATCCTCGGCAAATAATCCCGAACCCGCCCGCGCGTCGCACGATGAATCTGCGACGGTTTCCGGCGCGAACGGAAATTTCCAGGCGATAGGCAGAATCGCGCCGACCTATTGCTGACGGGGTCCATTCAAAGCGCCATCGCGTCCACGCGATGGCGTCGGGCGTGCGTTTCACGCGGCGCCGGACTCGAGTGCCGCGCATCGCTACCCCGAAATGCCACGCAGTTGAGTGCGGCGCATGGGAAGGCGCATTGTGACTGCAGTAGTGCGGTGTGGATTCGATCGGCTGCTTCGTGCAGAATCTGCAAAATCGCCGGTTTGCGCAGAGCCCGTCGTCGCTTGTCGAGGCACCTCTGAACGAATCGAAGCAGCAACCCGAACCGCTTTCCCTCGGCCTTGCGGACCGGGCGTTTGCCCGCGCTTCCGGTTCAGATCCCATCGACGGCAACGCCGTCCGCCTGCTGCTCGACGCGGCGGAGAATTTTCCCGCGTGGCTCGATGCAATCCGGTGCGCGAAGCGCCTCATCCTGTTTGAAAGCTACATCTTCGCCGATGACTCAGTCGGCCGCGAATTCGTGGATGCACTGGCCGAACGTTCGCGCGCCGGCGTGCAGGTCCGTGTCGTCTACGACTGGTTCGGATCGCTGGGCGCAGGCGCGCTCTGGAAGGCTCTGGCAGCAGCCGGGGCGGAGGTTCGCGGCTTCAATCCGCTGCGCCTCGACAGTCCGCTCGGCTGGCTTGCGCGCGATCATCGCAAGACCGTCGCGGTCGACGGCCGCGTGGCCTTCGTGTCGGGGCTTTGCGTCAGCGCTCGCTGGAACGGCGATCCTCGCCGCGGCATGGAACCGTGGAGGGACACCGGAGTCGAGATTCGCGGACCGGCCGTGGCCGAAATCGAGCGGGCGTTTGCAGCGGTCTGGATCGCCTGTGGCGGCGCGGAACTCCCGACGGAACTTCTACGCGTCAAACTCGTCCGTCGGAGCGGAGGGCGACACGCGCCTGCGCGTGATCGCGGGCGCTCCGAACGCAACCGGGACCTATCGGCTCGATCTGGCCATTGCGTCCTTCGCGCGACGGCAGCTGTGGCTGACTGACGCCTATTTTGTCGGCACCGCCGCGTACGTGCAGGCTCTGGCGGCGGCGGCGCGCGACGGGGTCGACGTTCGGCTGCTTGTCCCCGGAGCAAGCGACATTCCTGCGCTGTCGCCGCTCTCCCGCGCGGGCTACCGACCGCTGCTGCAGGCAGGCGTGCGCGTCTTCGAATGGAACGGAACGATGCTGCATGCGAAGAGCGCGGTCGCCGACGGGTTCTGGACGCGGATCGGATCGACCAATCTCAACGTCGCGAGTTGGATGGGCAATTACGAGCTCGATGTCGCGATCGAGGACGCGCAATTCGCAAAGAGGATGACTGCGCAATTCGAATCCGATCTCATGCGCGCGACCGAGATCGTCCTTACCGGCCGAAATCGTGTCCGGCGTGTTGAAGGCGCGCAACCCTCGGGCGTGGCGAGGCGCGCGATGGCGGGCAGCGCCGGGCGCGCCGCGGCAGGGCGCCGTCAGTGTCGGCAGCGCGCTCGGCGCCGCGCTCACGGGCCGTCGCGTTCTCGATTCCGCGGAATCCGGTTTGCTCGCGAAGATGGGGGCAACGATTCTCGCCCTCGCCGTCATCGCGGCCCTGTGGCCGCACGTCGTCGCCTGGCCCGCCGCCGTCCTCGGTGTCTGGCTCGGCGTTGCGTGGTTGTTGAAGGCCCTCGCGCTGCGGCGTCGCGGGGGCGCGTTGAAAGGCCCAGCGCAGGAACCGCGAGCGCGGAATGCCCGGCGATGGCCGACCTCCTGCACTAGGCTGCTATAATTCGGGCCTCGCGCCCGTAGCTCAGTTGGATTAGAGTACCTGGCTACGAACCAGGGGGTCGTGGGTTCAAATCCTGCCGGGCGCGCCAGACAATCAAGGGCTTGCAGAAATGCGGGCCCTTTTCCATTTCGGAGCACGCGGGACGGCGCCGATCGCTGAAAATGGCCGAGCCGATCGACGACGGCCGCTCCACGCTCACGATTGCCCTCGACACGACTACCCGCGCAGATCAGACCGGGGCAGCCTGCGTATGCCGCAATTGCGGCCACCCGATCAGCGATCGCCCGCGCAATTCACCGTCGATTCTCGTCGTGGCCGCCGGAATCGACGGGGACGCTGCCGGGACAACCAGCGTTGGAATCGCGCGGTGCGGTAAGGTGAAAACCGTACGCTGCGTGGACCACGCACGATTCGGCGCCGATCGTCGGCTCATGCCAACCGAGGGCAAGTGCGCAGACAAATCCGACAGCGAGCATCGGCACCAAGAGCATTCGCATAACGGCCTCCCGTTCACGACGCGGAATTGCAGTGCCAAATTACCTCCGCCCGGAGTCAGCGAATTTGATTGCGCGCAACGTTCGCTGAAAAAGGAAGGGCCCGCCGCGGGATCGCGCGGATCAGCCCCGCCTGCCTCAGGCGCCCCGATGGATCGCGTGCCCTCGGAATACACTGTCCACCATCGACGGCGGTGGGACGTCCCGTCCGTCGGGATTGCAGCTGCGTTCGGCGTAGTATGCTTCCTCGTTTGCACCCGGTCGTCCGCATAATCCACAGCGACGACATCCTGGCCGGAACGTTCGCATCCGGATCGCCCAGCCCCGCGAACCGCGGGTTCGCGGAGCGACGGCCGGTGGCGCGGCCGGGCGCCGACGAGTTGGCTCCATGAGGCGCGCAACGAAGCAGCCGCGCTATCAACGCCAAGGAGTTCCGCAGTGCCCAGCAAGAAAATCATCAGGTCTGTCCGCAACTTTGTCGAACCGTACAAGGTCGTCCGCGGCAAGGAATTCCGGCTCAAGGATTTCGACCCTGCCGACACGGGCGGGCTCGGATCGGAATCGAAACCGCAGGCGAAGGAACTCCTCGCGCGTGGCGTGCAGTGGCTCGCGGAAGAGCAGGACAAGCTCTATGCGCAGAACCGGTGGGCCGTGCTTCTCGTGTTCCAGGCGATGGACGCCGCCGGCAAGGACGGCACGATCAGGCACGTGACCTCCGGCCTCAATCCGCAGGGCACTCAGGTCTATTCGTTCAAGCAGCCGTCGACCGAGGAACTCGACCACGATTTCCTGTGGCGCACGACGCGCTGCCTGCCGGAGCGCGGCCGCATCGGCATCTTCAATCGCTCGTACTACGAGGAGGTCCTGGTCGTCCGCGTGCATCGCGAGTTTCTCGGTCGACAGCATCTGCCGCCGGAGCTCATCGACGGCGAAATCTGGGACCAGCGTCTCTCCGACATCGCCGCCTTCGAACGCTACCTCGCGCACAGCGGCATTCTCGTGCTCAAGTTCTTCCTCAATGTGTCGCGCAAGGAGCAGAAACGAAGATTCATGGAGCGGCTCGACCAGCCCGAGAAGAACTGGAAATTCTCGGCCGCCGACGTCAAGGAGCGCGCGTACTGGAAGGACTACATGCGCGCGTACGAGCAGGCGATTCGCGCGACCGCCACCAAACATGCGCCGTGGTACGTGGTCCCGGCCGACAACAAGTGGTTTACGCGGCTGGTCGTGGCCGCCGCGATCGTGGAAGCGATCGAGCGGCTCGATCTCGCCTATCCCACGGTGGATACAGCGACACGCAAGGAACTCGCGGCGGCGCGCGCGACGCTCGCGAACGAGTAGCGGTTTCCGAACGGGTGCAGTCGAATGCGCCGCAGACGGGCGCCCGGCGACCGGGTCAATGCCCGCGGGCCGCGATCCCCTGTTCGCGCAGCGCGTCGAGCGTCGCGTTCATCGTGAGCGCCTGCGGGTCGAGCTTGAGGTGAAGAAGTGAGGGGCGCTTCGCCGCCAGCGCACGCTCGAACGCAGGCGCGAACTCCGCGGTGCGCTCGACCGTCTCGCCGTGCGCGCCGAAGGCACGCGCGAACGCCGCGAAATCGGGATTGACGAGCGCCGTGCCGTGCTCGCGCGCAGGGTAGGTCCGCTCCTGGTGCATGCGGATCGTGCCGTACATCGCGTTGTCGACGACCACGAAAACGATCGCCAGGCCGTACTGCACGGCAGTCGCGAGCTCCTGACCGTTCATGAGAAAGCAACCGTCGCCGTTCCACGAGACCACGTGGCGATCGGGATGCACGGCCTTGGCGGCGACGGCGGCAGGCACGCCGTAGCCCATCGATCCCACGTACGGTGCGAGCTGCGTGCGAAAGCCGCGGTAGCGATACAGCCGGTGCAGCCACGTCGCGTAGTTGCCGGCGCCATTCGTCAGGATCGCGTCGTCGGGAAGGCGGCCGTCCAGCCACTGCACGATCTGCCAGAGATCGAGGTCTCCGGGAACCGGTCGTGGCGCCTGCCAGGCAACGAACTCGTCATGCGCGCCCCGGGAAATGTCCGCGGCGAGGGACCGCACGGGACGAGCAATCGCCGAGAGATCGGCGAGAAATGCTCCCGGTGTGGCCGCAATCGCGATCGCGGGCTGATAGACGCGGCCGAGTTCCTCGGTTCCGGGATGAACGTGGATAAGGGCCTGCGCGGGCAGGGGAGGGACGACCAGCGTGTAACCCGATGTCGTCATCTCGCCCAGACGTTCGCCGATGACGAGCAGTACGTCCGCGTCGCGCACGCGGGCGGCAAGCCGAGGATTGATGCCGATGCCGACGTCGCCGGCGTAGAGCGGGTGCCGGTTGTCGAAAAGATCCTGGTTGCGAAATCCGCAGGCAACGGGGACCGAATAGGTCTCCGCCACCTCCCGCAGCGACCGGCATGCCGCAGAGTCCCACCGGCTGCCGCCGACCAGCACGAGCGGGCGCTTCGCGCTGGCCAGCCGATGGGCGGCAGCGGCGACGAGCGCGGGATCCGGCGCCGCCGTCACGGGTTCCACACGCGGCACGTCGGCGCAGGACGCGGTCGACGCCAGCATGTCCTCGGGCAGCGCCAACACGACGGGACCGGGACGACCCGACATGGCGGTTCGATAGGCGCGCGCAACGTATTCCGGGATGCGCTCCGCGCGATCGATCTGTGCGGCCCACTTGGCGACGCTGCCGAACATGCGCCGATAGTCGATTTCCTGGAAAGCCTCGCGATCGACGGCGTCGCCGCCGACCTGCCCGACGAAGAGAATCATCGGCGACGAATCCTGCGCTGCCGCATGCACACCGATGGCGGCGTTCGTGGCACCCGGGCCCCCGCGTGACGAACGCAATGCCGGGACGGCCGGTGAGTTTGCCGTAGGCCTCGGCCATGTACGATGCGCCGCCTTCCTGCCGGCAGACGATCAGCGACAGGCGGTCACGCGCCCCGTAGAGTGCGTCGAGGACCGCAAGATAGCTTTCGCCGGGAACGGCGAAAGCGTGCGTGGCGCCCTGGGCAAGGAGATTCGCGACGAGAATTTCGCCGCCGGTGCGGAGAGGGGCCATGGCGTGGTACGGCGCGCCGGACGGGCCGGCAAGGCTCCATTCTATATAATCGGCGGCGACATCCAGGCCAACAGTCACTACATGCCGACGCCCGATCTCATTTTCGACACCGAACTGTTCGTCGCCGCCGGCCTGGTCCTTGCGCTTGCCACGCTGTGGCTGCGCCGGGATCTGCGGAAGAACATGCTCAACATGTCGATCGCGATGGGCCTGGGGCTCGTCGGGCTCGTGCTGCTGGCGCGTTACGACCACGCGGTCACCGATGCGACGATCACGGTAATTGCGCGGGAGACGCTGCTGCTGCTCGTCGCCATCGGCTTTACGCGCGTCACGCTGATGTTCCTGTTCCAGGGCGTGCTGAAAAGCCTCGCGATTCCCCGAATCCTGGCCGACGTCCTGATCGCCGTCGTGCTGGTGGTTTTCGCCCTCTACCGGATGAAGGTCGCGGGCGTGAATCTCGCGGGGATCATCACGACTTCGGCCGTGATCACCGGCGTGATCGCGTTTTCGCTGCAGGAGACGCTGGGCAACCTGTGGGGCGGGATCGCACTGCAGCTCGACAATACCTGCCGAATCGGCGACTGGATCCGAATGGAGGGAATCTCCGGACAGGTCGTGGGAATACGCTGGCGCTACACGTCGATTGCCACCAACAGCGGCGAGACCGTGATCGTTCCGAACAGCCAGCTCATCAAGAATCGGGTGACGGTCCTCGGGCGCCGCGGCGACGACCGCATTCCGTCGCGACGCGACGTCGAATTCAGCGTTTCCTACGATGTCCCGCCTTCGCGGGTCATTGCCGCGATCGCGAACGGGCTGGCGCACGCCGAAATACGGAACGTCGCGGTCCGACCGCCGCTCGTCGTCGTGTGCTCCGGCTTCGGGGACAGCGCGATTCACTATCTGGTGCGCTATTGGCTGACCGACCTCGCGCATGACGTCTGGACCGACTCCCAGGTGCGCCTCCATCTTGCTGCGACGCTCGCGCGCCACGGAATGGAAATTCCGTTGCCGCAGCGCGTGCTGATTCGGCGCGACGCCGCGGCCGCGCCGGAGCGGCGCGAGCGCGAACTCGACGCGCGCTCGGCGACGCTCTCGCGAATCGAGCTCTTTGCCGCGCTGACCGATGCCGAACGGCGTGCGCTCGCCGCAGAGCTCGCCGACTGTCCCTACGTCGCGGACGACGTCATCGCGCGGCAGGGCGAGGCCGCGGATTCGCTGTTCATCCTCGCGCATGGCCGCGTCGCGGTCTACGACGACAGCGCGGGCGGCACCGGCGCGCGCGACCATCTCGCCACGCTCGAGGCGCCGTCCTATTTCGGCGAGATGGCTCTCCTGACCGGACAGGCGCGCGGCGCCACGGTCATCGCGCAGGGCGACGTTCTGTGCTATCGGCTGGACAAGTCCGGTTTCGACGCAATCGTGCGCGCACGCACGGAGCTGCTCGACCCGATGTCGAAGGTCGTGGTCGCGCGGCAATCGGAAAACGACGCGAAACTGCAGGCATTGTCGACGGAGGCGCGCGCGCGAGAGGCTTCCTACAGCGCCGCCGAGCTCGTTCGCCGCATCAAGAACTTCTTCGCGCTGGAGTAGCGACGCGCCGGGCGCCTGCGTGGCCGAAAATATCGCCGCTGCCCACAACTACCCGCATGACCCCTGAGGGACTCCGGGCAGCGCCGGCAGCGCTCTCAGCGCCCGGCGACAAGTTCCTCGCGAGTCAGCAGAAAGACGCCGTCCTCGGATCCCGCAGTCTCCAGCCACACGAAGGGCAGGCGCGGATAGGCGAGCTCGGTGGCGTCCCGGTTGTGGCCGACCTCGACCAGCAGCGCGCCTCCGGGGTTCAGGAATCGCGGCGCCTCCTTGACGATCGTCCGGATGGCGTCGAGCCCGTCCTCGCCGCCGGCCAGCGCGAGCACGGGCTCGTGCCGGTATTCCTGCGGCAGGTCCTCCATCGCCAGCGCCGTCACGTAGGGCGGATTGCTGATGATGAGGTCGTAGCTCTTCTCCGACAGGTTGGAGAAGAGATCCGAACGGATGAGGTTGATCCGGTCGGCGAGCCCGTAGTCCGCGACGTTTCGCTGTGCGACCGTCAGCGCATCCGCGGAGATGTCGACGGCGTCGACGTCGGCGGCCGGATACGCGTGCGCGAGCAGGATCGCGAGGCATCCGGAGCCGGTGCACATGTCGAGCGCGGCGGAAACCTTTTCCGGCGCGCCGACGTACGGGGCAGGCCGTCCGGCAGGAGCTCCGCGATCAGCGAACGCGGGATGAGCACGCGTTCGTCGACGTAAAAGCGGAAATTGCCGAGCCAGGCCTCGTGCGTCAGATACGCGGCCGGCACCCGCTGGTCGATACGGCGCTCGAGCAGTTGCGCGACCTGGGCGCGCTCGGCAAGGGTCAGCCGCGCGTCGAGGAACGGCTCCAGCCGGTCGAGCGGCAGATGCAAGGCGTGCAGCAGCAGGTAGGCGGCCTCGTCGTAGGCGTTGGTCGTGCCGTGGCCGAACGCTAGCTTCGCTCCGCCGAAGCGCGTGACGGCGTGGCGAAGCCAGTCGCGCACGGTTTCGAGTTCGTGGACCGCCGTGCTCATCCGGACGCACCCGGCAGCAGGAGGCGGTCGAGAATGCGGCGATAGATGCGCGAGAGAAGCGGCAGGTCGCTGATTCGAACACGCTCGTTCAGCTTGTGGATCGATGCCCCGACGGGTCCAAGCTCCACCACTTCGGGGCAGATGTCGGCGATGAATCGGCCGTCCGACGTTCCTCCGGAGCAGGAAATTTCGGGCGTGACACCCGTCACCTCCCGGACGGCGTCGCACGCGACGTCGACGAGCGCGCCGCGGGGCGTCAGATAGGGCTTGCCCCAGCCCGTCCACGCGAGTTCGTAGTCGAGACCGTGCCGGCGCAGGACCGCCTCCAGCCGCTGCTGAAGCGATTCGCGCGTGCTCACCGGCGCATAACGGAAGTTGAACGCGACCTCGAGCGTGCCGGGAATCACGTTGGTGGCGCCGGTTCCCGCGTGGATGTTCGAACATTGCCACGTGGTCGGCGGAAAGAACGCGTCGCCGTCGTCCCATCGCGTTGCCGCGAGCTCGCCGAGCGCCGGGGCCGCAAGGTGGATCGGGTTGCGCGCCAGATGCGGGTAGGCGACGTGACCCTGAGCACCTTTGACCGTCAGCGTCGCCGAAAGCGTTCCGCGCCGGCCGTTCTTGACCATGTCTCCCAGCCGCTCGACGGAAGTAGGTTCGCCGACGACGCAGAAGTCGATCGTTTCGCCGGCCGCTGCGAGCTTCTCGACGACCCTGCAGGTGCCGTCGACGGACGGGCCTTCCTCGTCGGACGTGATCAGCAATGCAATGGAGCCGGGCGCACCGGGGTTCTCGGCGATGAAGCTCTCCACGGCCGTAACGAACGCCGCAAGCGACGCCTTCATGTCGGCGGCGCCGCGGCCATGCAGCCAGCCGTCGCGCTCGGTCGGATGGAACGGTTCGGTTTCCCAGCCCTCCCGCGGACCGGTCGGCACGACGTCCGTGTGGCCGGCGAAGCAGACGAGCGGACGACCTGCGCCGCGCCGCGCCCACAGGTTCGTGACGCCGTTGGCGACCAGCGTCTCGCAACGAAAGCCAAGGGGCGCGAGCCGCGCGGCGAGCAGGGACTGGCAACCGGCGTCGTCGGGCGTGATCGACGGGCGCGCGATCAGGGCGGACGCGAGCTCCAGCGTCGGATCAACAGCGAAAACAGGCGATTGCCGGGCGACGACGTCCATGCGCCCATGTTAACAAAATACCGGCATCGCTCCCGCGGCGCCGGTGATTGCTGCGCGGCACGCAGCAGGCTGCGCCGAGGCGGCCTAATGCGGCCGGTCGAGCATCTCGGCGTCGATCTGCAGCGACGTGAAATCGCTTTGCGGCTGCTTAGGCTTGCCGGCAGGGGCGTCGTTGGCCATCCCCTCGACCCGGGCGGTCGGCGAATTCTGGTTGATCAGCCAAGCGAGATTGGTCGGCGAGTCGGAGGCGATCATCGCCTCGTCGTACGCGATCTGCTTGTCGAGGACCATGCGGCAAAGCGACTGCTCGAACGTCTGCGAGCCGGGATAGAGCGATTGCTCCATGGCTTCCTTGATCTGCGTGATCTCCCCGTTCTTGATGAGCTCCGCGATCAGCGCCGTATTGAGCAGGATCTCGACCGCAGGCTGCATCTCGCCGTCGAGATTGCGAACCAGCCGCTGGCAAATGATCGCGCGAAGCCCGATCGAAAGATCGGAAAGCAGGCCGGATCGGGCATCGTACGGAAACAGGTTGATGATCCGCGACAGCGCGTGGTAGCTGTTGTTCGCGTGGATCGTCGACAGGCACAGGTGTCCGGTAAGCGTGTGCAGGAGCGCCTGCTGCATCGTCTCGCGATCGCGGATTTCCCCGATCATGATGAGGTCCGGGGCTTCGCGCAGCGCGTTGGCCAGCGCCTTCTGGTACGTGTGCGTGTCGACGTTGAGCTCGCGCTGGTTGACGAGGCTCTGCTTGTGTTCGAAGAGATATTCGATCGGGTCCTCGATCGTGAGGATGTGGCCCGACTTGTTGTTGTTGCGGTAATTGATCATCGCGGCCAGCGTGGTCGACTTGCCGGAGCCGGTCGCGCCCGCAACCAGCACGAGGCCGCGCTTTTCCATCACGACGTCGAGCAGCACAGGCGGCAGCCGGAGATCTTCGAAGGCGGGAATGTTGGCCCGGACGAAGCGGATCACCATCGAGATCGTGCCGCGCTGGCGGAAGATGTTGATCCGGAAGTTGCCGACCGCCCGGTCGAGGTGGGAGAGGTTCATCTCCATCTCGTTTTCGAACTCGCGCGCCTGCTCCTTGGTCATGAGCTCGTAGGCGATCCGGCGCACCGTTTCGACGTCCATGGGCTGCGTCGAAATCGGCGCCACGAAGCCGTTGATCTTGATGTTGATGGGCGCACCGCAGGAAATGAACAGGTCGGAGGCCTGCTTTTCCGCCATCAGTCTGAACAGCCGGTCGAGGTACATAGGAGGTGCCCTGGGCTACAATCGCGCGAGGGCGTGGATATCACGCCGAGGCGCAGGTTTCCATGATAATGTCATGAATTGACGGGAAGTTCCACTCCGACTTGCGAACGGCACCCGATAGGCAATGGCCGGGCTTTGGGCACGACACTATGCTTCCCGTTTCCTGATCCAACACCCTGATTAAGCAAGTTTCATGCTCGCGATCATCGGCGGAAGCGGCCTGACCCGCCTCTCGACACTGGCAGTGGCCCACCGCGAGGTCGTCCGCACTCCGTATGGAGAGCCCTCCTCAGCGCTGCTTTTCGGCCAGATCGCCGGCCGCGACACCGTATTTCTTGCCCGCCACGGTCACGGGCACACGATTCCCCCGCACCGGGTGAACTATCGCGCCAACATCTGGGCGCTGAAGGCCAGCGGCGCGACCGCTGTCCTCGCCGTAGCCTCGGTGGGCGGAATTCGCGGCGCGGTTCCAGGGGACCTGGTCCTTCCCCATCAGCTGATCGACTACACGCACGACCGCGAGGGCACCTTTTTCGATGGCGGCGACCAGAAGGTCGTCCACATCGACTTCACGCACCCCTATACGCCGTCGCTGCGCGCACCTTTGCCTTCAGGCGGCCCTGCGGGCGGGCATCGCACTGACCGACGGGGGCATCTATGGGGCGGTTTCGGGGCCCCGGCTGGAGACCGCCGCCGAGATCGACCGGCTGGAGCGCGACGGCGCGACGCTGGTCGGGATGACCGGCATGCCTGAAGCCGCGCTTGCGCGCGAGCAGGAGCTGCCGTATGTCGCGATCGCAGTCGTCGTCAACCACGCCGCCGGCCGCGGCGATTCAGCGGGCTCAGTGTCCATGGACGGCATCGCGCACGTGCTGGAGACGGCCATGGACAAGGTCCGCGCGCTGCTCGAGCACATCGTGCCGCTCGTGTAGCGCGAACGAGGCGCCACCGCGATGATTCGCGAAGTTCTCCGCATGGGTGACCCGCGGCTTCTCAGCCAGTCGCAGCCCGTGACGCGTTTCGCCACCCCGGAGCTCGACGCGCTGCTCGTCGGACCTGCGCGACACGATGGCGGCAGAGAATGGAGCGGGGCTTGCGGCGCCCCAGATCGGGGTGCCGCTGCAGGTGGTGATCTTTGGTTTCGCTGACAATCCCCGCTACCCCGACGCGGAGCCCGTTCCCTACACCGAGCTCGTCAACCCCGTGCTGACGCCGCTTTCGGACGAAATGGAGAACGGCTGGGAGGGCTGCCTGTCCGTGCCCGGCCTGCGAGGCGTGGTTCCGCGCTACACGACGCTACGCTACGAAGGCCTCGATCCCGCCGGCCGGTCGATCCGGCGCGAAGTGAC
Organism: uncultured beta proteobacterium; assembly: GCA_963726765.1. GTDB lineage: Bacteria > Pseudomonadota > Gammaproteobacteria > Burkholderiales > Casimicrobiaceae > CAIWHR01. Next base: position 103,276 of record CAVSDH010000004.1, on the reverse strand, counting down.
CGGATTCCACGCGCGCGTCGTCCAGCACGAATGCGACCACCTGCTGGGCATTCTGTACCCGATGCGAATGCGCGACTTCCGGCAGTTCGGCTTTACCGACATCCTTTCCCGGACGCCGCGACGGTGAGGAGTAGCGGCGCGAGCGGCGAGCCGGGGGAACGCGCAAGCGGCGGAGAGGGGCCCCGAGCGCGGAGCGCGCAGGGGATCGAAGCACGCGCGAGCGCGGTCGGAGCCCGACAACTCGACATTTCGAATATTCGTGGGGATCGGAGGGCGAACCGGGCGCGAAGCGCCAGGGGGAGCGAGATCGCGAGCGCGGGAGGCCGCTTCAGACCCGCAGCTGATCGTAAAGCGTCGTCTCGAGCTTCAGCAGCGCCTGCTCGTCGTGCAGGCGAGCGCCATCGATGATGAAGATGTCCTCGGCGCGGTCGCCCAGCGTGTTGATCTTCGCGCTTTCGACGTTCACGTTGGCGTTGGCGAGCGTCCAGGCGATCTGGGCGAGCAGCCCTGGCCTGTCGCCGGCGACGATTTCCAGGATGTAATGCGTTCCCTTGTCATCCGGAAACATCTCCACCGCCGGTGACAGCGGGAAATGCTTGAGTTGCCGGCTCACCCGTCCCGCCAGTCGGCGGCTCCAACGGCTGCTCATCCAGCAATGCCTTCGTGAGCTCGAACTCGATCAACTGGATCGTGTCGCGGTAGGAGACGCTCGTATCGGTCGGGTCGTGGATGGCAAAGGTGTCGAGCGCATAGCCATGCCGCGTCGTATGAATCTTCGCTTCCAGAATCGACAGGTTGCGACGGCCGAAGAATCCGCAGACACGTGCGAACAGGTGCTTCTGGTCCGGCAGGTAGACCAGCACCTGAAGGCCTGCACCGGAGCGAGCAAGCCGCACCTTGACGACGGGCGCCGGCTGCTCCACGCGCCAATACAGGTGCCGCGCATGCCACGCGATCTCCTCGGCGCTGTGGCGCATGAAATACGGCGTGTCGAGGTGGCGCCACAGATTGCGCTCGGAATCGTCGGGCACCGCATACAGCCGCAGCAGTCGGCGCGCCTCGTCCTGCCGCTGCTGCAGCGAATCCTGCAGCGACCGCGGCGCGCTTTCGCCGGCCAGCACCCGCCGCGCGGCGTGAAAGAGATCCTCGAGGAGCTGCGCCTTCCACGCATTCCACACGCGCGGGCTGGTTCCGCGGATGTCGGCAACGGTCAAGATGTAAAGCGCCTTGAGCCGGCGGTCGCCGCCGACCCTCGCCGCGAACGCCGAAACGACGTCGGGGTCGGAGATGTCCTGCTTTTGGGCGGTCGTGGACATCATGAGATGCTCGCGCACAAGCCACGCGACCAGGTCGACATCCTCCGCCGAGAGGCCGTGCGCACGGCAGAATTTCCGCGCCTCGCGCTCGCCCAGCTTCGAATGGTCGCCGCCGCGTCCCTTGGCGATGTCGTGGAACAATCCGGCAAGGTAGAGCACTTCCCACCGCTCGAAATCGGCGATCAGCCGGGAACACAGCGGGTACTCGTGCGCGTGCTGCGGCTCGGTGAACCGGCGCAGGTTGCGAATCACCATCAGGATGTGTTCGTCGACCGTGTAGACGTGGAAGAGATCATGCTGCATCTGGCCGACGATGCGCCCGAACGCCGGCAGATAATTGCCGAGAATCCCGTACAGGTTCATGCGCCGCAGTTCGTGCGTCTGGCCCCGCGGCTCGCGAAACACCTGCAGAAAACGCGCGCGGTTCTCGGGATCACGGCGGAAGCGGCTGTCGATGCGGTTGCGATTGCGCCAGAGCGCGCGCAGCGTCCGCGCCGACATTCCCTTGAGCTCGGGGTGCCGCTGCAGCGTGAGGAACGCGTCGATCATGGCCGCTGGCCGGCGCTCGAACAGCGTTTCATCCGGCAGGTGAAGAAGCTCGTCGATCGCGAGGAAGTCGTCGTTGACGGGAACCGGTTCCGTCGGAAGGGGAAACAGCCGTGCGTGCAGGTTCTGCAGCACGATCACGTTGACCTGCCGGACGAGCTTGGCCGCGCGGTAATAGCGCTGCATCAGCTGCTCGCTGGCGCGCCGCGATGGCGTGTCGGCGAGCCCGAGCTGCCTTGCCAGTGCGTTCTGGAGATCGAACACGAGACGATCCTCGCGCCTGCCGGCGAGCAGGTGCAGGCGCACGCGCAACGCGCCGATGAACCGCTCCTGGCGCGAGACCGTGCGCGCTTCCTGGCTCGTGATGAGCCCGGCCTTCGCGAGATCGCGCCACGACCGGCCGAGCCCGGCCGCGCGGGCAATCCAGACGACCGTCTGGAGGTCGCGCAATCCGCCGGGACTCTCCTTGAGATTCGGCTCGAGGTTGTACGCCGTGTCGTGGTACTTGAGGTGCCGCTGCTGCTGCTCGAGCGCCTTGCCCTCGTAGAAATGGCGCGGATCCATCGCCGCCGCGAAGGATCGCTGGAAACGGCGAAACAGCGGGCGCGAGCCGGCGACGAGTCGATGCTCGAGCAGGCTTGTCCTGACCGTGATGTCGCCGGTCATTTCCGTTTCGCACTCGGCGATCGTCCGTACGCTGTGGCCGGCTTCAAGTCCGATATCCCACAGTATCCCGACGAACCGCTCGACGAATGCGGTGCCGGCCGCGTTCAGCGCCGAGGGCAGGAGGATCAGGACGTCGACGTCGGAATGCGGAAACAGCTGTCCGCGTCCGTAACCGCCCACGGCGACGAGCGCGAATTCTGCAGGTGCCGCGAGATCGTGCCAGATCGCGGCAATCGCCCGGTCGACCACACGTGCGGACTCACGCAGAAGCCTCGGTGTGTCCGGGCGCGCGAGAAACGCCTCCCGCAGCGACGCGCGGCCGGTGTCCAGCATTTCGCGGCACTGTCGTGCGAGATCGACTTGCGGCATTCCCGTGCCGATCGCGGCGGAGGCGGCATATTCCATTGCGGTCGACGCCGGGCTCGCGACGATCCTACCCCGGCGGCGACGGCGCACCGGCGGAAACCGTCAGCACCTCGTAGCCATCCTTCGTCACGAGCACCGTGTGCTCCCACTGCGCGGAAAGCGAGTGATCGGCGGTAACGATCGTCCAGCCGTCGGCGAGGCTCCGGATGGCCGCGCGGCCCGCATTGATCATCGGCTCGACCGTGAAGATCATGCCCTCGACAAGCTTGAGGCCGGTTCCGGGGCGGCCGTAGTGGAGCACCTGCGGCTCTTCGTGGAACTGCGCGCCGATGCCGTGGCCGCAGAACTCGCGAACGATGGAATAGCCGTGGCTCTCGGCAAACCGCTGGATCGCATGCCCGATATCGCCCAGCTGCGCGCCCGCTCGCACGGCGCGAATGCCGCGCCACATCGCTTCGTAGGTCGTGTCGACGAGCCTTCTCGCCTGTATCGATGGTGCGCCGATGAAGAACATTCGGCTCGTGTCGCCGTGCCACCCGTCCTTGATGACCGTGACGTCGATGTTGACGATGTCGCCGGACTTGAGCTTCTTGTCGCCGGGAATCCCGTGGCACACGACGTGGTTGACCGACGTGCAGATGGTGGCAGGATACGGCGAGTGTCCGGGCGGCGCGTAGTTGAGTGTGGCAGGGATGACGCGCTGAACGTCTACCTGATGCTTGTGCGCGATGCGGTCGAGCTCGCCCGTCGTCACGCCGGGCTGCACGTGCGGCGTCAGGAAATCGAGGAGCTCCGACGCGAGTCTGCCCGCAACGCGCATCCCGGCGACTTCGTCGGAAGTCTTGACTTGTACTGGCATTGCGTTCACGCGCGGAGCAGTTCGTTGATGCTGGTCTTCGAACGCGTTTTTTCGTCGACCCGCTTGACGATCACGGCACAATAGAGCTGGCAGCCTCCCGTCCCCGACGGCAAGCTCCCGGCGACGACGACCGATCCGGCGGGCACGCGGCCGTAGGTGATTTCGCCGGTCGCGCGATCGTAGATCTTCGTGCTCTGACCGATGAACACGCCCATGCCGAGCACCGAATTCTCTTCCACGATCACGCCCTCGACGACTTCCGAGCGCGCGCCGACAAAGCAGTTGTCCTCGATGATCGTCGGATTCGCCTGCAGCGGCTCCAGCACGCCGCCGATGCCGACACCTCCCGACAAATGGACGTTGCGACCGATCTGCGCGCAGGAACCCACCGTCGCCCACGTGTCGACCATCGTCCCTTCGTCGACGTAGGCGCCGATGTTGACGTAGGAAGGCATCAGCACCACGTTGGGCGCGATGAACGCGCCGCGTCGTGCGACGGCAGGCGGCACCACACGAACTCCCGAGGCGGCAAAGGCGGCATCGTCATGACGTGCGAATTTTGTCGGCACCTTGTCGTAGAACGCGAACGGCGCCGAACCGCCGGGCGGAGGCTCGATGCGCATCGCCACGTTGTCCGCCAGCCGGAACGACAGCAGCACCGCTTTCTTCACCCACTGACGGACGGTCCATGCGCCGTCCAGCTTCTCGGCGACCCGTACCCGACCGGCATCGAGCTCGTCGATCACGTGCGCGACCGCGTCGCGCAGCGTCGCCGGCGCCGTGTTCGGCGCAAGCGTCGCACGAATCTCCCACGCCGCATCGATGGTTTTCTGCAGATCGTCCATGTCGAGTTTCGTCGCCCGGGGCCGGGCAAAGGGCGAATTCTACCGCGCCGAGGGGATGCAGCGTCGGTCGCACGCCTGCATGCGCACTGGCGCGACGCGCCGGCGATCTCCGATCCGAGCCAGGGCCCGGCGGAGCCTGCCCCCTACATCGACTTGAAGCGGTGGGCGAACGTGCGGCTGACCGCGAGCTTTTCGTCGCGGTCGCGAAGGACGATGACGGGCTCGCCGCGCCAGTCGCGATCGACCCGCGCGATCGCGCGCAGATTGACGATCGTTCCCCGATGGATCTGCCAGAACGTCTCGGCATCGAGTTCATCGAAAAGCTCCTTGATCGGTTTGCGGATCAAGGCCTCGCCATCGGAGGTGATGACGCGGGTGTACTTGTCGCCGGCCTGGAAGTAGATCACGTCGTCGACAGCGATCATGCGCATCGACGACCCGAGCGAAGCGCGAATCCACTTGAGCGGGCCGCCGGCGCCATCGCGCGGCGCCAGCTTCGCGAGCAGCGCGGACAGATCGAGCGGCGCCGCGGCCAAACGGGCCTTGAGTCGCGCGACGACTTTCGCAATGCGTTCCGGCGAGGGCGGCTTCAGGATGTAGTCGACCGCCCCTTCGTCGAACGCCGCCACCGCATACTCGTCATAGGCGGTGACGAAGACGACGTGGCACCCCGAACCGATCTCGCGCGCGACCTCGAGCCCCGAACGCACCGGCATGCGAATGTCGAGAAACGCGATGTCCGGCCGCAGTTCCTCTGCGCTCCGGAGCGCTTCGTCTCCGTTGGCCGCCTCGGCCACGATCACGAGATCGGGCCATGCCTCGGCGAGGCGCGACTTGAGCTGTGCGCGAAGGAGCGGCTCGTCTTCGGCGATGAGCGCCGTCGTCATGATTCCGCCTCGGCCATCGGGATTTCGATCGTCGCCCGCGCGCCGCGCGGCGGCGACTCTTCGAGGGAGAAGCGTCCCCGCGTACCGTAGAGCGCGGCGATCCGCTCGCGAACGTTCGTGAGACCCACTCCCTGCCCGGGCCGGCTGCTTACTCCGGCTCAATCCGGCACCGGTGTCCGACACCGTCACGGCGAGCCGATCGCCGTCGCGGCGCGCCTCGATGCGCACCGTGCCCCCTTCGGCCAACGGCTCGATCCCGTGGGTGATCGCGTTTTCGACGACGGAGATGAGGAGGCCCGGCGGAAACGTGTGTGCTCGCAGGTCACCCTCCACATGAGTCTCGAATGCCAGGCGGCGTCCCATGCGCATCTGCAGGATATTGAGATAGGCCTCGGCCAGGTCGATTTCCTGCCCAAGCGTCGTGCTGGCGCTGCGCAGCTGGGGCAGGGCGGCCCGCAGGTAGGCGAGCAGGTGCCCGAGCAGCCGCGACGCCTGCGGCGGATCCGTTTCTGTGAGGTACTGGACCGATGCGAGCGTGTTGAAAAGGAAATGCGGCTCGACTTGCGCCTGCATCAGCTTGAGCTCGGATTCGAGCGCCAGTTTGGACAGCTGATGCCGCTCGGCTTCAGCGCGGTGCAACGTCGCCGCCGCTCTCGCCTCCCGGAACTTGAGCAGGAAGAACAAGCTGACGAACAGCCCCACGAAGAATCCGGCAAACGCCGTTCCGACGAACTTGCCGGGATCCCCGGCGATCGCGCGGAGCGTGTATTCAGGCAGTGAAAGCAGCGAGCCCTTGATCAGCACCACGAGCACGACCCCGGCGATCGCGCCGATGGCGACGGCTATCGCCAGGCGGAGCACCGGCCGGGCGCGCTCCCAGGGAGAAGCCGCGTTGACGGCATAGGCGATCGCAAATCCGATGCACTGGACCGTGATGAACGGATGCCAGAACGGACGCTTGTCCTCGATCGACATCAACGCCGCGATTCCGGCATTGACCGCGAAGATCAGGAGGATGGTGAGCCAGGACGCATGAAGTCCGGACCAGAGGGCGGCAGGCCAGCGTGGGCCGGCGGGGAGAGTTGTAGTAGCCATGGCGCGAATTCTAGGGCTCACGCAGGTCGCCGGGACGGTTCGCGACAGGACGCCGCCGGGCGCGACGGGCCGTGCGCCGGGCCGCCGGGATGACCCGCGGTCAGCCCGAGCGGGCGAGCGCCACGATCCGGTCGACGGCTTCGGCGCACTCGTCCATCGGAGCGACGAGCGCGACGCGAATCCTCCCGCGCCCGGGGTTCGTGCCGTTCGCTTCCCTCGCAAAGTAGCTGCCCGGGAGTACCGTCACCGCCTTCTCGGCATACAGCCGACGCGCGAACGCGGCGTCGTCGCCGGGCGTGGCGGCCCAGAGGTAGAACGCTGCGTCCGGCATCGCGCAGGGAAGCGCCGATGCGAGCCGCGGCTGCAACGCGGAGAACTTCGCCGCATAGGCAGAGCGGTTCGCGCGCACGTGGGATTCGTCGTTCCACGCGGCGATGCTCGCAGCGGCCACGGCCGGCGACATCGCGGATCCGTGGTAGGTGCGATAGAGCAGGAAGGCCTTGACGAGCGAGGCGTCACCCGCGACATAACCGGAGCGGAGGCCCGGTGCATTCGATCGCTTGGAAAGGCTGCCGAACGACACGACGCGCCGGAAGTCCGCTCGACCCAGCTCGCGCGCGACGGCAAGCGCGCCACGGGGTGCCCTTGCTTCGTCGAAGTAGACTTCCGAATAGCACTCGTCTGCGGCGATCGCGAATCCGTGACGATCGGAAAGATCGAAAAGGTATCGCCATTCGTCCGCCGAGGTCACGTGGCCGGTCGGGTTGTCGGGGGAGCAGACGTAGACGAGCTGCGTGCGAGCCCACACGGTGTCGGGGACCTCGCGCCAGGCATGCGCGAAACCGCGCTCCGCCACCGCATTCACGCAGTACGGCTCCGCCCCGGCGAGCAACGCAGCGCCTTCGTAGATCTGGTAGAACGGATTGGGCATCGACGACCGTCGCGCCCGGACGGCTCGCGTCGACGACCGCCTGCGCGAAGGAGAACAGCGCTTCGCGACTGCCGAGCACCGGCAGCACCTGCGTCGCCGGATCGAGTTCCGGAAGCCCGTGGCGGCGGGCGAGCCAGCCGGCGATCGCCGCACGCAGCGCAGGTGCACCGGCCGTCGTGGGATAATTCGCAATGGTCGGCCCCGCGGCTGCCAGCGCATCGAGGATCAGTTTCGGCGTCGGGTGCTTGGGCTCGCCAATCGACAGATTGATCGGCGACAGCGCGGGGTTCGGGTTCGCGCCATCGAGCAGCAAACGCAGCCGTTCGAACGGATAGGGCCGCAGGCGAGAGAGGCGGGGGTTCAAAGAGGCGCGCAGACGATGCAAAGGCGCGGCAGCCACCGTCAATCTGCCGCGTCCCATTATAGCGAAGCGTCCAAAGCTGCCCGGTACGTGTTCGAAAGAGCCGAGTGATGCCCGACCGCGACACCCTATCCGCCACGCGACCGATCGCAGGTCGTCCTCCCCGATCTCTGCGTGTCGCTGCATTCATGGCGACAATTGCGGCGGGGCTTGCGCTGGCGTTTACCGCCGCTCACTGGGGCTGGCGGCTTGTCGGCCCCTCGCCGGTTCCCCTTCCGCATCCCGACACCCCGCAGCGTTGGACGTCGGCAATCGTTGCCGCGCCGATCTTCGGTCGCGCCGAGACGCCGACCCCAACCTCACCCGGCAAGCCGGTGCCGCTGCAGGGCGACACGAGGCTTCTCGGCGTATTCGCGGAGCGCGACGGCCGCGGCTACGCGCTCTTCCGTCTCCCGGATCGCGGCCCCGTGCTGGTCCGCGCGGGGCAGGACATTGCAAGGGACGTGCGCCTCGAAGTGGTGGGCAATGACGGCGTGCGCATTCGCGACCACGGCGAAACGCGCGACATTGCCCTTCGCGTGCAGCCTGTCGCTGCGCCCGGTCCGGCACTGGATCGCGGGCGACCCGCCGCCCCGCGCGCGGCGTGCGCAGCGCCACCGGGTTTCCAGGGTGCCGTGTATCGACTCAACGCCGAACTCCTGACCGGGATCGCGTCGCAGGCCGACGGCTGGAAAGCGCTCGTCATCGCCGGAAACGGTGGCCTCGCCGTCCGCGACGACAGCGGATTCGCGTCGATGCTGGGCATGCGTCCGGGTGACCGGATGACCCAGGCCAACGGAATTGCGCTCGTCAACGCCGAGGACCTCCTGGTCGCGTTCGTGAAACCTCTGCTGGCGAACCAGCAGGTGCGGGTCGCCGGAACGCGCGACGGCAAGGCGGCGGAGTGGCTGTTCGTCAATGCGGGCGGCTGCCCGGGTTGATGTCGGCACGCCCTCGCGACGTTCTGGCCGCTTCCGCCCGATCAGCGAGCCATCGCCGGGCCAAGCCAGCCGAGCAGCGCCGGCGGCGAATCCAGGATGGCATCGGCGCGCCAGTTCTCCGGCGCGTCGTCAGGTTCGATGTAACCCCAACGGGCCACCAGAGTCCGCATTCCCGCCGCAATTCCGGCCTCGATGTCGCGCCGCGCGTCGCCGACGTAAACGCATCGGGCAGCGCGCCACGCCGAGTCGGGTGGCCGCCTCCGTCAGCGGCGCGGGGTGAGGCTTCGCATACGGCAGCGTGTCGCCGCAAACAACCGCGCCCGCGCGCGTATCGAGACGCAGCGACGCCAGCAGCGGCGTCGTGTAGCGCGTGGCCTTGTTGGTGACGATGCCCCACGGCAGCGCACGCGCATCGAGCGCCGACAGAATCGCCTCGACATCGGCAAAGAGCGTGGTTTCCACGCACAGCGCTGCCGCGTAGTGCGCGAGAAACGCTTCGCGCAGGTCCTCGTACGCAGCCTCTCCCGGGACGACTGCCATGCCCGCGCCGATGAGACCGCGGGCACCATGCGACGCGTAAGGCCGGAGCTGCGCGAGCGGCACCGGTTCAAGGCCGCGTTCGCGGCGAACGCGATTCAATGCCGCGCCGAGATCCGGCGCCGTGTCGGCAAGCGTGCCGTCGAGGTCGAACAGGACGGCGCCGACATCCTGTGCCTGAGAACTCACTGGCCGCTCAGCGCTCGGCCGGACGGCGGAAGGCCATCATGTAGTTGACTCCGGTGTCCGTGCCGAGCCGGAACGTCTTCGCGAACGGGTTGTACGTCATGCCGACGATCCCGGCCGTGGCGAGCCCGGAGCCGCGCGCGAAGCCCGCGACCTCGGCCGGCGTCAGGAACTTCGCATAATCGTGCGTGCCGCGCGGCAGCATCTGCAGCACGTACTCCGCACCGAGGACCGCAAGCGCATAGGACTTCGGATTTCGATTGATCGTCGAGATCACCACGAGTCCTCCCGGCTTCGCCAAGGCTGCGCATGCGGCGATGATCGAAGCAGGATCGGGGACATGCTCGAGGAGCTCCATGCACGTGACGATGTCGAACGTCGCCGGTGATTCGGCCGCGAACGCCTCGGCGGCGACGAGGCGATAGGCGACGCTCGACCGGGATTCGAGCTGATGCAATTTCGCCACGCCGAGGGCCTTCTCGCCCAGGTCGATGCCGACCACCGACGCGCCCTGCGCCGCGAGCGATTCCGAAAGGATGCCGCCGCCGCAGCCGATGTCGACCACGCGTCTCCCGTCCACGCCGCCTGCCATCTGCACGATCCATTCAACGCGCAGCGGGTTGATCCTGTGGAGCGGACCGAACAACGTGCTCTCCGGATCCCACCAGTGATGAGCAAGGGAGCCGAACTTCGCGAGTTCGCCCGCATCGACGTTGGCGGAGCGCGGATTCCGGGATGGCGGCGCCGTCGTCATTGCAGCCTCTCCTGCCAAACGCGCGCACGGCGTGCGATGGCGCCCTCGTCGGCGGTCGTCAAGACACGATTCGCGACGACCCGCGTCCCGCCCACCCACACATCGGTCACCGCATCGCGACCGACAGCGTGGACGAGATGCGATACCGGGTCGTAGCAGGGGACCGCATCGATTCCCGAAAAGTCCACGGCAACGACATCGGCGACCTTTCCGGGAATCAGCGAGCCCACGGCACCTTCGAGTCCCAGCGCGCGCGCCCCCCCCAGCGTCGCCGCGCGGAGGACCTGATGCGCAGGCAGGGCGGCCGCGTCACCGGAGTCGACCTTGGCGAGGAGCGCGGCGAGGCGCATCTCGCCAAAGAGATCGAGCCGGTTGTTCGACGCGGCGCCGTCGGTGCCCAGCGCAACGTTGACGCCCTTCGCGGCGAGCGCCATCACCGGCGCCACGCCGCTGCCGAGCTTCATGTTCGATGCCGGGCAATGGGCGACATGGCCACCGTGCGTCGCCAGGAGCTCGATGTCGTCAGCGGTGAGGTGGCAGCCGTGGATCGCGATGAATCCCGGACCGGTAGCGCCGAGCCGATGGAGCCGTGCAAGAGGCGTGACGCCATGCTGCTGTCGGCTCTCCTCGACCTCGTCCGCCGTTTCCGCGAGGTGCGTCTGGATCGGCAGCTCGAGCTGCCGCGCGTACATGACGATCTTCTCAAGCGTCGCGTCGCCGACGGTGTACGGCGCATGCGGCGCGAGGGCGAACGAAAGACGCGCCTCGTGCTTGCAGGAATCGCGTACCGCAAAACCCGTCTGCAGGTACGCATCCGGATCGGCGGCGTAGGGCGTCGGAAAGTCGAGGATCGGCAAACCGAGCATCGCACGCATGCCCGTCTCCACGAATGCCCGGGCGCTGGCGTCGGGGAAGAAATACATGTCGTTGCAGCAGGTGATTCCGCCTTTCAGCATCTCGGCGGCAGCGAGGCAGGTTCCGTCGTAGACGAAGTCCCGCGAGACGAACTCGGCTTCCCGGGGCCAGATGTGGTCGTTGAGCCAGCGCGGCAGCGGCATGTCGTCGGCGATGCCGCGAAAGAGGTTCATCGCCGCATGCGTGTGCGCATTGACGAGTCCCGGGAGCAGCACATGGTTCGTCAGCTTGACGTGTTCGCGCGCGACGCAGTCGCGGTCGGCAACGTCCTGGGAAACGATGGCAGCGATGCACCCGCCGTCGACCAGCAACGCATGATCGACGAGCACTTGCGCGGGCTCGACGGGCACGATGAAGCCCGCATCGATGCGAAGGTCGTAGGCGGTCATGGTCGAAGGCGCCGCGACGGCGCGAGCACATTATGCCGTGTCGCTGCGGGGCGTCCACGTCGGGGATCGCGGACGGTGGCGACCGCGGACAAAAAAAAGCCCCGCCATCGGCGGGGCTCTTTCGTTGCGGCGACGCGTCAGCGCTTGATGATTTCGCCCTTGACTTCGACTTCCACGCGGCGCAGAGGAGCGAGGCACTCGATCAGCTCCTTCTGGTTCTTCTGCTTGCACACCACGCCGGGAATCGGCTGCGTCTTGCCCATGCCGAGCGTCTCGATCTTGTCCTTGGGCACGCCCTTCGAGACCAGGTAGTCGCGCACGGCATCGGCGCGGCGTTCCGACAGCTTCTGGTTGTACGCCTGCGTCCCGATCGTGTCGGTGTGGCCCGTGACGAGGACCAGCTCAAGCTTCTGCACGCCGGAAAGCTTGCTGATGATCTCGCTGTCGATCGCAGCCTTGCCTTCGGGCTTCAGAACCGCCTTGTCGAAGTCGAACAGCGCCTTCGAGGCCAGCGTTATCTTCTGCACTTGCGGCGGCGGCGGCGGCGGGGGAGGCGGCGGCGGCGCCGGCGGGGGAGGCGGCGGCGGCGGCGGGGGCGGCGGCGGCGGCTTCGGTACTAGATCGGGATCACATTGCTCGATCGCCATGCTCGGCGCCCAGTACCCGGTGCGCCAGCAAAGGTTGCCGGACAAGCCGGCACCACCGTTGTAGGCACCACTCTTGACGACATTGTTCTCGGGCGTACCGGTGGCGGAGAGCCAGTAACCGCAATTGGTCGTGTTGCACCCTGCGACACCCGGCACGTAGCTCTTCGGGTCCGCTTTCATTTGCGCAGCGGCGCCGGCGGACAGTACCGCGGCAAGTGCGCCGATGAGGGCACCGGTTACGAGACGACGAGTCATTGTTTCACCCCTTTGGCTTTGGTTTTGAACACGTTCTTTTGCAAACCCTGCAAATTCCCGCGCCGCCCCACGCATCTTCCCGGGACGCATACGCGCCGAATCCTTTGTTTCCACAAAAACTATAGCACAGGGGTTGGGGGGGTGCAAAAGAAAACGGGGTTTCCGCAACAGGACGCCAACGACTGTCGCGGCAATGCAACGCCGTGATAAAATTTTGCATTTTCAAGGCTCTCCGACCCCTTCCGGGACGCGACGCGCCGGTGACCGAAGGCCCCGGCGCGGCACGGCGGGCGGCCCCGGACCGGACCCCGCCCGAGCCCCGGCGGCGAGCAGAAATCCGGCCGGCGCCAGCCCGGACGATCACCTTGTAGTGTCATTCGAGGAAGAAATCCCCGCCCATGGAGCAGTTTGCCAAAGAAACCCTTCCCGTAAGCCTCGAAGCCGAAATGCGGCATTCCTACCTCGATTACGCGATGAGCGTGATCGTCGGCCGGGCGCTGCCGGACGTTCGCGACGGGCTGAAGCCGGTTCACCGCCGCGTGCTGTTCGCGATGCACGAGGCGAACATCGTTTTCAATCGGCCGTACGTCAAATGCGCGCGCGTCGTCGGCGACGTGATGGGCAAGTACCACCCGCACGGCGACATGGCGATCTACGACACGCTGGTGCGGATGGCGCAGGATTTCTCCCTGCGCTACCCGTTGATCGACGGACAGGGCAACTTCGGCTCGGTCGACGGCGACAACGCCGCCGCGATGCGCTACACGGAATGCCGGCTGGAGAAGATCGCCAACGAGCTTCTTGCGGACATCGACAAGGAAACCGTCGATTTCGCCCCGAATTACGACGGCAAGGAGCAGGAGCCGACGGTGCTGCCGTCGCGCCTGCCCAACCTGCTCGTCAACGGGTCGTCCGGCATCGCCGTCGGGATGGCGACCAACATCCCGCCGCACAACCTCACGGAGGTCGTCGACGCGTGCCTTGCGGTGCTCGCCCGCCCGACGATTTCGATCGATGAGTTGATCGACATCGTGCCGGCGCCGGACTTTCCGACCGCCGGAATCATCTACGGCACCGAGGGCGTGCGCGAAGGGTACCGGACCGGTCGCGGCCGAGTCGTCATCCGGGCGCGGACGCACGTCGAGGAGATCGGCAAGGGCGAGCGCCAGGCGATCATCGTCGACGAGATCCCGTACCAGGTGAACAAGGCGAACCTGCTGATCAGGATCGGCGAGCTCGTCCGCGACAAGAAGCTCGAGGGGATCTCCGACCTGCGCGACGAGTCGGACAAGTCGGGCATGCGCGTGGTCATCGAGCTCAAGCGCGGCGAGATCGCGGAATTCGTCCAGAACAACCTCTTCAAGCTCACGCAGCTGCAGGACAGCTTCGGAATGAACATGGTCGCGCTGGTCGACGGCGCGCCCCGGCTCCTCAACCTCAAGCAGTTCCTCGAGTTCTTCCTGCAGCACCGGCGCGAAGTGGTCGTCCGGCGCACGCGCTACGAGCTGCGCAAGGCCCGCGAGCGCGGCCACATCCTGGAGGGCCTCGCGGTCGCGCTGTCGAACGTCGACGAGATCATCGCGCTCATCAAGGCGGCGCCGACGCCGTCCGAGGCCAAGGTCGCGTTGATGGCGAAGTCCTGGCGTTCGCCGCTGGTCGAGGACATGCTGAAGCGGGCCGCCGCGGACGCCGCGCGGCCCGAGGGTCTGCCGATCGAATTCGGCTGGCAGGACCGCGCGAACGGCTACCGGCTTTCCGACGCACAGGCGCAGGCGATCCTCGAGCTGCGGCTGCAGCGACTGACCGGGCTCGAGCAGGACAAGATCTACGGCGAGTATCGCGAAGTCATGACCCAGATCGTCGACCTGATCGACATCCTCGCCAGACCGGAGCGGGTGACGACGATCGTCGGCGACGAACTGAAAGGCATCCGCGAGCAGTTCGGCGACGCACGCCGTTCCGAGATCGTCGCGCAGGGCGTGGACCTGTCGCTCGAGGACCTCATCGCGCCGGCGGACATGGTGGTCACGCTGTCGCACGGTGGCTACATGAAGGCGCAGGCGGTAGCGGAGTACCGGGCACAGAAGCGTGGCGGACGCGGCAAGCAGGCGACGGCGACCAAGGAGGACGATTTCATCGACCGCCTGTTCATCGCCAACACGCACGACTACATCCTCTGCTTCTCCAACCGCGGACGCGTGTACTGGCTCAAGGTCTACAACGTCCCGCAGGGACAGCGCGCGGCGCGCGGCAAACCCATCGTCAACCTCGTCCCGCTCGCGGAAAACGAGAAGATCACGGCGATTCTTCCGGTCAAGGAATTCACCGACACGCAGTTCGTGTTCATGGCGACGGCGATGGGAACGGTCAAGAAGACGCCCCTTTCCGATTTTTCGCGACCGCGCACGTCGGGAATCATCGCGGTCGACCTCACGGACGGCGATTCGCTGATCGGCGCCGCGCTGACCGACGGCACGCATGACGTGATGCTGTTCTCGTCTGCGGGCAAGGCGGTGCGCTTCGACGAGAACGACGTGCGGCCGATGGGCCGCGGGGCCCACGGCGTGCGCGGGATGATGCTCGACAAGAAGCACCGCGTCATCTCGATGCTGGTCGCCGAGGACGAGGAGGAATCGGTCCTCACCGCGACGGAAAACGGCTTCGGCAAGCGCACCCCGATCGTCGAGTACACGCGCCACGGCCGCGGCACCAAGGGCATGATCGCGATCCAGCAGACGGAACGCAACGGCACGGTCGTGGCGGCGGCGCTCGTTCGTCCCGACGACGAGGTGATGCTGATCTCCACCGGCGGCATCCTGATCCGCACGCCGGTCAAGGCGATCCGCGAAATGGGCCGCTCGACGCAGGGCGTGACGCTCATCAATCTCGGCGACGGCGAGAAGCTCGCCGGTCTCGAGCGCGTGGTCGAGCGCGAAGAGGACGACGAGTAGGCGCCCGCACGATCGCTGCCATGGCTACGGCCGACGACCGCGAGCTGGAACTCGCCCGCCATCGCGCCGCGATCGACGCAATCGACCGCGAGCTTCTCGCGCAGCTCAACGCGCGCGCGGCGCACGCGCAGGCCATTGGCGGGCTCAAGGCCGCCGGGGCCGCCTACCGACCCGAGCGGGAAGCGCAAGTACTTGCGCGGCTGCACGCCGAGAATCGAGGGCCGCTTCAAAACGACGCGGTTGCGGGGGTCTTCCGCCAGGTGATGTCGGCGTGCCTCGCGCTGGAGCAGCCGATGCGCATCGGCTATCTCGGCCCGGCCGGTACGTTTTCACATGCCGCGGTGGCCAGGCATTTCGGCCAGTTCGTGCAAGCAGAACCGTTCTCGACGATCGACGAAGTGTTCCGTGCCGCCGAGGGCGGGCAGACCGATTACGCGGTCGTTCCCGTCGAGAATTCCACCGAGGGGGCGGTGGGCAGGACGCTCGACCTCATGTGCCAGACGCCGCTTTCGATCTGCAGCGAGATCAAGCTGCGCGTGCGGCAGAACCTGCTGTCGAATGCGGCAGCACTCGCGGACGTCACGCGGGTCTATTCGCACGCGCAATCGCTCGCCCAATGCGTCCAGTGGCTCGCACGTCACCTTCCCGCCGCCGCCCGAGTGGCGGTGGCAAGCAATGCCGAGGCCGCGCGCCTTGCCGCCGCGGAGCGGGGTGCCGCCGCCATCGCCAGCGAGGTCGCCGCGACGATCTACGGGCTCGGCGTCCTTGCGCCGCATATCGAGGACGAGCCCAACAACACGACCCGATTCTGGGTGCTCGGGTCGCAGAACGTGCCACCCTCGGGCCGCGACGAGACATCCCTCGTCATGTCTGCGCCCAATCGCCCGGGGGCCGTCTACGGATTGCTGGAGCCGATCGCGAAGCATGGCGTCAGCATGTCGCGGCTCGAGTCGCGGCCGGCGCGGACCGGCCTGTGGGAATACCTGTTCTTCGTGGACCTGGTCGGGCACGTGACCGACCCGGCTGTCGCCGCGGCCCTCTTGGAACTTCGAGAAAAAGCACCATTTATCAAAGTATTGGGATCGTATCCTGCAGCAATTTATTAGGATTGAGATGAATACCGACGCGCCGCGAACCGAACAGGTCGATCCATCCTGCCTGGCCCCGGATTACGTGCAGAAAATTGCCCGCTACATTCCGGGCAAGTCGGTCGACGAGCTCGCGCGCGAGTTCGGACTCGATCCCGACCGCATCGTCAAGCTCGCCTCCAACGAAAACCCGCGAGGTCCCGGTCCCGCGGTACGCAAGGCCATTGCGGGCGCGACGGAAGACCTGTCGCGTTATCCCGATGGCAACGGGTTCGCGCTCAAGTCCGCGCTCGCCGCACGCTTCGGTGTCGATTCAGACGACGTCGTGCTCGGCAACGGCTCCAACGACATCCTCGAGCTCGTGACGCAGGCCTTTCTGCGGCCCGGGGACACCGCCGTCTACTCGCGGCATGCCTTTGCCGTCTACCCGCTCGCCACACAGGCGCGCGGCGCGACGGGAATCGAGGTCGCCGCCCGAGCGGACTACGGCCACGACCTCCCGGCGATGCGCGCCGCCATCGCGCCGACGACACGCGTCGTGTTCGTCGCGAATCCGAACAATCCGACCGGCACGTGGATTGCCCCGGCAACACTCGAATCCTTCATTGCCTCCGTGCCAGGCGACGTGCTGGTGGTCCTGGACGAGGCGTACAACGAATATCTCGCCCCGGAACAATGTGCGCCGAGCGCCGCGTGGACGCGCAGATATTCCAACCTGATCGTCTCCCGCACTTTCTCCAAGGCTTACGGTCTTGCGGCGCTCCGCGTCGGCTATGGGCTGATGAACGCGAAAGTTGCGGAAATGCTCAACCGCGTGCGACAGCCCTTCAACGTCAATGCGCTGGCGCAGGCCGCCGCGCTGGCGGCGCTCGCCGACGAGCGCTATGTCGCCGAAAGCCGCTCGCTCAACGACGCGGGTCGCGCCGAACTCGAAGCGGGTTTCGGCAAGCTCGGCCTGACCTTCGTGCCGTCGCACGCCAATTTCGTGCTGGTCAGAGTCGGCGATGCGGCGCGCGTCTACCGGCAGCTGCTGGAGCTGGGCGTGATCGTCCGCCCGGTCGCCAACTATGCGTTGCCGGAGTGGTTGCGCGTCACCGTCGGCGTCGCGGCCGAAAACCGCCGATTCCTGGACGCCCTCGAACTCGCGCTCGCCGGCTGACGCCCGGCAGCGCACTCCGACGTCGTCATGACCACTGCTGCCGCGCCGCGCATCGACAAGCTCGTCATCCTGGGTGTCGGGCTCATCGGCGGATCGTTCGCGCTGGCGCAGAAGGCAGCGCGTGCGACGGGCTCCGTCGTCGGCGTCGGGCGCGGACGGAGCAATCTCGAGGAGGCTGCGAATCTCGGCATCATCGACCGATTCGTTTTGCTGGCGGACGACTGGACCGCAGAAATTTCGACCGCCGACGTCGTGCTGCTCGCGGCGCCGGTCGCGCAATACCCGTCGCTGTTTCGTGCCATCGCGCCGCATCTCGGTCCGCACACCATCGTCACCGACGCGGGCAGCACCAAGCAGGACGTGATCGCCGCCGCGCGGGCCGCGCTGGGTGCCGCGCTGCCGCGCTTCGTTCCCGCGCACCCGATTGCGGGCACCGAGCACTCCGGTGCCGCCGCTGCGTTCCCTGGGCTGTTCGCCGACCGAAACGTGGTGCTCACGCCGACATCGGAGACCGATCCGCTCGCCCTGGCGACCGTGGCGGCCGCGTGGCAGACGTGCGGCGCGCGCATCCGTACGCTCGACGCCGCCCTGCACGACCGCATCTTCGCTGCCGTCTCGCACCTGCCCCATCTCCTTGCCTTCGCCCTCGTCGACGAGCTCGCGGCGCGGCCCGACGCCGAAGTTCTGTTCCGCTTCGCCGCGAGCGGATTTCGCGACTTCACCCGCATTGCCGCGAGCTCGCCGGAGATGTGGCGAGATATTTCGCTCGCGAATCGCGACGCGTTGCTTGCCGAGCTCGCGGCATTTCGCGCTCGGCTTGACCGCATGGCGGCGCAGTTGGAGGCGAGGGACGGCGCAGGCCTCGAAGCCATGTTCGCCAAGGCGCGCAACGCGCGCCGGTCCTGGGATTCGGGACGGGGCAGCCCAACCGGGCGCGTTCCGGACGACGGCGCGCGCGAACCTTGATCCGAGGCGCTGCCGATCCTGCATGGCTCGACCTGCCGCCCGTTGCGCGGGCCGCCGGAACCGTGGCCATGCCGGGCTCCAAGAGCATTTCGAACCGAACGCTCCTGCTCGCAGCGCTTTCAATGGGCGCAACGCACGTGCGGGGCCTCCTCGACGCCGACGACGTCGACCGGATGCTGGAGGCGCTCGAGAAGCTGGGCGTTCACATCGAACGCGCTGCGGGCACGCGCGATGTCGTCGTGCACGGAACCGGCGGCGCCTTTCCGAACAAGCGCGAAGCGCTTTTTCTCGGCAACGCGGGAACGGCGTTCCGTCCGCTGACCGCCGTTCTCGCGTTTGCCGGCGGCGACTACGAGCTACGTGGCGTGCCCCGGATGAGCGAGCGGCCGATCGGCGACCTGGTCGATGCCCTGCGCAGCCTGGGCGCCGACGTGCGTTATCAAGGCCGGGAAGGATTTCCGCCTCTGGCAATCGGCCCCGGCGCATCGCCGGACGCGCCGATGCCGGAGCGTGTCGCCGTTCGCGGCGACGTGTCCAGCCAGTTCCTTTCCGCGCTGCTGATCGCGCTGCCCATGGTGGCGGCGCGAGCGCGGCGCGCCGTGTGCGTCGACATCGACGGCGAGCTCATTTCGAAGCCGTACGTTTCGATCACGACCAACCTGATGGCGCGCTTCGGGGTCGCCGTGGAACAGGACGACTGGCGCGCGTTTCGGGTACCGGCGGGGATTCGCTACGCATCACCGGGCAGAATCGACGTCGAGGGCGATGCGTCGTCCGCCTCGTATTTTCTTGCAGCCGGCGCGGTCGGGGGCGGGCCTGTTCGCGTCACCGGAGTCGGTCGAGGCTCGATCCAGGGCGACGTCGCCTTTGCGGATGCGCTGGCCCGGATGGGGGCGGTCGTCCGCTACGGAGACGATTGGATCGATGCCTCCGCGGGGGATTCGCTCGCGGGACTCACGGTCGATTGCGTCGCGATCCCCGATGCTGCGATGACGCTCGCCATCGTCGCGCTTTTCGCCAGCGGGCCGACGACGCTGACCGGCATCGCCAGCTGGCGCGTGAAGGAAACCGATCGCATTGCGGCCATGGCGACCGAGCTTACCAAGCTGGGTGCGCGCGTCGATGCGGGACCGGACCGCATCACTGTCCATCCACCGCGCCGATTCGCCGCGGCGACGATCGACACCTACGACGACCATCGGATGGCCATGTGCTTCTCGCTCGCATCCTTCGGCGGGATCCCGGTGCGCATCAACGATCCGGAATGCGTGCGTAAGACGTTTCCCGGCTATTTCGACGCTTTCCGCGCGATCACGTCGCAGGACGGGAGCGCGGAAACCGACATGACCGGCACGTCCATTCCCGTCATCGCCATCGACGGCCCCGCCGCATCCGGCAAAGGAACCGTCGCCGCCGGCGTTGCCGAGGCGCTGGGCTTCCATTTGCTGGACAGCGGGTCCCTCTATCGGCTCGTGGCGCTCAAGGCGCAGGAATCTTCCATTGCCGCCGACGCCGACGCGGATCTGGCGCGCATCGCCGCAGGCCTCGACGTGGCGTTCCGGCCGGGCAGCATCGTCCTGGAGGGCCGCGACGTGACCGAGGCCATCCGCGGCGAAACCGTAAGCGCCGCCGCCTCGCAGGTTGCGGTCCATCCCGAAGTTCGTCGTGCACTCCTCGCGCGGCAGCGGGGCTTCCGTCGTCCGCCCGGCCTGGTCGCGGACGGTCGTGACATGGGGACCGTGGTATTTCCCGATGCCCTCCTGAAGGTGTTCGTGACGGCGAGCCCGGAGGAGCGGGCGCGACGCCGGTATAAGCAGTTGATCGAAAAAGGAATCTCCAGTACAATTGATGGTCTTTTGCGCGACATCCGGGAGCGCGACGCCCGCGACGCGGGCCGGGCGGCAGCACCGCTTCAGGCCCGCCGAGGACGCCGTGATGCTGGATACGACCGACATGGCGATTGCCGCCGCGATCGAATTCGTGCTCGGGCAGTATCGGGCGCGCGCAGGAGTGAATGCAGGTCCGAAGGGCGCCGGAAATACGGGCGCGTGAACAAGGAAGAAAGCGGCCGCCCGGAGTGCGTCAAGCCGGCACCCCGCAGCGGATATCGACAACCAGCCCGCCGTACGAGACACAGGGTTCTCGCTTCCGGCGGTTGAATCACAACAGAAGGAACCAACCCCTCATGGCTACCGCCACACAGAGCATGTCCATTCCCCCGACCGAAAATTTCGCCGCCCTGTTCGAGGAATCCCTTTCCCGGCAGGAAATGCGGCAAGGCGAACTCATCACCGCCGAAGTCGTCCGCGTCGACTACAACATCGTCGTCGTCAACGCCGGCCTCAAGTCCGAAAGCTTCATCCCCATCGAGGAATTCAAGAACGACAAGGGCGAAGTCGAATGCAAGCCCGGTGATTTCGTCACCGTGGCCATCGAAAGCCTCGAGGACGGCTATGGCGAGACCAAGCTCTCGCGCGACAAGGCGAAGCGCCTCAAGGCGTGGCACGACCTCGAAGCCGCGATGGAGCAGGGCACGATCGTTTCCGGACAGGTGACGGGCAAGGTCAAGGGCGGCCTCACCGTGATGGTCAACGGCATCCGCGCGTTCCTTCCGGGCTCGCTCGTCGACATCCGCCCGGTCAAGGACACGTCGCCGTACGAGAACAAGTCGCTCGAGTTCAAGGTCATCAAGCTCGACCGCAAGCGCAACAACGTCGTGGTTTCCCGCCGGGCGGTGCTCGAAGCGAGCCAGGGCGAGGAGCGGGCGAAGCTCCTGTCGACGCTGTCGGAGGGTGCCACCGTCAAGGGTATCGTCAAGAACATCACGGACTACGGCGCGTTCGTGGACCTGGGCGGCATCGACGGCCTGCTGCACATCACCGACCTCGCCTGGCGCCGCGTCAAGCACCCGTCGGAAGTTCTGTCGGTGGGCGACGAAGTGACCGCGAAGATCCTCAAGTTCGACCAGGAAAAGAACCGTGTGTCGCTCGGCATGAAGCAGCTGGGCGAGGATCCGTGGGTCGGCCTGTCGCGCCGCTATCCGACGGGCACGCGCCTGTTCGGCAAGGTCACCAACATCACCGACTACGGCGCGTTCGTCGAGATCGAGTCCGGGATCGAAGGTCTGGTCCACGTCTCCGAGATGGACTGGACGAACAAGAACATTCATCCGACCAAGGTCGTGCAGCTCGGCGACGAAGTCGAGGTGATGATCCTGGAGATCGACGAGGACCGCCGTCGCATTTCGCTCGGCATGAAGCAATGCATGCCGAATCCGTGGGACGAGTTCGCCGCGAACCACAAGAAGGGCGATCGCGTGAAGGGCCAGATCAAGTCGATCACCGACTTCGGCGTTTTCGTCGGCCTGCCCGGCGGGATCGACGGGCTCGTGCACCTGTCGGACCTGTCCTGGACACTGGCCGGCGAGGCCGCGGTGCGCGATTACAAGAAGGGCGCCGAGGTCGAAGCTGTCGTGCTGGCGATCGACGTCGAGCGCGAGCGAATTTCCCTCGGCATCAAGCAGCTCGACGGCGACCCGTTCTCGAATTACGTCGCCACGCACGACAAGGGCAACGTCGTGAGCGGGACGGTCAAGTCGATGGACGGCAAGGGCGCGGTGATCGTGCTGGACGGCGAGGTCGAGGGTTACCTTCGCGCCTCGGAAGTTGCGCGCGACCGCGTCGAGGACATCCGCACCCACCTGAAGGAGGGCGACCCGGTCACCGCGATGATCATCAACATCGACCGCAAGAATCGCTCGATCAATCTCTCGATCAAGGCGAAGGACCACGCCGAAGAGTCCGAGGCGATCCAGAACGTGAAGGCGGACACGGTGGGGACGACCACGGGGACGACCAACCTCGGCGCGCTCCTGCGGGCGAAGATGGACAACAAGACCACCGAATAAGCGGGCCGCGTGATGACCAAATCGGAGCTGATCGACCGCCTCGCGGCGCAGTTCCCCCAGCTGGTCGCGAAGGATGCCGAGCTCGCGGTCAAGATGATCCTCGACGCGATGGCCGAGAGCCTCGCGAAGGGAGAGCGCATCGAGATCCGCGGCTTCGGCAGCTTCGGGCTCAACTACCGGCCGCCGCGCACGGGACGCAATCCCAAATCCGGGGAGAAGGTGCTGGTGCCGGAGAAACACGTTCCGCATTTCAAGGCCGGCAAGGAATTGCGCGAGCGCGTCGATTTCAAGAACGCATGAGAGAGCGGGGCGAAGCCAAGGCCCGAAGGGTGCGACCGCGAACGATTGCGGGAGGCCGCGGCGAGGCGTGTCAGCTGATGTCGCGCGGCCCGATCCGCGCTGGAGCTCTTGATGCAAGTCGTGCGCTGGATCGTCGGCGCCGCGATCTTTCTCGCGCTCCTGTTTCTCTCGCTGCAGAACTCCGAGCTGGTGACGCTCAAGTTCTATCAGTGGTGGAGCTGGCAGGCGCCCCTCGTGTTCGTCGTGCTGATCGCGTTCGTGATCGGCGTCGCTGCGGGCCTGCTTGCGGGCGCGTGGCGCGCTTCCAAACTGAAACGACAGATCAATCGCCTCACCCGTGCGGAATCGGCGCGCGCCGACGGAGCCGCGCCGGCGTCGTCCGGCGAAAGGCCGCGGACCGGCGCCTGAACGCGTCGCACTCATCCAGCGCCTTCGCCAAGACCCGGCCACCCTCCATGGAATTCGAGCTCTGGTGGCTACTCCCGATCCCGGTCGTGTTCTTCGCGCTGGGGTGGATCGCCGCCCGCATCGACATCCGGCATCTGCTGCGCGAGTCGAGCGCGCTGCCGCTGTCGTATTTTCGCGGCCTCAATTTCCTGCTGAACGAACAACCGGACAAGGCGATCGAGTCGTTCATCGAGGTGGTCAAGGTCGATCCCCAGACGATCGATCTTCACTTCGCGCTGGGGAGCCTGTTCCGCAGGCAAGGCGAGATCGACCGGGCGATCCGGATGCACCAGAACCTGCTCGACCGACCCGACCTTCAGGCCGACAAGCGACGAGCCGCCGAGTTCGAGCTCGCCCAGGACTTCCACCGCGCGGGCCTTCTCGACCGCGCCGAGGAACTGTTCGCGAAGCTGGACGGCTCGCCGTTCGAGCACGCGTCGCAGGGATTCCTGCTGTCGATCTACGAGCAGGAAAAGGACTGGCCCAAGGCCATCGCGGTCACACGCCGGATGGAAGCGCTCGCGAAACAGCCGTACTTCAAGGAAATCGCGCACTACTGCTGCGAGCTCGCACAAAGCGCGCTGCTCTCGTCCGATTTCACCGCGACCCGGCAGCACGTCGACGAGGCGCTCGCCGAATACAAGGCCTGCACGCGGGCGACGATGCTGTTGGGCGACCTGCACGCGCAGCAAGGCGACCTGCCCGGCGCCATCATCGCGTGGCAGCGCATCGAGTCGCAGAACCCGGCGTTCCTGTCGCTGGTCGCGGAACGCCTCGCCGACGCGTACCGGAAATCCGGCAATACGTCGCAAGGCCTGCGCGTGCTGCGCGCGTACCAGCAGCAGTACCCGTCGCTCGACCTCCTCAACACCGTGTTTTCGCTGACGCTCGCGGACGAAGGTCCCGAGGCCGCGGGAGAGCTCATCAAAGAGGAGCTCGCGCGGAACCCGACGCTGCTCGGCCTCGACCGCCTTCTGGAAGCACAGCTACTGGCGGCGCCGGCCGAGCGCCGCCACGACCTCGAGCTCGTCAAGCAGCTGGTCGGCCAGCACATCAAGCGGCTCGGCATGTACAAGTGCGATCACTGCGGGTTCCGCGCCAAGCAGTATTACTGGCGGTGCCCCGGCTGCGGCAAGTGGGAAACCTATTCGCCGCGCCGTACCGAGTCCCCGGATGGATATGCCTGATGAGTGATCCGAAGATCATCGTTGCACTCGACTTCGCCAATCCGATGCATGCGCTGGCGCTGGCCGACCGGCTCGACCCCGCCTCCTGCGCGCTCAAGGTCGGCAAGGAGCTGTTCGTCATCGCCGGTCCGGAGCCGGTGCGCTGGATGATCGAGCGCGGCTTTCGCGTCTTCCTCGATCTCAAGTTCCACGACATTCCGAATACCGTCGCCCAGGCATGCACGGCCGCGACGAGCCTGGGTGTCTGGATGCTCAACGTTCACGCCGCCGGCGGACGGGCGATGCTTGCGGCCGCGCGCGAAGCCGTCACGAGCGCCGCGGCAGGGCAGGGACGTCCGCCGCCGTTGCTCATCGCGGTCACGGTGCTCACGAGTCTTGCCGACTCGGATCTGCGTGAAATCGGTGTCGCCGGCACGGCCGCGCAGCAGGCGCAAGACCTTGCGCGCCTCGCCGCGTCGTGCGGACTCGATGGAGTGGTCTGCTCGGCAGTCGAGGCGCCTGCGCTCCGCGCCGCGCAGGGCCGGGGCTTCAAGCTCGTCACCCCGGGGATTCGTCCCGCCGGCAGCGCGCGCGACGATCAGGCGCGAATCGTCACGCCGGAAGGCGCCGTCGCGAACGGCGCGGATTACCTCGTGATCGGCCGGCCGATCACCCAGGCGGCCGATCCTCGCGCCGCGCTGGACGCCATCAACACGTCACTGGGAATTCACGCTTGAAGATCACGGTCATCGGTAGCGGCTATGTCGGGCTGGTAACCGGCGCGTGCCTCGCGGAAGTCGGCAACGACGTGCTGTGCCTCGACGTCGACGCCGCAAAGATCGCACTGCTCAATGCCGGCGGGGTGCCGATCCACGAGCCCGGACTCGAGTCGCTGATCAAGCGCAACGCGGAGGCGGGGCGCCTCCGATTTACCACGGATGCCGACGCGGCCGTCGCGCACGGCATGCTGCAGTTCATCGCCGTCGGCACGCCACCCGAGGAAGACGGCTCGGCCGACATGCAGTACGTGCTCGCGGCCGCACGCAGCATCGGGCGCAGGATGACCGAGACCAAGGTGGTCGTCGACAAGTCGACGGTCCCCGTGGGGACCGCAGATCGCGTGCGCACGGCGATTGCCGAAGAGCTCGCGACTCGCGGCGTCGATCTCGCCTTCACCGTTGCATCGAACCCCGAGTTCCTCAAGGAAGGTGCCGCGATCGAGGACTTCATGCGCCCGGACCGCATCGTGATCGGCGTCGACGACGATCTCGCCGTCGCCGCGTTGCGCGCCGTGTACGCCCCATTCATGCGCAACCATGATCGCCTGCTCGTCATGGACGTGCGTTCGGCCGAGCTCACGAAGTACGCCGCCAACGCCATGCTGGCGACGCGCATATCGTTCATGAACGAGCTCGCCAATCTCGCCGACGACCTCCACGCCGACATCGAGCACGTGCGCCGCGGCATGGGCTCCGATCCGCGCATCGGTTATCACTTCCTCTATCCGGGCGTGGGTTACGGGGGGAGCTGCTTTCCGAAGGACGTGAAGGCGCTGCGGCACACGGCGCTGCAGCACAAGCGTCCGCTCAAGCTGCTGGCCGCCGTCGAGGCGGTCAACGAAGCGCAGAAGCTCCGCCTGGTCGAGAAGATCGTGGCCCGCCTCGGCGAAGATCTGTCCGGCCGGACCTTTGCGCTTTGGGGGCTCGCGTTCAAGCCGAATACGGACGACATGCGCGAGGCGCCTTCGCGCGCCATTGTCGCGGCACTTGCGGCGCGCGGTGCGAAGATCGTGGCCTGGGATCCCGTTGCCATTCCGGAGGCCCGACGCGCATTCGGCAGGGAGCCGTCCCTGACCTTTGCGACCACTCCGTTGGCCGCACTTGCGGGCGCCGACGCGCTCGTCGTCGTCACCGAGTGGCAGGAATTCCGCAGCCCTGATTTTGTTGCGATCCGCAGGGCGCTGAAGGAGCCGCTCGTCTTCGACGGCCGCAACCTCTACGACCCTGCGGCCGTACGCGCGGCGGGACTCGAGCACTTTGCGATCGGACGCCGCTGATGGCTTCGGAATCGCGCGCGCCCGCTTCCCGTCCGGTCCGGTTCGCGGACTTCCGCGACCGTGTCGCGGGCACCCGCGTGCTGGTCGTCGGCGACGTCATGCTGGACCGCTATTGGTTCGGCGAGGTCGAGCGCATTTCGCCGGAGGCGCCGGTGCCGGTCGTCAAGATCGCGCGCAGCGAGGAACGCCCCGGCGGCGCCGCCAACGTCGCGCGCAATGCCGCGGCCCTCGGCGCAACGCTGACGCTGCTTTCGGTGACCGGTGCGGACGAACCCGGCACCGCGCTCGAGCGCCTTCTGCTCACCGACCGGGTGCGCACGTTCTTCCACCGCGACCCCTCCGTTTCGACCACCGTCAAGCTACGCGTGATCGGCCGCCAGCAGCAGCTCCTGCGCATAGACTTCGAGACGACGCCGTCGCACGAGGTGCTGGCGGGCAAGCTCGCCGATTACGACCGGCTGCTCGCGGAAACGGACGTGGTCGTGCTTTCCGATTACGGCAAGGGCGGCCTCGCGCACATCGCGACGATGATCGAGCGGGCAAGGGCTGCGGGCAAGCCGGTGCTGGTCGATCCGAAGGGCGACGACTGGACGAAATACCGTGGCGCGACGCTGATCACACCGAACCGCAGTGAATTCCGCGACGTCGTCGGGCGCTGGCGCGACGAGAGCGACATGGCGGCCAAAGCCAGGGCCATGCTCGCGGACCTCAGGATCGACGCGCTGCTCGTTACGCGGTCGGAAGAGGGCATGAGCCTCTTCACGGCCACGACCGACGACCACATTCCGGCCGTCGCGCGCGAGGTCTACGACGTGTCCGGCGCCGGCGACACGGTGATCGCCACTCTCGGCGTGCTGATCGGCGCAGGCGCAGACTTGCCGGTGGCGGTGCGGATCGCCAATCAGGCTGCGGGCGTTGTCGTCGGCAAGCTCGGCACCGCGGTGGTCACGCCGGAAGAGCTGGTTTGAGGGTTCGGCGCCCGGCGTCCCGCACCGTCGCGCCGTGCTTTTCGACGGTCGACCGCAGACGCTGAAGGTTCGTCAGCAACCCGATGAAGCAGAAGACCATCTACAGCTGCACGGAATGCGGCGGCCAGAGCCCGAAGTGGCAAGGTCAATGCCCGCATTGCGGCGTGTGGAACACGCTGGTCGAGACCATCGCGACGCCGGCACCCGCGCGGTTCCAGAGCGTCGCCGGGAAGACGGGCACGGTTCGACGCCTGGCGAGCGTCGACGCAACCCAGACGCCGCGTTTTCCGACGGGTGTGGAGGAGTTCGACCGCGTGCTGGGCGGTGGTCTCGTTCCCGGCGGCGTGATCCTGCTGGGGGGCGATCCGGGCATCGGCAAGTCGACGCTCCTCCTTCAGGCGATGTCGGCGATCGGTGCCGCGCGGTCGGCGCTGTACGTGACCGGCGAGGAGTCGGTCGAGCAGGTGGCGCTGCGCGCGCAGCGGTTGGGGCTCGTCAATGCGCCCGTGTCGCTGCTCGCGGAGGTGCAGCTCGAGGCGATCGTCGCGGCCATCGGAGTCGAGAAGCCGGAAGTGGTGGTCATCGATTCCATCCAGACGGCCTACACGGAGGCGCTGACCTCGGCACCCGGGAGCGTCGCGCAGGTCCGCGAATGCGCGGCGCAGCTCACTCGACTTGCCAAGCAACGCGGAATCGTCGTGATTTTCGTCGGGCACGTCACGAAGGAGGGCGCGATCGCGGGTCCGCGCGTGCTGGAGCACATCGTCGACACGGTGCTGTACTTCGAGGGCGATACGCACTCGAGCTTCCGCCTCGTTCGCGCCATCAAGAACCGCTACGGGGCGGCCAACGAGCTCGGGGTCTTCGCGATGACCGAGCGCGGCCTGAAGGGCGTCGCCAACCCCTCGGCGCTGTTCCTGTCGCAGCACGCGGAGCCGGTGCCGGGCTCGGCGATCGTCGCAACGCTCGAGGGTTCGCGTCCCCTGCTGGTCGAAATCCAGGCGCTGGTGGATCCCGTTCAGGGCGGTACGCCCAAGCGGCTGGCGGTCGGGCTTGATCCCCAGCGGCTGGCCCTGCTCCTGGCCGTGCTCCATCGGCACGGTGGCGTCGAGACCGGCGGCTACGACGTCTTCGTCAACGCTGTCGGTGGTGTCCGCATCAACGAGCCTGCCGCCGACCTCGCGATCCTGCTGGCCGTGCACTCGTCGCTGGTCGGCCGGCCGCTCCCGGCGAAAATGCTCGTGTTCGGCGAGGTCGGGCTCTCCGGCGAGATCAGGCCGGTTCAGGGGGGCCAGGACCGGATCAAGGAGGCCGCGAAGCTCGGATTCCGGCAGTTCCTCATACCGACACTGAACAAGCCGAAGCAAACAGTTGCAAATACCAAAGTAACGACCGTCGACCGCGTCGATCAGGCGATCCAATCCCTGCGCGGTTGAGCATCCGGATCCTGCGGGGTCAGGCGCGTTGCCTGAGGCGGCGCCTTTCCAGCACGCCCTCGAGCCATCGGATGCCCGCGGAAACGACGACCACGCAGCCCGCGAAAATCGCGAACATCGTCGCGGCGGCGAAGGCGGTCCATACGAATGTCGCCATCAGCGCCTCCCTCTGTCGCAGGCTCGTTACCACGTGACGATTCACTCCTCGTCCTCGACGTATTCCTTGGGCAACAGGTGCGCGATGCCCTTATGGCAGTCGATGCACGTTTTGCCCGGCCTTTCTGCCCTCGGCCATCTTGGTTCGCGCCCGCGGATTTTGCTTTTCCGCATGCATGGCATCCCATGAATGGCAGTTGCGGCATTCCCGCGAATCGCTTTCCTTCATCGTCTGCCAGACATGCTGCGCGAGCTCCATCCGCTTGCCTTCGAACTTTTCCGGCGTGTCGATGGATCCGGCAATGAACTTGCTGTAGAGCTCCTGGCTCGCCTGGACCTTGCGCACGAACTTGTGCGTCCAGTCCTTCGGGACGTGGCAATCGGAGCACACCGCCCGGACGCCCGAACGGTTCTTGTAGTGAATCGGTCTCCTGATACTCCTGGAACACGGTGTCGCGCATTTCGTGGCAGGACGTGCAGAAGTCGAGCGTGTTCGACGCCTCCATCCCGGTGTTGAAGCCGCCCCAGAATACGAGCCCGGAAATCATCCCGATCGCAACGACGGCCGCCAGCGACAGCGACGAAGGCCGCAGGAAGAAATCGCGCAGCCTGCGACAGCGCGATCCGGGTGGGTCGGAGTCTGGCAATGGGGTGGTCACGGTTGGCTACCTTCCGGTCGACGCGGAGTCAGATCGAGTCTCGGGCCGCGACTCCCTGCACCAAATAATCGACGCCAGCCTGTTCCCTGGCGTCGCAATGCTGTCGGCCCGAAATCGAATGCTTATTGCCAGCTGTACAGATACGAAAGACCGAAGACGGAAACGTTGTAGTTGGGCACGGTCTGGTTGGTCGGCATCACGCTGCTGATAGAGCCGTATTGCGTTCCGGCATACGCATAGTCGGTGGAACGCAGCTGGCCGTAGAGGTACATCATTCGCACGGACGAGCGCTTGTCGATGTTGTACTGCCCGAGCAGGCGCAATTCGATCGTGTTGTTCGTGACTTCCGGCAGGTCGGTGGCCGGGATGAAGATGACGGCCGGCACCACGGCGGGCGCCCCGGACACGGCGAACGGGCTGTTGGCATACGTGCCGCCGGTCATCGCATTGGAGGTCTTCGCCCATGTGAATACCGCATCGCCCCAGAACTCGAGCTTGCCTGACATGAGACCCTTCCAGTTGGCGCCCAGGCCAAGCGTGTTCACCCTGTCGCGCTCGCTGGCCGTCCAGTTGAGGCACGGATCGATCTTGGCGTTCATGTTCTTTGCAGCCACCGTCGTGAAGCATCCGCCCGACACGACCGTGTTGCCGGCCACGCCACCGACCGTTGCGGTGTTCGTGATCTGGCCGGCGCTGTAGGAGATCCCGCCGCTGTCGTTTTGAACGTTCTGGTAGGTGTAGAAGACGTTTGCGCTGAAATCCGCGGTGGCCTGCCACGTGCCGTCGAGGTTCACGGCGAAGGACTTGGCACCGGTGAGCCCGTAGACCGAATTCGTGTAGTTGTCGTCGACGTATTCGATGCCCGCCTGAATCGAAAGGGGCTCCAGCGCCTGCCAGTCCATGGTCGCCCGGACCTTGTTGCGGTCGCGATCGGCCATGTTGAATCGACGCATCCCCGGGATTTCGTGAATGTCATTGCGGCTGCCGTACAGATTCTGGGGCAGGGCGCTGTTGTTCGGAAAGAAGATGCCGAGGTTTCCGGGCTGCAGTGCCACCCAGGGCGCGTTGGGGCCGTAACCGCCGAGGCCCGTTTGCGCCAGGAAATCAGCAACGCTCGTCGTCGCACCTACGATCGGTGCGCCCGGGATGAAGTTCGCCATCGGAACCAAGGCAAGCCAGGAATTTGGATCGTAGTCGACGCGGCGCTGCGAATACGTGTAATTCAAGCGGGTGCTGAACGAATCGCCCAGGTTGGCATCGTAGGCAGCTTTGAGGGCGTTCTCGCGGGTCTGCGTGGCGTCGGCGCAGTTGATCCAGGACCCCGGACAATCGCGGTCGATCTGCTGATACTCGTAGGCACCCTTCAGGTGCTGTCCCGTCGCCACCAGATATTCCGCATCGGCGACGACCGTGTTCATCTTCTTGCTGTACGGTCGGTTGGCGTAGATGTTGATGTTGCTGCCTAGCGTGCCGGCGGGAAGGCCCAGTACGCCATTGAACGGCGACGCGCCCGTCTTGGCTTCCCCGGCGTCGTAGAACATGTACGTGTTGACCGGCGTCTGGTTGTCGCGATTATTGAACGTGTAGCCCAGGCCGACATTGAGTTCCTTCGTCGGCTTGGAGGTCAGCCGGGCGCTGAACATCTCCGAGACGACCAGCCCGTCGAGCGACGTGGTCGGCAGCGGGCGGGCCATGTCGATCGGGTCATTGAGAAACGCTTCGTTCTGAGTGCTGCGACCGTACGACGCTCCCATCACGAGCTTGGTGGTCGGCGAAAAGTTGTAGCCGCCCTTCAGCGTGACCTGGTTGAATTCGTTGCTCGGAGCCGTGCTCATCGTGGCGAAGGTGCCCTTGGCGAACGCGTTCTCGAACGTCATCGAATTGTTGTTGTTGGTGAAATACGACCCGTAATAGGCCGCCGTGAAGAAAAACTGCTCGCCCGTATAGTTGATGCTGGCGTTGTATTGGTTGGTCGTCTGGTCAATCAGGTTCGGCATCACGGAGGACACCGTGCCCGACGACAGGCTGATCATGTTGAGCGGCTTCAATCCGGACTGCTGCGTCTGGCTCGCGGAGAACTTGACCTCCCAGCGCGGGGCGAAATTGAAATTGAACCCGCCCGAGTAGACCTTGCGTGTCGTGTCGAGGTCGACTTCCTTGAACAGCGGAACGTCGTTGGCGATGATGTTGTTCACCGTGGCCTGCTGCGCGGCCGTCGGCGGCGTCGAAACGCCATTGACCACCGTCGGCGCAAGCCCGGTGACCGGAGACAGCGAGCGGAAGTTTCCGCTGCTGGCATTCGCCTGCGGAACGATTGGCTTGACCCAGGTGGAGGGGAGGGTCAGCGTGTTCGATCCGGCGCCGAGAAACGGCGTCTGGTACGAGTCGGAATAGTTGCTGCGGAGTTCGTCGTATCCGCCGAAGATGCGAAACGTCCCCTGTTGACCGCCTTCGGCATACACCGAGCGTGTGTCGAGACCCAGATTGGTGCCCACGATGCGCCACCGTACCGCGCTGTTGGCGTCGTACGGCGTGCTGTCGCGTATGTCGAGATTGAAGATGCCGTAGAGACCCTTGCTGAACAGTCCGTTGTATTGGCCATACTTGAACGAATCCTGCGTGACATTGCCCGCACCGGCCTCGACAGTGTTGGTTCGCTGCGTCAATTCGGCGACGGCAGGATCCGCGGACGCCGGGTCTGCTGCATACGCCGAAGGCGCGATGGCCATCGCGATGATCGCGGCACTTACGGCTGCGACGGACGCTCTGACGGGAAGACGACCCCTGTTCGCATTCATGACATGCTCCCCTGTTCGCATTCGATTACCGCTGGAACTTGGCACCGGCCGGATGGTTCGAGCCGTGGATCAGTACGTGGCAGTTGAGGCACGCACGCGCGTTCGTCTGGGCACGCGGGCTCTGGTTCCCCAGCGGCTGCTGGCCATTTACCGTCGTCGCATTGCCGCCCGGCAGGTTCGCTCCGCTGTTGATGGCAGCGCCGTGGTCACCGCTGTGGCAGTCCTGGCAAAGCCATGGCACGCGAGCCTTGAGCAGGGCCGGCTTGGTCGAGCCGTGCGGCGTATGACAGTTGGTGCAGTCATCGACGACCGAGCTGTGCTCCCAGAGGAAGGGCCCGCGCTTCTCGGCGTGGCAGGTGTAGCAGGTCTCGTTGGTCGTGTCCTTCACCATGAGCTTTGGCGCCGTGGAGCCGTGCGCGTTGTGGCAATCGGAGCATGTCACTTTTCCGACCAGGATCGAATGGGTCGAGATCCGGTGGATCCGGCCGCGCGTCGTCGTGTGCGCAGCCAGCGACGTCCGGTTGCGTCGCCTTGGCCAGGACCCTGTCGTTGGGGGTGTGCACGACATGGCAGTTGCTGCACACGAGATCCCGGAATTGATGCGTGCTGCCGGACCAGTACGTGCGGTTGCCCGACTTGTGGCAGGCCAGGCAGGCGCCGGTCTGGTCATCGCGGAAGAGACCTTTGCACCGGTGCCGAACACGGTATCAGGATGCGCCGTCGACCTGCCCGCTATTACAGCGACAGGATCCACGCCACGAGGTTCTTGATGTCGTCCGGATTCTTCGACTTGACCATCGGATGTGTCATCTCGCTGCCGTCTTCCGATTTCACCTTCGGTCCGGAAGTCAGGTGCGTGTACAGCTTGGCCTCGGCATCCTTGTCGCCCTTGTATTTCACTGCGACGTCCTTCCAGGCCATCGCCACTTTCTTCTTGTCGACCGCATGGCACATGAAGCATTTGTTCTGTCTCGCCATACCCTCCGCGGCCGCGGCATCCGCCGCCAGCGCCTCACCCGCGGCGAACAGAGCGGTCGCCGCGAACAAAGCCGGCGACGCACAGTGCGGCATGAACATTTCAATAGAGCGAATGGTCATGGTCATCTCGTCAATTGAGTGGACGGGTTTACGAATAACGCCTCGGAGCGCGATCATCCGGAAGGCAGGCTACCCGCAGCGAACACATTCCCGCATCCATCCGATTTTCTGGTTCGGAGAATTCGGTCGGCGGAACATGGAGCGAACTATTGGTCAGCGCGCGCAGCCGATCTTGATGTGGGTCAAAACTTCGAAATATCCTGCGGCGGTTCTGCGGAGTGTGGATAAAAAGCCTCATTTGCGCCGGCGGCGTCCGCAGGTGTTTTCTTGCCACCGTCACCGCGCAAGCGCCAGAAATCCAGGGGCGATTCGCCGTAGTTCATACATGGCGCTGCCAGTGAAGTCCGCGACCGCGGACGCGCGGTGCCTGCAGGCCGTCTCCAAGGTTCGATTGAGCGGCAATCCCCGGCGTCGATTCCGATTTCCTACTTGGAAGCACCTGTCCCCGAGTTGAACATGTAGACGATTGCGCTTCTAATTTCGACATCGGTCAGATCGGCCATGCCGCCGCGCGGGGCATCGCACCGTGCCCATGGATGGCGGACGCGACCACGGTGTCCAGCCCTTGCGTGACGCGCGGAGTCCACGCAGCGCGATCGCCTATCCTCGGCGCACCGCCAACACCGGTCCCGTGACACTTCACGCACTGCGATTCGACAATTGCCTTGCCGCTCCGGGGTGGGGTAGGCGACTTGCGGCTTACCGGCTCGATCCAGTTCCCCCCGGAGTGGTTGACCATGTAGGTGATCGCGCGCTCGATCTCGATATCGGTGAGTTGCATGTTGCCGCCGTGCGCGGGCATCTGCCTGACGCCCGTCATCGCGTTCTTTGACAGGCCGCTGAGACCTTTCGCCGAACGGTCCGCCCACGCTTTCCTGTCACCGATCCTGGGCGCGCCGCCGGCGCCTGTCCCATGACATGAGATGCACAGCGAATCCACGACCTGCTTGCCACTGCGTTCAGGTACCTGCGCGTGTGTGGTCGCGGACATGATTGCGCAGGCGACCATCGGCGATTGCCATTGCGGAAAGCAGTCCCCGCATTGCCATCAAGCAACTCGTTGCACACATGGTTCCTCCGTCAATTCGGGCACGGGTGCCGTCCCTCTCGAAACACCTGTCGTGCCGCAGCAGGGCACTAGGACACTTTCACGCGGACCGCGCATTGACGTGCGTCAATCACGATGTCGGTGGGCCGAGTAGGCCAGCGAAGGGAATGCAACGCATTCGTGTCTGCGCGGCAGGACCGGTCGCCGCAATGCGAGCGCATGCCCATTCAATGATGCCTAGATGAGCGCAATTTCCGCGTGACCTACAGGTCGGAGCATTGCATGCCGTCGACCCGCCAGTTGACGATGCAAAGATGGCGAGGCAGTCGAACGACGTGAGCCTCGTGTCCCGCGCACTTTCCGGAGCGCCGTATGGGTCGGGGGATTCCCGTGG
This sequence comes from uncultured beta proteobacterium, assembly GCA_963726765.1. GTDB lineage: Bacteria > Pseudomonadota > Gammaproteobacteria > Burkholderiales > Casimicrobiaceae > CAIWHR01. The sequence continues at coordinate 68,144 of CAVSDH010000004.1, read as the reverse complement.
TCCGTCGCCGGGATCTTTGCGCGCAGAAAGTCGGGTGATGGAATTGGTTTACTGGTTTCGCTGTTTTCGTGGACAGAACCTAGAAGAACCAGAGGTTGCGACGCAATGGCATCGAGGCCGAGGGTGACGTCGATCCGATGCCCGAGCGCATTGGACGTGTCGCGAATGCGGGACCTGCGCGTTACGAAGGGAAGCGCCTGACCACGCGCCAACCGTGGCGTGGAAGTGAAGCGGGAGAGGGCACCATGGCAAGATCCGCGGCGACCACGCGCGCTGAGCCTCGCGATGTCAAACGCGAGGCACGGGAGTTCATCAATTACCAGCTGCTGCCGCTGGACAAACTGATGGATTGCCTGGCGAGCGGCTACCTGCCGAAGTACTCCGGGCCGTTGTTCAACGAGGAACATCAACCGAGCCAACGACCCCGGTCCGTTCACCGGCGCCTGGCCGCATCGAGCGAGCCCGCATTTGGCCACCTCGAGCTTGCGACCGAGGATCCGGAGCTCTTTGCCGCAGTCGAGGAATTGCGGCAAACGCTCTGGTTTCGGCTTCGCGTCTGGTGGGCAACTCGGCGTGGCGGAGTCTGAACGTTTACGCCGTCCCGGGGACGGGTAATCTCCGCGCCGCGCCGGTAGCGGCGATCCTGCGCACGACATGAGCGCCTTTTCGGCGCACGCCCTGCGGTCAGGCTAGCCTGACCGGACGGGGTCGTTCGGTCGTTTTCGCGTGGGGTCCGGCTACGGGAGAAGGCCTTCGCATACTCTATATTGTCGCATAATGTGTATTATGTAAAATGCCAGACATGCATCCGCGCTCCCCCCACACCCACCACTCGGGACACCGCCTACTCCACCCTGGTCGCCAGCACGGCACCACCCGAATCCGCGAAGCTTAAGTGTTTCAGATTGCGTTGGCCGCGAGCGCTACGCGAGGCGGCAATTCGGCGAATGCTTCGCTCGGCGAGATCCCGTTCAGCAGGAACTCCAGCAAGTCTCGGACGGGACGGATTTCGGCCCCGAACGGCACCGGGCTGGCGCCACGGAAAAAGAGTCCCTTGTCGACGCGACCCTGGACCGCGTCCCCGAGCTTCTGGTCGATGCAGAACTGTCCGACCTCGGCGTTGCCTTCCCGCATCCCGCAGTAGGTGATGCAGTCCCAATGGAGCGTGCAGCGCTTGCGCCGTGCGGCAGCCTTGAGCGCCGGCAAATGCTCGAGGTAGCGTTTGAGCCACGGCGTCCTTACCGCTCTGGCGGGCATCCCGGTCACGCTGATGAATTCCACGATGTCCTCGGCGCGCGCCTCGGCAAGAACCTTCTTGAACTCGGGAGGCGCGTCACCTTCGACGGTGACGGCAAAGGGCGTCCCGACCTGCACCGCCGACGCGCCCAGATCCATCAGTTGCCGGATTCGCTCGCGAGAGTTGATGCCCCCGGCCGGAATGAGCGGCACTGCCTTCGGGTCGATGCCTTCCGAGCGAAAATAGTCGAGCACTGCAGGCAGGACGACCTCGAAGTCGAATCTCGTGTCGTTGAGATCGGCGACGGAGCTGGCACCCAGGTGCCCCCCTGCCAGTCGTGGATGTTCGATGACGACGGCGTCCGGCAGGCGGCCTTTGCGCATCCATTTCCTGACCAGTACCTGCACGCCTCGCGCATCCGAGAGGATCGGAATGAGGGCGACATCGGGAAAATCGACGGTGAGCGCCGGCAAGTCGAGCGGCAGGCCCGCACCGACCACGATGGCGTGCGCGCCGCTGCGGCATGACTGCAGCACGTAGTCCGCGTACTGCCCGACCGCCTTCATGCAGTTGACGGCCACCATGCCGGCGCCGGCGGCCAGATCGAGGGCCTGCCCGATTTCCCTGTCGAGCGCTTCGAGGTTGGCGTTCTGGATCGTGTCCTTGTCCCGGTTTCTGCTCCGGTCGAGGAGGTCGGGATGTTTCTGCCGGAGGTCGATGCTCGCAATGGTGCCTACGGCCCCGAGACCCGCCACGGTCCCCGCGAGTCTTCCCGCCGACACGGCGACTCCCATGCCGCCCTGCACGATGGGCAGCAGCGTCCTGCCCCGGACGACCAGTGGCGGTAACGAGCAATTGAATTGAGGCTGGGTCACGGGGATTCGGCACCCGTTCGCGATCATCACCTTTGGGCGCCGCTCGACTTGTTCGACGGGTGAGAGTTAGCGCCATCCACGGCCGAGGGCCGTTGATTTTGGTCAAGGCGGACGATGTTAGGGCAGATCGCCCCGCACGGGCGGGCACCCTCCGATGGGCACCCTCCCCAACCTTTCAGTCCTTGCGTGCTTCGCGAAGGCAAAATGCCGCCAGCGCCGCGACGACGTCGCCATCGTCACCGGCTGCCGGCGAGAGCTCGAGGGATACTCCGGGCAGCGACGCACCGATTTCCGCGATCATCGACGGGACGTCCTTGCGCAGGTGGCCGCCCTGCCCCAGAAAAAGCGGAACGATGCGAATCGAGGCTGCGCCGGACGAGGCGAGCCGCTGGACAGCCGAATCGAGGTCCGGGGTCATCGACTCCAGGAAAGCGAGCTCGACCGCTAGGCCCGGCGCCGCCGCCCGCACGGCCGCCGCAACGCGATGGAAGGGCTCCGCCCAGCGCGCATCCCGCGCGCCATGGGCAAGAAGGACGACGCCAAGTGGCTGCTTCGATGGAGGCATGGGAAGTCCTGGTGCATCCCGAGGCACTTATAGCGCCCCGGACCTTGATCATGACTCGATATTCTTTCCGATTATAGCGGCCCACTTATACCCTGTCGGCTTGTGCATAAGCGAGGCCGCAGGGCATGTACCGGTACGACGAATTCGACCAGCGCATTGTCGACGAGCGAGTCGCCCAGTTCCGCGACCAGACCCGCCGGTTTCTCGCCGGCGAGCTGACCGAGGACGAGTTTCGGCCTCTTCGGCTGCAAAACGGACTCTACGTCCAGAAGCATGCGCCGATGCTCCGGGTGGCGATCCCGTATGGATTGCTGTCGACCACCCAGCTGCGCGCGCTCGCCCATGTCGCACGCAAGTATGACCGCGGCTACGGGCATTTCACCACGCGGCAGAACATCCAGTTCAACTGGCCGCGCCTCGAGGAAACGCCGGACATTCTCGCCGAACTCGCGCGAGTCGAAATGCACGCCATTCAAACGTCGGGCAATTGCGTTCGCAACACGACCTCCGATCCGCTGGCCGGCGTCGCTGCCGACGAAATCGTCGATCCGCGTCCGTGGTGCGAATTGATCCGCCAGTGGTCGACGCTGCATCCGGAATTCGCGTTCCTGCCACGCAAGTTCAAGATTGCCGTCACGGGAGCCGCCACCGATCGTGCGGCCATCCTGGTCCACGACATCGGCGTCCAGGCCGTGCGCGACGCCGCCGGCAAGACGGGGTTCCGCGTGGTCGCTGGCGGCGGCCAGGGCCGCACGCCGATGATCGGGCACCTGATCCGCGAGTTCCTTCCGGCGGCCGAGCTCCTCAACTATTTCGACGCCATCCTGCGCGTCTACAACCGCCACGGCCGGCGCGACAACAAGTACAAGGCGCGCATCAAGATCCTGATGAAGGAGCTGACCCCTGCCGAATTCACCCGACAGGTCGAGGCCGAGTGGGAGCATCTGCGTGGTGGGCCGGGAACCATCCCGCGCGAGGAAATCGCCCGCCTTGCGGCGCATTTCACGGACCCCGAATACCGCGAATTTGCGCGCGACAGCGTTGCGTTCCGGGCAGCCGTGGCCGACAGCCGTCCGTTCGCTCGCTGGGTCGAGCGCAACGTGCGGTCGCACAAGCGGCGCGGTTATGCCATCGTGACGCTTTCACTGAAGCGCACGGGCGTGCCGCCGGGCGATGCGACGGCGAGCGAGATGGATGCGATCGCTGCGCTGGCGGACCGGTTTTCGTTCGGCGAACTCCGCGTGACGCACGAGCAGAACCTCGTGTTCGCCGACGTGCTGCAATCGGATCTCCATGCCCTGTGGACGAAGTTGAAGGCGCTGGGCCTCGCTACACCCAATATCGGCCTTCTTACAGACATCGTCTGCTGCCCGGGCGGCGATTTCTGCTCGCTTGCCAACGCTAAGTCGATCCCGATCGCGGAAGCGATCCAGCGCCGGTTCGACGACCTCGACTACCTGCACGACGTCGGCGACCTCGAACTCAACATGTCGGGCTGCATGAACGCCTGCGGGCACCACCACGTCGGTCATATCGGCATCCTCGGCGTCGACAAGAACGGCAGCGAGTGGTACCAGGTGTCGCTGGGCGGCGCGCAAGGCAACGGCGCCGCGCTCGGCAAGGTCATCGGTCCTTCGTTCGCGGCGGCCGACGTGCCTGACGTCATCGAGCGACTGGTCGACGTCTACGTGGAGCGTCGGCAGCAGAACGAACGGTTCATCGAAACGGTGAAACGGATCGGCCTCGACCCCTTCAAGGATCGCGTGTATGCCGCGGCTCATTAAGAACCGCGCGGTCATCGCGGACCCGTGGACGCTCCTGCCTCGGGAAGCCACGCTGGCAGACGTCGGTGCAGGGTTTCCGGCGATCGTGCCGCTTGCGCTGTGGCAGTCCGAGCGAAACGCCCTCCTCGCCCGCGGGGAAGTCGGCGTCTGGCTGGGGCCGGCCGACGACCCGGCCAAGGTAGCCGGGGATGTCGCCGTGCTGCCGTTGATCGCCATCGATTTTCCGCAATTCACCGACGGACGCGGGTACTCGATCGGGCGCCTCCTCCGCGAACGCTATCGGATTTGGCGGCGAGCTCCGGGCAATCGGCGACGTGCTTCGAGACCAGCTGTTTGCGCTTGCGGAATGCGGCTTCGATGCGTTCGCCGTCCGCGCGGACAAGAGCGCCGAGGAGGCACTCGCGGGGCTTGACGTCGTTTCCGGTGTCTACGCACCGACGACGAAGACACCGCAGCCCTGGTTCAGGCGCCGCGCGCAGTCCACCGACGTCGCTGCGGATCACGACCCGCAGGAACGCAGGATCGCCGACGTCGTGGAGACGCTGCGCGGCATCGCCGCCCGCCACGCGCCCGCCGTCTTTGCGTCGAGCTTCGGCGCCGAGGACATGATCGTGATCGACCTCATCGCTCGACACGCGTTGCCGATCCGGATCATCACCCTGGACACGGGGCGCCTGCCCGAGGAGACGCACACGCTGATCGAACGCACGCGCAGGCGCTACAAGCTGCCGATCGACATCTACACCCCGGACACGCGGCAGGTGCAGGCGTTCGTCCGCGACCACGGAGTCAATGCGTTCTACGACAGCGTGGCGCTGCGCAAGGAATGCTGCGCGGTGCGGAAATCGGAACCGCTCGCACGCGCGCTCGTCGCCAAAGGCGCGTGGATCACGGGCCAGCGGCGCGAACAATCGATTACGCGGGCCGAACTTCCTCTCGAGGAATTCGATGCCGTTCACGGCCTGCCGAAATTCAATCCGCTGGCGACCTGGAGCACCGACGACGTCTGGACGTACGTTCGGGCGCACGACGTCCCGTACAATGCGCTTCATGACCAGGGCTATCCATCGATCGGCTGCGCGCCGTGCACACGGGCCGTCGAGCCGGGCGAAAACATCCGTGCCGGCCGCTGGTGGTGGGAAGCGCCCGAGCACAAGGAATGCGGGCTGCACAGGCGTCGGATCGCCGTGCCCGTCGTCGCGCGCGCGGACGACTCGAACGAGGCCCTGACGCAATGACGGCGACGGAAAAGGAGCCCGAGCCACAGGATGTGCGTTCCGCGGACGGCGTCGTCCCCGCGGACGCCGATCATCTGAGCTGGCTCGAATCCGAAGCGATTCACATCCTGCGCGAGGTCGCCGGGCAATGCCGCAATCCCGCGCTGCTCTTTTCCGGCGGCAAGGATTCGCTGGTGCTGCTGCGCCTCGCCGAAAAGGCGTTTCGGCCCGGCCGGTTTCCGTTTCCGCTGCTTCACGTCGACACGGGACACAACTTCGACGAGGTGATCGCCTTCCGTGACCGTCGCGCGGCCGAGCTCGGCGAACGGCTGATCGTGCGCTCGGTCGAGGATTCGATCGAAAGCGGGCGCGTCGTGCTCAAGCATCCGGCGGAAAGCCGCAATGCGCATCAGTCGGTGACGCTGCTCGATGCGATCGCCGAGTTCGGTTTCGATGCCTGCATCGGCGGCGCCCGACGGGACGAAGAAAAGGCTCGCGCCAAGGAGCGAATTTTCTCCTTCCGCGACGCCTTCGGCCAGTGGGACCCGAAAAACCAGCGCCCGGAATTGTGGAATATCTACAACGCGCGCACGCACGCGGGCGAGAACGTCCGTGTCTTCCCGATCTCGAACTGGACCGAACTCGACGTCTGGCAATACATCGGCCGGGAGCGGCTCGACGTGCCGTCGATCTACCTCGCGCACACCCGTCCGGTCGTTCGCCGCGGCTCCGCGCTCGTTTCGGTGACCGCGCTGACCCCGCCCCGTGACGGCGAAACCGTCGAGATCGCTTCCGTACGTTTTCGCACGGTAGGCGACATCACCTGCACGGCACCGGTCGCGTCGTCGGCCGCCACGATCGATGCGATCATCGCCGAAACGGCGGCGACCACGGTCACCGAGCGGGGAGCCACCCGCCTCGACGACCAGACGCACGAGGCCTCGATGGAGTTGCGCAAGAAGGAAGGGTACTTCTGATGTCGCTGCTCCAGCGAGCGGACGTGCTCGACCACGGCGTGCTGCGGTTCCTCACCGCGGGCAGCGTCGACGACGGCAAGAGCACGTTGATCGGACGTCTCCTCTACGACTCCAAGGCAATTCTCGCCGATCAGCTCGCGGCCATCGAGCGCACCTCGCAGCGCCGCGGACAGGCGCTCGACCTGTCGCTGCTCACCGACGGTCTCGTCGCAGAACGCGAACAAGGGATCACGATCGACGTCGCGTACCGCTATTTCGCGACCGCGCTGCGGAAGTTCATCATCGCCGACGCGCCGGGCCACGAGCAGTACACCCGCAACATGGTGACCGCGGCATCGACCGCGCAGCTTGCCATCCTGCTGGTCGACGCGCGGCACGGCGTGGTGACGCAGACTCGTCGCCACGCAACGATTTCACACCTGCTCGACATTCCGCACCTGGTGGTCGCGGTGAACAAGATGGATCTCGTCGGATGGCGCCGTGACGCCTTCGACGCCGTCGTCGCCGATTTCCGTGCATTCGCGCAGCGCACAGGCATCGGCGACGTCCGGTTTGTTCCGATGTCGGCCCTTGACGGCGATATGGTCGTGGACCGCGGGGAGCACCTGCCCTGGTACCAAGGGCCCACGCTCCTGCAGATTCTGGAGACCGTGGAGGTGTCGCGTTCGCTCGCCCGCGCGCCGTTTCGCTTCCCGGTCCAGTACGTGAGCCGCCCCACCGCGACACTGCCGCGCGGTTACATGGGGCGGATCGAATCGGGCTCGATTGCCGTGGGTGATCGCATCACGGCATTGCCGTCGGGCCAGACGACGTCGGTGCGCGAGATCCGGACCTTCGACGGTTCGCCTGCCCGCGCCGGCCTGCATGCGGCGGTGACGCTGGTCCTAGCCGATCAAATCGACATCTCCCGCGGCGACATGCTCGTCGGCGAGCAGGCGGTGCCCACCTCCGCCCGACGGATCGACGCGACCGTTTGCTGGCTCTCCGACGCGGCGCTCGATCCGCGGCGAACCTACGTGCTGCACCACACGACGCGCGAGGTCCGCGCCACGATTGAACACATCGACCATCTGTGGAACGTCACGACGCAGTCGCGCGAGCCTGCACCCGCAACATTGGCCCGCAACGACATCGGCGACGTCACGCTTTCCCTCGCGCAACCCGTGTTCGCGGATCGATACGCGGACAACCGCGCGACCGGCAATTTCATCCTGATCGATGAGACGACCAACGGCACCGTCGGCGCTGGATTGATCCGCTGATCGGACTCGACCGGCGCGTTCCTGATGGATCTCTGGTACGCGCTGTCCGGGTTCGTGGTCGGGTCCATTGTGGGCCTGACGGGTGTCGGCGGCGGCTCGCTGATGACGCCGCTCCTCGTGCTGTTGTTCGGCATCGCGCCGGCGACCGCCGTGGGAACCGATCTGCTCTATGCGGCGCTCACGAAGGCCGGCGGCGTCATCGTGCATGCGCGCAGGCGTCATGTCCGATGGGACATCGTCGGCAGGCTGGCCGGAGGAAGCCTTCCCGGCGCTTCCATCACGATTGCGATCCTGAGCATTTCGGAGATCGATCACGCAGCACTCTCACAGGTCGTGACACAGAGCCTCGGCGTCGCGCTGATGCTCACCGCCTTGGCGATACTCGGTAAACAGCGGATCCAGAACTGGGGACACGCATCGTCGGGCGCCTGGCGCGAGCGCTGGATCGGTCCGCTGACCGTGCTGGTCGGGTTCACGCTGGGCGTGCTGGTGACGCTGTCGTCGGTCGGCGCGGGCGCATTGGGCGTCGCTGCGCTGTTCTTTCTCTATCCGCGGTTGTCGACGGTTGCGATCGTCGGCAGCGACATCGCGCATGCGGTTCCACTGACGCTGGTCGCCGGCCTCGGGCACGCCCACCTCGGCACCGTCGACTGGAGCCTGCTGGGATCGCTGCTCGTCGGATCGCTGCCGGGCATCTGGCTGGGAAGCACACTGTCCTCACGTGTGCCGGACCGCCTTCTCCGCTCGGGTCTCGCGTCGTTGCTGGTGATCGTCGGCGGCAAACTCGTGCTCTGAAGCGCGCCGTGCGCGCGCTACAATGGGACCGGCGACCTGTACCGTTGGCCGCGCTGCTTCAATGCCGCTCCCCCTGTTCCGTCTACCCCCCGACCACCAGCGCGACTGGCTGATACGCGCGCTCGCGCGCCCTGCCCCGCCGTCGGCGCAAAACCTTTCCGACGGATTCCGCCTGCCCGGCCGCGAGGGCGCGCCGACACCAGCCGCCGTGCTGGTCCCGCTCGTCAACCGTCCCGAGGGATTGCAGGTTCTGCTGACGCAGCGGAGTGCTAATCTTCCGGATCATGCCGGCCAGATCAGCTTTCCGGGCGGACGCGTCGAATCGGATGACGAATCGACCGATGCCGCCGCACTGCGAGAGGCAACCGAGGAAGTAGGGCTGGCGCCGGAGCGCGTCGCGGTCCTGGGCCACCTGTCGGATTACGAAACGGTGACCGGCTTCCGGGTCACGCCCGTCGTCGGCTGGGTGGAGCCGCCGTTCGACGTTACGCCTGACCCGGTCGAGGTCGCCGATGTGTTCGAGGTGCCGCTCGCGTTCCTGCTCGATCCCGCGAATCAGCAGCGCCATTTCCGGATGCTGGGCGCGCTGCGCCGCGATTTCTGGGCGATTCCGTATCGCGAGCGCTACATCTGGGGAGCCACCGCGGCGATGCTCCTGATCCTCGATCGCACGCTGCGCGCGCCGGCGGAAGGCCCCGTCAGTTGACGGTGATCGCTCCACCCAAGGGCGGTGGGTCCGCCGGACGGTCGGCCGGAAGGTTCGCGACGATGCAGTCAATGGAGCGGTCGGTCGTCGCGCCGCCGCCGAAGAATCCATTGACGCCGCTGCGGTAATCGGAGGGCGACACGCGCTGATAGTAGAGCCGCGACGTGAGATCGAAGAAGTAGTTGAAGTCGTCGCTGTAGATGCCCTTCTGCTGCAGACGGTAGGTCATGTCGTACGAGCCGATCATCAGCGGCTTGCAGGCGAGTGCAATCTGGTCGAGATACGCATTGAAGCCAGTGGCGTACTTGTTGGTGACCGTATCCGGAGCGCACGCCGTAATCGCGGATGCGGCGACCAAGGCCAGCGCGGCCCGTCGCAATTGAAATGTCTTCGCGAGCATTGCCCGATTCTCCGATGGATTTCCTCGTTGCGGATTTTCCGCCAATTCGGCCGGCCTGACCAGCTACGTCGCGACGCGGGACCTCGAGCCGCGATTGCGCTAATCTGTCGGCATGTCGGCCCAGCGCCAGGAACGCCATTTCAAGAGCCTGTCGCCGCACGGCTTCCATCGCGTCGTCTACGACGAGTGGGGCGACGCCGACAACGCGCGTGTCGTCGTCTGCGTCCACGGCGTCGGACGCAACGCACGCGACTTCGACGACCTTGCCGCTGCGCTCGTCGACACGCACCGCGTGCTTTCCGTCGACATGCCCGGCCGCGGCCGCAGCGCGTGGCTCGCCGATCCGAACGACTACGTCTTTCCGACCTACCTCACGGTCCTCACGGCGTTGATCGCGCGGAGCGGCGCGGAGAGGGTCGACTGGGTCGGGACATCGATGGGCGGACTTCTCGGAATTGCGATGGCGGCGTTGTCCGAGAACCCGGTCGCAAAGCTCGTCGTCAACGACGTGGGTCCGACGATCGAACCGGCGGCGATCGAGCGCATCCGTGGTTATTTCGGCCTCGACCCGACGTTCGCGACGTTCGATGAAATTGCGCAGTACGTCCGCGTGGTTTCGGCGCCGTTCGGACCGCTCACCGACGACCAATGGACGCGCCTGACCCGCTCCAACGTCCGCCAGCGTCCCGATGGCCGCTGGGGCCTCGCGTACGACCCCGGGATCGCGGTTCCATTTCGCGCGGCGGCGGCGCCGCCCGACCTCTGGCCCCTCTGGGACGCGATCCGTTGTCCGACGCTCGTGTTGCGAGGAAGCGAGTCTGACCTGCTCTCGGCCGGGACCGCCGCGCAAATGGCGGCCCGCGGTCCCAAGCCGACGGTCATCGAGTTCGCAGGTGTCGGACACGCGCCGATGCTGCTCTCCCCGGACCAGATCCTCCCGGTCGTCGAATTCCTGCGCAACTAGCGTCCTGGCGGGGATTTTGCTTTGGCAGTACCCGGCCACGGGCACAACCCGGGACCATCCCTTACAATCGCCGTGGTAACGCCCCCCGATCGCCATGCCGCTCAACGTCAGCCTGCCGCCCATCGATCCGAGGCCGGCGAACCCCCCGGAAATTCGTCCCGCCAAGGTCTTTGCCTGGCTTGACGACCTGCTGACGCGCGACCCGGTCGAGGCGGCAAGGGTCATCGGCGACTCGCTGGCGGCCATCAACCGCGTCGAGATGAGCGACTCGAAGCGACTCGAGCTGGCGGAACGCTACTGGACTGCCGCGGGCACGCTGTGGCCGCATCTCGAGAAACAGTTTGCCAAGGCCTCGCACCCGCTCTCGGGCGACGCGCTGGAAGCCACCAAGGCGGCGCTTGGACTCGCCCACGAACTATCCGTTGCGTACAAGCGGCTGCTGCTGCACGAATCGGGGAAGCGCATCCTGCTCACGGGAAACCGCCTTCTCGTTGCGCTCATCCATCGCTGCCTGCAATGCGTCGCGCGCGTCCTGGTCAACAGCTACCTTTCCTATTCGCCGGTCCCGCCGAAGACCTGGCTCGACTCGCACGCGATCTACGCGTTCGCACGGGAGCGCGGCCTTCATCAGAATGCGATCGCGCACGACCAGCCGGAAATGACGCCCGAGCGCGTCTACCTGCAGGCGCTGCTCCTCGCTCTCGCGAATCCGTACGGATTCCTGCCGGGGCAGCTCAGCACCGTCGTGCGGTATCTGCAGGAGTTCTGCCACTGGGCGAAGCTCACCGACGTTGCACCGGTCCACCGGATGGCCAAAGCGGTGGCGATCATTCCCGTCGGGCACGATTTCCCGCCGTTTTCCGCAAACAAGGGCGGATCGATCGACGGCAGCAAGATCTTCCTGCTCACCTTCGACCTCGCCTTCCAGATTCAGGAGCAACTGCGCGCGCTCGAGGCAGGCGGCGACGTTCCCGCCGGAATCGCCAAGGATTCTGCGGGAAGGCTCCAGTACGTCGCGCTGCTGAAGCGCCTGCTGCGGCAATGGGCCATTCCCCCCGCGCGCCAGTTCAACCGGCTCCCGTCGCGCGCGCGGGTCGTCATGTGCGCAGGATTGTCCGGCGTGTGGCAATACAGCCGGGGGGTGCATGCGGGCGTTGCGCAGGCCCCGAGCGGTTTGCCGCCGATGACGGCGTGCCAGGTGATCAATCACACGCCGGCGGGTTACGCGCTTCGCCAGACCGATTCCAGTCCGACCGCGCTGCGCATCGGCGACCTGATCGCGCTGCGCGTCGAGGGCCGCACGGGCCTGCAGGTCGCAATGGTGCGATGGTTTCGCAACACCCTGAAGACGGCCGGCCTGGAGTTCGGGTGCGAGCTCCTGTCGGACAACCCCGAAGCTGCGGCAGCAGCTGCAGAGGATGCGACGGACGGCAACCTTGCGCCGGTCGTCGTGCTGCCGGAGGATCGAAACGCGTCCGGCGCGGAGGCGTCGCCGCCGCAGCTTCTCGTTCCGGCCGGCGCCTTCCAGGTCGAGCAAGGCATCTCCCTCAAGCGCGGCACCGACACCGGCTTTGCCGTCCTGCTGAAGGTGGTCGAGCAGGGTCCCGGCTTCGAGCTCTACGACTTCGCAGCGGTAGGCTGACGCGCGTTGACGCCCCCGCGGGAGGATCCTGGGTTTCGCCGGCAGCGCATCGCGGTCGTGCTGGTGGGAGCGCTGGTGCTGACGGAGATTCTCTGGGAAACGGTGTGGGCGCCGGTTCGGCCCGGTGGCTCATGGATTGCGCTCAAGGCCATTCCGCTCGCGTTCGTGTGGCTGGGAATGGCTCGCGGCCATGCACGGGCGCGGCAGGTGGCGTCGCTGCTGCTGCCCTTTTACGTTGGCGAGGCCGTGGTTCGCGGCGTGACCGAGCCCGGCCGGCACGCAGCCGTCGCGTGGTCTGCCGCCGCATTGGGTGCGGTCGCGTTTGTCGCGCTGATGCTTTCGTTTCGCGTTGCGCGCGGATCGCGCACGCCTCGCCGCCGCGCCTAGCCCTCGGCAGCCGAAGCGTGCGCCGCAGGCAGGCCCTTCGGCATCGGGAACACGACGTTTTCCGGAGCGCCGTCGAGCTCGTGGACGCTGCCGGCACCGAGCGCCCTCAGTCTCGTCAGCACCTCCCTCACGAGCACCTCCGGCGCCGACGCCCCGGCAGTGACCCCGACGCGCGTCCTGCCATCGATCCATTTCGGATCGAGCTGGTCGGCGCGGTCCACCATGTAGGCGGGAATACCGCGGTGCGCCGCAACTTCGCGCAACCGGTTGGAATTCGAGCTGTTGGGGCTCCCCACGACGATCACGACGTCGACCTGCCGCGCCATCAGCTTGACGGCATCCTGCCGATTCTGCGTCGCGTAGCAGATGTCGTCCTTCTTCGGACCGACGATCGCAGGAAAGCGACGCTTCAGCGCGGCGACGATGGCAGCGGCATCGTCGACCGACAACGTGGTCTGCGTGACGTAGGCCAGGTTGGAGGAGTCGGCGACCGCAAGGCCGTCGACATCCGCAACCGATTCCACGAGATGAATGCCGCCCTGGCACTGCCCCATCGTTCCCTCGACCTCCGGATGCCCCGCATGGCCGATCATCACGATCTCGCGGCCGTGCTCGCGCATCCTCGCGACTTCGACGTGCACCTTGGTGACCAGCGGACAGGTCGCATCGAACACGCGCAGGCCGCGCGCGTCCGCGTCGGCGCGCACCGCCTTCGAAACGCCATGCGCCGAGAAAACGACCGTGCTCCCGGAGGGGACCTCGTCCAGCTCCTCGACAAAGACCGCACCTTTCTGCTTGAGGTCATCGACGACGAACCGGTTGTGCACCACCTCGTGGCGCACGTAGATCGGCGCACCGAACTGTGCGAGTGCCTGCTCGACGATCGCGATGGCGCGGTCGACGCCGGCGCAAAAGCCGCGCGGATTGGCGAGCAGCACGTCCATCAATTGCCCCGTCCGGACGACGCGCGCGGCGCCGGAACGGCACGTGCGGCGCTGCCGAAAGCTGTCGATGATGAGGAGTGCGGCGCCTATGCTGATCGCGCTGTCGGCGACGTTGAAGGCCGGCCATGACCAGCGCTCGTAGTGGAAGAGCAGGAAGTCGACGACCCTGCCGATCGTCAGCCGGTCCCAGAGATTTCCGAGCGCGCCCCCAAGGATCAGCGCAAGACCGAGGCAGTACATTGCGCTCCCGCCACGCTTCAGGAGCCAGGTGATCAGCGCCGCCGCCGCGACTGCCACGGCCGCGAAGAACCAGCGCTGCCAGCCATCGGCATCGGCGAACAGGCTGAACGCCGCGCCAGAATTGAAAGTGAGGATCAGGCTGAAGAAGCTCGTGTACGGGCGTTCCTCGCCGGGATGAAAGGCGCCGACCATCGCCGCCTTGGTCGCGTAGTCGGCAACGACGACCGCCGCGCTCACCGCGAGCCAGCGAAGCCCGCGCGCGTTCGTTGTCGCTCCCTGTGTCATCGCTTCGGCGACCTAGGCAAAACGGCGCGGCTCGCCGCTGCCGTGCAGGTTCGCCACGCAGCGGCCGCACAGGAGGGGATGCGCGGTATCCGCGCCGACGTCCGATCGCCAGTGCCAGCAGCGTTCGCACTTCTCGCCGCCGCTCGGGTTCACCGCGATGGCGAGCGTGCCCCCCGTCTCGGCGCGCTCGAGACGCGCGGCGGACGTGATCATGACGAAGCGCAGGTCGTCCTCGAGTTCGGCAAGAACCTCGTAATCCTCCGCGGGTGCCGAGATCGTCACTTCGGCCTGCAGCGACGAGCCGATCCGGCCATCCTGGCGCAGCGTTTCCAGCTCCCTCAGCACCGACGCACGCACGGCGAGTATGCGCGGCCACTTCATCATCAGCGTGGCGGCGTCCGGCACCTCGGGCATCGCGTCGGCCCACGTGTGAATGAAGATCGTCGAATCCTCCGGGTACACGAGGCGCCACGCTTCCTCGGCGGTGAACGACAGGATCGGCGCCATCAGCCCCAGCAGCGTGTCGCGGATGGCGCGCAGCGCTGTCTGCGCCGACCGCCGCGCGCGGCTCGTCCGCGCCGTCGTATACAGCCGGTCCTTGAGGGCATCGAGGTAGAAGCCCCCGAGATCTTCCGAACAGTACATCTGCAGCCGTTGCGCGACCAGGTGAAACTCGTAGCGGTCGTAATCGGCGCGGCACGCATCGACCAGCGCGTGCATGTTCGCGAGCGCATAGCGGTCGACTTCCACCAACTCGGCCACGGGGACGGCATCCGTCGCGGGATCGAAGTCGCTGGTGTTCGCGAGAAGGAAGCGCAGCGTGTTGCGGATGCGGCGATAGCTCTCCACCACCCGCTTCAGGATTTCGTCGGAGATCGACAGGTCGCCCGAGTAATCGGTCGACGCGACCCAGAGCCGCAGGACCTCCGCGCCCAGCGTGTCGGAGATCTTTTGCGGCGCGACGACGTTGCCCTTCGACTTCGACATCTTCTTGCCTTCGCCGTCCACCGTGAAGCCGTGCGTCAGCAGCGCCTTGTACGGCGGCACGCCGTTTCTCATGCAGGAAACGAGCAGCGACGAGTGGAACCAGCCGCGATGCTGGTCCGAGCCCTCGAGATAGAGATCGGCGGGAAAGCGGCCGGCGGCCGGGTGAGTCCC
This sequence comes from uncultured beta proteobacterium, assembly GCA_963726765.1. Lineage (GTDB taxonomy): Bacteria > Pseudomonadota > Gammaproteobacteria > Burkholderiales > Casimicrobiaceae > CAIWHR01. The sequence goes on along the minus strand of CAVSDH010000004.1, from coordinate 52,706 downwards.
GGCCTGGGTGTGCCGTCCCTCGGGGCCGCCCAACACAGTCTGGTGCGTCGAGCCCGAGTCGAACCAGACGTCGAGCGTGTCGGTGAGCTTGCGGTACTTCGCGGGATCGACGCCGAAATCCTCGTGCGTGGCCTCGAACCAGGCCTCGATGCCGCGCTGCGCGACCTTCGCGGCGGCGAGCTCGAGCAGGGCCGCGGTGTCGGGATGCAACTCGTCGGTGTTGCGGTCGACGAAGAACGGCAGCGGGACACCCCATTGCCGTTGCCGTGACAGTGTCCAGTCCGGCCGGTTGGCAATCATGCCGAGCAGGCGCGCCTTGCCCCATGGAGGGAAGAATTCCGTCGCCTCGATGCCGGCCAGCGCCGTTTCGCGAAGCGTCCGCTGGGGCTTGACCCCGCGATATCCGGGGACGTCGTCCATGCCGGCGAACCATTGCGTGGTCGCGCGGTAGATGATCGGCGTCTTGTGCCGCCAGCAGTTCATGTAGCTGTGCGTGTATTTTTCCCGGTGGAACAAGGCCCCCGCCTCGTACAGGGCATCGACGATTTTCGGGTTCGCGTCCCAGATCCGGAGACCGCCGAAGCGCGGCAGGTCCGCGGCAAACACACCGTCGCCCTGCACGGGATTCAGGATGTCGTCGTCGTGCATGCCGTAGCGGCGGCACGACTGGAAGTCGTCGATGCCATAGGCTGGCGACGAGTGGACGACGCCCGTACCCTGCTCCAGCGTCACGAATTCGGCGAGGTAGATCGGCGACGCACGGTCGTAGAGCGGATGGCGGAATGCAAGGTGCTCGAGCGCCGCCCCTTTGACCGTGGCGATGACCTCGCCTTCGCGCTTGTACCGCTTGAGGCAGGTGTCGACCAGATCCTCCGCCAGGACGAAATACGCATCGCCGCTGCGCACCAGCGCGTACGTGAACTCCGGATGCACATTGAGCGCCTGGTTGGCGGGGATGGTCCACGGCGTCGTGGTCCAGATCACCGCGTAGGCGAAACCCTCCAGCGGTTGCGAATACCCGAACGCCTTCGCGAGCTTCGGCAGATCCGCGTCGGCTCATGCGGAATCCGACGTCGATCGCGATGTCCTGCCGGTCCTCGTACTCGACTTCGGCTTCGGCGAGCGCGCTCTGGCAGTCGAAGCACCAGTTGACGGGTTTCAGCCCGCGATAGAGGTAACCCTTCTGCAGCAGCAGGCCGAGCGTGCGGATTTCCTCGGCTTCGTTGCGGAAACCCATCGTCGTGTACGGATGCTCCCAGTCGCCCAGCACCCCGAGCCGCTGGAACTGCGTCTTCTGCCGGGCGATCTGCTCCGTCGCGTACGCGCGGCACAGCTTCAGCGTTTCCTCGATCGGCAGGTGCTTGCCGTGCGTCTTCTCGATCTGCACCTCGATCGGCATGCCGTGGCAGTCCCAGCCCGGGACGTAGGGCGCATCGAATCCCGCCATCGTCCTGCTCTTGACGACCAGGTCCTTCAGGATCTTGTTGAGCGCATGCCCGATGTGGATGTCGGCGTTGGCGTAGGGCGGACCGTCATGCAGCACGAAGCGCGGTCGTCCCGCGCAGGCCTTCCGAATGGCCTCGTAGACCTTGTTCTGCTGCCACTCGCTGACCCAGCCCGGCTCGCGCTTCGCGAGATCGCCGCGCATCGGAAACGGCGTGTCGGGCAGATTGAGCGTCGTCTTGTAATCGGTCTTCGGATCGTCGGGCATGCGGGGGTCGTCGGTGGGTCAATCGTTCGTATCGGGAAGGATCTTCAGCGTGTCGCAAGTCTGGCAACCGGCACCGCGCCGGCAAAGAATGCACGGGCGTCGGCCACGTCGCCGCGAATGCGACGCGCGAGGATGTCGAGGTCCGGCAACCGTTCCTCGTCGCGCAGCTTGTGCACGAACTCGACGGCCACACGACGACCGTAAATCTGCTGGTCGAAATCGAAAATGAACACTTCGAGGATAGGCTCGCCTGCCTCGGTCACCGTCGGTCGCAGGCCCACCGACGCCGCCCCCTGAAGCGGCAACGGGCCAAGGCCATGCACGCGCACCGCGAAGACGCCGGAAACCGGGGGCACGCGCCGCAACCGGACGTTGGCGGTCGGATAGCCGAGCGTGCGTCCAAGCTTCGCGCCGTGAGCGACCCGCCCGGCAATCGTGAACGGGCGACCGAGCAGCGCGGCCGCCCGCACGAGATCGCCGGAAGTCAGCGCGTGGCGCACGGCGGTCGACGAAACACGTTCGCCTTCAACCGAGACGGTGCGCATCGCCTCTACGCTGAAGCTCGTGCCAGCGGCACGCAATGTCGAGATATCGCCTGCCCTCCCCTTGCCGAAACGGAAGTCCTCGCCCACCAGCACCCAACGGACGCGGAGCCGGCGCACCAGCACTTCGTCGATGAATTGCCCGGGCGCGAGGGACGCCATCCGCGCGTCGAAGCGGGCGACATACGCGCGCTCGACACCGAGATCGGCAAAACATTCGAGCTTGCTTCGCAGCGACGACACGCGCGGCGGAGCCGATCCGGGCGCAAAGAATTCGCGCGGATGCGGATCGAACGTCAGCACCGCGGAAGGCATTGCAAGATCTTCCGCGGCCTCGATGAGCCGGGAGAGCATCGCCTGATGGCCGCGATGAACGCCGTCGAAAATGCCGATCGTCAGCGCGACCGGATTGCCGAGGGACGAAGGCAGGCCGCGAATCACACGCACGGTAGGACCTCAATGCCGCAAAGCCGTGAATTTTAACCGATTTTCGCTCGATACGGCAGACGGTCTCAGCCGGGAAAGGGCCATTCGCGCCAACCTCGCAGCAGCGGATGGTACAAGCCGAGACGAACTGGGCGCGCATCGAGCACGGACACGAAACGCGCGTATCGATGCAGCTGGTCGCGATAACGCTCGGTCTCGCGATCGAGGAACGCATCGACGTCGGTGCCCTCGTGCCGCCCGGTCTTGAAGTCGACGATCCAACGGATGCCGCCGTCGACGAAGCTGCGGTCGAGCACGACGTGCACGATCGCTCCGTCGTCGACACCGGCCAGCGCCCATTCGCTTGCCGCTTCCGAGCGCTCCGGTGCGAACAGCCATCGGCCACGCGGGTCGGCAAGCACGTTCGCGACCGCCGCGCGCACCTCCGCCGCGGCGATTTCGATCTCGGCGACGTCGACGCCTTCGTCGGCGAGTTCCGCGCGGACGCGCGGCATTGCCGCGGCGAGGCGCGCATCGCTCCATGCCGCGAGGCCATCGTTCGCGATTTGCGCGAGCATCCGATGTACGACGATACCGATGCAGCGCGCGGTTTCGCGGGCCCAGTCGAACGGCACCGGCGAGCGCGGCGATTCCGTCTGGCGGTCGACCGGAACGCCGGGCGGCGGCAACGGAACCGTCCATCCGCGAACCGGCCGAACGAGAAGGGGTGGCGACTCGGCAATCCTCGACACCGGCACGACTGCTGTCCCGGGCGGCCCGATCCGGTCCGCGAGAGCGTCCCACAATCGTGCAAGCGCCGATCCCGTCGCCGGCGGCCTCCACTCGCGAACGCCTTCGTCGCCGAGGCGGGCATCGAGCGTCGCGGTCAGGTGCAGGCGCTCCCGTGCGCGTGTGCATCCCACGTACAGCAGGCGCCCCAGCTCGGCGCGATCCTCGTCCGCCGCCAGTCGGTCGAGGTAGCGATAGACGGGATCCTCGTCGCCACCCCTGGCGCGCGCCGTTGCGAGGAGCAGCCCGCGCTCGCGCACGCGGAGCCGCAGGACCTCCGCGTCGCGACGGCGTGCGCGCGCGCGCGAGCCCGGGCATGACGACCGTGTCGAATTCGAGTCCCTTCGCACGATGCAGGGTCATCACGCGCACGTGCACCGAGCTGTCCTCGGGCGCTTCGGCGCGGAGATCGTCGAGTGCGGCCACGAAGGCGGACCACTCCGGAACATCGCCCGCGATTTCGTGTTGCCGGAGGAGCGAGAAATAGCGCTCGGCCGCGCCGATGTCGATTTTCTCCTCGAGCGTCGCTCCGCCACCCAGTGCGAGCCACGCGCCGCGCACGCGGCTCGCCAACGGTGCCCGTCCACGCGCCGCCAGTGCGGGCCGCAGGCAACCGGCGGCACGGACGAGACGCTCGCTGCCCTCTTCCGACAAGCCTGCCACGGCAACGGGCTCCTCCATCACGCACGCGATCGACTGCGACGGGTGCGCGTCGGCCGCCGCCGCAACGCAGAGGAGATCGGCGAGCCCGAGCCCGCACCAGGGCGCACGCAGAACGGAAAACCACGACAGGCGATCGGCGGGCTGTGCGAGCGCATGCGTCAGGGAAACGAGGTCCAGGATGGCCTGTCGCTCGGCGAGCGAGTCGAGCTCGACCGCAGCGTACTTGATGTCGGCGTCGCGCAGCGCAGGGAAGAATTCGTTCGAGATGCGCGCGCGCACGAACCAGCACCGCAATGGAACGGCTTCCGGCGGTGCAGGGCGGTACGGATGCGCTCCACCACGCATTGCGCCTCGGTCGCATCGTCGGCCAGGACGTCGAGTGTCGCCGTCGTCTCCGCGGGCGCGGGCCGATCCGAAATCGCGGACGTGAATGCGACGGCACTGCGCCAGGCGTCGTTGCGGTTCCCGAGCACCTGCGGAAAGACCGCGTTGACCCAGGTTACGAGCCCTGCGTGCGAGCGGAAATTTCGCGCGAGGACCAGGCTCTCGACCGGAACGCCCGCCACCCGGCGCCGCTCCTGCGCTTCGACGAAGATGCGAACCTCCGCTTCGCGAAACCGGTAGATCGACTGCATCGGATCGCCGACAGCGAACAGCGTGCGACCGTCACCTTGCTCCCAACCGGCGGTGAGCCGGTGGAGCAGAACGTTCTGCGCGTAGGACGTGTCCTGGAATTCGTCGATCAGCAGATGGTCGATGCGAAGGTCGAGTTTCAACAGCAGATCGGACGGCGCATCCTCGTCGCCAAGCGCATCGAGCGCTCCCAGTGTCCCCTGGGTGAAATCGATGGCGCCCGTGTCCCGGAACACCACGGCGAGCTGCGCGGCGATGCGCGGCAGGATGTCGAGCAGCGCCGATACCACGGACCACGCCTCGTCTGCGTAACGCGGCGGAGGCAGGTGCCTTGCCGCATCGAGCGCCTCCGCGAGGCCGTCCACGGACGCGAACTCGGCCAGCAGCGCCCTCATGCCCTCGTTTCGCTCGGCGCGCTGCGCCGCGCCGGCACCGGAGCCCTTGGCGGGAAAGCCCAGGTCCTTGTCGACCTTCTGCCGGAACTGCGGCCGGTCACCGACGAGCAACCAGGACGCGAGTGCGCGCCAATGATCGAGCGATATCGACATTGGCCGGCGGCACCCCTCCCATTTCCGCGCATGCGACGAGGTTCGCGGCGATTCCCGCGGCGCGCTTCGCGTCGCCGGCATTTTCGGCGGCATATCGCTGGTAAGGCCGCAGCGCCGATGCAAGCTGCGGTGAAAACGCGCCGGCAATCGTCGTGAGCTCGCCTTCGATTTCCTGCACGAGCGTGGCTTCGAGTCGTTCCCTGAATTCGCCACGGTCACGGCGAGGCAGTTCGCGCAGCCATTGGTCGCGTCTGCCCAGCATGCCGGCGAGCAGCGCGACAACTGCGTGCGCGTCGTTGTCGTGATGCGCAAGCAACCGCCGCCACGCGACGTCATCGGCGCCGGCATCCGCCATGGCGTCGCGCACGGCGGTCTCGTAGAGCGGGTTCGCGCGCTCTTCGAAGCGCGGAACGGCGCCGAGCCGGGACGCAAGCGGTGCCTGCCGCGCAAGGCCCGCACAAAACGAGTCGAGCGTCTGCACCACGAGCCGGGCGGGATGCTTCGCGAGATTCCAGCCGAATCGCGCATCCTGGTCCAGGACCGCCACCGCGAGGCCGCGCGTGCGTTGCGCGTAGGGTGTGGCGGGCGGCTCTCCTTTCTGCGCGTCGGCGAGCGCACGGATGATCCGCTCGCGCATTTCACCGGCTGCCTTGCGCGTGAACGTCATCGCCACGATGCGTTCAGGTCGGTCGACGCAGGCGAGCAGTGCGAGGAAACGCTGGATCAGCAGCTCGGTCTTGCCCGACCCGGCGGGGGCCTGGACGAGGAACGAGCGCTTGACGTCGAGCGCGTGCTCGCGTGCCCGCTCGTCGTCCATTTCAGGGCGGGATCGTGTCGCGGATTCACTCATCGCGGTCCTGCGCGCGATCATCGACGGCCAGGGCGCCGATCCTGCACAGAGGTTGCCGTCCGCAATACGCGCAGGTCTTCTTCCGGTCACGCGGCGAGACCGCCGCCGCGCCGGCCGAGATCTCCGCGGCAATTCCTTGCAGCACCGTCGACCATCGCAGTTCCACGGCGCGCCAATCGGCGAGCCCGGCATCCTTGAGCGACGACGGAAGCGGAAGCGGCGGCCACGCCTCGGCATCCGCCGCAAGGCCGCAAACAGCAAGATCCCCGGGCTTCAGCTTCGCATAGGCCACCGCACGCACGGCTTCATCCGGATGCGCGGCGCCGTGCGCAATCGCGTAGAGACCGAGCTGCGGCGATTGCGGGCGCGCCTCGAACCAAGTGATCGGCCTCTCCGCGCTGCCCGTCTTGTAATCGACGATGACGGCGCCACCACCGTGCAGCCGGTCGATGCGATCCACGCGCAACCGCAGCGTCAAGTCGCCCAGCGCCAGCCGAAGCTCCGACTCAACCTCATGCACGGCGAACGGCGGGCGCTGAAGCTCGTAGCGCTCGACCCAGTTTCGCAGGAGCATCTCGATTCGCGCACCCTCGCCTGCCGACACAAGCGGCGTCACCGACGACCAGCGCTTCCGCGGCAGCGCGCCGGCATTGCGATCGAGTGCGGTCGCGACGGCCGCCCTTACCGCCACGGCCAACGCCTCCTCCGACAGCGTGAGGAGTCGCGCCTGGGTGCCGACGCCACGCCAGAAAGCGGCCAGCGCCGCGTGCACGAGGAGACCTCGCTCCATCGGCGACAGACCGTCGATCGGCCCGGGCCACGTCTCGGTGCCGAGACGGTACGCGGCCACGGCCTTGAAGGGGCAGTCGCTCTGCGCTTCGATCAGCCCCGCACCTCCGCGCAGCTTGCAACCCGCGGTCAGCGGCGGCGCATTGTCGTCGGCAATTCGCTCGGGCGGCGCCCGCATTTCGAACTGCGTTTCGGCCGTCGGAACGGGGACGGCCAGGACGGCGCCGTCGATCGCCACTCCCTCGGGAAGCAACGGCGACGGCATGCAGGGATGGTCGTCGTCGGTGAGGGGATGCGAGAAGACCACGATGGGAGCCGCCCGGGCGAACTGCTCGGTCAGACCGGTTGCGTATGCAAATTCGCGCGCCGCACTCGCACGCGGCACGCCGCGTTCGCGTTGCCAATGAATGGGAAGCAGCGGATTGGGACGCGGCGCCGGCGGCCACCGTTCCGCCGACAGGCCCGCGACCCACAGCGCGTCGAACGGCTGCCCCGCGGCTTCCAGCAGGCCGACGATCTGAATCGCCGCGGGCGGCGTTTCCGCCTGGAAGATGGTCGCTCCGACATGCGCACGCAACGCCGCGAGCGCATCCTTGCGCGACATCCTCGCCTCGACCATCGCCAGTGCGCCAAAAGCCGCGAGCGCGTCGTCCCACGCGCCGCGTGCCTGGTGCTCCGCGGCGCCGAGCGTGCGCTCGCCCGGCCAGCCGAGCGCCGCCAGCCGAACCCGCCACGCCTCGGCGTGCTGCCGCGGTGCTCCGCTGGCCGGAACCGGAAATTGCGACTCGGCAGCTGCCCAGCGTTCCGCCATGGGCTGGTCCACCTCGCGCAGCGCGGCGATGGCCTCGCGTATCGGAATCGTGCGCCGCCCGAGCTGCAGCCAATCGGACTCGAGCCGTGCGCGCTGCATCCACGCGTCGTCTCCCACGGTGACCCATGGCGAGCGGATCAGCGCGGCCGCGCGGCCCAGCGGAAGCGGTTCGTTGGCCCACTCGAGAAGATCGAGTGCCGCGGCGACGAGGGGCACCTCGGTGAGCCCTGCGCCGAGTGAGATGTTGTACGGGCGCGCCGCCCCTTCCGCGCCGGGCCATTGCAGGGCGGGGCACAGGATCTCGTCGGCTGCCGCGCGAATCTCGTCGCGGCGCGCGGCGAGGTCCTCGACCGCGATGGCGATCGTCGCACCGGAATTCGCCAAGGCCATTGCACGCGCCCACGTCAGAGCCCGCGCGATCTCATCACGTGGCGTCGCGCCGCTTGCCCGAGCGATGTGCCCGTTGGTCGGCGGCAACGTATCCTCGCGTGCCACGGCGGCCCCCGCTGCCGCGACCGCCGCCAGAAGGCGCTCCCGCTGCGGCGAAAATTCGGAGAATCCGGCCAGCACGAGCACCGACCCGCGAAGCGAGGGAATCGCACCGGCGGATACGCACAGGCGATCCGCCAGTTGAGCGGGATCGACGGCATCGGCATCGGTCAGCTCGCGCGCGTAGCGGCTTGCCCAGCGGGCAAAAGTCGCGCAGTCGTCAGCGGCATCATCGCTGCTCCATGCACGCCAGCTTTCGCCACCGGCTCCCCACTCGTGGGCGAGCGACCATGCGTCGGCGGCAATCGCCGCGGCACCGCGTGGATCGATGAAATGCGCCGAATGGGCGGTCACGATCCGGCTCCATGCGTGCGCCGCCTGCGACGCAGTGCGCAATCGGACCGTGACCGATACGGCCTCGGCCGCCATGGCGTCCCGCCAGAGTTCCTGCAGCCACGCATCCCACGGCAGTGCGCGTGCCGCCGGCCAGGCCATCCGGCCCGCTGCGCGCTGCTCGCTATCGTGGAGGGTCACGAGACGCCGGGCGAGTCGCCGGTTCGGCGTGATCACCGTTGCGCCCGCGGCAAGCGCATGCCTGATCGGACCAGTGAGGAGTGACATCGACAAACGACGGTGAGCCCGGGGTGCACGCCCTGCGGGCCTGCCTAGCCGCGCGCCCGACGTGCGTCAGCTGCAGCGCTGGGGTGCGGATTGCATTCGCCGCGCGCAACCTACAAACTCTAGCAGAGTTCGGCAATCCGGGGCACGCTCGCGTGCCGCCCGCGGGAAAATCACCAAACGAAGGGGCACCGATGTCCGCCTATATCGTCGTCGACTGCGAAGTCACCGATCCCGTGCGCTACGAAAATTACAAGAAGCTCGCGCAGAGCGCCATCGCCAAGCACGGCGGCCGCTACCTCGTCCGTGGCGGCGAGACAACCGTACTGGAAGGCGATTGGCAGCCCCATCGCATCGTCGTGCTCGAGTTTCCGAGCACGAGCGCGATAAAGCGCTTCTATTCGTCACCCGAGTACCTGGCGGCGCGCGCGCAGCGCGAGGGCGCCGCTCGGATGAGCCTGATTGCCGTCGAAGGGGTTTGAGCCGGCGGTGCCCGCCTCCTGCGGGCACCATCGCAATCCGGGTCGCGCGGCGACCGGCCGTAACGGGATGTCAGTCGCTGGCCGAACGTCCCATCACGGCCGGCGTCACGATCGATGCAGCCGATGCGGGACTCGTGCCGAGAGCTGCCGAACCTGTGGTCAACGAAACGGAGCGCGCGGGATGCTTCGAGATCGATTGCGGCCCGGTCATCATGGGCGCATTGGTCGCTTCCGCCACGCGCGCATCGACGCGGCGCGCGATGATCTTCCATTCGCCGCACCAGTCGTCGTCGCGTACCGTCGGCCAGACGCCCTCGATCATGTAGGACTTCGTGTTCACTGGATTCAGGAGCGGCGCGCTGCGGCGGCACTGACCCAGGCTCGGCGTCGCGCCGACGGATCCCTTGGCGAGCTTGCGGTCGTAATATTGGCAGGTCATGCACTTGTCCATCGATCCTCCAAAGGGTGCGTTTCGCGTCCCGCTCCGTGTACGATCTTCTCTACGTTAGTTGCAGCAAGATCTTTGCCAGCGCGCTCAACGGCACGTTGCTGCTTGCGAATCCGGGAGACCGGCGAACACCGCGATTGGTATGTGCCGCGGTCGCGACGGTCGGCGTCATCATTTGCGGCGAACCTCGTGCGACCGTCGCATCACCGGATAGCGATGGCGCAGTCGCGGCGGAATCGTCGCGCTGCGGGAATCGGGGTCAGTGCGTCCGCAGCGGCACGAAGCCGCGCGGGACGAGCAACTCGCGCCGGGTCCGCAACCGACGCGGACGGAACACTCGGGCGTCGAGCGACCGCGTGAGCGGACGGGCCGCGCGGTCGCGCGTACCCGATGTGCGTCGCGCAGTGCGCCCGACATTGCCGTTCGCCGACCGCGACGTCGCGTCCGCTTGACGGGGTGCCGGCGCCGGCCGCATCGCCTGGCGCCTGGAGAAAAAGACGGTTGCCGACCGCATCGCTGTTTGCAGTATGAATTCCGGCGACCGTGAAATCAGCCGGTGGTGGAATTAGGCCGCGAGAGCGCGAAGTGCGCTCTGCAGGGGAGCGGGCACTTCCTGGACATGACGCGGCAGCCATTTCGGCTGCTGGTCGAGCGCCGCCTTGAGTTCGGCATCGGCCATCGCGGCCTCATGATCGAGGGACGCGTCGTATTCGCGGCGCGAATCGGGATTCGACAGGACCTCATACGCTGCGTGAACCATGCGCACGAGTCCGCTCAGATCCTGGCCCGCATCGGTGGTGCCATATCCGAAGCGCTCGAGAAGCAACGCATAAGCGGTTTCGATGCGCGCCGTGCTCGCGCCCGGTGCGAGATCCAGGTAGTCGTAATACGTGTAGTTCACGATGGTCTCCCAAATAGTGCCGCGGTGCGCTGCGGGGTTCTCGCCGACTATCTAGCACCATCCGTGCCAAGCTCCGTTCATGTGAGAGATGCAAACGTCATCCCGCTGTTTTGATGCGATTTTTCCATCCGGGAAACGGCGTGCAGTTCGTCGTGTAGACGACAGCGCTCGCCGCAGACCACGCGGCCGTAACGGACTTCGCGCTTGTCAGACAACCGCGAGAGGAGTTGCCGATACCGGAGGCGGAAATTCGGCGTCGAGCGCCGCCAATGCCTGCGCGTCGAGCACCACGTCTGCGGAAGCACGGTTTTCGCGAATGTGTGCGACGTCGGAAGACTCCGGGATCGCGATGACACCCGAATTGCGCAGAAGCCATGCAAGCGCAACCTGCGCCGGGGATGCGCCAACGGATGCCGCGATCGTCGTCAGCCGGCGGTTTCGGAGCAACGCACCCTCGCCGAGCGGGCAGTACGCCATGATCGGCATCCGGTGATCGCGCATCCATGGAAGCAGTTCCCACTCGATGCCGCGCTGACCCAGATGATAGAGAACCTGGTTCGTCGCGCAGTGCCGGCCCGCGGGCAACGCGTCGAGCTCGCGCATGGCGGCCGGATCGAAATTCGACACGCCCCAGCGAAGAATTTTCCCTTCCCCACGCAGCCGCTCGAACGCATCGACCGTCTCGGCGAGCGGAATGCGACCGGGCCAATGCAGGAGATACAGGTCGAGCCTGTCGGTGCGCAATCGTCGCAGGCTGCGCTCGCAGGCCGCCATTGCCGATTTTCGGCCGGCATTGTGCGGATACACCTTGCTCACTACAAACACCTCGTCGCGCCTGCCGGCGATGGCCGCACCCACGAGCTTCTCGGCGCCGCCGTCCGCATACATCTCCGCGGTATCGATCAACGTCATCCCGAGGTCGAGGCCGAGCGCAAGCGCCGCCGACTCGCGCGCGGCGCCGGCCGCCTGCTCGCCCAACCGCCAGGTGCCGAGGCCGAGCGCCGGGACATGCATGCCGTCGCGCAGCGCCACGCGCGCGATTTCACCGCGGGTCGGCGCCGATCCTTTCGGCCGTTCATCGCTCTTCATGGGCAGCCTATAATCGCCCTTTCGAAACGGGAATGCCATGCCCCCCGATTCCGGTGCCCCGTCGATTCACGCCCGCACCATCGTCCGCGGCGCCTGCCCGCACGACTGCCCCGACACCTGCGCACTGCAGGTGACGGTCGAGAACGGTCGCGCCATCGAGATTCGCGGCGCGATCGACCATCCGCCGACGGCCGGTGTGCTGTGCACCAAGGTTGCGCATTACCTCGAGCGCACGTATTCGGATCAGCGAGTACTGCATCCGATGAAGCGCGTGGGCCGGAAAGGCAATGGCCGCTTCGAGCGGATCAGCTGGGACGAAGCGCTCGACACGATCGCGGGCAAATTCTCCGCGATCGCCGCGTCGTCCGACGGTCCGCAGGCAATCGTCCCGTATTCCTATGCGGGGACGATGGGTCTGCTGCAGTCCGGATCGATGGACCGCAGGTTCTTCCATCGTCTCGGCGCATCGCTGCTCGACCGCACGATCTGCGCGACGGCGGGCAAGGCCGGGTGGGCGGCCACCATCGGGGCTTCGATGGGCACCGATGTGCTGCAATTCGAGAACAGCAAGCTGATCCTGATCTGGGGCAGCAATCCGATCGTGTCGAACCTCCACTTCTGGTCACGCGCACAGGAAGCGAAGCGCCGTGGCGCAAAGCTCATCGCGATCGACCCGTACCGCAGCGCCACCGCCGAAAAGTGCCACGTGCACCTCGCCCTGCTGCCGGGTACCGACGCGGCGCTCGCGCTCGGGATCATGCATGTGCTGATTGCGGAAGATCTGGTCGACCACGATTACGTCGCCGCGTACACATTGGGATTCGACGCATTGCGTGAGCGCGTGGCCGACTATCCGCCCGCGCGCGTCGCGGCGATCTGCGGACTGGCGGCGGAGGACGTCGTCGCTCTCGCGCGCGATTATGGGACGGCCAGGCCAGCCGCAATCCGCGTGAATTATGGCTTGCAGCGGCATGCCGGCGGCGGCAACGCGGTGCGCGCGATCGCCTGCCTTCCCGCGCTCGTCGGATCGTGGCGCGATCCCGCCGGCGGAGGGCTCCTGTCGTCGTCGGGCACGTTTCCCGTGAATGTCGCTTTCCTCGAGCGTCCTGACCTGATCCGGGGTTCCCCGCGCACGATCAACATGAGCACGATCGGCGATGCGCTGATCGGTGCAAGGGATCCGCCGATCCGCGCGCTCTACGTCTACAACTCGAATCCGGTCGCCGTCGCGCCGGAGTCGTCGAAAGTTGCGGCCGGCTTCGCGCGGGACGACCTTTTCTGCGTCGTCCACGAGATCTTCCAGACAGACACTGCCGACTACGCCGACATCCTGCTGCCCGCCACCACGCAGCTCGAGCACACCGACGTCCACAGTTCGTACGGGCATCTCTACGCGCTGGCCAACAACGCCGCGATCGCGCCGCTCGGCGAGGCTAAGCCCAATACCGAGGTTTTCCGCCTGCTCGCCGCGCGCATGGGTTTCGACGAGCCGTGCTTTCGCGAGAGCGACGAGGACCTTGCGCGACAGGCCTACAAGGCAACGGACCCTCGTGCCAGTGGAATCGCTTGGGACGCACTGAAGGCGGAGGGCTTCCAGCGTCTCGCGGTGCCGGAGTCCTACGCACCTTTTGCAAAGGGCAATTTCCCCACGCCCTCGGGCAGGTGCGAATTCTTTTCCTCGACGCTCGCCGCGCAGGGTCACGATCCGCTGCCGACCTTCGTGCCGCCCCGCGAATCGGCGGCGAGCAATCCGGTCCTTGCAAAGCGCTACCCGCTCGCCTTCCTGTCGCCGCCGGCGCGCAATTTCCTCAACTCCTCCTTCGCCAACCTGCCCCGGTTCGTCGACGCGGAAAAATCGCCGAAGCTCGACATTCATCCTGTCGATGCCGCGGCGAGGCAAATCATCACCGGAGATCCCGTGCGAATCCGCAACGACCGCGGGAGCTTCACCGCGACCGCACGCGTCACTGACCGCGCGCGAACGGGAGTCGTGGTCGCGCCGTCGGTCTGGTGGAAGAAGCTGTCGCCCGACGGTGCGAACGCCAATGCGGTGACGAGTCAGGCATTGACCGACCTCGGTCGGGCCGCCACGTTCTACGACTGCCTGGTCGAGGTTGCGAAGGCCTGATCAGCCGGCAGGCGAGAGCAGCGCCTCGATCTCGGCGCGCTTCGTGTTCGCGTCCGCGCGGCCGAGCAGGATCAGCGCGTTGCAGAAGCCGGGAGCGAACAGCAGGTACGACAGAAGGCCGGCGCCGCCCCGGTGCGTGCCGCCGACTCCGCGCAGCAGCATGCGGATCGTGCGCGGCAGCTCTTCGATGTAATCGAGCGCGATGTCTTCCAGCACGATGCTGGGCGTGATCGTGCAAAGGCCGACGTCGCGCAGCGGAACCGGGCTCGCCGACAGCCGATCCTGCGGAATCTGTCGCACTGCCGTGTTCACCAGCCGAACCTTCTCGAGATCGGTGCCGAGCGCATCGGTGAAAATGCTCGCGAGCACCTGTCCTCCGATCTGCGCCATCGACGGCGGCGTCGTGCCGATCGGCGCGTCCGGTCGCACGCTGCTTCGCGCGGCGCCGACGACCAGGATGCGATCGGCGCCGAGGTGGAGCGCCGGGCTGGTCGGCGCCACCTGGCGCACGGTGCCGTCGCCGAAGTACTCTCCCCCGATGGCCATGGGGGGGAACACGAACGGGATCGCGCTCGACGCCATGAGATGCTGCACGCCGAGCACCGCACGCACGCCGATGCGCTGCGACCGCTGCCAGAGCTCGATTTCGGAGCGCGCCTGACAGAACGTGACCGACATCCCGCTTCGATAGCTCATCGCCGTGATCGCGACCGCGTCCAAGGCGCCGCAGTCGAGTGAGGACTGCACGCCGGCGAACGGGTCGGTGCGCTCGAGAAACGCGCCGAGCGGCGCGTTATCGAGCAGGCTCGCCGGGCGACGGTGGCGCCACCCGGGGACAAACGAGACGAGCCAGCGCAGGCCGGATCCCGCGAGGCTCATCGCTTCCGTTCGGTAGATGTCCCGCGCGTAGAGGTTGCTCCAGAGATCGCAGAGGCGCGACGTTGCGCGCTCGAAGTCCTGCGCGCCCGACGCAATGGCAGCCGCATTGATCGCGCCGGCCGAAGTGCCGGTCACGACGGTGAAGGGAATCGACGTTCCGGGGGGTTGCCATTCGGCGATTGCCCGCAGTACCCCGGCCTGATACGCGGCGCGCGCGCCGCCTCCGGACAGCACGATTGCGAGCTTGAGCCGCGTGGCCATGCGCGATGGTAATGCCTAGACCCGGCGTCCGCACGGGCGCCGTGCGGACACACTGGAACAACCCGAATGCGGGAAGCCTGCCGGGCCGCTAGATCTTGCGGACCAGCCCGACCATGACGCCGAAAATCTCGAGGTCGCCTTCGGGGCGGATGATCGGATAGGCCTTGTTCTCGGGTCGGAGCACGAACGAACCCTTCTCCAGGTCGAGCGTCTTCAGCGTGAACTGGCCGTCGACGATGGCGACCACGATGTCGCCGCGCTTTGCCGCGGCGGTCTTCTCGACCACCACCAGGTCGCCGTCGAGGATCCCGGCGTCCATCATCGAATCGCCCTTGACCCGGATCAGGACCGTCTGCGACGGCCGTTCGATCAGATAGTCGTCGATCGTCAGGGCGTCCGCCGGAGCATCCTCCACCGGATTGGGCATGCCGGCGTGGACCGGCGATTCGGCGAGCGGCCGCGCAAAGAAGCGCTTCGTGGGGGCAAGGCGCTTGTCCGGCGTGGAGTCGATGTACCCCGCGAGCTTCAGCCGTGCCACCATGGCGGCCACGGACGACTTGGACTTGAGCCCCAGCAACTGGCCGATGGAGGCATAGGACGGCAGCGCACGGTGCTGGGCGTAGTAGTCCTGGAGCCTCGTCAGGTAGGAACGATCGTTCGACATGGTGCTACCATACCGAACGAACGTTCGAAGGTCAAGCCCCCGCGTTTCGACCTGCGTCCCCACGACCATGAACCTGTTTGCGCCGGCCCTAGCCTTCGTGGATCTCGAAACCACGGGCACCGTTGCCGCCGGCGATGCCATCACGGAGATCGGCATCGTTCGCGTCTCCGCGGCCGAGGATACGGGTGCGCCGCCGGTCGTTTCCGAATGGTCGACTCTGGTCAACCCGGGTGTGCCGATCCCTCCCGCCATTCAGGCCCTGACGGGAATCACGGACGCCATGGTGCGCGACGCGCCCGCGTTTGCCGCCATCGCCGACGAGGTCGCGTCACGGACGGCCGGCGCCCTCTTCGTGGCCCACAACGCACGCTTCGACTACGGGTTCCTCAAGCACGCATTCGCGCGGCTCGATCGCACGTTCAGCGCCCGCGCGTTGTGCACCGTCAAGCTCTCGCGGCGCCTTTATCCCGACGCCGAGCGCCACAATCTCGACAGCGTGATCGAGCGCCACGGACTTTTCGTCGACGGCCGGCATCGCGCGCTCGGCGATGCCCGCGTCCTGTGGGCCTTCGTGCAGGCGCTCTATCGCAACTTCGACGCGGCGACGATTGCAGATGCCGTGAAGCGCGTGCTGAAAATCCCGAGCCTGCCGCCGCAGCTCGCCCACGATGCCCTGGACGTGCTGCCGGAGGCGCCCGGCGTCTATCTCTTCTACGGCCTGAACGCGCTTCCGCTCTACATCGGCAAGAGTCGCAATCTGCGCGAGCGCGTCGGCGCGCATTTCTCGTCCGATTACCGCTCGTCGACCGACATGCGCCTCTCCGCGGAGATCCGGAGAATCGAATTCGAGGAAACGGCCGGCGAGATCGGCGCGTTGCTGCGCGAGTCGGCGCTGGTCAAGTCGATGCTGCCGGCGCACAACCACGCGCTTCGACGCAAGGCGGAGTCCGGCGTGCTCGAGATTCCCGCCGAACCGGGTCCGCCCCGTTACATTCCGGCCACCGCTGTCGAAGCGGGAGAGCTCGCGCAGCATTATGGCCCGTTCACGTCGAAGCGGGCGGCGCGGGAGGCGCTGCGGCATCTTTCGCGCGAGCACGCGCTGTGCTGGAACATGCTCGGGCTCGAGCGCCGCACCGGTCCCTGCTTTGCGCGGCAGGTGCGCCGCTGTGCCGGCGCCTGCGTCGGAGACGAATCTCCGGAGGCGCACCATGCGCGTCTGCGCGAGGCGCTGGCCCCGCACGCCGTTCCGACCTGGCCGTACCCCGGTCTTGCCGCCATTCGGGAACGCGCGCTGGTGGGTGAGCGGACGGACGTGCACGTGCTGCGCAACTGGTGCTGGCTCGGCACCGCGCACGACGACGGCGAGCTCACGCGGCTGATCGACGCCCCGCCGCGCCCGGTGTTCGACGCCGACATCGCGAAGCTCCTGATCCGCACGCTCGCCCGCGGCCGGCACGAAGTGCTGCGGCTCGCGTGAACGAGGCGAGCGAGCGACAGCGAGCCAGGGCCCGAAGGGGACGTCGCCGAGCGACCGAGGTCGGCGGCGGGTCCATCCGGCGCGTGTTGCCAACGGTCGACGCTGCCGATGGGTAACGCACGCTTCAGTCCCGTCGTGCGGCGTGCGCGGCGATCACGTCGGCGACACAGGCGGTGAGCTTCTTTGCATACGGCACGTGCAGGAATTCGTTCGGCCCGTGCGCATTCGAATGCGGTCCCAATACACCCGTGATCAGGAACTGCGCCGCCGGAAAATGCTTGCCCAGCATCGCCATGAACGGGATCGTGCCGCCCTCGCCCATCGCCGCGGCCGGACTGCCCGTAATGTGCGCGCGATGCCGCCTCGAGCGCCTCCAGGAGCCATGAGCGACGTCGGCGGCGCGTGCCAGCCCGTGGCGCCTTGATCGGACTCGAACCGCACCGACGCGCCATGCGGCGGATCGGCCTCGAGGAGGCGCTTCAGGTCCTTGGTCGCCTGGCCACCGTCGACCGTTGGAGGCAGCCGCAGCGACAGCTTGAGCGACGTCCTCGGGCGCAGGACATTGCCCGCGTTAGCGATCGGCGGCATGCCGTCGGCACCGACCACCGACAGCGCGGGACGCCACGTGCGATTGAGGAGCGCCTCGGCGCGTCCGGCGACCATCGGCTTGGTGCCGTCCGCGAATGGATACTTTCGAATGACGAGCTCGCCCATGATGTCGGCAGCGGCGCGCGCCTGCAGCGCCCGTTCCTCGGGGATGGGGGCATGGAATTCCGTGGGGAGGATCCGGCCCGTTCCGGAATCCTCGAGCCGGTCGAGCAGGTGCCGGGCGATGCGGAAGGACGACGGTACGACACCGCTCGCGTCTCCCGAATGCACACCCTCGGTCAATACTTCCACCGTCAGCGTGCCGGCAGCGATGCCTCGCAACGACGTCGTTGCCCATAGACGCTCGTAATCACCGCAGCCGGAGTCGAGGCCGATGACGAAGTCGACGCGTCCCAGTCGCGGAGCGAGATGGTCGAGGTATGCCGGCAGATCGTAGCTGCCCGATTCCTCGCAAGTCTCGATCATGCCGGCGCAGCGTGCGTGCGCCGTGCCCTGCGCCTGCAGCGCCGCGATGGCGGCGAGCGACGCGAAGACGGCGTACCCGTCATCGGCGCCGCCGCGCCCGTAGAGCTTGCCGTCGTCGAAGCGCGGAATCCACGGGCCGAACCCTTCGAGCCAGCCGGTCATCTCGGGTTGCTTGTCGAGATGGCCGTAGAGCAACACGGTCGCGTCACGCGCGCCCTTCCCGAATGCCGGAACGTTGAAATAGAGGAGCGGCGTGCGCCCTTTCAGGCGCACGATTTCGACTTCGAGCCCACGCACGGGCTGCTTGCGCACCCAGGCCTCCGCCAGCGCGATCACGCGCTCGATGTGGCCATTCTTCTTCCAGTCGGGATCGAAATGCGGTGATTTGGCCGGAATCCGGATGTACTCGACGAGTTGCGGAACGATGTCGTCGTCCCACTGGCGGTCGATGGCGGCGGCAGGTAGGGCAGTGCTCATGAAGATGTCGTCCTCGGTATCGTCGTGCAAAGGGATGATCCGGCGCACGCGATTCTAACCGGGATCCGCAGCGTCGTTGCCGGAGCAGGAGGGCGCGATCGAAACGCCGACGCCCGCTACGCGCCGCTGGGTTCGGTCGTGCGCAGCGCCCGCAGCAGAAAGGCGGGGACGGGCTGCGCGTACCCCTTCAGCGCGAACGGGCCCGCCGGTTCCACGTCGGCGGCATCGCCCAGTCCCGCACGCGTGCGGCGATCGATCAGCGTCTCGCCCCCCCGCGCCTCCCCGCACAGGCGGTCCGCCAGATTGACGACGCTGCCGATCGCCGAATAGTCGCTTCGACCTTCGAAGCCGAAGGCACCGAGCGTTGCGAATCCGAGTGCGATGCCGATGCCAAGGTCGAGGTCGTGGCCCAGCGCCTGCCACTGCGACCGCAGCGGCGCGAAGCGCGCCTGCATCGCCAGCGCCATCGCCGCGGCGCGCTTGCCCGGCTCGGGGACCGGAAACGGATCGTTGAAAAAGATCAGGATGCCGTCGCCGGCAAAGCGATCGATCGTGCCGTCGTGCGCATTCGCAATCGAGCCCATCGTGGCGTGATAGTCGCGCAGCACGGCCTCCACCTCCTCCGGCTCCGCGCGATCGGTGAACGGCGTGAATCCGCGGAGATCGGCGAACACGTAGCAGATCTCGCGGCGATGCGGCGAAAGGATGGACTTCTCGCCGGCGCTCACGATGGCGTCGGCGACCCTCGGCGAGAAGAATCGCTTGAGCTGGGACAGGCGCTGCACTTGCGAAACCTGGTCGGCGACGCGCTCCTCCAGCTTTGCATTCCACTGCTTGAGTTCGTCGGCCTGGCGCCGGACCTCGTCCTGAAGCGCCTTCACGCGCAACAGCGAGCGGACACGCGCGAAGAGCTCCGGCTGGTTGATCGGCTTGGACAGGAAATCGTCGGCGCCCGCTTCGATGCCTTTCAGCCGCTCCCCCTGCGGGTCGAGCGACGTGACCAGCACGACCGGCAGCAGCGCCGTTTCGGGGTCCGCGCGAATGCGCCGGCAGACGTCGTAGCCCGACAGCCCCGGCATCATGACATCGAGCAGGACGAGGTCCGGTTTCTCCGCAGCGACCTTTGCCAGCGCTTCTTCTCCGTTCGCTGCGGTCGCAACGCCGAAGCCCTTCAGCGTCAGCAGGTCGGCGAGGAGCTTGACGTTGGCCGGCGTATCGTCGACGACCAGCACCTTGGCCGAATCGCTCATGGCCGCGAATCCTCCAGCACGCGCTTGACCGTTGCGAGGAATTCCTTGAGGTCGAGCGGCTTGCCGAGGTAGGCGTCGAAGCCGGCTTCGGTGATGTGCGTCCTGTCCTGCTGCATGACGGACGCCGTGACGGCGATGACCGGTATGCGCGCCGTCGCGGGATCCGCGCGCAATGCGCGGAGCGCCTCGATGCCGTTCATGCCCGGCAGCTGGATGTCCATCAGCACGAGGTCCGGCTTGCGCGCGGCGGCCATCGCGAGCCCGTCTTCCCCGCTGCCGGCCTCCATGGTCTCGTAGCCCTTCACCTGCAGCACGTCACGGACGAGCTTCATGTTTTTTTCGTTGTCTTCGACAATCAGCACGAGGCTCATTGTGGTACCCCCACGATTGCAGCAGTCGCCGCCGCGCCGCACCGAACGAAACGCCCGCGCGCGCGCTGTGCAGCCGATGGCGGCATCGCGCGACCGCACGCACCGGCATCGTTCATGACCTCACCGGAATCGTGAACGTGAACGTCGAGCCCCTGCCCGGCTCGCTCTCGACCCAGATCCTGCCGCCGTGCAGCTCGACGAATCGCCGCGTCAGCGTGAGCCCGAGGCCGGTGCCCTCCTGCTTGTTCGTGTAGTGCCGGCCAACCTGCCGGAATTCCTCGAACACGGCGTCATGGTCGTCGGGGGCGATCCCGATGCCGGTGTCGCGCACGGAAATGACGAGCGTATCGGGTTCCCGCCGTGCCGTCACGAAAACGCTTCCACCATCGGGCGTGAACTTCACCGCATTGGTGAGCAGGTTGACGACGATCTGCTTCAGCTTGCGCTCGTCCGCGGTCGCGACGCCGAGCCCCGGGTCGACGTCCATGTGCAGTTCGATATTGTGCCGCTGCGCGCGCTCGCGCACCAGCGTCATCGCATTGGCGAGCGCCGGAGCCACGTCGAAAGTCGCGAGGTCGAGCTCCATCCGCCCCGCCTCGACCTTCGACAGGTCGAGAATGTCGTTGATGAGCCCCAGCAGGTGCTTGCCCGATGTGTGGATGTCGTTCAGATAGTCGGCCTGCTTTTCGTTCACGTCGCCGAACAGCTTTTCCTGCAGCACCTCCGAAAATCCGATGATCGCGTTCAGGGGCGTGCGGAGCTCATGCGACATGTTGGCGAGAAACTCCGACTTGTGCTTGTTGGCGATCTCGAGCTGACCGCTCTTGTCCTGGATCTCGCGGAACAGCCGCGCGTTCTGAATCGCGATCACGGCCTGGTCAGCGAACGTCTTCAGGAGCGCCATGTTCTTGTCGGAGAAGGGGCCGACGTAGTCGCGGCTGACGAGGATGGCGCCGATGCCCTTGCCTTCCCAGATCATCGGCGCAACGATACATGCCTTCATGCCGGCGGCTCCTGCGGACTCGCGAATCCCCAGCGGCACGTCCTTGCCATTTGCAATGTCCGGAAAATGCAGTACGGCGCGGCGAGCGATCGCCATCGAAGTACCGGTCTCCCGGTAGGGCAGCCCCCTGTCGAGGGCCTGTTGAAGCACTTCCATGTCGGGACCGTCGTACGCGGCTATGCGGACGCGCTCGTCCTCGTCGACGAGATTGATCGCAATGACGGTGCCCGAGAACAATTGCCTGCAGCTTGCCAGAATCCTGTCGAACACCGGCTTGGTGTCGGCGATCGAGCTGCTGATCGCCGCCAGCACCTCGCCGGATGCACGCTGCTGTTCCAGAGCGTCCTTCGTCTCGTTGAAGAGCCGCGCGTTCTGGATCGCAATCACCGCCTGATCGGCGAAAGTCCTCAGCAGCGCGATGTCCTTCTCGGAAAACGGTCCCGCATAGTCCCGCACGACCCAAATCGCGCCGATCCCCCTGCCCTCCCACATCATCGGGGCGCCGATCGCCGCCTTGACCCCGAACACTTCGAACGCGCGACGCGCGGTTTCCGGGATGTCCCGGACCTGCGCGAAATGCACGACGTCCCGCGTGGCAATGGCAAGACCCGTTGCACTCGTCGCGTCGATCGTGTGCGGATAGAGACGCTTGACATCCTCGAGCCGCGCGCCGTGGTATGCCCCGAGGTGGACGAAGCCGTCTTCGCCGACCAGATCGATCACCGCCACCTTGCCCGCGAAGAGCCGCTCGCAACTGGAGAGGATCGTTTCGAACACCGGCGCGGTATCCGCAATCGAGCTGCTGATCGCGGCCAGGACCTCGCCGGAAGCACGCTGCTGGTCGAGCGCCTCTTTCGTTTCGTTGAAGAGCCGCACGTTCTCGATCGCGATCGCCGCCTGGTCCCCGAAGGTTCTCAGCAGCGCTATCTCGCGCTCCGTAAAGGCCCGCACGTCCTGTCGCCTCAGCAGGATCGTCCCGAATGGCCGCCCCTCGCGAAAGAGCGGGATCACGACCACGGTGCGATGGCCGTAACGCTGTGCCAGTTCGCGACTCAGGGGGTACTCCACCCCTTCGGCGAGCATGTCCTGCACCTGGATGGTCCGTCGCTCGAGCAGCGCCCGGCCGGAAATCGAGTCCCGATTGATGGGCAGCACTTCCGCGCTTCCGACCGGATCCGGCGTCGGCCCTTTCGAGGCGAGGTGCCGCAGCACGTTCGCCTTCCGTGAGATACATCGACGCGGCGGAGGCGTCGCACAGATGTGCAGCGCGTTCGGCGATGGCTTCGAGCACCGGCTGCACGTCGGTGGGCGAGCTCGATATGACCCGCAGGATTTCCGCGATCGCGGTCTGCTGCTCCAGCGCCTCTTTGGTCTGATTGAACAGCCGGACGTTGTCGATCGCAATGGCCGCCTGGCGGGCGAATGTCTCGACCAGCACGACCTGATCGGGAGGAAACAGCCCCGGCTCGCGGCGAAAGAGAAAGATGCCTCCGTAGGCACCCCCTTCTCGCATCAGCGGAACTGCCAGAGCCGCCCTGCACCCTTGTCCGACCATGTTCTCCCGTGCATCGGGAAATTCCGTATCGAGTAGCGGCACGACGTCCGCGACGTGGACGGTCACCCGGTCGATGGCCGCGCGTCCGGTAAGCGTGGACCGGCTGAGCGGAACCGGCATCGTGACCTCCGAATATCCCGAATCGCCGACCGAATAGCTCGCCATTGGCCGCAGCTTGTCGCCCTCGATGAGCAGCACCCGTGCGAAAGGGGTGTTGCAAAGATGCGCGGCCCGCTCCGCCACGGCGTCGAGCACCGGCTGCACGTCGGTCGGCGACGATGAGATCACGCGAAGGATTTCGCTGATGGCGGTCTGCTGCTCCAGCGCCTCCTTGGTCTGATTGAACAGGCGCACATTGTCGATGGCGATGGCCGCCTGCTGCGCGAAGGTCTGGACCAATGCCACCTGATCGGGAGTGAACAGCCGGGATTCGCGGCGGAAGAGGAAGATTCCGCCGTAGGCCCCGCCCTCGCGCATCAGCGGTACGGCGAGCACGGTGTGAGCGCCCAACGGCAGAACGCTCTCCTTCGAGTCGGGATATTCCGTGTCCAGGAGGGGTTGAACGTCGAGGTGGTGAAGGGTCACGCGATCGAGAACGGCGCGACCGGTGAAGACCGACCGTTTCAAGGGGATCGGCCCTGGAGGCTGGGGAAGCCGTTCACCGAAGACGGAGAATTGCGCCACGGGGCGAAGGTTGCCGCCGTCGATCAACAGCACGCGCGCGTATGGCGCGTCGCATAGATGCGCGGCCCGCTCGGCAACCACATCGAGCACCGGCTGCACGTCGGTGGGGGACCCTGAAATCACCCGCAGAATTTCCGCGATGGCCGTCTGCTGCTCGAGCGAGTTGGTGAGCTCCTGCGTTCGCTCCTCGACCTTGTGCTCGAGCCCCGCATACGATTCGCGCAATTGCGACGTCATGCGATTGAACTGGTCGGCAAGGCCCTCCAGTTCGTCGCCGGTACGCACGACGATTCGCTGGTCGAGATCTCCGGACCCGATGCGCCGCGCACCCTCGTCCAGGGTGCGAATGGGTCGCACCATTCCACGCGCCAGCGCCAATGCCCCGAGGGCGGAGGCGACGAGCGCGCCCAGCAACAGGAGCCCCGTGCGAACGATCGACGCGTTGAGTTTTTCGTAGACCTCGGCAACAGGCTGCTCGACGAACACCGTCCAGCGGAGCGCCTCGACCGCGGCAGGGGACGTCAGGACCGGGGTTCCGGCAGCGTCGGTCGACAGCATCGCCGACGCATCGGACGCGTCCGATCCGGCCATCGCCTTGACATGCGGAAGATCGCCGAGGTTGGTCTTGCGGAGGACGAGGCCGATGTCCGGATCCGCCACCAGATATCCCTGCCTGTCGACCACGTACGCCTTGCCCTTTTCGCCGATCTTGATGCGGGACACCACGTCCCAGATGAACTTGAGATTCACGTCGGCGATCGTCACCGGTCCGTTGTCGCCGCCGGAACGCAACGCGATCGTCATGTACGGCTCGGTCTCCTTGCGGAAATACACGGGCCCGAACCAGGGCTGCCCGCGCTTCGCGTTCAGGAACGCCGGCTCCTTCGAACGGTCGTCGTTGCTCGCGACGCGGTCCATCGCCAGGCGCGACACCGCAATCTGCTCGCGCCCCGCGGGATCGAGCTGAGCGATGTCGGTGACGTCCGGGACCTGCCGCAGGAGCTTGTTGAACTCGACGCGGCGCAATTCGACGTCGGTGGCGTCGATCTGCGGCAGCGACGCGTAGGCGAGCTGCTGCTGGATCCGTTCGACGTATTGCTGGATGCGCGTCGCAGCCGAGAGCGCCTTCTCGTGCTGCAGCGCGCCGATCGCCGCCTTGTTCTCCTGGTAGGAAAAGTAGACGCTGATCGCGCCCGACGCCAGCACGCCGCCGCCGACCAGCACGAGGATCAGCAGCAGGTACTTGCGGAACAGGCGCCCGCGGAGCACGCGCGGTGCCGTCGCGGACGCGGCCGGTGGAGGAGCGTTCATGCCGCGTTCTTCGTGGCCGCAGGTGCCACCGCGGCAGCGACCGCCGCACGGGCATGACAAGCGACTCCGCGCCTCATTGGATCACTTCGTCCGCACGAACCAGAAGGGACTGAGGAACCGCGAGCCCGAGCGCCCTGGCGGTCTTGAGGTTGACGACGAGCTCGAGGCGCGACGGGAGCTCCACCGGCAAATCTCCCGCATGAGCTCCCTTCAACAGGCGGTCGACGTAGACCGCAAGACGACGATAGGCATCGGTCAGGTTCGGGCCGTAGGTCGCGACAAAGCCGGAATGCGCGAACTGCGCCCATCCGGAGACCGCGAGCAATCGTTCCTTCAGGGCGAAATCGGCAATGCCGGCTGCCCGCCCGACCATGCCCGCATCCTGAAAGACGATGATGCCCTGGACACTCTCCCGGCGAATGCGGTCTGCCGAGGACTGGAGGCTTTCGCCGGGCAGAATCGGCACGTAGGCCGTCTGCACGCGCATGCGCTCCGCGGCGTCGAGCGACGCCCGCAGCTCGGCCGTCTCGCCCGGATGCTGCGGATTGGCGAGAATCGCGACGCGGCGAACGCGCGGCTCGATTTCCTTCATGACTTCCAGACGCTTGCCGACCAACTCGAGCGCCATGAACGACATCCCTGTCGTGTTGCCGCCCGGACGCCCGAAGCTCTCCACCATGCCCGCGACGACCGGATCGCCGCTGAAAGCGAACACCAGCGGCGTGCGGCCGGCAACAAGGCGATGCGCAACCGGCGCGACCGCGGCCTGGGCGATGATCAGCGATACAGGGACCGCCTGCAGGGTCTCGATCGCAACGCGAACGCGATCCGGGTTCGCCTCGACAACGCGCACCTCGACGCCGATTTCGCGCGGACCCGAGTAGCCGAGGGCACGCATTCCATCGCGAAAGGCGCTCAGCGCGACGCCTGGATCCGTATAGGAGATCCAGCCGATGCGCGGTATCGCGGCGGGCTCGAGCCCGCGCACCCATCGCTCCCAACGCCGCCACGCCCGCGAGAAATGCGCGACGGTCCGTCACCCGACGACTCCATCCAGCGCGCGGAGACGACCCGCGGGCGAAGCTGCGGCTGCGCGACCTGCCCGTCGAGATGTTCATGATTCCATCCGCCACCGATGTCAACACGTCCACCTGTTGTGCTCTCCGCAAATTGCGCGCGATTTCACGGGCCCGGCCGAATTCCCGCGGCGATGGTCTGGGACAATGCCGCGCCGGTCGCCCTGGATGGCGCCCCGCTAAGGTAAGGGGTTGCGACAGGAGGGTCAATCGCCTCGCGCCGCAACGGAGTCGGCACCACCGCTTCGCGCAGATGCTGCAGAGGCGCGCAAGGAAGGGGCGCGACGCGCAATCGGCGAACCCGGTCGCCGAGGATGCCGTCGGGCGGGAACGCGCGAATTATGGCTGCCGGCTCGCCCGCGCCGCGTACGCGCGCGCCTGCTCGACTTCGACGCGTATTGCCATCGCCATTTCTTCAGGAGTCTCGACGATCACCTCGCAGCCGAGAGTTGCGAATCGACGTCCGGCGTCTTCGTCCTCGAGCACCGCGTGCAGGGTCGACACGAGTTCAGCAATGACCGCGGGCGGCGTCCCGACCGGCGCCACGATCCCGTACCAGGCCTCCGTCAGTACGCCTGGGATACCCGGCCTCGGCAAACGTCGGCAGATCCGGCGCGAGCTTGAGTCGACGCGTGCTGCACGCGGCGAGGATTCGCGCAGCGCCCGTCGCGACGAACGGGAGGGCAAGTGCCACATCGCAGAACGTCGAATCGACGTGGCCGGCGATGACGGCTTCGACGGCGAGTCCGCCCCCTTTGTACGGAACGTCAATCATCCGGACACCGGCGACCTGCTGGAAAAGAGCCAGCGCAAGGGAGGAATTGCTGCCGGGGCCGACCGTCGAGGCGGAAAGCGCGTCGGGGCGCGAGCGCGCAAGCGCGGCAAACTCCCGCACCGTGGTTACCCCGAGACTCGAGCGAACCATCAGCGTGTAGCCGGCGCGGGCGATACGCCCTACCGGCGCCCAATCGCGCGTCGGATCGAAACCCGCGATTTCGTACGACAGGGCAACCGCTGCGGAGGCAATGGGGCCGTTGCCGCCGACAAACAGCGTATAGCCATCTGCCGGGCCGTGCGCGACCGTGCGACCGGCGATCGTGCCCGTCGCGCCGGGCTGATTCACGACGACCACCGCAATCTTCCAGCGCTTCTCGAATTCCGCAGCGACGAGCCTGGCAATTCGGTCGCTCGGCCCACCCGGCGCCTGGCCGACCACGAACCGGACAGGCCGTGTCGGAAAGCCGCCCCCCTCCGCGGCGCGCATCGGCGCGGACGCAACCGCGGACCCGGCGAGTACTCCCAGCAGATACCGTCGTCGCGCGGGCGACCTCAACGTCGACCGCGAATCGGTGCCCTGTTTCCGGTCGCGCGATACGGTCATGGACTGACCCGATCGAGAACGCGCCGGATCGCGCCATGGATCGCCTGCGCCAGCTCGTCGATGTGATGGGTGACGAGCGTGACGTGATCGCCGGGAAGGACGTGGATCTCCGAGCTCGCCGCAAACCGCGCCCAGCCGGCGTCGCGTTCCGCACCATCGAGCTTGCCCGGACGGATGAAGACGAGATGGCCCGGGTAACGGCCCCCGACATACCGGTCCATTGCCTGCGAATAACGAAGCTGCGCGTCCGTCGCGCGGTCGCGTGGCGCGAGCCTGCGAACACTTCCGTCGCGATCGAATGAAATGTAGGTCTCCACTCCTGTCGAGTCGCCGGGCGCGGCTGCGCTCGGGGCGCGCGCCTCGATCACGATCACAATTGGGACCTCGTCGCCCTGCGCGACCAGCTGCCGCGCCATTTCGAACGCAACGAATGCGCCGTTGCAGTAGCCGCCGATGATGTACGGGCCGCGCGGGCGGACCGACTTCAGCGCACGAACCCGCTCCTCCGCCATCGCCTCGATGGTGTCGGGGATCGCCGCATTGCCGAGTCCGTGCGGCTGCACGACGAGCATCGGCTGGTCGGGCCCGAGGGCCCGGGCAAGCGACCGGCTGTAGAACCCGCCTCCGGTCAGGTCGCCGTGCAGGAACACGAGCGGCGGCAACGTGCCGCTGTCGTTGATCGGCACGATCGGCGCATCGAGCATCGCGGGCCGCTCGCGCAGCGCGCGCGCAAGCCCGGCGATGGTGTCGTCCATGAAGATCGCGGCCAGCGGCGCAGTGAGGCCCGTCTCGCGCTCGATTTCATCGAATAACCTAGCCGCCAGCAGCGAATGCCCGCCGATTTCGAAGAAATGATCGAAGACTCCGATTTCGGCGGTCCCCAAAAGGCGCTGCCAGATTCCTGCGAGCACCTGTTCGAACATGTCCCGCGGGGCGACGCGCGCGCCCGTCCGCCGCGAGCCCTTGTCCTCGATTGCCCGCAGCGCGTGCCGGTCGATCTTGCCGCTCGCGTTGAGTGGCAGCGACTTTACCCACACAATCGATGCGGGCACCATGTACTCCGGCAGTACCGCCTTGAGGCGAGCCCACAGGTTTGCGGGTGGAGGTCCGGAAGCATCTGCCGCGACCACGTAGGCCACAAGCTCACGAGTATCGGACGTGTCGCCGCGAAGCGCCACGGCGGCGGCCCGAACCTCGGGCAGTCGCGCGATTGTCGCCTCGACCTCCTCGAGCTCGATTCGGTGACCGCGGATCTTCACCTGCCGGTCATTGCGCCCGACAAGCTCGATGACTCCGTCAATTCGCCAGCGCGCAATGTCGCCGGTTCGATACATTCGCTCGGGGGTTGCGCTGAAGGGATCGGCGACAAATCGCTCCGCATTAAGCTCCGGCCTGCGCAGGTACCCGCGCGCGACACCCGCACCTGCAATGTAGAGCTCGCCATTGACGCCCGGCGGGACTGGCGACTGGTGCGAATCCAGAATGTAGAGTCGAGTGTTCCGAATTGGCCGGCCGATCGGAATCCCTGCAAGATCCGCGACCGACGCTTCGATTTCGTAGGTGCAACATCCGACCGTGGCCTCGGTCGGTCCGTAGTGATTGATCAGCCGAACCTCGGGAAACCTGCGCTGCCAGTACGCCACATCCTCGGGCACCAGCGACTCCCCTCCGATCATCAATGCCGTGGTCGGGCACTCGACGTCCCCGGATTTCAGCTCGCGGTTGACGAGCCTCAAGTGGGACGGCGTTACCTTGGTCAATGCAAAGCGACCGCCCGATGGCGAACCAGCGCAGATCGCGTCGATCTCGCCGCCCTCCTCCGGGAGGATCAGCGGTTGTCCACAGAGCAGAGGGCCAAACAGAGTCGTGATGACGCCATCAAAGGAGATCGAGTGAACGATCGGCGAACCGCCGCTCTTTCCATGATAGTAGGCATCTACGGTCCATTTTATGTAGTTTGTCAGGCTACGATGTTCGATCAGAACACCTTTGGGTCGCCCTGTCGATCCGGACGTGTAAATTACGTACGCGATATTTGCCGGCGCGGCGCTCGGCAGCGGATCATCGACCGGCGCGTTTGAGATTGTTTGCCAGTCCGAGTCAAGAAGAAGCGTACGATTCGCATAGCTCAAATGCCGATCGGAGAATTTCTTCTGTGTCACTAGCAAGAGCGGTTGCGCATCTTGCAACATGAATTCGATTCGCTCGGCGGGATCCCCCGGATTGAGTGGCACATAGGCGCCGCCCGCCTTGAGAATCGCAATGATTGCGATCACCAGGTCCAGCGAGCGTTCGAGACACACGGCAACGAGCACTTCCGGTCCGACACCAAGCGCGCGCATGTGATGTGCGAGTTGATTCACCCGTTCATTCAGCACGGAATAGCTGATTTGTCGTTCCGATTGAATCAAGGCGGTGGCCGATGGTGTTCGAGCGGCCTGCGCGGCAAATAGCAGGTCGACGGTGGTCGCTTCACCATCGTCGACTCCCGTAGCATTCCAATCAAACAAAATTTGGTGGCGCTCGGAGGGAGTAAGAAGGGACAGATCTTCCACCGGCCGCGTCGGTTGCTTCGCCATGGCGTCGACAAGCGTCGCGTATTGGCGACTCATTCTTTCAATTGTCGCGCGGTCAAAGAGGTCCGTACAGTATTCCCACCGCATTTCAATCCGATCTGGCCATTCGATCAAGCGCACCGCGAGATCGAATTTCGAGCGGTCCAATCCGACGTCGATGCGTCGCGTCTCCGTGCCGCTGAGCTGCAAATCCGCCGAATCGTGCTCGCGCAATGCAAATGCGACTTGGTAGAGGGGGTTGCGCGACGGATCTCGCGGCACCCCGAGCACATCCACGACCTTGTCGAAGGGGGTGTCCTGATGCAGGATCGCTTCGCGAACGCGTTCGCGCGTGCGTGCGAGCAATTCCGTCGTGGAGGGCGCACCGGAGAGGTCGGCGCGAAACACCACCGTATTGGCGAAAAAACCGATCACGCGGGCCAGTTCGGGCAGCGTGCGACCCGCGATCGTCGTTCCGATCGCCAGATCGGTTTCGCCCGACAGCCGCGAGAGCAACACCGAGAATGCCGTCAGAAACGTCATGAACGGCGTTGCGCCGTGCTCGCGACCGATCGCCTTGAGCGCGGTGGCTGATTCCGACGAAAGCAGCGCAAGAACGGTCGCACCGTGGAAACTCTGCATGGCTGGCCGCCGACGATCGGTGGGAAGCGCGAGTACAGGTAGATCGGCAAGCCGCGACTTCCAGTACGACACGCGTCGCTCGAGAGCCTCGCCACTGCACTCCCGCGCCTGCCAGATCGAATAATCGGCGTAATCGACGGCAAGAGGCGGCAGCGCGGGAGACCGTCCGCCGCGCGCCGCAGCGTACGCCTCGGACAATTCGGCCTGCAGGATGCGCGCCGATAATGCATCGCCCAGAATGTGATGCATCAGGCGAAGGAGCGCGTGGCGCCGCGGACCCAGCTTGAACACCGTCCAGCGAAGCGGCGTCGCAACGGCAGCGTCGAACGGGCGCGCCGCGCGTTCCCGTATCGCCGATTGGAGTCGCTCGTCTTCCGACCCGGCGCCGTCCGAAAGGTCGACCTCTTCAAGATCGACGACGGGGTCGCCATCGATCTCCTGCCGAGGCTCCGCGCCGACTGTCACGAAACGGGTCCGCAGCATCGGTTGCCGCATCGCCACCGAGGCGATGCCGGCCCGCAAAGCATCGACATCGAGCTCGCCATCGATCCGCCATACGCGCGGCTCGTGATAGGCCGCGCTTTCCGGATCCAGCCGCTGCAGGAACCAGGTGCACGCCTGCGTGCTGGTAAGCGGGATCACCGCCTCCGCAGCGCGGCGTGGGATTGTGTAAGACACCGCACGTGGCGCTCCCCGCGCGCGCTCGGCTTCAATGCGTGACGCCATTCCCGAGACCGTCCCGGCATCGTCAAAAAGCGCATCCGTCGGCAGGGCGACACCGAAGACGGCAAGAACCTCGTCCAACAGCTGCGCACCGCGCAACGAGTCGCCGCCAAGCATGAAGAAATCGTCATCAGCACCGACGTGCTGCAGACCGAGCGTGCGCGCCCACAGGCTCGCCAGCGCGACCTCGATCGGCGAGCGCGGGGAGGGCGGCGTGCGGGCCGCAGCCAATTCATTGCCTGCGGGCCTGTGGCCGACCCATTCAGGCAGCGATCGGCGCAGCACCTTGCCGGCGTCGTTGCGCGGGAGCGTGTCCACGAACCAGACCTGCCGCGGGGCGCGCCGCGGCCCCAACTGGGCACGCGTCGTGGCGATCACCTCCCTCGCATCGAGATCGCTTCCCCGCTCGCGCACCACGGCGGCCACCAGCTCCTCGCCGAGCGCCGGGTGCGGAACGCCAAACGCCGCTGCGTCCGCGACTCCCGGTATCGTGCGCAGCACTGCGTCGACCTCGGCGGGGGAAATCTTTTCTCCGCCGCGATTGACCATCTCCTTGATTCGGCCCACCACGTGGAGCTCGCCATCGGCATCGAACCGACCGAGGTCGCCGGTGCGGAACCATCCGTCGACAAACGCCTCCGCATTGAGCTCCGGATCGTCGAGGTACCCTGCGAAGACCTGCGGCCCGCGCACCTGGATCTCGCCGCGCTCCCCCGGAGCGACGCTGCAACCACGCTCGTCCACCAGCCGGATCTCTCCTCCCACCGGCGGTCCGACTGACCCACGATTGCGTGGCGCGGGCGGAAGCCGCTGGTGCGCGGTCATGCCGGCCTCGGACAGGGCGAGCCCGGTGACCACCGGCACTCCCAGCACTGAGGTCAACCGGTCCATTTCCTCCGGCTCCAGCCTTCCGGACGCGACGCGCACGAAGCGCAGGCGTCCGCGCTTCAGTCGAAGTCCCGCTTCCGCGCGCCTCAGAATCTCGCGAATGATGGTGAACGACGTGCTGAGGTAGGTGATCTCGTCGCGCTCGACCGCGGCGAGGAATTCGTCCACGCCTGCCTCCGGCAGACAGGCGACGGCACCGCCGTTCAACAGCGAGAGAAAATGGGCGGAGCGAATGCCTCCCGTCACGTGAAGCGGCATCAGATGCGCGGAAACATCGCCCGGCCCCATCGCGAGCCGCTCACCAGTGAACCGAGCGATGGCGATGATCTGCCGGTGTCCGTGCGGGACCAGTTTTGGGCGCCCGGTGGTGCCCGATGTCGCGGAAACCTGCGCGATTTCGGGAGACAGCGTCGAAGCGGATTCCAGCGACCGCTGCGGACGGGAGAGCTCGAGATCGAAGCTCCCGGCAGCCCCGTTCGGGATCGGCACGACCGCGATCTCCGCAACGCCGAGCCGCCGCGCGGCATGGATGATCGCGTGCTCCGACCCTGCGGGCGCGGCAACCGCCTTCGGATGGAGGCGCCCGAGCAACGCGACGTAGGCCTCCACCGTGAGTCCCGGCGCCATCGCCACAAAGGTCGAGGACACCGGCATGATCGCCAGCGCCGCCACGGTCTCCGCGCGCACGACAGCGGGCCAGGCCACTACGTCACCGCGGCGAATGCCCCACGAGGCGAGTTGCTGACCGGTCGCGCAGATTCGCGCGGCAAGTTCCTCGAAAGTCATCGGCGCCCGCCCGGCTGCAAGGAACGCGGGAGCGGACGGCTGCCTGGTTGCCAGCGCCAGCAGGTGGGTCGCCAGATCGTCGGAGCCCGGATCAATCATTGCGTGCCATCGAGCGACGACCCCGAAACTTGTTGCGCAATCACACTGGATTTGCGCTCGAAACCCTGCACGGGTCGCTACCCTTGTGCCGATGAGCGCGAGAAGCGGAAATTATAGCGTGACGCGGCGCCCGATTGGCGGGCGACACCCTTGCGTCAGGTCGAATGCGTGGCGTCAGCAAGTGCATTCGGCTGCCTGGCCGATGGCGCAGTGCGCGACGCCACCCGGCATCGCGCAGGCCCGTCGGGCGCTCGCAATGTGCTGCCCAAATCGGTGCAAACGTTCCGCAAGGCACGCCGAATGTTTCGTCGGACGCGTCGTCCAACTGCCGCGCCGTGCCCGACATTCGGCTTGACGTCGGCGTCGCAATGACTACGCGGGGCCCTGGGCGGCTGGTGGACCAGGTCCTCGGGCGAGTGACGGGCCACGCAATTGACTTGCGCCTTCGCAAAACTCGGCATTGGGCTCCGGAGTTCCCGGGCCTCCGCGGAGAGTCGATGCTTAGGCTCACCCGATCGGAGTGATGACCATGCCCACAAACGCGATCGGCAAACGGATTCGGCAGACCTAGGAGTTCAACGAGTCATACCGACGTGCCGGATTTGCGAACGCCGCATGGCTGCGCGCTGACACCGCGACGATAGGTCAGTGCCTTTTCGCGCGCGAACTCGTGTCGCCGGAATGCCCGTCGTACTTAATGAGCGAAAAAGTCGGCAGGAAAGTACGCTCGGTGGCGCGCCTGGCCTGATCGCGTTTGATGCGCAACACCGTTTCGCGCCGGTCGAACGATTCCCGGTGTTTCTTGTGGTGTCGCCGTCCCTCGCCCCGCCACCACACCAGCAGTGCGACGAAGGCGAGGACCGCGATCAACCAGATGACGTACACGAGGCTCACACGGCGATTTTGCTTGAGTGGTTGTCCCGTGCACACGATTGCCGACGAGCGTAGCGAATAACCGGACGAGCGCACCCGGCGCAGGCGGTTGCAGAGGAACATTCCCGCCGGCGACGAATTCGACTCGGGTTTGGGGATCCTGTTGGAAGTAATCCCGAATACGCCTCTTCCTGGGCACGACAAATTGCCGATCCAAATGGCGTGCCCAGGGGATCAGTCGCTATTCCCACCTTGGTCTTCAAGGGGTTAGTGTGGACGATCTGAACGCCATCACCGTCCTGGACGCGTTTCACCAGGCGGGTGGCCCAAATGGCTGCTTCCAGCGCGAAGCTGCCTGTCGATCGCACGCATAGCGGTCGCTCAGCCTTTCCCGGCAAGCCCGAGCGGTCCTTGTATCATCGGCGTATTGCGCAATGCGAATCGGCTGATGGTGGACGGCGGCGGATGAAACAGCGAATACGCTTCTGCACGTCACGCGACGACGCGCGGATCGCCTTTGCGACGGCGGGCGAGGGTCCGCCTCTGGTGCGCGTCAACAACTGGTTCACGCACCTCGAGCTCGATTGGGACAATCCGGTCTGGCGCCATTGGTCCGAGGCCCTCGCCGAACGGCGGATGCTCGTCCGTTACGACCCGCGAGGCTCCGGACTTTCCGATCGGGACCCGACCGATCTTTCCCTCGATGCCATGGTGGCGGACCTCGAGGCGGTGGTCGACGCGCTCAAGCTTCGCCGCTTCCCGCTGCTCGGCTTGTGCCAAGGCGGCGTGATCGCCGTGGCCTACGCAGCACGCCATCCCGACCGCGTCAGTCGTCTGGTGCTCTACGACAGCTACCCCTACGGCGCCTTCGTGGATGACGCCGGCGAGAAGCTGGCCAGACAGGCACAGGCGTTCTCGCAGATGATCGAAGTCGGCTGGGGCAGGAAGGTCGGGGCGTTTCGCGAATTGTTCGCGAACCTGCTGATGCCTGACGCCTCCGGACATCACCTCAAGTGGATCGGCGAACTGCAGCGGCGCAGCGCGTCGCCGGCAATCGCATGCGAGCTATGGAACGCCTTCAACACTTTCGACATCCGCGGCGAGGCGCCCAAGGTCACCGCGCCCACGCTCGTCTTCCATGTTCGAGGCGATGCCATGGTGCCGTTCGAGGCGGGCCGACGCCTAGCCGCTTCGATACCGAATGCTCGCTTTGTGCCACTCGAAGGGAAGAACCACATCCTCCGGGCCGACGAACCGGCGTGGCTGACCTTCAAGAAAGAGCTGGATGAATTCCTCGGCTCGGAGGAGCAGGCCGATTCTTCTCCGGTGGAGGCGTTTGCCGTGTTGACGGCACGCGAACGAGAGATTCTGGACTGTATCGCGCGCGGTCAGACCAACACTCAGATCGCGGTCTGTCTGCACATCGCCGAGAAGACGGTGCGCAATCACGTCACCAGCGTCTTTTCGAAGCTCGGTGCGGAACACCGCGCGCAGGCCATCGTGATCGCCCGCAAGGCCGGCCTCGGCCGCGAATAGTTACCGCGAACTTGCCCGCTCCGCAGGCGCGTTATTCACGAAGAACCGCCGGAGTAGGACCAGCGTCCCATAAAACGACTGCTCCGACCCAACCCATTGCGCTGAAACATGGCCGTTGCCTCATGACGACGTCCGTGCCTGGTGCCACTCTGTGATCGTCACAACCACGAGGAGGCATCATGGGCACGAGACGAGCAAGCCTGGTCCAGCGACGGCAAGACCCGCTGCGCGCGCGTTACCGCGACGACCCGGCGGAGGCCCGGATCAGCGACGGAGCGCAGACGATCAGCGCGTGCGGCGGGGACCCATTTCACGGCGTCGTCGTGCCCGCCAACAGTGCCGACGCGCCGTTGCAATTCGGGATTCACCGGGCCGTGGGCGGATTTCACGACTATCCGAATCCGGGCGATCTCCTGTCAGCCGCCCTGGCCGCGTGCTTCGATTCGACGTTGCGGATGATCGCCGACCATCTCGGCATTCGCCTGGAGTCCCTGGAGGTGAAGGTCGACGCCGAATGCGACGTGCGCGGCTGCCTGCTGGTGGAGCACACGGTTCCCGTCGGATTCCAGCGCATGCGCTGCAGCGTGAGGCTTGAGACCCGGGATCCCATCGACGAACAAACGATCAAGACGCTCGTTGCCGCGGCCGAGCACAGTTGCGTCGTCATGCAAACACTTCGCAATGGCGTCACCGTGCAAACGCAAGTCGAGACACGCCATGCCGCGGCGGCCATTGCGGCGTCCGCTGGCCCCGATGCGTGTAGCTCAATGCCGTCGTCCTGACCAGGAGAACCGCCATGCTCGAAGTCACTTCCACCTCCTTGCCCACCGTCGACCTCGCCACCGTGAAAGGCCGACAGCACGCCGCGTGGTCCGCCGGCGACTACGCCGTTGTGGGCACGACGCTGCAGATCGTCGGCGAGACGCTTTGCGAAGCCCTCGACCTGCACGCCGGGGAGCAGGTGCTCGACATCGCCGCCGGCAATGGCAACGCGACGCTGGCCGCGGCGCGGCGCTGGGCCGATGTCACGTCCACCGACTACGTCCAGGCGCTGCTCGAACGTGGGCGCGTCAGGGCGAGCGCCGAGGGCCTGACGGTACGGTTCGAGCAGGCGGACGCCGAGAGCCTGCCCTATGCCGACGCGAGTTTCGATGTGGTGTTGTCCAGCTTCGGCGTGATGTTCGCTCCCGACCAGGAGAAAGCCGCGGCGGAGATGGCGCGGGTCTGCAGACCGGGCGGCCGCATCGGCTTGGCGAACTGGACGCCGTCGAGCTTCGTCGGCGAACCGTTCAAGCTGCTCGGCCGCTATGTGCCCCCGCCGCCCGGCGTGCGGTCGCCTGCGCTCTGGGGAACCGAGGAGCACCTGCGTGAGCTGTTCGGCCATCGGCTCGACTCGATCACCATCGAACGCAGGGATTTCGTGTTTCGGTATCGCAGCGCGGCCCACTGGCTCGAGGTGTTCCGCACCTTCTATGGACCGATGGTCAAGGCATTCGGCGCGCTGGACGGCACGAAGCAGGAATCGCTCGCGGCGGACCTGATCGCCCTGGCCGAAAGATTCAACCGCGCGACCGATGGTTCGCTGGTTGCCCCAAGCCAATACGCCGAGGTCGTCATCATGCGCAGGTAGTCGATCGGCGGATGCCGGCGTTCCGATTCGCAGAATTCGCAGAACGGTCACGAGCGGTCACACAAATCCGGCACACTGCGCCGTGCCAACCGGACGCGGAAACTAGAAACCTGCCAGATTGGCTTTCACCGCACTTTCGTTCCATTCCAGGCCGACGCCGGGCACGTCCGGGATGTGAAGCCGACCATCCTTGATTTCGTAAGGACGCTGCAATATGGGGTCGGCCCAATCCTGCCATTCGAGCCAGTGTGCAGTCTCCGTGACCCGCATTACATGGGCGGCGACCTCCGGGTAGAGATGCGTGGATATGGGAACCCCTGCGGTTCCAGCCATTGCCGCTGCTTTCAGCCAACCTGTGACACCACCGATACGCATGAAATCTGGCATCACAAAATCGCACGCTTTGCACTGTAGCGCCCGATACAGGTCGCGCGGGCCGTAGAAGTTTTCGCCGATCTGGATCGGCGTCTTCAATTCAGCAGCGAGTTGCCCATAGCCGTCGAAATTGTCGTAGACGATCGGCTCTTCAATCCAGTCCAAACCCAGGTCGTCGATCGCATGGCACCTCTGCAGGGCTTCGCCAAGGTCCAGCCCTTGGTTGAAATCGACCATCAAATGCATGTCTTCGCCGACCGTGCTCCGCACGGCCTCTATCGTCGCCAAATCATCGGCGACGCGGTCGCGTCCGAGCCGAAGTTTGAGGCCGGTGAATCCTCCTTCGTCGCGCAGCTCAAGCGCCTCCGCCGCAACCGCATCCGGCTCCTTGAGCCACAATCCGTTGCTGTTGTAGGCAACTACGGAGCCTACGGAGCCACCCAACAGTACGCAAAGCGGCAAACCGGCCGCCTTGGCCAGAGCATCCCAGGCAGCCATGTCGAGACCCGCGACGGCGATCATCGACATTCCCTGATAGCCGACAAAATGCAGCGACTTGCGCGCCAGGGAATAGAGTTCAACGGGCGCCAACGAGTGCCCCTTCAGCATTTCACCAAGATCGAGAAGTGCCGGAATCAGGTATTTCATGGCCTTCGCCGTGTACGGCTCCAGGTAGCTTCGACCGACGATGCCTTCGTCAGTGTCGAGGTCGATCAGAATAAGCGGCCATTCAGTGATGGTCGCGACGCGCGCCACAACGGGTCGTTTCAGTTTCAGCAACACCGGTCGCGCCCGTAAGCCTTTGACCGTCAATGACGAAGGACGCACGGCGGCTACTCGTTTGCTGTCATTCATGGTCCTTCCCCTGGCGACGACAATGAGCTAGTATATATAGACTGGTCTATATAGGAAGTCAAGAATGAGCAGAGCTGACGCAACCGCCACCGACACCCGCGAAAGGTTGATCGAAGCTGCCATTACGCTGATGCGGCGCTCCGGACTTTCGGGCGCCGGAATCAACGAAATCGTCCGCGAAAGCGGCGCACCCAAGGGTTCGGTCTACCACTTCTTTCCCCAAGGCAAGCGGCAAATCGTCAAGGAGGGGCTAGCGCAGTATTCGGAGCGTGTCGTCACGTTCATCGATTCACGCCTGTCGAGCAGGCGCAAACCCGGCGAAAAGGTCAAAGCGCTATTCAATGCATTTGCAGAGCGAATCGAGCTGGGCGAGTTCCGCCACAGCTGTCCCGCCGCTACTGTTTGCCTCGACCTGGATTCGGAATTGGACGGTCTGCGCCTTGTGGTAGCCGCTTCGTTCGACCAATATGTGAAAGCGATTGCGGCTCACTTCCCGCTGCTGGATCGGCGGCGGGCGAGATCCTTTGCGGGCTTGTTGCTCACGGCAATTGAGGGCGCCTATGTTCGAGGTCGCGCGGACCGTTCGAGCAAACCGTTTCGAGAGGCCGGTGCATGGCTCGCTGAATTGGTGGAGGGCACGGTGCCCCGGTGAGAAGCCAGTGATGTGAGAAGTGCGCCCGACAGATGGCCAATGGAGTCCGCACTCTGTCGCAGACCGCATCGAATAGATTCAATGCGCGATGCCGCCGTTGCTTCCCATAGCTCGAACGCATCGGAACTGAACGCGCGCAGGAAGCCGGGCGCGCCAACCACCCTGCTCTGTTGTCACAATCTCATGGTCGCAACCGGGGCGGTTCGGACGCCCGCCTCCGACCCTGAGCCGCCTGTCGATCTGCCAGAAACCCGACGTTCAGTCCGACGGAAGCTCGCGTTCAATACCCCTACCGAAGGCGTACCGCGCGTGCGTGGTGATCTCACACTGAACGGGCCGTCGGGTCTCCAGGCGACTAGGGGTCTACCCTCCTAACTTTTCACCGCCTTGTCGCTTGTCGCAGCCCGAGTCAGAAGCGCCGTCAGGATCGCGTGCAGAACGACCGCCGGCCACAGCAGAACGCCGCCTCCACCGGTGAGGCCCACGTAGGCGAGAAACACCGTAACTGCGGCGCCGTAGATCAGCATGCCGATCCGCGCCGGTCCCGGCCAGCAGGCGACGCCCAGCGCGATCAGCGCGATGCCCGCGACGCGAGCTACCGGCAGGGCGACGCCGCTGAGTTCCTCACCGAGCAGAAGTCGCCCGACAAGCGACGGAACGACGAGCAGCGCCGCGCCGGTCGCGGCTTCAGCAACCGCGGCAAATGCGAGCACACGGTTCATCGCGTGTGGCAAAGGTCAGAGTTCATCGCGCGCCCGCGCGAGGGCCTTGTGCACCACCTCCTGCTCCTCTGCCGTCAACTTCTCGTCGCCGAGGTTGAAGGTCACCTTGTTGATCTTCCCGGTGAACTTGAACGGAGTCTCGTAGCGATACTCGATCAACGCCAGCGGCGTGCGCGTGTCCTGGCCGATGTCGAAGTCTCTCGTCCTCCGGGAACACGTATCGGCGTGGTGTGCTCCATCGAATTCCTGGCCACTTCCTTGCCATCCACGAAGAGCACGCCCGTCCCGCCCTTGCCGAGGCCCGGACCGTCGGATTTGAAGTCGAAGACGATGGTGTGCTTGCCGGCGCTCAACTCGGGCCCTTCCCACGTCGTGCGCTTCAAGTCGAGCAGGTTGTAGAGGAACACGACCTTGCCCCGGCCGACGCCGAGTTCGCCCTTGCTCAGAAACAAGCCGTAGCCGCCGAAGCGCCCGCCATCGGTGACGATCATGCCTTCCGCCCCGCCGGACGGAATCGTGACCTCTGCGGTGATCGAGTACGACTTGTTCCGGATGTTCGGAGCGGCGCTGTTGGGGATGCTGATCAACTCTCCGGAGTAGCTGAAGACCTTGCGTCCGGCCGTGAGGTCGGGCTTCGGCGAGACAAAGCGCGTAAGCGTCGAGTTGTCGAGCGGCAGCACGTCGAACTTCTTCGCCTCGGCGTAGAAGAGGTCCTGCATCTGCTTCAGTTTCTCCGGCATCTTCGCCGCCAGGTCGTTGTTCTCGGTGGGATCCCCCGTTTGCAGGTCGCCGACGTTGTAGAGCTCCCACTTGTACCCGGTGAGCACGTCGGGCGGTGCGGCCGTGCTCAACTTCCACGGAGTCGTGGCCGGGGTCGTCGCCGCGATCCAACCGTCGTGGTAGATGGCGCGGTTG
Organism: uncultured beta proteobacterium; assembly: GCA_963726765.1. Classification (GTDB taxonomy): domain Bacteria; phylum Pseudomonadota; class Gammaproteobacteria; order Burkholderiales; family Casimicrobiaceae; genus CAIWHR01. The sequence goes on along the minus strand of CAVSDH010000004.1, from coordinate 12,075 downwards.
CCGAGCATCTCGAAATATTGGGTAGCGTGTCGGCTTGGGGCATTGGCGCTCGCCTTGTTCCACGTATAAGCCATGCTCGCACCGTCCATCGGGCGCTGCTTGATGCCGTTGAGCGTATCCGGCAACGGGATGCCCGTCACCTCGAGGATCGTCGGAGCGATGTCGATGAGGTGATGGAACTGGCGCCGGATGCCACCCGGGTCGTTGATGTGGCCGGGCCACGACATTGCCACGCCCTGAGCCGTTCCGCCGTAATGCGATGCCACTTGCTTCACCCACTGGAACGGTGTGTCCATCGCCCAGGACCAGCCGGCCGCGAAGTGCGGGAAGGTACGCTCTGATCCCCAGAACTCGTACCAGAGGAACTGATCCTTGACCGGCACCTCGACCGCCGTTGAAGGTAGTGAACTCGTTCGGCGTGCCGTTGAGCATGCCTTCGGAGCTGGCGCCATTGTCGCCGGCGATGTAGATGATCAGCGTGTTGTCGAGCTGGCCCATGTCCTCCACCGCCTGGATGACGCGGCCGATCTCGTGGTCGGTGTAGGCGAGATACGCCCCGTACACGTCGGCTTGCTTGATGAAGAGCTTCTTTTCTTCGAAGCTGAGCGAGTCCCACTCCGGCAGATCCTTCGGCCAAGGCGTCAGCTGAGCGTTCGCAGGCATGATGCCCAGCCTCTTCTGGTTGGCGAAGATGGTCTCGCGCACCTTGTTCCAGCCGGCGTCGAACAGATGCATGTCGCTGATCTTCTTGATCCACTCCGGCGTCGGATGATGCGGCGCGTGCGTCCCGCCCGGCACGTAATAGACCAGGAACGGCTTGTCAGGCGCGATTGCCTTCAACTCCTTCATGTAATGGATCGCGTCGTCGGCCATGGCCGTCGTCAGGTTCCAGCCCGGATTGCCCTGGAACGGGTAGATGGGCGTCGTATTGCGAAACAGGTTTGGCTGCCACTGGCTCGTGTCGCCGCCAACGAAGCCGTAGAAGTACTCGAAGCCCATGCCGCCGGGCCATTGGTCGAAGGGCCCGGCCGCGGTCGCCTGATAGAACGGCGTGTTGTGATTCTTGCCGAACCATGAGGTCGCGTATCCGTTCTCCTTGAGGATGGCGCCGAGGGTGCCGTTCTCCTTCCGGATGACCGAGTCATAGCCCGGGAATCCCGTCGCAGTTTCGCCCACTACGCCGAAGCCGGCGACGTGATGGTTGCGCCCGGTGATCAACGCGGCACGCGATGGCGAGCACAGCGCCGTGGAGTGGAAGTTGGTATACCGCAGCCCGGCCTTCGCGATCCGATCCATCGCCGGTGTCGGAACCACGCCGCCGAAGGTGCCCGGCGCGCCGAACCCGCTGTCGTCGGTCATGATCAGCAGCACGTTGGGCGCGCCCTTCGGCGGCACGACGCGTGGTGCCCACCACTGCTTCGATTCCGACGCTTTCTCCTTGATCACCCCGCCGAACTTGGGATCGGGCGACGGCAGTTGCCTGCCGTCGAGGGTCGTCGTGGCGCTCGGCGAACCCAGCGTACCGGTGACCTACTGTGCGGTAACCGGATGTCGCCGCCAGCGCCATCAGCGCCAGTGCGGCGGCAATTGTCGTTCGTTGCATTTGGGCACGTCCATCGAGAACCGAACTTCGTACAAAATCGCCAATATGCTCGAGTCAATCGCAGTGCGAATTGTGCAAGATCAAACGCGCACAGTTTGCAATGCGGCCACGAGGCGACTTCATGGTCTTGGACCTATCTCCAACTGCCCAACCGCACCGCCTCAAGGTTGAACTCCCGGCTATGGTGCCCGCGTTCCTCGCGTTCCATGACACAGCCCTCCGAAGGTCATTGTGCATGTCTGGAACTGTCCGCGAAATGTGATTGACTTCAAAAGCGGCCACTCAGCGAGAGCGGACGCTCCGGTAGAGCCGCGCCATTTCGGCGTTGTTCACCTCACTGGTTGGGCCGTGTGCAATTGGGTCTCAAGTTGGCGTAATCTGTGCGCATGAACGAACGGTCGAGTCGGGGCTTCATGGGTCCGCAAACACATATCATGAACCGATTTTCCAGTCCGTGCGGCGGGCCTCTTCCTCGCCAAGGGCCGTGGAGGGTGTCCCGGCGCCGGCTGTTGGTCCGGAGCCGCGGCGTTCTCGCTCTCTGCGCGCTGACCGTCGCAACGGCCACATTCGCGCAAACACCGCCAAGCGGATCCACCCGTCTCCTTGTCCTCGGGAATGTCGAGAGCAGCTTGACGTTGACTGTCGGCGACCTCCAACGCCTGCCCGTCCAGCGCGTCGAGGACGTTCGACAAATTCGAACGGCCGGGGCGCCGGGCAAGGACGGCGAGCAAAACCGACGGTACGCCGGAGTGCTGCTACGAGATGTGCTCAACTCAGCCAAGCTGATTGAAAAGGAGCGGCACGACTTGAGGCGCAGCATCGTCGTGGCGACGGCAACCGACGGCTATCAGGCGGTCTTCTCCTGGGCCGAGCTGTTTCTTTCCCCGATGGGCGACGGCGCGCTCGTAATCTTCGAGCGCGATGGCGCCCCATTGCCAGCAAGTGAAGGGCCGCTGGCGTTGGTGTCGCTCCGCGATACCCAGCCCGGTCCGCGCCACGTGAAATGGCTCGCAAAACTCGAGGTCCGCCGCGTAGGCGATTGATGCTGGGTACCGGCGTCCTCCGACCTCGATGGAGGGCAACGCTAACCGATCTTCGACTTCAACCGCTCGGAAAATTTGGCAAGATCGATGATCACCCGTTCATGCGTGCCGGTTCCAATCACTTCGGCACCATCGGTTGCGCGGATCGCAAACTCGATGCGTCGCCCGTCGACACGCGTGACTGCGGCCTCGCCGGTGACGTACCGCCCAGCCGGCGTCGCCGCCAAGTGGCGCACGTCGACACGCGTACCGAGGGCGCTTTCGTGCTCGCCGAGATAGGGCTTCAAGGCATTCAATGCGGCGTTTTCCATGATCATGATCATCACGGGTGTTGCCAGCACGGGAGGCAGCATTGCGTCCTTGAATCGATTGGCCAGGTGATCCGGGGTCACCAGAAGAGTGAATGAGCCCTTGGCGCCGGAGGGTACAGGTTCAATGGAAATGGGCATGGTCGAGCCTCACCTGCTTGAATTGTCACGGTCCAATGGAAGCGCGCGCAGCATCGACTTGAGCTTGCGGGCGACTCCCAGCTCGGTCTGGTGCTCGAGTGCCCGATAACGGCGCACCAGTTCGACGCCGAACGGGGTCAGAACGGTGCCTCCTCCCTTTTGGCCTCCGGCCACCGTTTCGACTGCCGGGCGGATGAGACAACGATTCGTTTCGTCGACGAGAAGCCATGCACGGCGGTAGGACATCCCGAGTCCTTTCGCCGCCGACGTGATCGACCCCGTCCGCGCAATGGCCTCCAGCAGAGCGACTTTTCCCGGTCCGATTGCCAGCTCGGTTCCGTGGCTTTTGTCGCGAATGTGAAACCGTACGCCGGCCTTCATGGCAGCCATCCGCGCTTATGCGTAGCCGACACTTCGCTGGTCGAAAGACACCGCCTTGACCAGTGCGTAGACATCTTGCCCGACGTGCATGCCAAGCTGCTCGAAGGAGCGGCGCGTGATGCGTGCATTGAGTATCGAACGACCGACGAGGAGTTGCACGTCGACAATAGGCCCGGATCCGGGGTCCGTCAGGCTGATTCGGCCGGGCAGGACATTGAGGATGCTGATGCCCTCGGGCCGTCGCGTGGCGAGCGACACGTCGCGCGCACGAATCCGCGCCCGCACCCGCTCTCCTACAACCGCGTCAAGGTGAGGCACGATGAGCTCTCCGCCGTCGAACGCAAGTGTCGTCAACTGATCGTCTGCATGATGCGCTGCCACCCTTGTTTCAATCAATGATCCTGCCTCGTAGCGCCCGGTCGCAGGTCGAAGGTCGAGACGACCCATCACTTCGTCCACGTCCCCTACGGCGATGCACTTTCCATCGGAAATGACCACCACCGTATCGGCAAGACGCGAGATTTCTGCAACCGAGTGGCTTACGTAGACAATCGGAATGGTGAGTTCATCGCGCAGGCGCTCGACGTAGTCGAGGATCTCGGTCTTGCGCGAGACGTCGAGCGACGCCAGGGGCTCGTCCATGAGCAAAATGCGCGGTTGAGCGAGCAAGGCGCGGCCGATCGCCACCCGTTGCCTCTCTCCGCCCGAAAGCGTCCTGGGCTTTCGCTTCAGCAGTGCACTCAGGCCGAGAAGCTCGACCACGCGCAATTCGTCAATGTAGCGGTCCGCCGATGAACGCAATCGCTGTCCGTAGAGCATGTTCGACTGCACGTCCATGTGCGGAAACAGCAGCGCGTCCTGGAACACATAGCCGATCCGACGCTCTTCGGGCGGCAAATCGATTCCCTGCCTGGCATCGAACAGGGACACGTCGTTGATTCGGATGTGCCCCGCCGCCGGCCTCGTGATGCCGGCGATGGCATTGATCACGCTGGTCTTGCCCGCACCGGAGCGGCCGAACAGTCCGACAATCGGTGCCTCGGCTGCAAACCTGACTGCAAGATGAAAGGCGCCAAGCTGCTGTTCGATGTCAACGTCGATCATTGCCTTGCATCCGCTCGGAGCGACGGGTGAGCCATTCGGAAGTTGCGAGTGCAATGATGGACAGAGCGACGGCGAATGATACTGAGGCGCAACGCCTGGGCGTCGCCTCCCGGAACCTGCGTGAACGTATAGATTGCCAACGGCAACGTTTGCGTTTCGCCCGGAATGTTGGAAACGAAGGTAATGGTCGCGCCGAACTCACCCAACCCCCGCGCGAACGACAGGAGCGTTCCCGTAATGATTCCCGGCAGTGCGAGCGGCAGCGTGATCGACGCGAATACCCAGGTACGCGAGCCGCCGAGGGTCCGCGCGGCGACTTCAAGCCGCTGATCGATGGCTTCGAGCGAAAGCCGGATTGCGCGGACCATCAACGGGAAGCCCATCAGCGCCGAGGCCAACGCCGCACCGGTCCAGCGGAATGCAAACACGATTCCGAACCAGTCGTTGAGCAGGCTGCCGAGGGGACCGTGCTTGCCCAGAAGCACCAGGAGCGCAAAGCCGACGACAACTGGCGGCAACACCAGCGGAAGATGAACAATCGCGTCGACCAGTGTCTTCCCGGGAAAGGAGAACCTGGCCAAGGCCGTAGGCCACCAGAATGGCCAGCGGCAGGCTGCAGACGACACTGACCGCTGCGACGCGAAGACTCAGCAAGAGGATTCCGACCTCGTCGGGAGTTGAGCCCAAGCATGGCCTACTGCGCCAATCCGAAGCCGTATTTCTCCCATGCCGGGCGCGCCGCAGGGGAGCGCAGGTAATCCAGCAGGGGCCTGGCCGCCGCCGACTTGCTCGTCGCGACGGCAGCGGCGGGATAGACGATGGGCGGATACGCTGTCCGGCGGAAACGTATCTACGACCCGTACACCCTTGTCCGCCAATGCGTCGGTCGAATACACGATGCCGAACGGCGCTTCGCCACGGGACACCAGCGCCAACGCCGCGCGCACGGTTTCCGCCCGCGCAACCTGTTTCTCGACACTGGACCAGACTCCCAATTTCTCCAGTGCGGCCTTCCCATATTTTCCCGCAGGCACGCTGTCCGGATTGGCCATGGCGAGCTTTTCCTGTCCGAGCGCCGCCGCCAATCCAAAATTCGGACCGATCTTCAGCGTCGATTTGCTCGACGCCGGTGCTACCAGCACCAACGTATTGCGAAGTAGACTGGCCCGGGTTCCCGGCGCGAGCAGATGACGCTGATCAAGGTAGTCCATCCAATCGAGGTCGGCGGAGATGAAGAGGTCCGCCGGCGCGCCTGCCTCGATCTGCTTTGCCAGGGCGTTACTTGCGCCATACGAAATGATGACCTTGTTTCCGGTGCTGGCTTCGAATTGCTTGGCCTGGTCATCCATGGCCTCCTTGAGGCTGGCCGCGGCAAAGACAGTCACGTCCGCCGCCGAAGCGCTCGGCGCCAATCCAGAGGTGAAGCACGCCAGGATCATCGAGCAAAGCAAACAGGAAAACGAACGCATGAGTTCTCCGTAATCCGCCGGAAATCCGTTCGGTAATATACCGACAAATATAGCGTTTGGGAATCGGCCCAGGCGCTGCTCACGGTAGGAAAGGCGCGCAAGACTCGAATCGGTCGCAGCGCGCTGAAAGTGCCATAAAATGTCGGAAAGGCAAGCAATCATCGGCTGCGACGATTCATCCGTCGCACTTTCCGATGGTTGCCACAAACAGACACCCGGATGCACAAGCAAATCCCTGAACCCCGTGACGTGCGCATGCACGGCTTCACGCGGCGAAGCGAAGTTCCCGCGGCGCTCAAGTGGATCGACGAACATGCGTCCCGCCTCGGCAACGAGATCGTTTCACTTGAGGACGCGGCCGGTCGCATTCTGGCCATCGACGTGATCGCGCCTCTCAACGTGCCTGGCTTCGATCGGGCCGCGATGGACGGCTATGCGCTCCGAGGCGTGGAGACAGCGGGGGCCGGCGAATACAATCCCCTCACGTTTCCCGTTCTCGGCCAGGCAATGCCCGGCGAGCCTTTCGTCGGCGCCCTTCGGCCGAATGCGGCCGTACGCATCATGACGGGCGCGCCGGTGCCGGAAGGTGTGGACGCGGTCGTGCCGGCCGAATACGCGACAGAGACAGCGGGAGAGATCGTGATCACCCGTCCGGTCGCTCCGGGCCAGCACGTTGGGCATTGCGGCGAGGACATTCGCGAAGGCTCGTCGGCTCTGGGCGCGGGTCGGCACCTGCGTCCGCAGGATGTCGGACTCGTGGCGTCTCTGGGTTTGGCGCAGGTAACCGTCGTCAGGCAACCTCGGATTCGGATTCTCGTCACGGGCAATGAAGTGAGGGAACCAGGTTCACCCAAGGGAAAGTACGAGGTTTACGACGCGAATTCGTACATGCTCCGTGGTCTGATCACGCGCGATGGCGGCTTGGTCGAAGCGCAGTACAGGCTCGGGGACGAACCTGGCGAAATCCGCAATGCGCTTTGCGTTCCGCGGTGCCGATGTGATTCTCGTGTCGGGGGGCTCCAGCGTCGGGCGCGAGGACTACGCGCCCCAATTGATAGCGGAGCTTGGGGAATTGGCGATTCACGGCGTGGCCATGCGTCCTTCGAGCCCCGCGGGCATCGGCCGGATTGGAGAGTCGCTTGTCTTCCTGCTGCCAGGCAATCCCGTATCCTGTCTGTGCGCCTACGACTTCTTCGCCGGCCGCGCCATTCGCCTGCGCGGCGGGCGCCTTGCAGACTGGCCGCATCGCTCCCGCCAATGCAAGGTCGCCCGCAAGATTGTTTCCGCCATTGGCCGGGTGGACTACTGTCGAGTGCGGATTGTCGACGGCCGTGTCGAGCCCATCGCATTGAGCGGAGCGTCGATTCTTTCCTCGACGACGCGTGCCGATGGCTTCGTCATCGTACCTGCCGAGAGCGAGGGCCACGGTCCGGACACGGAAGTCACGGTCTATCTGTACGACTGAAGGCGTCTGCGAAACCCAATTTCCAACGATCCGAGTCGAGAAGAACGTGAAGTCGGACTCCGGCCAGACACAGTTTCTCAACGTCGTCACAAGGGACGAGGCCACGGTTCGCTTCCGCGAACATCTTCGTCTCGCGCCGCTCGGGAAGGAAAGAGTGCCGCTCGGGGACGTGCTGAATCGCGTTCTTGCGGAAGACGTCCTGGCCGAGGTGGACGTCCCCGGCTTCGACAGGTCCAACGTCGACGGCTTCGCCGTTCAGGCCAGCGACACGTTCGGCGCCATGGAGGAAACGCCGTGCCGGGTGCGCACGAACGACGAGGTGCTCGCGCCGGGCATCGTGCCCGACAGCGTGGTAATCACGGGCTTTGCGACGCCCATCGCTACGGGCGGCATGTTGCCGCGCGGCGCCGATGCGGTGCTGATGGTCGAGCATTCGGAGCTGGTCGAATCCAATGCCGGGCAGATCGTCGAGATCAGGCGCCCGCTGACTCCCGGCGAAAACGTGAGCTATGCGGGCACCGACATCGCCCGTGGCGAAACGGTGTTGCGAACAGGTCAGTATCTGACCTCGCGCGAAATCGGCGTACTGGCCGCTCTGGGGCGTGACGAAATCGACGTCTTCCTACGGCCGCGCGTGGCCATCTTCTCGACGGGCAACGAGATCGTGGCGCCGGGTAATCCCCTGCCTTCCGGCGCCGTATACGATTCCAATGCCGCGATCATAGGTGCCGCAGTCGAAGAGCTTGGCGGTGAACCCGTGCACCTGGGTGTGATACCCGACGACGAGGAAGCGCTGGCGAGCGCGCTCGCGCGGGGCCTGCAATCCGATGTCGTCGTGTTCTCCGGAGGAACCTCCAAAGGGGCCGGTGACTTGTCCTACCGCGTCGTGCACGGCCTCCGCAAGCCGGGTGTCGTCGCGCACGGCGTCGCGCTCAAGCCCGGCAAGCCCATTTGCCTTGCGGTTTCGGAAGGCAAGCCCGTCGTCATCCTGCCGGGCTTTCCGACCTCGGCAATTTTCACGTTTCACGAGTTCGTAGCACCCGTCATTCGCGCCTATGCGGGCCTGCCGGCGGAGCGCCGACAGAGCATTGCCGCCACGTTGCCGATGCGCGTGAATTCCGAACGGGGGCGAACCGAATATCTGCTGGTCGGGCTGGTGCAGGGACCGGATGGTCTGTCGGCCTATCCCATGGGAAAGGGTTCGGGTTCCGTTACCACGTTCAGCGGCGCAGACGGCTTCATCACCATCGACCAGCACACCGAGATCCTGGATTCCGGCAGTTCGGTTTCGGTGCAGCTGCTCGGGCAGAGGCTCGAGCCCGCGGATCTGGTGATCATCGGCAGTCACTGCGTGGGCCTCGATCTGCTGATCGGAAAACTGATGCGCCAGGGAATTCGGGTCAAGTCGCTCTATGTCGGTAGCATGGGCGGCCTCGCGGCGGCCAAGCGCGAAGAATGCGACATCGCCGGTGTTCACCTCATGGACCCCGTCACCGGCGAGTACAACCGACCTCTCCTCACCCCCACCCTGTCGCTTGTGCCAGGCTATGGCCGCATGCAGGCGATCGTCTATCGGCGCAACGATGCGCGGTTCGAGGGAAAGCGGCCGGACGACGCGGTCACGGCAGCGCTGCAGGAAGCGGATTGCGTCATGGTCAATCGCAACGCGGGCAGCGGCACCCGGATCATCATCGACAAGTTGCTGGGCAAGCGCCGACCGACCGGCTACGGAACGCAGACGAAGTCGCACAATGCCGTTGCGGCGGCAGTATCCCAGGGGCGCGCCGACTGGGGGGTGGCCATCGACACGGTCGCCAGGCAATACGGCCTCGGCTTCATCCCGTTGCAGGAAGAGCAATACGACTTCATCGTGCCAGCGGCGCGAACGCAGCGTCCGGCGGTACGGGCGTTCTGCGCATTGTTGGAAAACGCACAAATGCGGGAGGAACTGGCGGCGCTTGGATTTCGCGTGCCGCGCGACGAGCTAACATAATCTGCGCCGCCGACCCGGACGTCACGTCGAATCTCAAGCGGCCGCTTTGCGCCAGGTCGGTCTTCGTCCTAGAATCGCGCCCGTAGCTTGTCCCACCCACGCTCGGCCTCTGTGCGGCGATGGGGACGATCTGCGTCGCGGGCTTACCGCTGAAGGGGCGCGATGAAGTGCCAACGATGTGATGCCACCGTCCGACCGGGCCAACGCTTCTGCGAGGCATGCGGGGCGCAAGTCGACACGGTGTGCCACGCCTGCCATGCGCCGATGCCAGCGGACGCCCGATTCTGCGGGATGTGCGGTGCGTCCATTGCCGTCAAGGCGGATGCGGCCCCCGGCTCCGAAGCACCGGCGGGCGCCACGCGCGCGACGCAATCACCGGACGGCGAGCGGCGGCAGTTAACTGTTCTGTTTGCCGATCTGGTCGGTTCGACGGAGCTCGCAGGGCGCCTCGATCCCGAGGCGCTGCGGGACGTGCTGCGAGCGTACCAGGGCATCTGCGTCGACTGCGTCGCACGGTACGGCGGCACCATCAACCAGTACATCGGCGACGGCGTGGTCGCTTTTTTCGGCTATCCGGCTGCGCATGACAACGATGCGGAGCGCGCCGTTCGGGCGGGACTTGCCATCGTTGCCGGCGTGCGTGAGCTCGGCGAGGCGCGCAATTCACGTGGTGAAGCCGGTATTGCCGCGCGAGTGGGCATCCATACCGGCCTGGTGGTGGTCGGCGCAATGGAGGCCGGTGGCGGCAACATCGACCATGCGATCGGCGAGACACCCAACCTCGCCGCACGAATCCAGGCGGAAGCAATCCCGAATTCGATCTGTATCAGCGCGGCCACCCTGGGTCTCCTGGGCCGGCGCTTTCAAGTACGCGCACTCGGTACCCGGGTCCTCAAGGGTGTTGCGTCCGCTGCCGAGCTGTACTCGGTCACGGGCGCAACCGAGTCCACGCCGGAACAGCACTCGGAACGCGAAGTGGCGCCCCTGGTCGGCCGGGAAATGGAGCTTCGGCACTTGCTGGAGCGGTGGAATATGGCGCAACGGGGCCAGGGCCAGGCCGTGTTCATTTCGGGAGAAGGCGGGATCGGCAAATCCCGGCTCCTGGCCGCGTTGCGCAAGAGTGTCGCTCCCGAAAGCACCGCGTGGCGCAACATCCATTGCTCGCCGTTCTACCAGAATAGCGCGCTTCATCCGATCATCGATCTCATCGAGCGCGCCATAGACGCAGCCGCGAGCACGATCCCATCGGATCGCGCCGCCGCGTTGCGCCACGTGCTCAGCGACGCCGGGATGGGCGACGACACCACCATTGCCCTCATTGCATCTCTGCTCGGGATTGCCGGCGAGCACACGCAGGTGCTGAGCGATCTCGCTCCGGCGCAGAGAAAACGACGGACATTCGACGCGCTCATCGCGTGGCTGCATGCCGACGCCCGAAAGCATCCGCTGGTGGTCGTGGTGGAGGACCTGCACTGGATCGATGCATCGACGCGCGAACTGTTCGGAACGCTGCTGGAGCGCATTGGTGAGTTGCCCGTACTCGTGGTGTTGACGTTTCGTCCCGAGTTTGTTCCGACCTGGGCCATGCACGGGCAGATTTCGATGATCGCCCTTACGCGTCTGCCCTCGGATCAGGTCGTGACGGTCGCAAACGGCATTGCCGGAGGGAAGGCGCTTCCAGCTCGCATCATCGACGAAATCATTCGACGCACCGATGGCGTACCTCTCTTCGTGGAGGAACTGACCAAGGCGATCCTGGCGTCCGCGCTGGTCGTCGAGCGTGATGGCGTGCTCGAGCTCGCGAGCGGGCAATCGGCGCAACTCGAGGTCCCGGCGACGCTGCGCGACTCGCTGATGGCCCGCCTCGACAGGCTCGTCGACGCCAAAGCAATCGCGCAGCTGGCTTCAGTGCTGGGCCGCGAATTCGACTACGACGTGCTGCAATCGGTGTGCGACATCTCCGAGGCCGATCTCGAAGAGCGGTTGGCGGCATTGAATCACGCTGACATCATCCAGCAGAGCGGAATTCCGCCCCGTTCGCGTTACGTTTTCAAGCATGCGCTGATCCAGGAGGCGGCTTACGACACGTTGCTGAAGAGCGTTCGCCAGCAGCACCACCAACGGCTCGCACACTCCTATGTCACGCGTTTTCCGGAAGTTGTGCAATCGCGACCGGAGCTTGTGGCGCACCACTACAGCCGGGCAATGATGCCGGCAGCGGCGGTGCCTTACTGGCAACAGGCCGGCGAACTCGCGGTGGCTCGGTCGGGGTACGAGGAAGCAATCGCGCATCTTGGCGAAGCGCTGGAGCAGGTACGGCTGGTGCCGGTATCGGAAGCGCGCGCCGCGACCGAACTCGGCTTGCGGGTGAGCATAGGCCCGGCACTCATCGCCGCCAAGGGCATGGCAGCGGAGGAGACCGGTGCCAATTACACGCGCGCGTGCGAGCTGGCGGAAACCCTCGGCGAAACGACGGAGCGCTTCGCGGCGTACTGGGGTGACTGGTTGCACAAGAACGGCAGAGGGCAGCTGGTCGAGGCCGCACGCCGTTCCGAGGATCTGGTCATG
>CAVSDH010000003.1:0-59897 GCA_963726765.1 uncultured beta proteobacterium | reverse complement strand
GCAGGCTGCGTGTCGACGGGAATGACGTTGAAAGCGCGACGGTGTCCATGGCCTTGCCGTCCGATCGCGGACGGGAGGCAGATTTGGACGAGACACCGTCTGGGCGGGAGGCCGCCGGGGATCTGCTGGCCCCGATCCGGGAATGCTAACCGAATCGCGAAAGCTCGGCAACGGCTACAGGAACAGCGCGCCGACCACCGCCAGCAGCGGCAGCATCACGGCGCTCGCGATGGCCACGTAACCGAAAAAGCTCGGCATCGCGACGCCGCGGTCCTCGGCCACCGCCTTGATCATGAAATTCGGTGCGTTGCCGATATAGGTGAGCGCGCCGAAATACACGGCTCCCATCGAAATTGCCGTGAGCGAAAGATTGTGCGCGGTCATGAGGTCGTTCGCGTCACCGCCGGCGAGATTGAAGAAGACGAGGTAGGTCGGCGCGTTGTCGAGGAACGCCGACAGGATGCCCGTCGTCCAGAACATGGCGAGATTGCGCGGTTCGCCGGCACTGTCGATCACCATATTCACGACACCGGCGAGCGCGCCGTCGCGCCCGGCCCCGAGCATCGCGAGCACCGGAACGATCGTCAGGAAGATTCCCGCGAAGACCTTCGCGACCTCGACGATCGGCGCCCAGTGAAAGCCGTTGTGCACACGGATGGCCTTCGGTGTCATCGCCAGCGACCCGAGCGCCAGCGCGACCAGAAGGACGTCACGCAGCAGCTTCTCCAGCACCAGGTGGGCGCCCAGCACGTCGAATTCCACGCCCGGGTGCCAGAGGCCCGACATCAGCACGGCGCCGATCATCGGAACCATCAGCAGCAGATTGATCGACCCCTCGACCGTGACCCGCGAGCCCTCGACGGCCGCAATGGCAGGGCGACCGTCCTTCCGGTACAGCCACGTGTCAAGCGCGAAATAGATCGCGAGCAGAGCCCCGGCAACGAGCGCAGTCGGCGCGGCGAGATTCCGCACCGTCCAGAAGAAATCCACGCCTTTCAGAAAGCCGATGAAAAGCGGAGGATCGCCGAGCGGCGACAGCGCCCCCCCGACGTTGCCCACCAGGAGGATGAAGAACACGATCGTATGCACCTTGTGCGGCCGTGCCTCGTTGGCGGTCAACAGCGGGCGGATCAGCAGCATCGACGCGCCGGTCGTTCCCATGAGGCTCGCGATCCCGCCGCCGAGCGCGAGAATGCCGGTGTTCAACGCAGGCGTTCCGACGAACGACCCGCGCACGCAGATGCCGCCTGCGATCGTGTAGAGGGCAAACAGGATCACGACAAAGGGAACGTATTCGTCGACGATCACGTGCACGACCCGGCGGGTTGTGAATTCGGCGCCGAAGGTCACCGCGAACGGCACGATCAGCGCGACCGACCACGCGACGACGACCTTTCCGAAATGCGCGTGCCAGAAATGCGCGTTGACGAGCGGAACGATCGCGATCGACAGCAGCAGTCCCGCGAAGGGCAATGCCCACAGGAGCGGCAGGTCGGCGCCGTTCGGCCCACCCGCCGATTCGACGCCGACGGCGAGCGCCGGCAAGGGCAGGGCGGCAAGAAGCAGCGCCGTCGGGCCTGCGAGCTGCGGGCGAACGATGGTCACGGCGGTGGTCGAATCAACGAATGGCGCAACGGGCGACGACCCGGCTGTCCGAATGCGGGCAACGGCAGACCTCGAATAGCTATATCGCGTCCCCGCCCGCCCGCATGAACGGGCCGATGCATCGATCGAGCGACTCCCCGGCGCACAGGATGAACGCAACGCCCGAAGGATGGAACTGCACGAAGTTGGTCACGACCTGGCCCACCTCGGTGATTTCGCCCGCGCAGTCCTTCTTGCCATTGTCCTTCACCAGGCGATCCGTCCACTTGTAGAATCCCAGGGGACTCGGCTTCGCGGAAATCTCCAGCACGCTTTCGGCAATTTCCTCGCCGCTCGTCACGACGCTCGTTCCATCGGGCCGGAACGTGTACGTCTCGCTGCACGACACCTCGGGAATCGTGATGGTCCAGCGGCCCAGGATCGGATGATCCTTGGCGATCGGACGCGGGGGCTCGGCGCGGGCCAGCGGAATCGCCGCCACGAAAAGCGCCAGGGAAAGAACGAGGCGTGCAGGTGCCATGGTCGGCCCTCTCACCGGATCGACAGGAGCTTGAGGACAGCCAGCAGCGAATCGGGGCTTGTCCCGGCACCCGCCGCTTGCGAGAGGTGAACGTCGACCCAGCATCCTTCGACATAGGTGGCGGCGACGAGGTGCTGCTGCTTCACCGCATCCTTGGGCTCGAGCGTGAACTGCACGACGCTGAAGCCTTCGTGTTCGGCAAAGCGCATATCCTTGGCGTCATCGTACGCCTTGTTCTTCATCGCCAGCTCGACGCAGGCCTTGGCACTCTGGCACACCGGTGTCTGGTCGATGAAGACCCACAGCGCCATGCTGCGCTTCTGGCTGGCGAGGGCGTAGTAGACCGAGAGCGTGTCGGAACGCGTCTGCTCGCGCATGATCAGCCAATCCTCGCGCGGAACGACGATCCGGAAATTCGCGCCGGGCAGGGAGACCTGGCGCTCCGACTTCGTATCGACGATGTCCGCCGCGGCCGGCGACGCAAGGAACAAGGCGAGGACAACGGCGTGGCGTCGGAGTCTCATGGGGTGTATCAGGAATGCAAGGACGAAATGATAGCGCGATGGAAGCAGAATCGCAGGACTCTATTGCCACTCCTTCAAGGCAGTTATCAGGGACAGGGCGATAGGCTACCGCCCTGATCCGGGATGCCTGAACATCGCGTTCAGGGCGGCATACGGCGTGGCTTGCCCGGAAAACGTGAACGTCCCGGCGTCGTGAATTTCCCGCGCCGCCCGGAGAAGCGCTCCGTAAGCCGCGCGGGCAAGGGATGATCCGAGACTCACGCGCTTGACGCCAAGTGCACGAAGCTCGTCGAGCGCGAATTGCGCGCCCGAGAGCCCCATCACGATGTTGACCGGCTTTGGCGCGACCGCACGAACTGCGGCCGCAATGTCGTTGCGAGTCGACAGGCCGGGTGCGTAAAGCACATCGGCGCCCGCGTCCGCATACGCCTCCAATCTGCGAATCGTGTCGGGCAGGTCCGGTTTGCCATTGATCAGATTTTCGGCACGGGCCGTCAGCACGAAGGGGAACGGCAATGCGTGCGCTGCCTCCACGGCGGCCCTTACGCGCTCGACGGACAACTCGAACGGGTAGATGGGGTCCTCCCCGCGACCGGTCGCGTCTTCTATGGATCCGCCGACAGCGCCCGCATCGGCCGCCAGCCGGATGGTTTCGGCGCACGACTCCGGATCGTCGCCGAAGCCGTTCTCCAGGTCCGCGGAAACGGGGAGGCTTGTCGCATTCACGATGGAGCGAACGTTCGCGAGCGTTTCCTCACGTCCTATGGCGCGCTCGGCATCGGGCTTGCCAAGGGAGAAAGCAAACCCAGCGCTCGTGGTCGCCAGCGCTTCGAAGCCGAGCGCGGCGAGCATCCTGGCCGACCCGGCATCCCAGGGATTGGGGATGACGAATATGCCGGGGCGGGTGTGGAGGAACTGAAAATCTTCGGCTCGCGTTTTCGGCATGTTCGCCTCCGGCAGGTTCGATGATGCGGCCCGGCACTTCGGTGGGAGTGGTGGCCTCGTGTTCCGATTGTCCCCCATTGCGGACGCGGGGAGCGGCGGGCATAGTGTCGCCGGGGCCCGTCGTCGGGCGTTCACGTTCAAGGGAGGAGTCATGGGAATCGTAACTTCAGCGCGGTTTGCCACGGGAGTTGCGGCGTTCGCACTCGGTGCGACGGTCGCTCTTGCGCAGGCGCCGTCGCGACCGCCGTACGGCATCGAAATCAACCTCGAAACTGCCAAGAAGGTCGCGGTTGGCGCGATGGCGGAGTCGAAAAAGCAGAGCTGGAACGTGGCGGTCGCCATCGTCGACAACCACGGCATGCTGATCTACTACGAGATGCAGGACAACACGCAGACTGCAAGCGCGCGAATTGCCATTGAAAAGGCCCGGACCTCGGCGACGTTGCGCCGCCCGAGCAAGGAGCTGGAGCAGAACATTGCCGATGGCCGCGTCGCAGTGCTGGGCCTCGGCGCAACTCCGATCGAGGGGGGGCTGCCGATCGTCGTCGACGGCAAGATGATCGGCGCCATCGGCGTGAGCGGCATGGCGTCGACTCAGGACGCGCAGGTCGCGCGCGCGGGACTCGACGCGCTCAAGTGATCTGGCTCACGCGCGTCGGCAAGCGCAGGCGGCGATTGCCGGGCGGGCCGCTTCCGCCGGTGCGCGGCCATTGCACCGTTTGCCTCGACCGGATGCACCGAGAGGTCGTCCGCGGCGCGTTATAATGTTCGTTTCGGCAGCCGCGTCACAACTATCCCATGAAAGTCCTCGTTTCGGTCAAGCGCGTCGTCGATTACAACGTCAAGATCCGCGTCAAGGCGGATGGTTCCGGCGTCGACACGGCGAACGTCAAGATGTCGATGAATCCCTTCGACGAGATCGCGGTTGAGGAGGCGGTGCGCCTCAAGGAGAAGGGAATCGCCACCGAGATCGTCGCGGTCTCGTGCGGCGTGCGGGGCAGTCAGGAGACGCTGCGCACCGCGCTGGCGCTGGGAGCCGATCGTGCGATCCTCGTCGAAACCGACGTCGAACTGCAGCCGCTCGCGGTAGCCAAGCTGTTGAAGGCGGTCGTCGACAAGGAACAACCGCGGATCGTGCTGCTGGGCAAGCAGGCCATCGACGACGACTCGAATCAGACCGGCCAGATGCTGGCGGCGCTTCTGGGCTGGGCGCAGGCGACATCCGCATCGAAACTCGATATCTCCGGCGACAAGGCGACCGTGAAACGCGAGGTCGACGGCGGCCTCGAGTCGATCGAGATGCCTCTGCCGCTCGTGATGACAACGGACCTGCGCCTCAACGAGCCGCGTTACGCGACGCTGCCCAACATCATGAAGGCGAAGAAAAAGCCGCTCGACACCGTCAGGCCGGATGCGCTCGGCGTCGACGTGACACCGCGACTGGCGATTCTGAAGGTCGTGGAACCGCCCAAGCGCAAGGGCGGCGGGAAGGTGGCCGACGTCGCGGAGCTCGTCGGTAAGCTGCGCAACGAAGCCAAAGTCATTTCGTGATCGGGGCACCATGACGATCCTTCTTGTCGCCGACCACCACAACGCGGCGCTCGACGCTGCGACGCTCAACGTCGTCACCGCCGCGCACAAGATCGGCGGCGAGCTTACGGTTCTCGTCGTGGGCCACGGGGCGGCTCCGGCCGCGCAATCCGCGGCGAAGATATCCGGCGTCGCGAAGGTCCTGCATGTGGACGCCCCGTATTTCGCCAACCCGACTGCCGAGAACGTCGCCGCTACCGTCGTCGCGCTGGCGAAAGCGGGCGGCTACAGCCACGTGCTCGCGGCAGCGACCGGATACGGCAAGAACATCGCTCCCCGGGTTGCCGCGCTGCTCGACGTCGCGCAGGTTTCGGACATCATTGCCGTTGAATCGCCGGACACGTTTGTGCGGCCCATCTACGCCGGCAGCGCGTTCGCCACCGTGCAATCCAGGGACGCCGTCAAAGTCGTCACGGTGCGGCCGACGGGCTTCGACGCGGCGCAGGCCACCGGAGGAAATGCACCTGTCGAGACGGCGTCCGCGGCGCCGGACACGGGTCTGTCGCGCGTGACGGGGCAGGAGCTCACGAAGTCGGATCGTCCGGAACTCACGGCAGCGCGCATCGTGATCTCCGGCGGTCGCGGGCTCGGCAGTGCCGAGAACTTCAGGCTTCTGGAGGCGCTCGCGCACAAGCTCAACGCTGCGATCGGCGCGTCACGCGCCGCGGTGGACGCGGGCTACGTGCCGAACGACTATCAGGTCGGGCAGACGGGAAAGATCGTGGCGCCCGACCTCTACATCGCCGTCGGCATTTCGGGTGCGATCCAGCATCTCGCCGGCATGAAGGACAGCAAGGTCATCGTCGCGATCAACAAGGACGCCGAGGCGCCGATCTTCCAGGTCGCGGACTATGGCCTCGTCGGCGATCTTTTCCAGATCATTCCCGAGCTGACCGCCGCGCTCGGTTGATCGCCGCCGGCGGGGCCAGCTCGCCACTGCGTGGAAACGTTCATGAGCACCTATCAAGCCCCGCTTGCCGACATCCATTTCGTGCTGGACGAACTCGCCGGCCTCGACCAGATCGCGCAGCTTCCCGGCTTCGAGGAGGCCGCTCCCGACGTCGTGACGGCCGTCCTGGAGGAGGCCGCGAAATTCGCCGCCACCGTCCTGTCCCCGCTCAATGCGGTCGGCGATCGCGAGGGGTCGAAGCGCCTCGACGACGGCACGGTGCGGACGCCGCCCGGTTTCAAGGACGCCTATCGGCAATTCTGCGAAAACGGCTGGAACGGCCTCACCAAGTCGACCGAATTCGGCGGGCAGGGGCTGCCGATCCTGGTCGGCACCGCGGTGGAGGAAATGTGGCACGCGTCGAATCTCGCGTTCAACCTGTGCGCGATGCTGACGCAGGGCGCGATCGAAGCGCTGGAGCTCGCGGGTTCGACGGAGCTCAAGGAGAGATTCCTGCCGAACATGGTCGCCGGCACGTGGAGCGGCACGATGAACCTGACGGAGCCGCAGGCGGGTTCCGATCTCGCGGCCGTGCGCACGAAGGCCGTCCCCCAGGGCGACGGCACGTACAAGCTGCAGGGCCAGAAGATCTTCATCACCTACGGCGAGCAGGATTACACCGAAAACATCATCCATCTCGTCCTCGCACGGACGCCGGATGCGCCGGAAGGCGTCAAGGGCATTTCGCTGTTCGTCGTGCCGAAGGTAATGGTGGGTGCGGACGGCTCGCTCGGCGCTCGCAACGACGTCGTTTGCGCATCGCTCGAGCATAAGCTCGGCATTCATGCGAGCCCGACGGCGGTGCTCGCCTACGGCGACCACGGCGGGGCGGCAGGCTACCTCGTCGGCGAGGAGAACCGCGGCCTCGAATACATGTTCATCATGATGAATCTCGCGCGCTTTTCGGTGGGGCTGGAAGGCGTGGGAATTGCGGAACGTGCGTATCAGCGTGCCGTCGCATTTGCGCGAGAACGGATTCAGGGCAAGCCCGTGGGTATGGACAAGGGCGCGAAGGCGGTGACCGATCATCGAGCACCCGGACATCCGCCGGATGCTGATGACGATGCGCGCCGGCGTCGAGGCGATGCGCGCCGTCGCGTACGTCACCGGGGCGGCGATGGACAACGCCAACCGACATCCGGATCCCGCGGCACGCAAGCGGCATCAGGCGTTCGTCGATTTCATGATTCCGATCGTCAAGGGGTGCAGCACGGAAACGGCGCAACAGATCGCCTCCCTCGGAATCCAGGTCCACGGCGGCATGGGCTTCGTCGAAGAGACGGGCGCCGCGCAACACTTTCGCGACGCGCGGATCACCACGATCTACGAGGGCACGACCGGCATCCAGGCCAACGATCTCGTCGGGCGCAAGACGGCCCGGGACGGGGGAGCGGTGGCCAAGGCGATTGCCGGCGAGATCGAAGAGGTGGCCGCGGAGCTCACGAGCCGCGACGATGCGAACCTGAAGGTGATCGGCCTGCGCTTGAAGGAGGCGGTGGCCGCCTCGCGGAAGGCCGTGGACTGGATCGTGCCTGCGTATGGCGCCAACACGCGCGCCGCGCATGCCGGGGCGGTGCCCTATCTCGAGCTGTGGGGGCTCGTCACGGGCGGCTGGCAGATGGGGCGCGCGGCGCAGGTCGCCGCGCGGCACCTCGCGCAGGGTACGGGCGACGCCCGGTTCATGAAGGCCAAGATCCAGACCGCGCGATTCTTCGCCGAGTGCATGCTGCCGCGAGTGACGACGCTGGCGCACACGATCGTCGAAGGCGGCGATTCGGCGCTTGCGCTGGCGTCCGAGCAGTTCTGACGCGCGCGGCGCTCCCCGACGTCGGGGAGTGCCGCGTCACTCCGTGCCTTTTACTGGCAGGTTGTTCCCGAGGCCGAGAAGAGCTGGCGGGTGATGGACTTGGTCTGCGTGACGGAACTGGTCATGCCGGCGACCTGCACCGTGTAATTGAACGTCGCGTTGTTGCCGTCGGCGAAGGTCAATGTCATGGTTCCGACCGCTGCATTGGGACTGAACTTGGTTTTATCGTAGGCATCGAAGCGCGGACCCGACGGCCGATACAGGCTGCCGGTATAGACGCCCGGCGCGGTCTTCTGGAGGGTCGCGACCAGCCACAGCGGCGTGCCGTTGAGATCGTAGGTGAACCAGCTTGCGAACACGATGTCACCCTGGTGCGCGAAGTTGATCCCCCATCCCTGCTCGGTTCCCGCGTTGGCACTTGTTCCGGCCCACCAGATGTCCTGGTAGTTGGTCGCCGCGGCGAGATTCGGCTGCGTGCCGTAGCTGCAGGTCGCAAGTGGCGCGCCGCCCAGCAGCTGGCGCGTGATCGGTTTCGTCTGGTTCACCACCGGGCCGCTTGGGCAGATTGACGGAGTAATTGAAGGATCCGTTGCTCGCATCGGTAAAGGTGAGGGTGGCCAAGCCGATCGACTGCACGCTGCCCGAGGGCTTGGACGAAGGGAACCGTGTTGAACGGCGGGCCGGTCGTCGCATAGACGTTGCCGGTGTAGACGTCGGTCGCGGACTTGGTGGCGATCAGGGTCAGCCACCAGCCCTTGCCGGTGGTGTCGTAGGTGAACCAGGTCCCGAAGATGGTGTCACCCTGGTGCGCGAAGTTGATGCCCCAGCCATCTTCCGCGCCACCCGGCGAGAACCACCAAAGACCCTGGTAGTTGGCGGGAGCAGCGGTCGTGCTGAGCGACGCGAGGTACGCGACGATGTCGGTGAGCTGGTCCAGCGTGAGCAATTTCAGGCCCGGTTCCTTCGACATCTGGGGTTCGTTGTTGATCGCCCGCTGAAGCAGGTCGATATCGGCATGGGCGTGCATCGCAAACTTGTCCGGAGGAGCGCCGTGGCATTTCTGGCAATTGGCGGTGTAGAGCACCTTTCCGTTGACTGGATCGTCGGTTGCGGTCGCCACAGCCGGGACGATGGCGATGAGGGTCCAGGCGAAGAACATCGTGTACCGCAACGGGGCATTCATCGATCGTCCCTCTTTGTGGATTGTGCAGAAGGCCGCGATTCTAGGTCTTCCGCGGACACGCCACAATCGCGGCGCGACGAACGGGCTGGGCAGGGGCACGAGTCCGGCAATCTCCGGCCCGAAACCGGTGGACCGCGCGCGTGGTCATCCCAATGACTGCGACACTGGACTCGGAGCCGGCCCGCTCCAACTGATGCCGCAATCCCCCGGATTGGTCGGCTGGCCCTCGCGTTCGTCGCGAGGCTATGATTGAATCCCACGTCGTCGGCCGATCGGCGCTTCGAGGCGCCCCGCGCGCGACGACGGCGGCCGGACCTTGCCGCCCTCACGGTGCATTGCCGCTTTGCACGCGCAACAACGGGAGATTCGCTGGTGGATCCCGCACGGAACGCTCTCCGCGGTCCGGCCCGCATTCTCGGCGTGGCGTGGGCGGGCGTTCGTGACGGCTTGACGCGGTCGCGACTGGCCGGCTTCTGGGCCCTTTGCATGGTCTACGCCGTCCGCTTCACTTTTACGTTGGCCAGCAATACGGCGCCGCCCGTTCCGTGGCTCGAATACCTGACGACCTCGTTTCTTCGGACGCAGTGGAGATTCGCGCCCATGTTCTTGCTGGTGCTCGCCGTCGACCGGCTCGCTTCCCGCAAATTGCGCCCGCGCATTGCGGCTCTCGCTGCCGCGGTGGTCGTGGGCGCGGCGATCGGCTGGTTCGATGAATGGGCCATCGGCCATGCGCTGCCGGAGGACACGGTCCCCGACCAGGATGCAGGCACGGTGGACTTCGTCAATTTGGTGTTCGTGTTCCTGAATTTCACTTACCTCGGCTTGCTCGGATTGGCGGTCTACCTGTTCGCCGAACGCAACGCCCTGGCGATTGCGTCGCGCCAGACGGAAGAAGCAGATCGAGTGGAACTCGACCGCCAATTCGCCGAGGCGCGGCTTCACGTCATGCAGGCGCAGATCGAACCTCATTTCCTGTTCAACACGCTCGCGACCGTCCGGCTGCTCTATCAGAACGATCCGGTCAGGGGCCGGGAAATGCTGCGATCCCTTTCGCGCTATCTCGCCGGGGCGCTGCCCCGCATGCGCGACGCCGCTACGACGCTCGGCCAGGAGGTCGACCTCGTGGAGGCCTACCTGGCGGTGCAGAAAATCCGCATGGCCTCGCGACTGTCGTTCGCCATCGAAGTGCCACCCTCGCTGCGGTCGTTTCCGATGCCGCCGATGATGCTCGCCACGCTGGCCGAGAACGCGGTCAAGCACGGCCTTGCGCCGCTGCCCGAAGGGGGGCACCTGCGAATCATCGCGCAGGCGGAGAACGGCCGCCTGCGCCTGATCGTCGCCGACAGCGGCGCGGGATTCCACGCGAGCGTCGGCACGGGCGTCGGCCTCGCCAACGTGCGCGCTCGCACGCGCGCCGTCTTTGGGGAGTCGGCGCGGTTCACGCTCGCCCAGAACCTGCCGCGCGGAATCACGGCGACGCTCGACCTCCCCATGGGACCGGCGCATGCGGTGTGATCGATGAGCCTGTCCATGAGTGAGCGCAGCATCGCGCACATCGATCACGGTCCGTCGGCACGGGTCGCCGCGGTGTTGCGGGAAATCCGCTGGGTGCATGTCGCGGCTGCGATGGCGGTCGGGCTCGCCATCGGTGTGCTAGATGCAGTGGTGTTCGCCCACGAAATGCTGATGGAAGGCTCGTGGGAGTTTCCCCTCCTGATGGTTCTGACCCCCGGATTGGCGCTCGCCGCCTATGTTCCATTGTTCGTTGCCTCCGAGGCGATCGCGCAAGCGCCGCCCATGCGATGGATCGGCTATGCCGTGGCAATCGCGATGGGAGCACTGGTCGCCAATGCGTGCTCGAAATACGTCGTTCCGCTGGTCGTCAGGATTCCGACGTCGGTCACCGAGCAGGCTCCTCCCAATCCCGCAACGTGGCTCTGGGGCGCGGCGCATTTCGCGCATTCGTGCCTGATTCTCGGGCTAATCACGTTCATCTTCGTGCAGCGCCGCGACGCCAACCGCAATCTGGCGGCTCTGCGTGCCACTCAACTGGCGCATGCCAACGTGCGACGATCGGTGCTGGAGCTGGAGTTGCAGGCGCAACAGGCGAAGGTCGAGCCCCAGTTCCTGTTCGACACGCTCGAGGAAGTGGAGAAGTCATACCTCACCGAACCCGGGCGCGGACAGCGGATGCTGGACAGTCTCATCGCGTTCCTGCGCTCCGCGCTGCCGCCGCTGCAGGAGAGCCGTCCGACGGTCCTCGTCGAGACGGGCCTCGCGCGCGCCTACCTCGACATCGTGCTTCTGCGGCACGGCGTGCGCCCGCGACTCGACATCGACATTGCGAAGGGTGCGGAGACCGCGCGGTTGCCGTCGATGACCATGCTGCCGCTGATCGGCGAATTGCTCGGACCGGGAGCCGATGCCGTCGCCAATGCGCACACGATCGGCATCGCCTCGACCATCGACGGAGATCGACTGCGCCTCGAGCTTTCGATCGACTCGGGGGCGTTTGTGCCGGCCGGGGCAGACGACCTTGGGGCGCTCCGGGAGCGGCTTGCGCACATTTACGGGGATGCGACGCGGCTGACGATTGCGCGGCACGCCGCAGGTTCCCGGATCACGCTGGAGATTCCGCATGAAACGGCCGACCGCGCTGATCGCCGAGGATGAGCCGCTGCTCCGGGCCGAGCTCAGGAAGGCGCTCGCCGCGGCGTGGCCCGAGCTCGCGATCTGCGGCGAGGCGCAGGACGGACTCGAGGCCATTCGCGAAATCGACGCGCTGGCGCCGGACATTCTGTTCCTCGACATCCAGATGCCGGGCACGAACGGACTCGACGTGGCGCGTCACGCGAGCGGGCGCTGCCACGTCGTATTCGTGACCGCCTACGACAAGTACGCCGTCGCGGCATTCGAGGAAGGTGCGGTCGACTACCTGTTGAAGCCGCTTTCCGACGAGCGGCTCGCCACCGCGGTGGCCCGTCTCAAGCAGCGGCTCGTTTCCTTGCCGGCGGTGCTGGACGGCATCCTGCGGACGCTGGCGGGCGGCGCGTCGCGCAAGGAGTATCTGCGGTGGGTGACACTTGCGCGCGGACACGAACTCGACCTCGTCACGGTTGATGAAGTCTGCTATTTCCAGGCCGATCACAAGTACACGCAGGTATTTACCGCGACGCGCGACTCGCTCATCCGCAAGCCGATCAAGGAACTGGTCGACGAGCTTGACCCTGACCTTTTCTGGCAGATACACCGGTCGACCTTGGTCAATGTGAGTGCGATCGCGGGAATCAGCCGCGACCTGCGGGGACACCTTCGCGTGCGGCTCAAAGAGCGTCGGGAAACGCTTTCCGTAAGCGATTCCTTCGCATTCCGTTTCCGCGACCTGTAGGTTTCGCGGCGGGCCTCTGCCGCGCGAAGGGCGTTTTCGCGACGGCGGCGTGCGTCTCGTCCGACTCGCCGGGCGACTCGCCGGACTACTGGCAGGTCGTCCCGGGAGCCGTGAAGACCTCGCGGGTGATGGCCTTGACCTGGGAGACCTGGGGCGAGCTCGACAGCTTCACCGTGTAGGCAAACGTCGCGTTGTTGCCATCGGTGAACGTGAACGTCGCCGTACCGACCTTCGTTGCGACGACGCTGGCCGGGCTGAACGGAACGGAGTCGAAAGGCGGCCCCGTCGTCTGGTAGAGGTCCCCGGTATAGACGCCGGCCGCAGACTTGCCGGCGGTCACAACGAGCCAGAGGGGCGTGCCGTCGTGGTCGTAGGTAAACCAGGTCGCGAAGATCGTGTCGCCCTGGTGGTTGAGATTGATCCCCCAACCGGATTCCGATGCCGCCGGCGACTTCCACCATATATCCTGATAATTGGTCGCCAGCGCGAGATTGGCCTGCGCGCCGAACGTGCACGTCGGCAACGGCCCGAACTGCTGGCGCGTGATGGCCTTGGCTTGCGTCACGGTGCCGCCCTTGTCCACCGTGTAGGAAAACGTGCCGTTGCCGGCGTCGGTGAACGTGAGCGTGCCCGTTCCGATCGGGTTTGCGATCACGTCGCCGGGAACGAACGGAACGGCATCGAACGACGGTCCGTGCGTCTCGAGGAGTTGGCCACGATAGGTGTTCGCGCCGACCTTCTGCGCCGTCATCACCGCCCACCATCCACGGCCCTTCGGGTCGTAGGTGAACCAGGACGCAAAGATCGTGTCGCCCTGGTGCGCGATGTTGAGCCCCCAGCCCGATTCGGACTCGGCCGGCGCCGCCCACCAAATCCCCTGAAAGCTCTGCGTCGGCGGTGGCGCCTGGACCGACGCGGACTTGCCGGCGAAATTGGTCGCGAGATTCGGTGCCACATTGCCGTTGCCGTAGAGGGCGTTCACGCCGTCGGTCGGCAGCTGGCCGGCGCTGTACGAGAGCGTGCTGTAGGGTGTGCCGACGGTTCCGCCGGCGGTCGGGACGAAACGGTCCGGAATCACAAAATCAGGCGCCACCAGTCCCAGTGCCGCGAACGACTGCGTCGCGATCAGGATTCGCTTGCCCGCCGTCGAGCCGGCGAGGTCGTTCGGAAAGATGAACGTCTTTGTCGTCCCCGTCGCGTCGGTGGCCCTGAATGAAACACCCGACGAAAAATTCTCGCCCACGAAGCTCGTCGTCATCGTGACGAACTGCACGGTGCCGTCGGCGTTCGAGTACACCTGTTCCACGGTGAACGTGTGGAAGAAGGCGCCGGCAACCGGAGAGAGCAGAGTGGCCGTCGCCGCAATGAACCACGCCAGCAGGATCCTCATTGGGGGCCTCTGTCGAAAACCGGGCGATCACGCGCGGAGCACGCGTTGCGCGATTTGCCTGGCTGGTCAACAGACGTCCCCGTCACGTTATTCCGGTGGCATGATGCGGGGACACGCCGCGCGTCACCCTCGTCAATTCTGCACTGCCCGTGAACACTTCCGCTTCCCGCTGGTCGCGCTCCCGTGCCCGCCGCGTCGCAGGCATTGGCGGTGTTGTCCTTGCGTTCGCTCCGGCGCTTGCGGCGGCGGTCGTCGTCGTGAACTTTCCGTGGGCCCGCCCGGCGGGGAAGGGCGGCGCGACGGAGGTCTTCATGGAGATCACGAGCGTCGATGGTGGCGCCCTCGTCGGCGCGCGCAGCGCGTTTGCCGGGGGCGCTCGCATCCTCGGACCGGGCACAAGGCCGACGACGATCGCGCGCCTGCCATTGCCGGCAGGTGCTCCGGTCGTCCTCGCGCCGGGCTCGTACCGGATTCGGCTCTCGTCGCTCGATCGCGCGTTGAAGCTCGGGGACGTCGTGCCGGTCGTCGTGATCATCGAAGGTGCCGACAGCAACCGGCAGGAAATCGCGGTGCAGGCCGAGGTGCGCCGCCGATCGACCGTCGACGATCATCTGGAGCGGCACCGCCACTGACGCTGCGTCATGCGCGGCTGGCCTTGTCGTCCGGCGCGACCAGCGGCGAAAGAGGTCCGGTGCCGTCACGCAGCGGTCGCCGGTATCGCGATCACGCCGTGCGGCGCAAAGGCCACCGCAACCTTCGTCCCGATGGCGAGTGGGCGGTCGACGCGGTTGTCGATCGTGAACAACGGACCGATGCTTGTGTCGACCGTGTATTCCATCGTATAGCCGAGATAGGCGGCCTTGCGCACGACGCCCGCGAGCGGCGACGCTCCGGAGGATTCGAGGTGAATCGCCTCCGGGCGAATCGCGACGTCGATCTCGCCGTCGACCAGGTCCCGGTGCGGCAGCGGAATGGTCAGCGGCCCAAGCGCGACGTCGCCCTGGATTGCATCGCGACGCTTGAGCGTCCCGCGGACCCGATTGGCCTCGCCCATGAACCCGGCGACGAACGCATCCTTGGGCTGCGCATAGAGCTCGCGCGGCGCGCCTTCCTGCGCGATGACCGCCTTGTCCATCACGATGATGCGATCGGAGACGGCCAGTGCCTCCGACTGGTCGTGCGTCACGTACACGACCGTGAGGCCCAGTCGTTGCTGCAGGTCGCGGATCTCCTCGCGCATCTGTCGGCGCAGCCGTGCATCGAGGTTGGACAAGGGCTCGTCGAACAGCAGCACGGCGGGCTCGAGCACGAGCGCGCGGGCGACGGCCACCCGCTGCTGCTGGCCGCCGGAGAGCTCGGAGGGCAGGCGTTCGCCGAGACCGGTCAATCCGACGGTCGCCAGCGCCGCGTTGCCTTTCTCCCGCGCCTGCGCCTTCGCGACGCCGGACACCGACAGGCCGTAGCAGACGTTCTGCTCGACCGTCATGTGCGGAAAGAGCGCGTAGCTCTGGAACACCATCGACACGTCGCGCTCGGCCGCGCTCACCTTCGTCACGTCGACGTCACCGATGCGGATCGTGCCGGCGGTCGGCAGCTCGAGTCCGGCGATCATGCGCAGGATCGTCGTCTTGCCACAGCCCGAAGGCCCCAGCAGCGTGACCAGCGAGCGCGCCGCAATCTCGAACGTCACATCGCGGACGGCGGTGACGTCGCCATAGTGCTTGCTGACGTTGCGGAATTCGATGGTCGAAGCTTTCATCGGGCATCCATTTCATGGTTTCGGGCGCGGCTCACGCCGCATTGCGAGCGACCGGCGCGATCGCGGGTGCGGCGACGGGGCCACGGCGGCCCAGCCGGCGTTCGCCGACGAGAAGCTGAATCAGCCAGATCGCCGCCAGCATGAGCACGATCAGCACGGAGCAATACGCGATGGCGACGCCGTAGTCGCCGTTGACGACGCGGTTGATGATATACGTGGTGGCCATCTCGTGTTCCGCCGAGACGAGGAAGATCACGGCGGACACGGTCGTGACGGCGCGGACGAAGCTGTAGACGAGCGCGGCGACGATCGCAGGCTTGAGGAGCGGCAGGATCACCCGTCGCAGCGTGGTGAATCCGCGCGCGCCGAGCGTCACCGACGCCTCGTCGAGGCTGCGGTCGATCTGGCTCATCGCCGCGATGCCCGCGCGCACGCCGACGGGCATGTTGCGGAAGATGAAGCACACGATCAGCACGATCCCCGTTCCCGTGATTTCGATCGGGGGCACGTTGAACGCGAGGATGTAGGACACGCCGATCACGGTACCCGGGATGGCGAACGACAGCATGGTGCCGAACTCGAAGGCAGCCTTTCCCCTGAAATTCTGCCGCGTCAGCAGGTAGGCCGACAGGATGCCGAGCGCCGCCGTCAGCGGGGCCGCGATGGCCGACAGCTTGATCGTGGTCCAGAACGAATTCCACGCGGCGCCGGCCCACAGGATGCCGTGGCTCGTCCATTCGATCGCGAACGCCTTCGCGTAATGCTTGAGCGTCGGCGTGTAGTCGCGGCCCCAGGTCTCGACGAAGCCGCCGACCAGCGCCATGGAATAGATGATCATCGTGAGCGCCGCCCAGGGAATCGCGACGCCGTAGCACACGCGACGCACGACGGTGGGCAGCCGAGTGGGGAGTCCCGAGTCGCCTTTTCCGGCGAGTGACGTGTAGACCTTGCGCCCGAGCAGCCAGCGCTGCGCGAAGAATGCGGCGAGCGCGAAGGCGAGGAGCAGAATGCCGAGCGTGGCCGCGCGCCCCTGGTCGAGCTGCGCCCCGACCACCGAAAAGAACACCTCGGTCGACAGCACGCCGAAGTTTCCGCCGAGCAGGATCGGATTGCCGAAGTCGGCGATGGATTCGATGAAGCTGATCAGGAACGCATTGGCGAGGCCGGGTCGCATCAGGGGGAGCGAGATGTCGCGGAACACGCGCCAGCGATCGGCGCGCAACGTCTGCGCCGCCTCTTCCATGCTCGGCGAAACGCCTTCGACGACGCCGACGAGCACGAGAAACGCGATCGGCGTGAACGCGAACACCTGCGCGAGCAGGACGCCCTGCAGTCCGTAGATCCAGCGGCCGAGCTGCGCGCCCGTTGCATATTCGACGAACTGGTTGACGAGCCCGGAACGGCCGAAGAGCAGGATCAGCCCCAGGCCGATGACGAAAGGCGGAGTGATGATCGGCAGCACCGAAAGAAAGCGCAATACCTTCTTGTACCGGAACGTCGTGCGGCTCCAGATCAGCGCGAACGCGAGACCGAGACCGGTGCAGGCCAGTGCGCAGGAGAACGCGAGGATCAGCGTGTTCCACGCGACGCCGCAGCGCGTCCTGCCGACGACGCAGCCGATGCCCCACACCTTCTCGGTGAACAGTCGACGCTGAAACGCGGCGAGCGACAATGCGTCGTTGGCGTCCTGCGCCGCGGAAATGAGGATCCGGAAGACCGGAAAGAAGGTGAACAGCGCCACGAGCGCAATCACCGCGACGGCGCTTCCGGCGACGAAACCATCGCCCCTGAAGTAGCCGCGACCGGCAAGGCCCTGCGCGAACAGCATGGCGAAGGAGGTCAGCACGAAAAACGCGCCCAGCCCCATTCCGTACTGGCCGACAGCGAGCGGCGGCAGCTGGCCCTTCAGCGCATCGAAGTACCATCCCGGCGGACCGATCGCGAAGCCCTGGCCGAGCGCGTAGGCGAAGCCCAGCGCACCGACGACGACGAAACGCGGTCGCGCGGGAGTGCAATCGCGCGGACGTGACATAGGCGGCAGCGGCCGCGAGGAGTGCGCCGACCGGCCACAGCCAGCTCCGCCCGTACGACCACGCCTGCAGCCAGGCCGGCGCGTTGTCCTTCGAGGACCAGTGGAGGATCCAGCCGGGCGACCAGATCGAATCCTGCACCGCGTACCAGGGAACGAGCGTGAAGCCGACGACGCCGACGACGAGCCAGACGGCGGCGGCGCGGCGCGGGCTGCTCATCTCGAAGCCGGCGAACGCGTCACTTCACCGCCGCGTTGACGTCCTTCTCCCAGCGTTCGAGCAGGCGCTTGCGCACCTCGCTCGATCCGAATTTCGCGAAATCGTAGTCTATTACCTTGATGTCGGCGAGATTCGGGACCATCGGTGGCAATGGAACGCTCCGGTTGGTCGGGATCGCGTATTCCTTGACCTCGAGACCGACCTTCTGCGCGTCGACCGTGAGCGCCCAGTCGGCGAATTTCTTCGCGCTGTCGAGATTGCGGGCTCCCTTGATGATCGCCATCGAGCCGACTTCGTAGCCGACGCCCTCGCAGGGCAGGATCGGCTTGACCGGAAAACCGGCGGCGATCTCGTTGATGACGCCGTGGAGCACCGAGCTGCCCACGTAGATCTCGCCGCGCTTCACGGCGGTCATCGGGCCTATGCCCGAGCGTGCATACGAGGCGACGTTGGCATTGACCGCCTTCATGAATGCGAACGCCTCCTCTTCGCCGAACACCTGCACCAGCGACGCCAGCATCAGGTACGCGGTGCCCGAAGTGCCCGGGTTGCCGAGCATGATCTCGCCTTTGAGCTTCGGGTCGAGCAGGTCCTTCCAGCAGCGCGGCACCGGCAGCTTCCGCTTTTCCTGCAGCTCGGTGTTGTAGCCGAGCGAGAGAATGCCGCCGTAGACGCCGGCGACCTGGAACTTCGAGATTTCCGAAATGCGACGCGCCCAGTCGTGCAGTTGCGGAAGATTCGGCGATTGATACGCTTCGAGCAGGCCTTCCTCGGCGGCCTGCAGGTACGAATCCGCGGGGCCCGCCCACCAGATGTCCCCTTTGGGATTCGCTTTTTCCGCTTTGACCTGGGCGAGCATTTCGCCAGTCGCTTTCTGGACGACCGCGACCTTCGTCCCGGTCGCTTTCTCGAACCCCACCGCCATCCCCTGGCACCATGCGGTGTTGGGCGAGCTGCAGTAGAGGTTGAGCGAACCTTGCGCAAAGGCACTCCCGGCAGCGAGCGACGACAGCAATGCGAGGAGGGCGGTACCGAAACGACGGTTCATGGTGCGGCTCCAGTTGCGCAACGCCCGCCGTCGGGGCGGGCGCGGGGCAGTACGATTGACGATGAACGTCGCGCGTCAGCGTGGCTGGCTGCCGATTTCGCGGTCCCAGCGCTCCAGAAGGCGCTTGCGCTCGGCCGAGGCGCCGTATTTCGCGAAATCGTAGCTGATGAGCTTGATCTCGGCCGGCTTGGGCGACAGCGGTGAGATCGGCGTGGCCGTGTTCGACGGCAGCTGGAACTGCTTGGCCTGCGCTCCCAGTGCCTGCGCCTTGGGCGTCAGTGCCCAGTCGACGAATTTCTTCGCGCTGTCGAGGTTGCGCGCGCCTTTGACGATCGACATCGATCCGATTTCGTAGCCGGTGCCTTCGCATGGCGCGACGCTCTTCACGGGGAACCCGGCCTGCGCCTCGGTGACGACGTCGTGGATGAACGCGACGGCGACGAGGTTCTCGCCGCGCGCAGTCGCCTTGATCGGTCCGACGCCCTGGCGCGCGTAGTTCGTGATGTTCCTGTGCATCGCCTTCAGCAGCGCGAACGCTTCCTCCTCGCCGAACACCTGCACCAGCGTCGCGATGGCCGTATAGGCTGTCCCCGACGCATTGGGATTCGCCATCTGGACGTCGTTCGCGTAGTCGGGCTTCGCGAGATCCTTCCAGCACGCGGGCGCGGGGACCTTCTTTTTCGCGAGCAGTTCCGTGTTGTACCCCAATCCCAGCACGCCGAGGTAGAGGCCGACCGTACGGAACTTCGCCTGCTCCGCCTGCTTTTGCGCCCACGGATGCAGTTGCGCGAGCATCGGCGACTTGTATTCCTCGGTCAGCCCCTGTTCGGCCGCCTGCAGATGGGGATCGCCAGTGCCGCCGAACCAGACGTCGAGCTTCGGGTTCGCCTTCTCGGCGGCGAGCTGCGCCATCGACTCGCCGGACCCCTTGAGCGTCATCGTCGTCTTGATGCCGGTTTCCTTTTCGAATTCGACGGCCGCCAGCGTGCACCAGTCGGCCTGGACCGAGCAGATGACGTTGAGCTGGTTCTGCGCCGCGACGGGTCCGGCGATGCACGCGATGATGCCCGCCGCAATGGCGGACAGGCTGGTTGAACGCAACGAGACCATGGGGAATACCTCCGGACGGCGGGAAGGGTGCAGCGAGGCTGTAATATTCGGCCAACGCCGGCGGGGGCGTCAACAGGAATGCGCGCCGAAGCGGCTCGTGGCGGCCGGGAGACAGCAGTGATTCGCTTCGGAGTCGACTTGGGCGGGACCAAGATCGAGATCGCGGCCCTCGACGAATGCGGGGTGGACGTGTTCCGCCGTCGCGTGGCGACCCCGGTAGGCGATTATCGCGCGACCCTCGATGCGGTTGCCGGCCTCGTCGCCGACGGGGAACGCGAACTCGGCGTCGCGGGAACGGTCGGCATCGGCACGCCCGGCTCGATTTCGCGGGCGACCGGACTCCTGCGGGGGTCGAATTCCGTGTGCCTCAACGGGCAGCCGATCAAGCGCGACCTCGAAGCGGCGCTTGCGCGCGAAGTGCGGATCACCAACGATGCCAACTGCTTTGCCCTGTCGGAGGCCACCGATGGCGCGGGCGAAGGCGCCGGTGTGGTCTTCGGGGTGATTCTCGGCACCGGAGTCGGCGCCGGCATCGTCGTCGATGGCAGGGTTCTCGATGGCCCGAACGCGATTGCCGGCGAGTGGGGTCACAACCCGCTGCCCTGGCCGCGCGACGACGAGCGGCCCGGCCCCGGCTGCTTCTGCGGTCGTCGCGGCTGCATCGAGACGTTCGTCTCCGGTCCGGGCCTCGAGCGCGACTATCTGCGCGCCGCGGAAGAACCGCGGAATTCGCCGAGCATCATCGCCGGCGCGGCGCTGGGCGACGTTTCGTGCGAAGGCGCGATCGAGCGATACGAGGATCGATTGGCGCGCTCGCTCGCGCACGTGATCAACCTGCTCGACCCTGACGTGATCGTGCTGGGCGGCGGACTGTCGAACGCCGATCGCTTTTACGCGAACGTGCCGGCGCTTTGGGGGCCGTGGGTATTTTCCGACCGGATCGACACGCGCCTCGTGCGTCACCTGCATGGCGACTCGAGCGGCGTGCGCGGCGCAGCGTGGCTCTGGGGCGGCAAGCAGGGGTGATGGTTCCGCGCGTCTGACCGACGCACTTGCCATCGGCGAGACGGTTCCCCGGCGTTTTCGCGTGCGAATTGACCGCGATCAATGGGGACTCTTGAACACCCGTTTGCGCTGCGGATAATTAATATCGGGGAGGGGCCCGAGGGTTCGGGTTCCAAGCCAAGGAACAGCAGTCGAAGGAGAAAAGATGACGAATCTCGTTTCCTATGATCCATTCACCGACACGGGGATGGATGAGCTTTTCCGCGGTTTCTTCGCACCGGTGCGTGTCGAAGGGGCGCGTACGCCGGTCACCATCAAGATGGACGTGACCGAGATTGCGGACGGCTACATGATTCACGCCGAAATGCCGGGGGTGAAGAAGGACGACATCAACGTCGAGATCGAAGGCAATCAGGTCACCATCACCGCCGAATCGAAGCGGGAATGGGAAAAGAAGGAGGGCGACAAGGTCCTCCGGAGCGAGCGGTATTATGGAAATGTCTATCGCAGCTTCACGCTCCCGGCCGAGCTCAACGAAGCATTGAGCGAAGCGAAGTATGACAAGGGCGTGCTCGAGCTCAAGCTCGTGAGGAAAGCGCCGATCGGAGGAAAGAAGCTGTCGGTCAAGTAGCTCCCGCCGGCGGCGAAGAGCCGCCTTGCATTCAGGCGCGGGATTGCCAGGGGCTCCCGGGAGGGGGCCCTTGCGCTTCGATGCATCCGCGCCGCGAGCGACGGGCCTACATGTTCTGGTACAGGGGGCCCCCCCCGCCTTCCGGGGCGATCCAGACGATGTTCTGGGTGGGATCCTTGATGTCGCAGGTCTTGCAGTGGACGCAATTCTGCGCATTGATCTGCAATCGCTTCACCCGCGAAACGCCCGCGTTGTCGCCAGCGTTGCTCGTACCTTGGCCTCGCACGATCGTCCCCGCGTCTGAACCGGTTCCGGTCATGCCGCCATCGTCGTCGACGAACTCATAGACGCCCGCCGGGCAGTACCGAGCCTCGAGGCCCGCATAGCGCGAGAGGTTGACCGCCACCGGCACGGCCGCGTCCTTCAACGTGAGATGCGGCGGCTGGTTCTCTTCGTGATTCGTGCAGGACAGGAAGACCGACGACAGCTTGTCGAAGGTGATCGTGTTGTCCGGTCTCGGGTAATCGATCGGTTCGCACTCGGAGGCCGGCTTCAATTTTTCGTGGTCGGCCTGCCGCCGATGCAGCGTCCAGGGCGCCTTGCCGCGCAGCATCAGCTGGTCGATTCCGAAGAGCACCGCGCCGGTCACGAGCCCGCGGTCGAGATAGGGTTTGAAATTGCGCGCCCGATGGAGCTCGTCGTGCAGCCATGACGCCTCGAAGGCGGCCGGGTAGGCGGCGAGCTCGTCGTGTGCGCGGTTTGCCGCCAGCGCATCGAATGCAGCGTCCGCTGCCAGCATCCCCGACTTGATCGCGGTGTGCGATCCCTTGATCCGCGGCGCGTTGAGAAACCCGGCGTCGCAGCCGATCAGCGCGCCGCCGGGAAACGCGAGCTTCGGCAGCGACTGCAGGCCGCTCGCGTTGATCGCGCGCGCGCCGTACGCGAGGCGCTTGCCGCCTTCGAGAAACGTCCGCAATGCCGGATGCGTCTTGTAGCGCTGAAACTCCTGGAACGGCTCGAGGTAGGGGTTCGTGTATCCGAGTCCGACGACGAGGCCGATGCTCACCAGCCGGTTCTCGAAGTGATACATGAAGCCGCCACCGTAGGTTGCGTTGTCGAGCGGCCAGCCGGCGCTGTGCAGCACGAGTCCGGGAACGTGCTTCGCGGGGTCGACTTCCCACAATTCCTTGATCCCGAGGCCCCAGGTCTGGGGATCGCGGCCGGCGTCGAGCTTGTACTGTGCGATGACCGCCTTGCCCAGATGGCCGCGCGCGCCTTCCGCGAACAGCGTGTACTTGCCGAGCAGTTCGACGCCGGGCTGAAAATTTCCGGTGGGCGCACCGTCCTTGCCGACGCCCATGCTGCCGGTCGCCACGCCGCGCACCGCACCCCGGTCGTCGTAGAGCACTTCGGCGGCCGCGAATCCCGCGAAGATCTCGACACCGAGCGCTTCCGCCTGCTGGCCCAGCCAGCGCACGACGTTGCCCAGGCTGACGATGTAACAACCGTCGTTGACGAAGCACTTCGGCAGCAACCAGTGCGGATTGTCGATCGCCTTCGTCGGGGTCAGCAGGCAGAAACGGTCCTTGCTCACCGGCGTGTTGAGCGGCGCACCGCGCACCTTCCAGTCGGGAATGAGTTCGGAAAGCGCGCGCGGATCCATCACCGCGCCGGAAAGGATGTGTGCGCCGAGCTCGGATCCTTTCTCCAGCACGACGACGCTGGCGTCCTTTCCGGAGTCGGTCGCGCGCTGCTTGATGCGAATTGCCGCAGCAAGTCCCGCGGGCCCGCCGCCGACGATGACGACGTCGTACTCCATGGCTTCGCGTTCCATCTCGGGTTCCTCGGTGCGGGCCGGCCGCATTCAGTGATCGGTGCAATTGTATAATCTGCAGCCGTTCGACGTGTTGTGGAGAGGCGATCGCGGCCTCATGCGGATTCCACATCGCTGCTGCATGCTGCCGGAGTCGCATTGACCCACAAGCCCAGGCTTCTCGTTCACACGTCGTTCCAGTCCATTCGGTGGGGCGACATGGACAAGCTCGGCCACGTCAACAATACGGTCTATTTCCGGTACATGGAGCAGGCGCGGATCGAATGGGTGCAGTCGCTCGATCCGGCGCGCGATGCCCACCATGGCGGTGCGGGCCCCGTCATTGTCAACGCGAGCTGCACGTTCATCGTTCCACTGGTCTACCCTGGGAGTCTCGAGGTGCGGATGTATCTGGGCGACCCCGGTCGCAGCAGCGTGGGCAGCTACTACGAGATCTGGAGCGACGGACGAAAGTTTGCCGATGGGGCGGCGAAGATCGTGTGGATCGACCTCGCGAGCGGGCGCTCTGTGCCGCTGCCGGATAGAATCACGGCGCCGCTGCGGGCGCTGGAACCGGGCGGGAGCGGCTGACCCCGCGCACGCGGGGCGCGCCCGCAGGCGACCATGACGACGAACGTACCGCTTTGGCAACCGACGCCCTCGCGCATCGCGGCGGCCAATGTCACCGAATTCACCCGTCGCGTCGCGAGCGGGTCGGGCAGGGCACTTCCCGACTATGCGTCGCTGTGGCGCTGGTCGAACGACGAGCGTGAAGCCTTCTGGCGCGCGGTATGGGACTTTGCGGACGTCGTTGGGGATCGCGGGGAACGAACGCTCGTGGATGCGCACAGGATGCCCGGCGCCCGCTGGTTTCCGGACGCACGCCTCAATTTCGCCGAAAACATGCTCGCGCCGCGTGGCGCCGACGATTCCGCGGACGCCCTCGTATTTCGCGGTGAAGACCGGGAACGCCGCCGCGTCACGCTTGGCGAGCTGTCGGCGATGGTCTCGCGAATGGCCTCGGCGCTGCAGGCGTCGGGTGTGGTCACCGGTGACCGGATCGCGGCCTACGTCCCCAATCTGCCGGAGGCGATCGTCGCGATGCTGGGCGCGACGTCGTTCGGGGCGATCTGGTCGTCGTGCTCGCCGGACTTCGGCGTGCGCGGCGTGCTGGACCGGTTCGGCCAGATCGAGCCTCGCGTGCTCGTGACCGTCGACGGTTACTGGTACAACGGCAAGGCATTGCCGGTCGTCGACAAGGTTGCGGAGATCGTCGCCGGTCTGCCGTCCGTCGAGCGGGTCGTCGTCGTGCCCTATCTCGAACGGTCCGGTGGTCCGCTGGCCGACGTCTCCCGCATACGTGCCGCCATCCGCTGGGACGATTTCCTCGCGCCGCATGCGGCGGGCCGAGTGAACTTCGCGCGCCTGCCGTTTGACCACCCGCTCTATATCCTGTATTCGTCGGGCACGACCGGCGTTCCCAAGTGCATCGTCCACGGCGCCGGCGGTACGCTGCTGCAGCATCTCAAGGAGCATCTGCTGCACGGCGACATCAAGCGCGGCGACCGTCTCTTCTACTTCACGACGTGCGGCTGGATGATGTGGAACTGGCTCGCGTCCGGGCTCGCTGCCCGCGCGACATTGCTGTTGTTCGACGGTGCCCCGTTCATCGATCGCGGACGCGCGCTCTGGGATTTCGCGGAAGAGGAGCAGATGACGCATTTCGGCACGTCGGCCAAGTACATCGATGCGGCAAGAAAGCTGGGCGTGGTGCCGCGCAAGGATTTCGAGTTGACGCACCTGCGGACGATGTTCTCCACCGGCAGCCCGCTAGCACCCGAGAGCTTCGACTACGTCTACCAGTGCGTCAAGGACGACCTCTGTCTCGCGTCGATCTCCGGCGGCACCGACATCGTGTCCTGCTTTGCGCTCGGCAACCCCACGCTGCCCGTCTGGCGCGGCGAGCTGCAGTGTCGCGGCCTCGGTCTTGCGGTCGACGTCTACGACGACGACGGCAAGGCAATTCCCCCGGCATCGGGCGTGCGTGGAGAGCTGGTGTGCACCGCGCCGTTTCCGTCGATGCCGGTCGGATTCTGGCGCGACCCCGACGGTTCCCGTTATCGCGCCGCCTATTTCGAGCGCTTTCCGGGAGTCTGGTGCCACGGCGACTACGTCGAGCTGACCGAGCACGACGGACTCGTCATCCACGGGCGCTCGGACGCGACGCTCAACCCCGGCGGCGTGCGCATCGGCACCGCGGAAATCTATCGCCAGGTCGAGCAGCTGCCCGAGGTCGTCGAGAGCCTGGTCATCGGCCAGGACTGGCCCCCGGGGGAAGTCGGCGACGTGCGCGTCGTGCTGTTCGTGAAGCTGGTCGATGGGCGTGCACTCGACGAGACCCTGATCGAGCGCATTCGCGCGCACATCCGCGCCAACACGACGCCGCGCCATGTGCCCGCCAAGGTCCTGCAGGTGACCGACATCCCGCGGACGAAGAGCAACAAGATCGTCGAGCTCGCGGTGCGCAACGTGGTTCACGGCCTCCCGGTGAAGAATCTCGAGGCCCTCGCCAATCCCGAAGCGCTGGAACAGTACCGTGACCGGCCGGAACTTCGGTCATGACCGGCGCGACCGATTCGCCATGATCATCGATCGCGACCGCTCGCTGCTGCTCGTGCTCGACCTGCAGGTGAAGATGCTGCCGGCGATTCACGATCATGGGCAGGTGCTCTCCAACGCCGTGTGGCTCGCGCGCGCTGCGCAGAGAATCGGCGTGCCGGTCGCTGCGACGGAGCAATACGCCAAGGGCCTGGGCGCATTGGCGCCGGAGATCCGCACGTTGCTGCCCGAAGGGGCCATCGGGTCCAAGACGAAATTCTCCGGTGTCGCCGCCGAATGCCTCGCCGGGCTGCCGGGAGCCGACCGGGCGCAGGTCATACTCGCCGGCGTCGAGGCGCACGTCTGCCTGCTGCAGACGGCGCTCGAGCTGCTCGAGGAGGGCAAGGAGGTCTACGTCGTCGCCGACGCGGTGGGCTCGCGGCGCCCCTTCGACCGCGACGTCGCGCTCGCCCGCATGCGGCAGGAGGGCGTGCGCATCGTCACGCGCGAGATGGCCGTGTTCGAATGGCTGGGCGAAGCGGACACGCCGCTTTTCCGGTCCGTCAGCAAGGAGTTCTTCCGGCCATGAATTTCATCGCCGTCCTTGCCGCGCTGGGGCTCGAACAATGGCGCGCGTTCCGCTGGCGCGTGGCGGTCGAGCGCGCGTTTATCGGGTACGCGAGGTGGCTCGAGGAAAGACTGAACGCCGGAACGACACGGCAGGGCATTTTCGCGACCGTGGCGGCCGTTGTTCCGCCCGTTGTGCTTGCCGCCGCCGTTCACGCGGCGCTCGCGGCGACGCAGCCGCTGCTGGCGCTGGTTTGGGACGTCGCGGTGCTCTACCTGCTCATGGGATTTCGGCGCTTCAGCCATGCCTACACCGACGTCGTTGCGGCGCTCAAGTCCGGTGACATCCCCGCGGCGCGGCGCGCGCTCGCGGGATGGCGCGGCAGCGTGGCGGCGGAGCTTTCGGCGAGCGATGTCGCGAAACTCGCGGTCGAGCGGGGTCTCGTCGACTCCTATCGACACGTCTTTGCCACGCTGTTCTGGTTCACGGTGCTGCCGGGACCCGCGGGCGCCGTCCTCTATCGTGCTGCCGTGCTCCTCGCCGACGAGTGGCGCGGCGATGGGCGAGGCACGGACGTCACGCCGATCGCCCAGGCGCGCGCGAGTCTTCGGCGGCCCGGCGCGCAGGCTTCTGTGGCTGCTCGACTGGGTTCCCGTGCGCCTGACCGCGCTGTCGTTTGCGATCGTCGGCGATTTCGAGGACGCGATCCACTGCTGGCGCACGCAAGCGAAAGACTGGGCGAGCGAGGACGGCGGCGAGCACGTGGGCATCGTGCTTGCGAGCGGCGGCGGCGCGCTGGGCGTCGTTCTCGGTGGAGACCTTCCGGTGCCCGGCGCGGAGCCCGAGCTCCGACCCGAGATCGGCATCGGCGAGTCCGCCGACGCGGAGCTCCTGCCGAGCGGCGTCGGGCTGGTGTGGCGCGCACTCGTCCTGTGGCTGCTGCTGATGCTGCTGCTCACGCTCGCGTATTGGGCACCCGGCGGCGGGTAGCGCGGGCCGCTTAACGTCCCTGCATGCGGGCCGGCGCGCTCGCGTCGACAAGTTCGTGCATCAACGCGAGCCGGTGAGGCGCAATGCGGCCGCTCGCGACCGCAGCCTGCACGGCGCAACCGGGTTCGCTCTGGTGCCGGCAGTCGCGGAACCGGCACTGCCCGAGAAACGGCCGCAGCTCGACAAAGGCCTGCGCGATCGCCTCGGGTGCGATGTGCGCGAGCCCGAACGCCTTCAACCCCGGCGAATCCACGATCCAGCCGTTCCCCGTGGCCGCGGGCAGGAGATGCAGCGTCGAGTTCGACGTCGTGTGTCGACCCGTCAGGAGCGCTTCCGAGATTTCCGCCGTCCTTGCGCCGGCGTCCGGCGCGACGGCATTGAGTATTGTCGACTTGCCCATGCCGGACTGGCCGATCAATGCGGTCTGGCGGCCGGCAAGCCACGGCACGAGGGGCGACGCGTCGACCGTGGCGGCCAGTGCGACAACGGGATACCCGAGCCTCGCAAACGGGTCGAGGCGCGCAAGGAGCGCGCCGAAACCCGGCAGGTCCGACTTGTTCGCCGCCAGCACGAAACGGCACTCCTGCGCCTCGGCGGCGATGATCCAGCGGTGGATGAGTTCCTCGTCGAGCGACAGTCCCGGGGCGACGACGCCGCAGACCTGCGTCACGTTGGCGGCGATCAGCTTCTCGCGAAACGCGTCGGATCGATAGAACAATGACGCACGCGGAGCGACGGTCTCGATCACGCCTCCGCCGGCGGTACGCGCAACGTGCACGAGATCTCCGCACGCGAGGGTCGTGCCGCGGCCCCTGAGCACGCAGTCGACCATTCCACCGTCGCGTAGCATCACGGTGAAATTCCGGCGGCGGCACGCGACGACGAGCCCCTCGCGCAGGGGCCCCTGCGCCGGCGCGGGGCTGGTCACTGCCGCAATCCGTCGACCTGCGCCGCGCAGACGACGTCGTTCAGCGTGACGCCGCCTGCGCTGTGCGTCGACCATTCGACGACGCATTGGTCGTAATGCACGGAGAGGTCGGGATGGTGATCCTCGCGCTCCGCGATGGCGGCGATGGCGTTGACGAACGCGATGGTCTCGGCATAGCGGCTGAAGCGAAACGTCTTCACGATGGCGGAGCCGGTGAACGTCCATCCGGGCAACGCGCAAAGATGCGCCTCGGTTTCGGCCGGGGAAAGGCGGGCAGCACCGGGCCGGCAGTGTGCGGCGGCGAGCGCGCGTCGCGCGGCCGCGGGGTCATCGCACCCGGCAGTCGTCATGGCGCGAACTTGTAGAACTGCAGATTGAGGTATGCCGCGATGTGCTCTTCCTCTTCGGGGAAGTACCCTTTGGCCAGGTTGGCGTTGCACGCCTGTACCTGGGACAGGAGCTGGGCGGGCGTCTTGATGCGGCGATCCGGCCGGGAATACATCCGGTCGGGATCGCCGGCGAATTTCTGCGCGTGACAGGCGACGCAGTCGCGATCGACCATCACCTTGCCTGCCTTGGCATCCCCCGACGCGAACGGCGCAGGTTGCGTTTGGGCCAAAGCGCCAGCGGAAATCACGAAGAAGAAAAGTCACGGTGACGACATCGGCGGGTCGTGACATGGGAACCCCTTTCCCGCAATCGGGTATCAGGCCGTTCGCAGCCGCGCGATGCGCAGAGCGGCAGGTGGATGCGAGTCGTAGACGGCGGAGTAGATGGGGTCGGGCGTCAGCGTGGCCGCATTGTCCTCGTAGAGCTTCACGAGCGCCTGGACAAGGGCGCCCGCCGACGCATTTCGTGCGGCGAACGCGTCGGCCTCGAATTCGTGGCGGCGCGAATAGTAGGACGACAGCGGCCCGAGCATGAACGTGAACACGGGCAGCGCCAGAAAGAAGAGGACCAGCGCGACGCCGGGGCGCTCCGGCGACGCCGGCACGCCGAGGCCCTCGTAGAACCAGGGGGCCGCGGCGAGCGCCGCGAGCAGCGCCAGAAAGAGAAGCGCCATCGCAGCGGACCATGCCATCCGCTTCAGGACATGCTGAAGCCGGAAATGGCCGAGCTCGTGCGCGAGGACCGCCTCGATTTCGTCAGGGCGCGAGCCGCGCGAGCAGCGTGTCGAAGAACACGATCCGCTTGGCGCGGCCGAACCCGGTGAAGAACGCGTTGCCGTGGCTCGACCGGCGCGAACCGTCCATCACGAAGAGGCCCTTGTTTGCGAAGCCGCAGCGCGCGAGCAGGGCCTCGATCGCAAAGCGGGCGGGTCCCTCGGGCAACGGTGAAAACTTGTTGAACAGTGGCGCGATGACGGTCGGGTAGAGCGTCAGCACGAGAAACTGGAAGGTGATCCACGCAACCCATGCCCAAAGCCACCAATAGGCGCCGGTCGCGCGCATCAGCCAAAGGATCAGCGCCACCAGCGGCAATCCGAGCGCGGCGGCAATTGCGGTTCCCTTGACGATGTCCGCGAGCCAGATCGCGAGGGTCGTCCGATTGAACCCGAACTTCGCTTCGATGCCGAACGTGTTCACGTACGAAAGCGGCAGGCCGATGACGCCCGCGAGAAGCGCGACCGCGACCACCAGCGCGAGATCGGACACGAGGGATCCGGAACCGGGCGACCCGGTCCACCCGACGAGCGCAGCGAGTCCGCCGCCAAGAGTCAGCGCGAGCAGGAGAACCGTTTCGACGCCGGTTTCCACGAGGCCGAAGCGTGTGCGCGCGATCGTGTAGTCGGCGGCCTTCCGGTGCGCGGCCAGCGCAATCCGATCGGCGAACGCGGGAGGAACCTCGGTGCGGTGCGCGGCGACGAAGCGGATCTGCCGGCGCGCAAGCCAGACCCTGGCGGAGACGGATACGGTCAGCGCGGCAAGAAAGACGGCGGTAAAGGTTGCGGCGGTCATCGAAAGCGCGGGAAACGGGCCATGGTTCGCGGCGCGATGTGCGAGAATGCGCGGCCCATTCTACGCGAATCCGCCATGCCCCAAGACGCCACCCGCCTCATCTGGATCGACCTCGAGATGACCGGCTTGAAACCGGACAGCGACCGCATCATCGAGGTCGCGCTGGTCGTCACCGACGGCGATCTCGCCACCGTCGCCGAGGCTCCCGTGTGGGCGGTGCACCAGAGCGACGCGGCGCTCGACGCCATGGACGCGTGGAACAAGGGCACGCATGGCCGCACCGGATTGATCGACAGGGTACGTGCGTCGACCGTCTCCGATGTCGACGTCGAGGTTGCGGCACTCGCGTTCCTGCGCGAGCACGTGCCGGCGAAGGCATCGCCGATGTGCGGCAACTCGATCTGCCAGGACCGTCGTTTTCTCGCGCGATGGATGCCGCAGCTCGAGGACTATTTTCACTACCGCAATCTCGATGTCTCGACGCTGAAGGAGCTCGCACGCCGCTGGAAGCCCGACCTGGTCAAGGGCATCCCGAAGGAAGGCAAGCACGAGGCGCTCGCCGACGTCTACGAGTCGATCGCGGAAATGAAGTATTACCGCGAAACGTTCATCCGGCTTTGAGTGGCGGACGGAGGCCGCTCAGCGCCTCCGTGCCAGCATCACGCCGTCGCCGATCGTCAAGAGGCATGACTCGACGCGCGGGTCGGCGCCGATCTTTGCATTGAGCGCGCGCAGCGCGACGGTGTCCGCGTCGACGATCGCCGGGTCGGCGACCTGGCCGCTCCACAGCATGTTGTCGAGCGCGATGAGTCCGCCGGGGCGGACAAGCGCGAGGCACGCTTCGTAGTACGCATCGTACGAGCGCTTGTCGGCATCGATGAACGCGAAGTCGAAGCTGCCCTCCCCATGGGACTTCCGCAATAGCTCG
This sequence comes from uncultured beta proteobacterium, assembly GCA_963726765.1. GTDB lineage: Bacteria > Pseudomonadota > Gammaproteobacteria > Burkholderiales > Casimicrobiaceae > CAIWHR01. The sequence continues at coordinate 28,411 of CAVSDH010000003.1, read as the reverse complement.
AGCGTCTCCGTCGCCGGCCCCAGCCGCAGGTCGATCCGGTCCGCCACGCCGGCCTCCTTCCAATGCCTTCGGCCGATCGCCGTCCATTCGGCGTTGACGTCGCAGGCGACGAGCACGCCGTCCGCCGGCAGCGCCGACGCGACGGCGAGTGCGCTGTAGCCCGTGTAGGTCCCGATTTCAATGGCGCGCCGCGCATCGATCGTGCGCGCGAGCAGCGCGAGGAACCCGCCCAGATCGGCCCCGATCTGCATGCCGGCGTTGGGAAGTCCGGCCGTCTCCTGGCGCAGCCGCCGCTGCACGGGGGTCTCTCGCGTGATCGTCTCGCAAACGTAGCGTTCAACGGCGTCAGGCAGCAGCGATCGACTCATATCGATGTTCCAGTTTTCCGCCACGCGCCATTGCACGGGAACGGATCGGTCATTATGGGCCAGGGAAGGCGCTGTGCCGGGCGCTCGTCCGACGGCGTCCTTCGCCGGCGAGCCTCGATTGTCGCGAGAGCGGCGGCGCCGCATAATCGGGGCGATGAGATTCTGCAGCCACTGCGGCTCCGACCGGATCGAGCTCCGCATTCCCGAAGGGGATAACGTCCCGCGGGAAGTCTGCGCCGCGTGCAACACGATCCACTACCAGAACCCGAAGGTCGTCGTCGGCTGCCTGCCGGAATGGGAGGATCGCGTGCTGCTGTGCCGTCGGGCGATCGAGCCGCGATACGGGCTGTGGACGCTGCCGGCCGGCTTCCTCGAGAACGGAGAGACGATCTTCTCCGGGGCGGCACGCGAGACCCTGGAGGAAGCGAGCGCGCGCGTCGAGATCGGCGATCTCTACACGATGATCAGCCTGCCGCAGATCAGCCAGGTCTACGTGATGTTCCGCGCGCGTCTCCTCGATCTCGAGTTCGCGCCCGGCCCCGAAAGCCTCGAGGTCCGCCTGTTCGGCGAGCACGAGATTCCGTGGGAGGGCATGGCGTTCCGAACGATCGGCCGGACGCTGCGCAACTACTTTCTCGATCGCAAGTACGGCGCGTTCCCCGCGAGGGTCAGCACGCTGGAGCGGCGCCCGGCGCGCAGCCTGTCGGTCCCCGCGCCGCGCTGAGTCACCCGGCAACGGTGCGTCAGTCGCAGCGGCGAACGACGACGGCGGTGCCGTCGTCCGCGGAACCGACAAGCACGGCCAATGCTTTGCAGCCGTCGCGCCAGCACAGCGTGTAGTCGCGGGCGTAGCCGGAGTGCGTCAGCCGAACCTCCGGCAACCGTGTTCGCGGCTGCCACGTCCACACGCCATCGCGATAGGTCGCGGAGGCGGGAGGTTCCATCCCCGCTCCGGTGCCCGCTACGCGCGCCTCGACGAGCACGAGATCGCTCCCATCGACGCGATAGCGCTCCTCCCAGCGGGTCTTCTGGACCGAGTGCTCCCAGGCCAGCGTGAATTCCGCCGCAGGCAATGTCGCGCGCACGACGCCCGCGACGAGAAGACAGACCGCATCCATCGAGCCGGGACCTGCGGGGGATGCGTTAAACGCGCACGACCTTGCGGCCGCCTCGCGTGCGGTACCAGTGCCAGGCCACAAACGCGGCGCTGGCGGCAAATCCGGCCTCGTCGGTCCAGGGCACGGCCGCGACGAGAAGGCACGCGGCGGCCGCCGCGTAGACCCGCTCCGGCCAGGTGAGCGGTCCGCGCAGGAAGCCGACTGCCGCGCCGCCCCACAACCCGATCGCGACCAGCGCCTTGAAGACGACGTAGACGGTGTCGAGAGCGGTTCCGCCCTGCACCATGAGCGCAGGATCGTAGACGGCCATGTACGGGATCACGAAGCCGGCGATCGCGATGTGCGTCGCCTTCCAGCCGATTCTCATCGGCGACGCCTTCGCGATCGAGGCGGCTGCGAACGCGGCGAGCGCGACCGGGGGCGTAAGGTCCGCCATGATGCCGAAATAGAACACGAACATGTGGGAGACGATCAACGGCACGCCCAGCTTCAGCAGCGCCGGTGCGGCGATGGCGCTGGTGATGATGTAATTGGGAATCGTCGGGATGCCCATGCCCAGAACGAGACACACCGCCATCGTCAGGAACAGCGACAGGAAGAGGCTTTTCGCGCCGATCTCCAGAATGAATCCCGCGAAGTTCGACGCGGCGCCGGTCAGCGTCAGGACGCCGATGATCACGCCGACGATCGCGCAGGCAATTCCGACCGCAACCGCCTGCTTCGCGCCGTCGATCAGGCTTCCGCGCATGATGGCGAGCGTGTCGCGGCCACCCTTGATGACGAAATTCAACGGCGACCAGCGTCGCGATCATGGTGATGATCGGCCAGATCCCGAATTTGAAAAAGCTCGCGGTGCCGAAGCCGAGAACGACCCAGAAGACGATGCGGAACGCCGTCGACCCGAATCCGGACGCGATTCCCGCGCCCAGTATCAGCACCGCGGTCAGCGCCAACCCGACGATGCCGGAGAACATCGGCGTGAAGCCGTCGAACAGCATGAAGACGAGCACGGCGAGCGGCAGCATCAGGTACCACTTCATCCGGATCGCCTCCCACGGGTTCGGGCAGTCGGCCTTGGGCATGCCCATGAGTCCGGCGCGGCCGGCCTCGAGGTGGACCATCCAGAACGCCGTCGCGTAATAGAGCACTGCCGGGATCACCGCCGCCTTGACGATCGTCACATAGGGAACATTGAGCGTTTCGGCCATGATGAACGCGACGGCGCCCATCACCGGCGGCATGATCTGGCCGCCCATGCTCGCCGTCGCCTCGACCGCGCCCGCGAAAATCGACGAATAGCCGAACCGCTTCATCAGGGGGATCGTGAACTGACCGACCGTGAGCACGTTGGCGACGCCGGAGCCCGAGATCGTTCCCATCATGCCGGACGAGATCACCGCGACCTTGGCCGGCCCGCCGCGTGCGTGGCCGACGAAGCCCAGCGCGATGCTGTTGAACAGATTGATCATCCCCGCGTGCTCGAGGAAGCTGCCGAACAGGATGAACAGGAAGATGTAGGTCGCCGACACGAGGGTCGGAATGCCGTAGATCCCCTCGGTGCCGAGGTAGAGCTGGTTGACCACCTCGCTGAAGTAGAAACCGCGGTGCGCGATCGCTGCCGGCAGATACTGGCCGAACAGCCCGTACACCAGAAACATCGCGCAGATGATCGGCAGCGCCGGACCCAGGACGCGCCGCGCGGCCTCGAACAGCAATACGATCGTCGCCGCGCCGACCACGAGGTCGGCCATCGTCGGATCGCCGGAGCGCTGGATCAGGTCCGCTTCGAAGACCCAGTGGTAGAGCGCGAGCGTGAACGCGAGGGCCGCGAAGAACGCGTCGTACCACGCGATTCGATGCCGATTCGCCCTGTTGGATACGGGATGGATCAGGAATGCGAGCAGCAGCAGGAACCCGACGTGCAGCGAGCGGGTGACGAGGCTCGACAGCGGGCTGAATGCGGCGATCAGCAGCTGGTAGGTCGAAAACGCGAGCGCGATGCCGGCGACGACCTTCCAGGCGTTGCCCGTCAATTCCCGCTTGACACCGGTCTCGTCGAAGGCGACTTCGGCCGCCTGCATCGGGGCGGTCGGAACTTCAGGCGTGGAGGTCATCGGCCCGACCGGCCATCGGCATCACTTGATGATCCCGACTTCCTTGTAGTATTTCTCGGCGCCCGGATGCAAAGGCACCGGCATGCCTTCGAGCGCACGCTTGGGGTCGATCGCCTTCGCCGCCGAATGCGAGGCGACCAATTGATCGAGGCCGGTCCACAGCGCCTTGGTCATGCCGTACACCGTCTCGTCGGAAACGCCGTCGTAGGTCACGAGGTAGTTCTGCACGGCGGCAGCGGGGACGTCGGTCGTCTGGCCGCGGTAGGTATTGGCGGGAATGGTCGCCGGCAGGTAGGCCGGATCGTTGGTCTTCTTGATCACGTCCGGAGGAATCGGCACGACGACGATGTCCACCGATGTCGCGAGGTCGCGCAGCGCGGAAACGCCGAGGCCGGCGGACTGCAGCGTGACGTCGAGCTGCCGGTTCTTCATCAGCTCGACGGATTCGCCGAACGGCAGGTACTCGACCTTCGCGAAATCCTTGTAGGTGATGCCGGCGGCTGCGAGTATCGCGCGCGCGTTGAGCTCGGTGCCCGACTTCGGTGCGCCGACCGCGATCTTCTTGCCCTTGAGGTCGGCGAGCGTCCTGATCCCGGCGTCCGCACGCGCGACGATCTGGATGTAGTTGGGGTAGATCGCCGCGATTCCGCGCAGCTTCTTGAGCGGCGTCTTGAAGCCGGCGTCCTCGTTGCCCTTCCACGCATCGGACAGCGAGTCGCCGAGCGTGAATGCGATTTCGCCGCGCCCCGCCTGCAGCAGGTTGAGGTTCTCGACCGACGCCTTGGTCGCCTGCACGGACGTCTTGACGTTCGGCATCGCCTTGCCGATGTTGTTTCCGAGGGCAACCCCGAGCGGGTAATAGACGCCGCTGGTGCCGCCGGTCAGCACATTGATGAACTGTTCGGCGGCATGGGCCGGCGCGCAGAACGCGATTCCGGCGAGAAGCGGGACGAGGCCGCGCAGGATACGGTTCATGAGTCCTCCGGAGAGTGGTCGTCGGCGTGCCGCCCTTGTGGCGCCAAATGTCGCGTTGCGCGGAACGAACGGCTCGACAATTCTTCCGCGATTATAGCCGAGGCGCTGCGGATTTCCTCGCGGAGTGGACGCATGCGGCGTGAAATGCGACGATCGCAGGCGTCGACCACGCGGGAGCCGCCATGCGCAAGCTCGACGTCCTGCTCGACCAATACGGCGAAACGCACCGGAACCCTGTCAACAAGGCGATCCACTGGGTGTGCGTGCCGCTCATCATGTGGAGCGCGCTGGCGGCGATGTGGGTCGCGTCACCTCTCGTCGCTTGCGGATTCGTCGCGCTCGCGCTCGTCTACTACGCCTGGCTATCGATGCCGATCGCGATCGGAATGCTCGCCATGGCCGCGCTGATGATCGCGCCGCTGCCGCTCCTCGGCGCGAACACGCTGCGAATCGCCATCGCCGTGTTCGTGCTGGCGTGGATCGGGCAATTCGTCGGCCACGCGATCGAGGGGCGAAAGCCCAAGTTCCTCGAGGACCTGCAGTTCCTGCTGATCGGCCCGGCGTGGCTGCTTCAGTTCGTCTTCCGCGGAGCCGGCATCCGCTTCTGAATCTCAGCCGGCGATGACGAGGCCGGCTGCGGAGAGCGTCTCGTGGAGCCGCTCTACGTGCGCGTGGCCGGTCGTCTCCACGTCGCAGACGACCCGCACCGCCGAAAGATCCGGCCCGGAGAACGCGCGGTCGTGGACGATTTCGCGGATCGACGCTCCCGTGGAGGCGATCAGCTCGGCGAGCCGCGCGAGCCCGCCCGGGCGATCGCTGATCGTCACGGTGATTCTTGCCAACCGGCCGTCGGCCACCAGGCCGACCTCGATGACACGGCCCAGCATCGTCGAGTCGATGTTGCCGCCCGCCAGCACCAGCACGACGCGCTTGCCCTTGAGCGCATCGAGCCGTCCGGCGATGAAGGCCGCGAGCGGCGCCGCGCCGGCGCCTTCGACGACGCTCTTCTCCAGTTCCACGAGCCGCAGGATGGCGAGCGCAATCGACGATTCGTCGACGGTGACCACGCGATCGACGACGCGCTTGACGATGTCGAACGGTGCGGCCCCGAGCTTGGCGACCGCGAGGCCGTCGGCCAGTGTCGAGCCCAGCGTAACAAGCGTAGGGGCGCGATGGGCCAGCGCGGCGGTAAGGCACGCGGCTCCCTCGGGCTCGACGCCGACGACCTCGACTTCCGGCGCCTTTGCCTTGACGACCGTACCGATGCCGGCGATGAGCCCGCCGCCGCCGACCGGCACGACGATCGCTTCCACGCCCGGCGCCTGCTCGAGAATCTCGAGGGCGATCGTCCCCTGGCCGGCGATCACGTTCTCGTTGTCGAAAGGATGGATGAAGGTGAGGCCGTCGCGCTCCGCAAGTTCGCCCGCATGCGCCCGCGCCTCGGTGAGATCGGCGCCATGCAAAATGACGTTGGCACCGAAGTGCCGGCAGTTGGTGACCTTGACCAGCGCGGCGAACTTCGGCATCACCACCGTGGTCGGAATGCCGAGCAGACGGCCGTGATACGCGATGCCCTGCGCGTGATTGCCGGCCGAGGCGGCGATCACGCCGCGCTGGCGCTGCTCGGGCGTGAGCAGCAGCAGCGCGTTGCGGGCACCGCGTTCCTTGAAGCTGCCGGTACGCTGCAGGTAATCGAGCTTGCAGAAGACGTCGGCTCCCGTGAGCTGCGAAAGCGGGATCGATCGGACGCAGGGAGAGAGATAGACGCCTCCGGCGATGCGTTCTCGTGCTGCTTCGACGTCGGCAAGCGTGATCATGGGGAGTCCGCGCTCAGAACGGCAGCGCGATGCCCGGCTTCGCAACGCCGAGCACGCGACGGAACTCGCCCTTGATGCGTTCCAGCGCGGCCGCGTCGTCGGCCTCGAAGCGCAGGACGATCGTCGGCGTCGTGTTCGATCCGCGTGCGAGCCCGAATCCGTCCGCGTACTCGACGCGCAGGCCGTCTATGCGGACGACGTCGGTCGCGCCGGGAAATTCGGCGCCTTCCGCGAGCCTCTCGATCAGCGCGTGATGCTCGCCTTCTGCGCAGGCGACCGAAAGCTCCGGCGTCGACACGGCATCGGGCAACGCATCGAGCACCGCGGACGGATCGTCGTGGCGGGAGAGGATCTCGAGGAGCCGGGCGCCGGCGTAGAGACCGTCGTCGAAGCCGAACCAGCGCTCCTTGAAGAACGTGTGCCCGCTCATCTCCCCGGCGAGCGCCGCGCCGACTTCCTTCATCTTGCCCTTGATCAGCGAGTGGCCGGTTTTCCAGAGCAGGGGATTGCCGCCGTGCCGGAGGATCCAGGGCTTGAGGTTGCGCGTCGACTTGACGTCGTAGATGACGGTCGCTCCGGGCTCGCGCTCGAGCACGTCTGCGGCGAAGAGCATGAGCTGCCGGTCCGGATAGATGATCTCGCCGTGCCGGGTGACGACGCCCAGCCGGTCGCCGTCGCCGTCGAACGCGAGGCCGAGCTCGAGCCCCTCGGAGCGCACGCGCGCGATCAGATCGGCGAGGTTTTCCGGGCGCGACGGATCCGGATGGTGATTGGGAAAGGTCCCGTCGACGTCGCAGTACATCTCCGTCACCGCACAGCCCAGCCGGCGGAACAGCAGCGGGGCGAACGCGCCGGGACTGCCGTTTCCGCAGTCGACCGCGATGCGCAACGGCCGCGCCAGACGCACGCCATCGACGATCCGCGCGAGGTAGGCAGCCGCGATGTCGTGGGTGCGGTACGTGCCCGCGCCGGCGCGAAGCGCGCCTCGCTCGATCCTCGTTTTCAGCGCCTGGATGTCGTCGCCGGACAGCGTGTCGCCATCGATGACCATCTTGAGCCCGTTGTAGTCGGGCGGATTGTGGCTCCCGGTGACCATCACGCTGCACTGGGTGCCGAGATGATGTGCGGCGAAATAGGTCATGGGCGTCGCAACCATCCCGACGTCGACCACGGCGGCGCCCGACGCGCGAATGCCGTCCGCGAGCGCGGACGCGAGCAGGGGCCCCGACAGACGCCCGTCGCGCCCGACGACGAGCGTGTCGCGCCCGCGTTCCAGGGCGAGCGTGCCGAGCGCCTGTCCCACCGCGTGCACGATCGCCGGCGTCAGCGTGCGGCCGACAACGCCACGAATGTCGTAGGCCTTGAAGATTTCCGGCGGAAGGGCAGGGGGCATCGCTTTCCCGTTGGCGGTGTCGACGTAGGCTACCACCCGCGGCGGAAAAACTGCAGCAGCCGTTGAGGGAGCCAGGTGATCCGCCCTGGAAACGGCCCCACGAGAAATCCCACGTGGCCGCCCTGCGGCGGTTGCTCCAGCGCAACGCTGCGACTGGCTTCGGAAGGTCGAGGCAGCGAAATTCCGGGGACGAACGGATCGTTCTGTGCGTTGAGCACGAGAGTCGGCAGGGCGATCTCGTTGAGCCATGGCTTGGACGACGCCCGCTTCCAGTAATCGAGCGTGCCGGCGAACCCGTGCAGCGGCGCCGTGACCACGTCGTCGAATGCGTACATGGAATCGATGCGACGCACCCGGCCTTCGTCGATCAGCCCCGGAAAGCGCCGGGCCAGCGCCAGCGCCTTGGGTCTCAGCGTTGCCAGGAAGCGCCACGAATAGATGCGGTTGAATCCGCGATCGATGTCGAACCCGGACGCCGTGAGATCGAGGGGCGTCGAAACGGCGGCCGCCGACGCGATCGTTCGCGCGGCGCCGGATCCCTCGCGTCCCAGCCAATTGAGGAGTGCGCTGCCGCCCAGCGAGATGCCTGCCGCATGGATCGGGGTGTCCGGATTCACGCGCGACCGGATGGCGGCGAGCATCGCGCCGATCTCCTCGTGGTCGCCGGAATGGTAGGCGCGCGGCAAGAGGTTGAGCTCGCCTCCGCAGCCTCGAAAATGCGGGATGACGCCGCGCCATCCGAGGTCCGCGACGGCCGCCATGATGGCGGACGCGTAGTGCGAATCGGAGCCGCTTTCGAGGCCGTGGAAGAGGACGACCAGTGGCGCATTCCCCTCGACTGCGGGCTGCGCGAGCCAGTCGAAGTTCCAGAAATCATTGTCCGGCGTGGTCACGCGCTCGCGACGGTAACCGACGCTCGGACGCTTCAAGAACGCCGGCCAGATCGTCTGCGCATGGCCGCCCACGAGCCACCGCGGCGCGGCGTAGGGCGCCACGATCGGTGCGGAACCGTTGGTGTTCACCGCCGGGTCCAGAACCGTTCGGTGGCGTCGAACTGCCGCCACGCGCCTGCAATCTCGCGTTCAGTGGTGACCGCCTGCGCGGCGCCCCAACCGCGCACTGCGCCTACGACAACGCGGTCCGAGTTTGCCGTGAGCCCGGCCATGAGCCTTGCGGCGGTGACGGTGTCCTGCCATCGGCCCAGCGCGTCCTGCAGGCGCGACAGCACCTTCAGGTAGTGTCGATTGCGCCGTCCCGGCTCCGGCGGCGAGAAGAACTCGGCGACGTAGCGGAGTTTTTTCGCCGCGATCCGCACGGCGTGCCGCTCCTCTGCGGTTCCGTGCTCCAGCGCCGTGGCGCATTGACGGAGCTTGCCGTCCCGATCGGACAGAAGCTCGCTCGCGAAATCGCGCGCCGAATTTTCGACGCGAACCGGGCCGCCGAATCCAGGCTGCGCGCAGAAAGCACCGATTGAAAGCAGCAGCCTCTGGAAACGCTGCGACTGCACGGCTTCCCGCGCCGCGCGTCGGGCGGCGTTCCGGTGCGCACCGATGCTTCGGGTGAGCCTCTGCAATCCCTTTGCCGTGACCGGATCGTGCGCGAACGCGACCGCGAGCGGAGGCATCGTATCGGCGGCCAGCACGTCCCAGTCGCGGGCCGTGCCGAGAATTCCGGCGAGCCAGCGGACTTCCCCGACCAGCGAGCGGACCGGCTCCGCGCCGGCAATCCGTCCGATCAGCGAAAGGCACGACCGCAATCGCCGCGTGCCGATGCGCATCTGATGGACCCATTCGGCGTCGGTCTCGGCGAGGAGCCCGGGCGCGTTGGCCGCGATCTGTCGGAGGCATCCTTGCGCGATGGCCCGGAGCGCGTCGTACGCGGGGCCGTCGTGCGCGATCTCGACATACTCCGCGTGAACAGGTTCGTGCCAGCCATCGGGGTCGCCGCGCACGAGCGCATAGCCGCGGGAGGCCTTGTTCTGAACGGCCACGGAGAGCGGCCAGTCATCGAGCAGCGCGAGCGCGAGAGCGAACAGGGGGGCCACGCTGCCGGACCTGATTTCGATCTCGATTTCGCAGACCGGGGACCGCCGGCTCGGCCGCGATCGCGTCCGGATTGCCCCGACGTCGATGGCCAGCGTTGCGGTGGTGCCGTCGGGAAACGCCAAGGGAGAGCGCGCGGCGGACGACATCGGTCACGAATAGCGGCATCAGTGCGCCGTGCTTGCGCGCCTTGCGAAACACCTTGTGCCATGGCGTCGTCTCGATCCGGTCGAGGTCGAGGCGCGGACGGCCGATCCGCCATTCGAATTCGTCGTGCGCGTGCAGCGCCCCTCCCTGCGCTTTCAGCGGCGGTCCTTTCACCGTCTGCAGCCAGCGAGCGCCGTCGCGGCGCAGCCGCAACGCGACACCGGCCTTTCCGAGCGCGAAATCCGGGGTGTCGTAATAGGTGCTCACCACGCGTGACGTCCGCAGGCGGCCGCTGCGCACGGCCAGAACGGCGGGATGGCGTGCGAGATCGGCGGCGCGACCGGCCGCAGCGCGGTCCAGCGTGAGCTTGAGCTCGATTTCGGCGGGCACGGTTGCTGTCCCGCAAACGCCGGTTACGCGACGGCGGCGACCTTGAGCCGTCGCTGCCTTACCGATTCCGCGAGATGCGTCAGCACGTCGACCGTCGCGTCCCAGCCGATGCAGGCATCGGTGATCGATACGCCGTACAGAAGCTCCTTGCCCGGCATCAGGTCCTGGCGGCCGGGGTTGAGATGGCTTTCCAGCATGACCCCGCAGATCCGCTCGTCGCCGCCCGCGATCTGCGCGGCGACGTCGCGCGCGACGTCGACCTGCCGCTCGTGGCTTTTCCGGCTGTTGGCATGCGAGCAGTCGATCATGAGCTTCGCGGCAAGTCCGGCGCCGGCGAGCTCCCGGCAGGTCGACTCCACGCTCGCCGCGTCGAAATTCGGCGCCTTGCCTCCGCGCAGGATGATGTGGCAGTCCTCGTTGCCCGCGGTGTGCACGATGGCCGAATGGCCACCTTTGGTGACCGAGAGAAAATGGTGCGGCGCCGACGCCGCCTTGATCGCATCCACCGCGATCCGCACGTCGCCGTCCGTTCCGTTCTTGAAGCCGACGGGACAGCTCAACCCGGACGCGAGCTCGCGGTGCACCTGGCTCTCCGTCGTCCGCGCGCCGATCGCGCCCCAGGCGATCAGGTCCGCGATGTACTGCGGCGTGATCATGTCGAGGTATTCGGTTCCGGCGGGCAGGTCGAGCTCGTTCACCTCGACCAGGATTCTTCGCGCGAGACGCAGGCCCTCGTTGATCTCGTAGCTGTCGTCCAGGTGGGGGTCGTTGATGAGTCCCTTCCAGCCGACGGTGGACCGTCGGCTTTTCGAAATACACGCGCATCACCACGACGAGATCGGCGGCAAGGTCCCGCTTCACCGTGGCGAGGTGCGTCGCGTAGTCGATGGCGGCGTCGTAATCGTGGATCGAGCAGGGTCCGACGACGACGAGCAGGCGGTCGTCGGCGCCATGCAGGACGCGATGGATGGCCTGTCGCGTTTCGTACGTGGTGGAGGCCGCCCGCTCGCTTGCCGGAAGCTCGCGAAGCAGGTGTGCAGGGGGGGCGAGTTCCTTGATCTCCCGGATCCGCGTGTCGTCGATCCGGAGGGGGGCGGAACGTGGCGCCGGGGCGGCGCGGTTACGGTGGGCAGCAGACGTCGACAAGGCGGGCTCCGTAATGCAAAACAAGTATAAACAATGAGTTACATACAATTCGCCAGCGGAATGCTCATTGTGCCACGACGCATGTTGCAACGCATCAGCCGAATATGAGACAGCTGCCGCCCGGCGGTCCGCGAAATCGTTGCCTCGCGCGTTTACCCTGTCGTAGACTGCCCAGGACGACCTGCGAAGCAGGCCCCGGATCAGGCTGCAAACCGGACGACGCGATCCGTCGGACCGAGTCCTCAACCCGCTTTGGAGGTTTTCCCGATGAAGAGAATTTTGACGCTGGCGGCACTTGGCGCCTTCGCCGCATTCGCGGCACCCTCGTTTGCACAGGGAACGGCGCCCGCCACCGCGCCCAAAGCTGCGGCGCCCGCCGCGGCTCCGGCAGCGGCCCCGGCCGCAGCGCCCGCGGCGGCACCCGCGGCCGCGCCCAATGCGCAGCAGCAGCGCATGAAGGACTGCAATGCGAAGGCCGAGGGCAAATCGGGCGACGCCAGGAAAACGTTCATGAGCTCGTGCCTTTCCGGCAAGGAAGAGCCGGCCAAGAAGATGACGCAGCAGGAAAAGATGACGGCCTGCAACAAGAAGGCCGGCGACATGAAGGGCGACGAGCGCAAGGCGTTCATGAGCACCTGCCTCAAGGGTTAACGCGACGACGATCAGCCGATAACGGCCGGGTGACCTCCTGTCCACCCGGCCGCGACTGACAAGGCCCCACCGGGCGACCGGCTGGGGCCTTGTTTTTTGGCGGTGCCGGCCCGGCGTGTCACGCCTTGCGGATCAGCAGGCCCTTCAGGTACTCGCCCTCGGGAAACGCCAGCGCAACGGGATGATCGGACGACGCGCCGAAGCGGCCGACGACGGCGGCGTCCGTGCCGGCGTCCTGCGCCGCGCCGGCGACGATCTTGCGGAAAAGGGCGGCGTCCACGCCGCCCGAGCAGGAAAACGTCGCCAGCAGGCCACCGGGACGCAGGAGCTTGAGCGCGAGCAGGTTCACGTCCTTGTAGGCGCGCGCCGCTCGCTCGGCGTGCGCCATCGTCGGCGCGAACTTGGGCGGATCCAGCACGATCAGGTCGAACGAGCTCGCACGGTCGCGCAGCTTGCGCAGCTCCGCGAAGGCGTCGGCTTCGCGCCATTCCGCGCGCGCCGCGTCGAGCTCCGGGTTGAGCGCGAGATTGTCGCGAGCGAGGGCCAGGGCGTCGGCCGAGCTGTCGATCGAGAGGACGCGCGCAGCGCCTCCGGCGAGCGCCGCCAGCGTGAATCCGCCGGTGTAGCAAAACACGTTGAGGACGTCGCGGTCCCTGGCCAGCGCGCGTACCGTGGCGCGGCTGTCGCGCTGGTCGAGATAGAAACCGGTCTTCTGCCCGGCGACCACGTCGACCCGGTACCGGAGTTCGCCCTCTGTCAGCACCACCTCGTCCGGCAGCGCGCCGTGCACGATCCCCGTGCGTGGCGGCAGTCCTTCGAGGGAGCGCACGTCGGCATCCGAGCGCTCGTAGACGCATGCCGCGCCGGTGGTCGAGACCAGCGCGTCGACGAGGGCCTGGCGCCAGCGCTCGGCACCCGCCGATGTGAGCTGCAGGACGACGGTGTCGCCGTACCGATCGGCGACCGCGCCAGGGAGTCCGTCCGATTCGCCGTGGATCAGCCGGCAGCCGGTGTGTCGCTCATCCAGCATCGGCGACCGTGTCGCAACCGCCCGCGTGACGCGACGCGCGAAGTACGCGTCGTCGACGCGTTCGTCAGCGGTGAACGTCCAGACGCGCGCGCGGATCTGCGACGACGGCGAATACGCGGCCCGTGCGGCGAACGTGCCGTCATCGCGATGAATGTCGACAGTGTCGCCGCTGCCAGGCTCGCCGTCGACCGTCGCGATCGCACCCGAGAAGACCCACGGATGCCGTTCACGGAGTGACTTGTCGCGGCCGGACTTCAGCCGCAGGACCGCGGGGGCGTCAACCAACGGCGATTCCCGCCAGACGGCCGATCCCGTACGTGATGGCGCCGGCGAGGCTTCCGAGCAGCAGCATGCGCGCCCCCGAGCGCAGCGCGCTTCGCCCGGTGAAGAGCGACAGCAGCGCGCCGACTCCGAAGAGTGCGACTGCGGTGACGCCGATCGCGATCGGCAGCGCTCGCGGCCCCGGCGCCAGCATGAACGGGGCAAGCGGCAGCAGCGCGCCCGCGGCGAACGACAGGAACGACGAAATCGCCGCGCCCCACGGCGAGCCGAGTTCCTCGGGATTCAACCCCAGCTCCTCGCGCGCGAGCGTGTCGAGCGCATGTTCCGGGTCGGCGATGAGCTTGTCGGCAAGCTGCCTCGCCTCCTTCGGCGGCACGCCCTTCGCGGCGTAGATCAGCGCGAGCTCCTGCGCCTCGGCTTCCGGATATTCCTCGAGCTCATCGCGCTCGAGCCCGATCTGGTATTCGAAGAGTTCGCGTTGCGAGCGCACGGAAACGTATTCGCCCGCGGCCATCGCGAAAGCGCCGGCCGCCATGCCCGCGACGCCGGCCAGCAGGACGACGTGCGGATCCGGGTTCGCGCCGGCGATGCCGAGGATGAGACTTGCGTTCGACACGAGTCCGTCGTTGACCCCGAACACCGCCGCCCGAAGGTTGCCGCCGCCGCCGAGACCGCGGTGCCGGTGCTCGATGCGCGATCCCGGCACCGGCGGCGCATGCCCCGGCTCGCGCGCGAGCGACGTTCCGTAGATCGCCATGCCGCGCACCTTCATCGCGGCGAGCACGTTCTTGACGCGGCGCGGGCCGAGCTTGCGTACCAGTGCGGCGACGAAGAGCGTGCGCGTGTCGGGCTCGTAGGGCGCCGGCGCCGCACGACCGCGCGCCGTCAGCTGCGCGCGCCAGATCGCCGCCTGCGCCTCGGCTTCGCCGGCAAGACGGCGAAACAGCTCGGCGCGCGTCGTGCCGGCCTCGGCTTCCGCGCAAACGCGGTAGAGGAACGCGGAGCGCTGTTCCTCTTGCCAGCTTTCGAGTGGGTTCGACATGGTGGGGTTGCTGCGTGGGACGGGTTTCGCGCAATGCCGCGGCGTCTTTGCGTCAGGATGGCACAATCGCCGCCTCGATCCGCGCCATGATTTCGGGCGTCAGCTTCGGCAGAACGTCGAGGGACTTCATGTTCTCGGTCACCTGCGACGCACGACTCGCGCCGGTGATCACGGTGGACACGTGCGGATTCTTGAGGCACCACGCGAGCGACATCTGTGCGAGCGTGCAGCCGAGATCGGCTGCGATCGGCGACAGGCGCTTCACCGCGGCGATCTTCGCGGGATCGCTCAACCGCTCGGCGAGCCACTCGTAGCCCTTGAGCGTCCCGCGCGAATCCTCGGGAATCCCGTTGTTGTACTTGCCGGTCAGCATTCCCGATGCGAGCGGGCTCCAGATCGTCGTGCCGAGGCCGATGTCGGCGTACAGGCGCGCGTATTCCGTTTCGACGCGCTCGCGATGCAGGAGGTTGTACTGCGGCTGCTCCATCACCGGTTTGTGCAGGTGATGACGCTCGGCGATCTGCCACGCGGCCGTGATCTCCGCGGCGGTCCACTCCGAGGTCCCCCAGTAGAGCACCTTCCCGGCGGCGATCATGTCGTGCATCGCAAAGACCGTTTCCTCGATCGGCGTGTCGGGATCCGCACGATGGCAGAACACGAGGTCGACGTAATCGAGCCGGAAGCGTGCAAGGGAGCCGTCGATCGCCTGCCGCAGATACTTGCGGTTGAGCGTGTTCTTTTCGTTCGGCCCGTCGCGCAACCCCCAGAAGAACTTGGTCGAGACGACGTACGAGGAGCGCGGCCAGTTTCTCCTGCGCAGCACTTCACCCATGATCTTCTCGGATTCGCCTTTCGCGTAGACCTCGGCGTTGTCGAAGAAGTTGACGCCCGCGTCGTACGCGGCCGCCATGCACTCGCCGGCGACGTCGGCGCCCATCTGATTGCCGTAGGTGACCCAGGACCCGAACGAAAGTTCGCTGACCTTGAGGCCGGAGTTGCCGAGCCTGCGGTAATTCATCGGTGTCCTGGACTCGAGCGATCGATTCCGTCGGTGCGGCCCGCCGCGCGCCACGGGATCGCGGAGTAGAATCGCCAACCCGCATTGTACCCACAAGGAATCCACGATGCCTCGCATCCTCCGCGGCGCTGCCCGCCGCCCGGCGAAGCGCAAGCCGCCGCTCACCGTCGAAGCCCTGTGGGCGATCCGCCGCATCGGCACGCCGACGCTCTCCCCGGACGGCGCACTCGCGTGCAGCGCCGTCACGCGCTTCGACATGGACAAGAACGACAGCAGCACGTCGCTGTGGCTGTTCCCGACCGGTCTTTCCAGCGGACGCGACGGCCCGAGCCGCGCGCGGAGCCTGACGGCGGGCGACAAGGACAGCGATCCCAGGTGGTCCCCCGACGGCAGATGGATCGCATTCACGGCGAAGCGCAAGGACGACGAGGAGCCGCAGCTCTACCTCATCGCGCCGGATGGCGGCGAAGCGAGGCGGCTCACGCATCTCGCCACCGGATGCGCGGCGCCCAAGTGGTTTTCCGACGGCAAGCGGATCGCCTTCATCTCGTGGGTGTGGCCGGACCTCGCGACGGACGCGTTGCAGGCAAAGCGCCGGAAGGAGCGCAAGGAAGCGAAGGTCAAGGCGCACGTCACCGAGCGCCACGAATTCCGCTTCTGGGATCACTGGCTCACCGACGGCCGGGAGCCGCGCATCTACGTTTGCGACGTTGCGAACGGGCATTGCCGCGACGCGCTCGCCGGGACCGGCCTCGCGCTGCCGCCGTGGGAGCCGTCGGCGGACGATTACGACATCGCCCCCGACGGACGCGAAATCGCCATCACCGCCGACCGCGGGGCCGAGCCGCGCATGATGAGCCAGACCGACATCGTCACGGTCAACCTCGGGTCGCGCCGCACGCGCGTGCTGACGGCGACGACGAACACGTCGGACGCGCATCCTCGCTACTCGCCCGACGGGCGCTCGCTCGTCTTCCACGCGTACGACACCAAGCGCAGCTTCAACGATCAGGGTCGTCTCGTGCTCCTCGATCGACGACGGGGCGCCATGCGCGGGCTCGCCCCGAAGCTCGATCGCGCGACGAGCCACGTCGCGTGGACGCCCGACAGTCGCGCGCTCCTCTGCACGCTTGAAAGCCACGGCAGGGTGGGCATCGCGCGGCTGCCGCTCGACGCGGCCACGCCGTCCATGCTCGTCCCGGGCGGCGTCGTGGGAGGATTCGCACAATCGCGCGACGGGTCGGTGATCGCGTTCGATCGCGCTGCGCCCTCTGCGCCGCCGGCGCTCTTCGCGTGCCGTGGCGACGGCGGCGGCGAACGAAGCATCGAATCCCTGAACCGCGCGCTGCTCGGTCGTCACGCGGTTGGCGAGGTCCGCGAAGTCACGGTCAAGGGCTGGGGCGGCGATCCCGTGCAGATGTTCATCACCTACCCGCCGAATTTCGACCCCAAGAAGAAGTGGCCGCTGCTGCACTCCATTCATGGCGGCCCGCACGCCGCGCACGTCGACGGGTGGCATTACCGGTGGAACACTCAGGTCTTCGCCGGCTACGGCTACGTGGTCGCTGCCGTCAACTACCACGGCTCGTCGGGCTTCGGCCAGAAGTGGCTCGAGACCATTACCGGCCAGTACGGCAGGAAGGAGTACGCCGACGTCGAGGCGGGGACCGATTGGCTGCTGCGACAGGGCTACATCGACCGCTCGCGACTGGCCGCGACCGGTGGCAGCTACGGCGGCTACATGGTCGCCTACATGAACGGCCACACCGACCGTTACCGCACGTACGTGTGCCACGCCGGCTGCTACGACTGGGTCAGCATGATGGCGACCGACGGCTACCATTTCTTCGCCGACGAGCTGGGTGCATTCCACTGGGACAACCCGGCGCGCGTCATGCGGCAATCCCCGCATCATTTCGTGAAGCATGCGAAGACGCCCACGCTCGTCATCCACGGCGAGCAGGATTACCGGGTGCCCGCAACCCAGGCGCTGCAGTACTACGACACGTTGAAGGCGAAGGACGTGCCGGCACGGCTCGTCTGGTTCCCCGACGAGAACCACTGGATCCTGAAGCCGCAGAACTCGCGCCTCTGGTACCGCGAATTCTTCGCATGGTTGGCGCGCTATGCGCCGGGCGGCGCGGCGAAGCGGTAGCGGCCGCGCGTCAGACCGCGGTCAGCGGCGGGCCGCCGACCTTCCTTTCGTGCCGCTCCTGGCAGGCGACGCAGCGCGTCGCCGTCGGATAGGCCGACAGGCGCGCGGGCGCGATCGGTTCACCGCAGTCCCGGCACTCCCCATAGGTCCCGGCGCGAATCCGCGCGAGCGCCGCATCGACCTCGTCGAGTTCGGACAGCGCATGGCGCACCTCGGCGATGTCGAGTTCGGCCAAGCCGTCGGCGACGCCCCACTCGTCGCCGCTTTCCTTGATTCGGTTGCGCAAGCCAACGACGCGGTCGTCCTCGCTTCCGTCCAGTTGGGTCTTGACCTCGATGCGAAGGCTCGCGCGGCGTTCCTCTAGCTCCCGATTGAGGCGGGCGAGCTGGTTGGGGGGAAGGGCGGTGGTCATGGCAGGAAATCCCGGGTCAGGGTCACGGTTCACCTGAATTATCGTCCATTTTTCCCCGATCCGAATCGGGGCTCCCGGGGTTCGCCGGCATCGGACGCCGACGAACGCCGTGCCACCCCCTTGAAACGCGCGCAGCGGACCCTAGATTGTCGGACGAGGCCGTCACCTGCGATGCCTGAAGGGATCCGCTGCGGCCGACCCCGAGTGCAAATTGACAGGAGATCTACGATGAACAATCTGAGCCTCTACCAGCCTTTCGCGGACACCGCGATCGACGACCTGTTTCGCGGATTCTTCAAGCCGGTACGCGCCGAACGGGCGCCCGTGTCCATCAAGCTCGACGTCGCGGAAAAGGATGGGGCGTACATCGTTCGCGCCGAAATCCCGGGCGTGTCCAAGGACGACATTCAGGTGTCCGATCGAGGGCAACCAGGTCACCATCGGCGCCGAAGTAAAGCGCGAGACGGAGAGGAAGGACGGCGAGCGGGTGCTGCATGCCGAGCGTTACGTCGGCAGCGCGTTTCGCAGCTTCACTCTCCCTGCCGAGCTCGACGAAGCGGCAAGCGGGGCGAAGTACGAGAACGGCGTGCTGGAACTGACGCTGGCGAAAAAGCCCGCGCTCGCCGGACGCAAGCTGACGATCCAGTAAGGGAACGCAGACTGCCGTTCCATGGCGGTGGCGGGGGAGGTGATCTCCCGCCGCCGCGCTGGCCTGCGCCCCGCGCCGTGCGTCAGCGTACCCGCTTGACCGGGTATTCGCCATCCTCGATGTTGTCGCGGAAAAAGCTCCATGGCGACGACGCCGAGGTGAGCCGGCGAAAGGTGTCCGCCGACACGCCCCCGTACTCGAAGGTGCCGGACGTGAGCTCGACGACGAGCGTCCGTCGTGCTGCATCGTAGCCTGCAGCCCGCAGGTTGCCGCCGGAAAGCCTTTTCATTTCCATGGCGTGATCCGTTCGACGGATTGCCGATTGTAATCCAGGCGCGTCGGTGAAGTCGCGCGGCGCGCCGCGCGCTGCGCGGATGCTAGGATGCCTGCGGCGGCCCGAAGACCGCGCGGAGGACTCATCGAATGGACTGGAAGCGCTCGATCCGGAGTTCGGCGTTGGTGCCGGGCACGCTGTTGCTGGCAGCGGCCTGCGCGCTGCACCTCGCGCCGGCGTTCGCCGCGGATCCCGGGAAGACGCTGCGCGTTGTCTTTTCCATGGCCGAGACGAGCTTCGACCCGCAGTTCGCTTCCGATGCCGCGTCGGACGGCGTCATCGCCAACATCTACGAGGCGATGCTCGATTACGACTATCTCGCGCGGCCGGTCAAGCTCGTCCCGCGTACGCTGGAAGCGATGCCGACCGTCCTCGACGGAGGCAAGACCTACCTGTTCAAGATCCGCAAGGGCATCTTCTTCACGCCCGATCCCGCCTTCAAGGGAAAGCCGCGCGAACTCACGGCCGCGGATCAGGTCTACGGGTTGAAGCGCCTCCTCGACCCGGCCATCAAGAGCCCCTGGGCGTGGCTCATCGACGGCAAGGTCGTAGGTGCCGAGGAAGCGCGCGCGAAGGCCGCGAAGACCGGCAAGCTCGATTACGACGCGCCGTTTCCGGGGATCGAAGCCGTCGACCGTTACACGCTGCGGATACGGCTGAAGGACCCGGATCTGCGTTTCCTGTACGCGCTCGCGGTCCCCAACACGACCGCCGTCGCGCGCGAGGTCGTCGAGGCTTACGGTCTCGACTTCGGCGCGCATCCCGTGGGCACCGGCCCTTACCTGCTCGGCGAGTACAAGCGCAGCTCGAAGATCGTGCTCACGGCGAACCCGGCCTATCGCGAAGAAACCTACACGCCCGGCGGGTCCGATTCCGCCCGAATCGCAGCCGATCGCCGCCGCGCTGAAAGGGCAAGCGCCTCCCGGTCGCCGGGTCGCATCGAAATCAGCGTGATCGAGGAAGGACAGGCACATGGCTCGCCTTCCTCAATCGCGAAGTCGACATGCTCGAGCGGCTGCCGTCGGAGTTCATCGACCAGGCGCTCGCGAACGGCAAGCTCAAGGCCGGACCTTGCGGCCAAGGGGATCCAGCACGAGATTCTGCTGCGCCCGAACACCTGGTGGACCTATTTCGACATGGAAAATCCGGTGGTCGGCGGCTACACGCCGGAAAGAATCGCGCTGCGCCGCGCGATCGGCATGGCCTACGACCAGAACGAGGCGATCCGCGTGCTGCTGAAGGGCCGCGCGGTGCCGGCCATCAGCCCGATTCCACCCGACATCGCCGGCTACGATCCGGCGCTGAAGACGAATGCGCAGATGTTCGATCCCGCCGCGGCGCGGGCGCTGCTCGACCGCTTCGGGTACAAGGATCGCGACGGCGACGGCTATCGCGAAACGCCGGACGGCAAGCCGCTCGCCATCGAGTGCTGGTCGACGCCGAACTCGGTGACGCGGCAGGGCGACGAGCTGTGGAAGAAGAACATGGATGCGATCGGAATTCGGCTCGTGTTCAAGAAGGACCGGACGCCCGAGCTCCGCAAGATGGCGCGCCTCGGCAAGATCCCGATGCGCAGCGACGGCTGGAACGCGGACTATCCCGACGCCGAGAACTTCATGCAGCTGCTGTACGGCCCGAACGCGGGGCAGGAAAACAACGCCAATTTCAAGCTGGCCGCCTATGACAAGCTCTTCGACGAGTCGAGGCGGCTTCCCGATTCGCCCGCGCGCACCCAGCTGTTCAACAAGATGACGGAGCTCGTTCTCGCCTACGCGCCCTGGCGGCTCGGCTATCACCTGATCGAGGACCAGCTCCTGCAGCCGTGGGTCCGCGACTACAAGCCGCATCCGATTCGATCGCAGACCTGGCAGTACGTCGACATCGACGCCGCGAAACGACCGTAACGCGGCCGGCCGGGATTGCGAAAGTCAGGCGGGCTTCGGCAGCGTGTAGGGCTGGCAATCGACGAGCGGAATGACGGCGCCGTCGGACACGAGCTGCAGATCGGTGCCCCTGCCGCGTAACTCCATCGTGCCGTTGGCAAAGCGCACGCCGGTCGCCGTCGGAATCTGGTAGAGCACGACGCGCTCGCCGGCGGGCATCAGCAGGCGCGCTTCGCCCGCGTCGAACCGTACGACCAGTCGCTCGCCGGACAGCTTGCAGGCGAAACGTGTTCTTCGCGGCTTCCTGCTCTTCCTTGCTGGGCTTGTCCGCACAACCCGGCGCCGCGAGAGCGACGATGGCGACGACGAGCACGAGGCGCGGGAAATTCCGGGCGGGAGGGGATGGACGCATGGATGGCTCCGGCGGGATCGCCGCGAGGATAGCACGCGAAGGCGACCCGCGTGGGGACCGCCGCAGCGGATCCGGTCAACGGGCCGAATGCGGAAATCGCTCGCTGTCGGGATACGAGAGGACCTCGACCTGCCGGCCGCTGCGGATTTCGCGCTGCATGCGTTGCCACCACTGCGCGTCGAGCAGGTCGGCGTGGGATTGCAGGAAACACTCTCGGGTGCGCGCGTCGGTCAGCAGGAACGTCGCGAACTCCTCGGGGAAGACATCGTGCGTCCCCACGCCATACCAGACGTCGCCCGACATGTCGTCCCAGCCCGGAGGCGGCGGCGGAATCTTGCGGAAATTGCAGTCGACGAGGTACTCGATTTCGTCGTAATCGTAGAACACCACGCGTCCGAAGCGAGTCACGCCGAAATTCTTGAACAGCAGGTCGCCCGCGAAGATGTTCACCGCGGCCAGTTCCTTCAACGCTGTGCCGTACTCCCGAATCACGTGCGCGCGTTGCGCGTCGTCGGCGCGCTCGAGGTACAGATTGAGCGGCGTCACCCGGCGCTCGATGTACAGGTGCCTGATCACGACGTGGTCGCCGTCGAACTCGACCACCGATGGCGCGACGGCCGTCAGCTCGGCAACGAGTTCCTCCGAGAAGCGCCCGCGCGGAAAGGCGACGTCCGAGTACTCGAGCACGTCCGTCATCCGTCCTACGCGGTCGTGGTGCTTCACCAGCGTGTACTTCTGCTTGACCTTCTGGCGGTCCGTGTCCTTCGACGCCGCGATCCGGTCCTTGATGACCTTGAACACGTAAGGATAGGAAGGCAGCGTGAAGACGGTCATCACGAGGCCCTTGATGCCCGGAGCGACGATGAACTTGTCCCTCGAATGCTTGAGGTGGTGGAGGAAATCGCGGTAGAAGAGATTCTTTCCCGCTTTCTGCAGCCCGATCATCGTGTAGAGCTCGGCCGCGGTCTTGTCGGCCAGCATTCCGCCCAGAAAATTGACGTAGTCGGCGGGAACTTCCATGTCGACGAGGAAATACGCCCGGTTGGCCGAGAACAGGATGGCGAGGTCCGCCTCGTCCATCAGCAATGCATCGAAGTAGAGCTTGCCGGCGGCGTCGTGCTTGACGGGAACCACGAACGGGTGCGTCTGGATGCCGTTGACGATGCGGCCGACGATGTAGGCCGTCTGGTTGCGGATGAACGGCGATCCCAGCACCTGGATCTGGTGATTCGCCTCGGGCCGGAACGGTCGCGGGAACCGCTTGCGCACGGCGGCGAGCACGTTGGCGAGGTCGCGGCCGAAATCGGCGAAGCGCCGCTCGAAGCGGAAGTCGAGAACGATGTCGACCAGAGCGTCGCGCAGGCCCGTCTGCAGCGGGTAATAGCTTCGGTACGATGGCGGTTCGGCGTTGATGTACTCGGTCGAGATGGCGGGCCGGACGAAGATGAAGCGGTTGTGGAAATAGACCCGGTGGAGGAGCTTGACCAGCACCGAATTGAAGAACGTTTCGGCGCATTCCGGCTGCTTGTGGTCGACGAGCAGGCCGATGAAATGGTGCTTCACCTGCTCCCACAGCGCGTCACGGTCGAGCCCGACCGTGCGGAATTCGCGCTCGAGGCGCGCGGCGGTCTCCAGCACACGGCGGTCGTAGAAGTCGATGCGGTCGCGGCCCACGTGCTGAATCGCGAGCCAGTTGCCGGCTTCGAAGTGGCGCCGTGCGGCGCGAGCGCATTCGCGGAAGAGCGCGTAATGCTTGTCGAAGCCCTCGACCAGCGCAATCGCGATCGCCCGCGCGGAATCTGCCGTGGGGGCGGGCCGCGCAGGAATTGGCGTCGGGGCTAGGGGCATCGTCGTGCGATCGTCGCGCCGCAGGCCGTTCCGGCCCGCGGGGCGACGGAACGCGCCTCGGCGACGGAGACGGTGGCGCGGCCCATCGCCACGCCGGGACCGCTACTGCTTGGACGCTTCGATCTGGTCGTTGAAGATCTTGATCGCCCGGTTGAACTCGTCGACCGCGGCGTTGGCCGCCCGAACGTGCGGCGCGGCCGCGGCCTGCTGATCGTTGATGAAGGTCCTGAGGCAATCGGTGTAGGTCTTCATGCTCTTGGACCAGTTGTTTCGCTTCATCTCCGCCGCGGCCCTGCCGAGCTCGGACGGATTCGCGCTGGGCGGATCGCCCGGCTTTTCGCAGGACGGCGCGGGCGTCATCGTGGGTGTGGCGGGAGCCGTGGTCTGCGCGAGCGCGAAGCCTGCGCAAGCGAACGCAGCGGCTGCCGCGAACATCGGGGCGAACGTGAGTCGGCGTAGGACGTGCATGGCGGAAATTCCCGAGCTGTGTAAAGACGCAATTCTACGTCCACCTGCGCACCGGATGCCAGCGCCGGGCCGCTTCACCGCTCCAGCAGTCTGGCGACCGCCATGAGACCGAGATGGACCAGATCCACGCCCGTGCCGGTCCCGGTGGCGGCGTCGAACGGCGATTCCTCCGCGGCGGACGCGTGCCGGTGGGCGTCGAGCATGCCGTCGACCAGCGCCTCGATGTCGACCGTCGTTCGGCGGGCTTCGGCCGCCTCGAGCGAGCGAACGGTGGCGTCGACCGCATCCGCATCGAGGATCGCGATCGGCGCGCGGCAATACGGGCACGCCGCGTCGGTGTGGAGGTCGACGGGTCCGCCGCACGACGAACAGCGGACGATGCGAATCGTTGCTTTCAGACGCGCAAGTTCGGCGGGTGCAAGCGGACGGATGAAATTTTTCTCCAGCAAGAACTGGACGAATGGCGTGAATCGCCCGTGACCCTCCGGGCAGCGGTAATAGGTGAATCGTGTCGTTCGCTGCAGATCGTGCGTGACCACGAGCGAATGCGTGCAGCGCGGGCAAGGCAGCCGCGCGGGAATTCCGCGACCGGTGGCCTGCGGCGCTTTGCGGATGGTGTCGAACAGGGCAAGCGTTGCGCCGGGCGTCAGCTGCACGCTTTCGAACGAGTCGAACCATAGCGCCTGGCACGACACGCACAAGTCGACGGTGACTTCGCCCAGCGGATTGCGCGGCAACCGCTGCGGCTGCATGGTGGCTCCGCAGCCGGGGCAGGGTGTCGGTTTGCCGGGAGCGATGGAGGCGATGGCGGCGAGTCTGCTCTGCGGGGTCAATGCGCATTATCGACAGGGTGCACGCCTGCCGCAAGGCCGATGCAGTGCGGCGAGCTTCCGGTTGAAGGTAGACTTCGCGAATGGATCCTGTGCAAACGTCTGCGCGCAGCATTGCTGCACCTTTGCAGCGCCCATCGGTCCGGGCCGATGTCCTGCGGGGCCGGCGCGGCACGATGGCGTGCCCGAGGATCGCGGCGCTGGTCGTCGTGCTGCTTGTCTCGGCCTGCCAGCCGTCGCCGCCGGACGGAGCTGGCCCCGCGCGCCCGCGCCAGGCGCCGTCCGCTGCGCCCGCCGGCACTGCACCCCAACCCCCGTCGAATTCCGCATCGCAGACGTCGTCGGCGCCACGGGCGACGATCGCCCTGCCGTCGATGCAGCTCCCTCCGGGGCCGATCTATGCCTGCGATGTGGCGGGCGTTCGCACGCCGATCGAGTATCCCGGCAATGTCGAGGCGCTGTGCCGGCGGCATCCCGAGATGGGACCCTGCCAGTACGAGCGCAACGCCTGCCGGCATCGCGGCGGCCGCGTCTACACGTCCGCCGGCGAGGAGGTGACCACCGCCGTCGAGGCGGAATACGACCGCAAGGTGCGTCGCGTCCGCTTTCAGGCGGACGGGACGGTCGTGAAGTAGCCGACGCTCACGGCGCGCGAACGGCGAACGTGTCGCACTTCCGCATGTCGCCGCTCGCGAGGCCGACCTTGAACCAGTGGAGCCGCTGCGCGGACGTGCCGTGCGTGAAGGAATCAGGCACGACGTAGCCTTGCGAACGCTTCTGGATCTGGTCGTCGCCGACGGCCGCTGCCGCGGCGAACCCCTCCTCGAGGTCGCCCGTGTCGAGCTTGTTGCGATGCTGCGCGAAGTATCCCCACACGCCGGCATAGCAGTCGGCCTGCAGTTCGAGCCGCACGGACAGCGCATTGTTTCCGCGCTCGTCCAGGCGCTGCCGCCTTGCGTCGACCTGCTGCATCACGCCGGTGAGGTTCTGCACGTGGTGGCCGACTTCGTGCGCGATCACGTAGGCCTGCGCGAAATCGCCGGGGGCCCTGAAGCGGCGCGCGAGTTCGTCGAAGAACGCGGTGTCGAGATAGAGCTTGTGGTCGGCCGGACAATAGAAGGGGCCGACGGCGGCGCTGGCGAGTCCGCAGGCGGAGCGTACCGATCCCGGGAACAGAACCAGTGTCGGCGGCGGGTACGTCTTGCCCATCGTCTGAAACACCGCGCCCCACACGTCTTCGGTGTCGCCCAGGACGCGCGCCGCGAGCACCTTCGACGGGTTTGCGGGGCCGGAGATCTGCGCGCCGGAAGCGGATTTGCCGACCTGCGGCCCGTAACCCGGGGCGGGTTGCCCCGGCGGCGGCGCCACCGACTGCATGTCGCCGATCAGCGTCATCGGATTGACGCCGAAAAGGAGGCTCACGATCACCACCACGACGAGCGCACCACCCCCGAGCTTGATGCCGCCGCCGCCGAACGAGCCGCCTCCCCGCGTCTGGTCCTCGACATTGTCGCTCTCGCGCATATCTTCCAGGCGCATCGTGACCTCCTTGGGGGCGATCCGGGTGCCGCGCGTCAGGGCTTCAGCGCGCGGTAGAGAAACGGAAGGCTCACGTCCATCCGGTAGTCGACGTCCGAATGGTTGTCGTCGAATTCCTCGTAGACGTGGCGAATCCCGGCTTCGGCGAGGCGCATGGACAGGATGCGCGTGCCGAAATGGATGTGATACTGGTCGCGCCAGCCGCAGTCGATGTAGATGCCGCGCAGCGAGCGCAGGGCCTTCACATGCCGGCCGACCAGGTGGATCGGGTCGTGCCGCAGCCAGTTCTTCCAGCGCGCGTCGATCGTCTCGCCGGTCTCGAGATGAAATGGCACGCGAAATCCGAGCGGGGCCGCGGGATCCGGATCATAGGTCGCCGCCATGCATACGTTCATGACGGCGTGGCCTTCGGCGTGCGACAGCTTTTCCTTGCCCCATATTTCCTTCAGGAATCGCCTGACGCGGCCGTCGTCCAGACCGGAGGCGAGACCTTTCCGCGTTCTGGCCGCGGCAAGCGCATCGTACGCGCCGGGGCGGCGTTTCGGCTCGCGATATTTCGCGAGCTCGTTCAGCGTGTTCGGCCAGTCGTGGCGGTAGACGAAATCGAAATACGCATCGCCCGAATGATCCGCGATCGCGCCCCAATGCTGCGCATGCTTCATCCCGTGAACGATCGCCCCGTAACCGCCGGACGACTTGCCGAAGCATCCGCGATGGTCGCGCGAAGCGAGCGTGCGGAATTCGCGGTCGACGAACGGAATGATCTCGCGTGTGAGGTAATCGGCGTAGTTGCCGATCGCCGACGAATTGATGTACTGATTGCCGCCGAGGCAGGTGAAGCAGTCCGGAAACACGATGATCGCGGGTCCCATCCTGCGCTCGTGGACGAGGCGGGCGGCGCGCTCCGCGACATTGTCGCCGAACGGCTTCCACCCGACGTGGGCGAGCCCCGATCCGGTGAACCCGACGAAGTCGTAGAGGACGGGAAAGCGGCGACCGCGGCCCGAAGTCGAATTTCCGTCGTACTGCGGCGGCAGCCACACTGCGAGCCGGCGGACGTGCGGGTCGCCAAGGGGATTGTCGGCGAGGATTTTCGACGTGTGCTCGCAGACGACGATCCTGCCGGCGGATTGCAGAGGGCGCTTTCGGGCCATCGTGGTCTCCTGACGGAGAGAGCGCCTAGCGCGCCTTCCGCGGCGGGCGCGCGAGCATGGAACCGCGGCAGCGCGGTGCACCGCAGCGGCAGGCATACGCGGCCAGCACGCGCGGACCGACGCGGCCGTCGTAGGACAGCTGGTAGTCGTAGGTGAGTTCCTCACCCTCGCGGATCGTCCGCAGTGCCTCGATGAACACACGGCCCCGGTCGTCCTCATAGGTGTCGCAGTTGGGCGCGCACGAATGATTGATCCAGCGCGCCGCATTGCCGCGAACGTCAGCGTCGATCACGCTTCCGTCATCGAGCTCGAAGATGAACGTGTGGTGCGGATTGTCGGGGTCGCTGTCCGGGCGCGTGCGGGCAATCTCCCACGTGGTCCGCTCGCCGCGGTATTCGATGATCGTGGTTCCCTTGCGGATCGTGCGCGCGGCAAACACGCCGCGGCCGTGGATTCCGGAACGGCGGACACGGCAGGGTCGGGTCGAAGGTTTGGCGGGCATCTTCTGTCGGAGGGATCGGGACAGTCAGCCCGCCTCGGACGCGAGCTGCCGGCCGGCATTCTACCGTGCCGGCAATCGCTGCGCTGCACGATTGAATGCGCGGGTCGACTTCGATACGATCGGCGGGGATCGCGCGACTCGGTCTGTCATGAACGCCAGCACGGCGAAGTCGCGATCACAGGAGGGATGACCATGCACAATGCAGCGCCATCGCGTGCAACACGAATTCTCTTCGGGCTGGCGATCGCGGCGATCGCCTCCGGCGCCAGTCTCGCGGTCGCGAGCGCACCATCGTCGACCGAGTGCACCGAGGGCGCCGAGTTCATCGGCAACGCCGCGCAGGCGCGCGAGAACGGCATGTCGCGCGAGGCATTTCTCGGCCAGATGCAGTCGGATTTCGACACCATCCGCGCGTTTCCGAACGAGCTTCGCTGGTTCGTCCACGATCAGGCCGACGAGGCGTTTCTGCTGGGCGCAGCGCAGGACGTCTTCGATCGGCCGCAGCCACCCGGGCTTCACCGCGTGGTTTTCTACCGTGCCTGCATGAGCCGTCTCATGGTGTAGTCCGGCGGTCCTGTTGCACGCCTCCGTCAGGCAAATTGCGCCGACAGCGACGACAGCGCGAGTCGCAACGCACGATGCCGCTTCAGCTGGCGATGAAAGCGGAATTCGTCGCCGCCCTTTGCCCGGAT
>CAVSDH010000002.1:0-20455 GCA_963726765.1 uncultured beta proteobacterium | reverse complement strand
CGACACGCTCATCCGGCGAAGAATTCGGTGAGCGCCGAGAGCGTCTCCTCGGGCGCTTCCTCGGCCAGGAAATGTCCCGACGGCAGCGCCTTCCCGCGCACGTCGACCGCGACCGCTCGCCAGTCCGCGAGGGGATCGAACATGCGGTGCACGACGCCTTTGTCTCCCCACAACACGAGCAACGGGCACGCCACACGTTTGTCCGCGTCGGCCGCATCGTGCATCAGGTCAATTCCCGCGGCGGCGCGATAATCCTCGCAGGTCGCGTGGATCGTCGCCGGCTCGTTGAAGGAGCGCTCGTATTCGCCAAGCGCGCGCGGATCGAAATGGGAAAGGCCCGTCGACCAGGCGCCCATTTTCCTGCGCAGGTAGTAGACCGGGTCGGCGCCGATCAGACGTTCCGGCAGGTCGAATGGCTGAATCAGGAAAAACCAGTGGTAGTAGGCGGTCGCAAACGCCTGGTCCGTTTTTCCGAACATCGTGCGCGTCGGCGAGATGTCGAGAACCGCGATACGCTCGACGGCCGCGGGGTGGTCGAGCGACAGCCGGTGCGCGACGCGACCGCCGCGATCGTGTCCCGCCAGCCGGAATTTCGCGAAGCCAAGCGCACGCATCAATTCGACCTGGTCCGCCGCCATCGCGCGCTTCGAGTAATTGGCGCTGCCGTTTCCGCCTTCTGGCTTCGACGAGTCGCCGTAGCCGCGAAGGTCGCTGCAGACGACGGTGAAGCGCTCGGCGAGTCGCGGTGCAACCTTGTGCCACATCGCATGCGTCTGCGGATAGCCGTGGAGGAGCAGCAACGGCGGCCCGCTGCCGCCTGCGACGAAATTGATGTCGGCGGCGGCCGCCTTGATGCGACGATTCTCGAAACCCGGAAACAGAACCGCGTCCGCGGCGCTCATCGGTGCATGCCCTAGTCGACCTTGGCGCCGGATTTCTTCACGACGTCCGACCACTTCACGACTTCCGCCTTTACCAGCGCCGCGAAATCCTCGGGTGAATCGGCAACGATCTCGGCGCCCAGTGCCCCGAGTTTCTCGCGGACGTCCGGCATGCCGAGAATCTTCACGATTTCCGCGTTGAGGCGCTTGATGATCGCAGGCGGCGTGCCCGCAGGGGCGAACACGCCCTGCCAGGACCCGACCTCGAATCCCGGCAACCCCGACTCTGCGAGCGTCGGCACGTCCGGCGCAATCGAGGAGCGCTTCGCCGTCGTGACTGCAAGTGCGCGGAGCTTGCCGGCCTTGGCGAGAGGCCACGCGGTCGTGATGTTGTCGAACGTCATCGTAACCTGCCCTCCGACCACGTCCTGAAGCGCGGGCGGACTGCCCTTGTACGGGATGTGCTGCATGTCCACGCCCGCCATCGACTTGAACAGCTCGCCGGAAAGGTGCTGCGACGTGCCGTTGCCCGACGACGCGAACGTGTACTTGCCGGGATTGGCCTTCATCAGCGCGATCAGTTCCTTCACGTCCTTCGCCGGCACGTCGGGATTGACGACCAGCATGTTGGGCACCCTCGCGATCAGCGTGATCGGCGCGAAATCCCTGACCGGGTCGTACGGAAGGCTCTTGTACAGCGACGCGTTGATCGCGTGCGTGCTGATGGTTCCGCCCATGATCGTGTACCCATCGGGCGCGGCCTTCGCCGTGAACTCGGCGCCGACGCCACCGCCCGCGCCCGGCTTGTTCTCGACGACGACCGGAACGCCGAGCGCAATCGACAGCTTGTCGCCGACTGTGCGCGCGAGAATGTCGGTCGTCCCGCCAGGGGCGAACGGCACGATCCACTTGACCGGTTTCGAAGGCCACGCCTGCGCGTTTGCGAACACGCCGAACGTCGCCATCGCGATCCCGACACACAATCCCGCAAATGATTTCATCGATGATCCCGTGGTTTCGCCCAATGCCGAATGTCGCCGGTCCTTGCCCTCGCGTGCGTTGCCGTGGGCATGGCAACGAATTTCATGCGGACACGATCGCATCGACCTTGCGTTCCTCGATCCCGACCGAAGCGGCCGCCGCGATCAGGTCCGCCCACGTCTTGTCGTCGATGGGAACCCCATTCGCGAGTCGCGCCGCGCGGTTCCTGCGCTCGACGTCTCCAGGCGCCAGAACCGGCTCGCCGGGCTTGACGGGCGGCGACGCCTTGACGAACTCGACGAAGCGCCGCGCTTCGGCAAGCACGCCGCCCGCCTTGTCGTAGACGGCAGGCGCGATGAAGATGGACAGCATGTTGTTGCGCAGGACCTCGTCGTCGGGATCGGAACTGCGACCCGTCGTGACCGCACCCGCGAGCAGGTCGGTGATCATCGACAACCCCGAGCCCTTGTGCGCACCGATGGTCAGAAGCGCCCCGCCGTCGTAGAAATCCTTCGGTTCGATCGTGGGGCGGCCGTGCTTGTCGACGATCCAGCCTTCGGGCACCTGCTCGCCCTTGTTGAGCGCCACCATCAGCTTGCCCTCGGCGACCGTCGACGTCGTGATGTCGAGGATCGCCGGATCGGCGCCCGCGAGCGGCACGCCGACCGCCAGCGGATTGGTCGACAGCCTCCGGTCGCTGCCGCCGAAAGGGGCAACGCGCATCGCGCCCGACGTGTTGAGGAAATGCAGCGACACCTGCCCCGCGGCGGCGGCGATCTCCGCCCAGTCGCCGAGACGACCGAGGTGCCCGCAATTGCGCAAGCCGATCATCGCGATGCCCGATTTCGCGGCCTTGCCCACGCCGAGCCTCGTCGCGAACTCGCCGACCACCTGCCCGAAGCCGCGGTTGCCGTCGACGATCGCGAGCGCGTCGCTGTCGAACGCGATGGTCGGTTTCGCGTTGGGTGCGAGCCAGCCGGCACGCACCCATTCGAGATACTTGCCGACGCGCAGCACGCCGTGCGATTCATGCCCGACGAGATTGGAATCGACGAGGCGCCGCGCGACCGTCCGAGCTTCAGCGGTGCTGCAGCCGCCGCCTTCCATGATCGTGGCAACGGCGTCGACGAGCTTCGGGGCGGCAACGTTTTTCATCAGTGGATTTCCGGTTCGGGCGTCGGCGCGACACCCTCGAGGAAATCGAAGTCGCATCCCTGATCGGCCTGGGTGATGTGTTGCTGGTAGAGCGCGCCGAAGCCTCGCTCGTAGCGGGGCACCGGTCGCTTCCACGCGGCGCGGCGACGGGCAAGCTCCTCGTCGCTCACCTTGAGGTTCAGCTTGCGGGCCGCGACGTCGAGCTCGATCAGGTCGCCGTCGCGCACGAGCGCCAGCGTGCCGCCGACAAACGATTCCGGGGCGACGTGAAGCACGCAGGCGCCGTAGCTCGTGCCGCTCATTCGCGCATCCGATATCCGCAGCATGTCGCGCACGCCTTCGGCGAGAAGCTTCTTCGGAATCGGCAACTGTCCCCACTCCGGCATGCCCGGCGCGCCCTGCGGACCCGCGTTCTGCAGCACCAGCACCGAGTCCTTCGTCACCGGCAGCGTCGGATCGTCGATGCGCGCTGCCATGTCGTTGTAGTCGGCAAAGACGATCGCAGGCCCGGTATGCCGAAGCAGGTGCGACTCCGCCGCGGCCGGCTTGATCACCGCGCCGTCCGGCGCGAGATTGCCGCGCAGCACGGCCAGGCTGTCCCGCGCGACGAGCGCCTTGTCGCGCGGCAGGATAACGTCGCGGTTGAACACCTCGGCGTCCGCGATGTTCTCGCGCAGCGTCCTGCCGTTGACCGAATTCGCGTCGAGATCGAGCAGGTCCCGGATCTCGGACAGCAGCGCGCGCAGCCCGCCCGCGTAGTAGAAGTCCTCCATCAGGTACTTTCCGGCGGGACGGATGTTCGCTACCAGCGGCGTGCGACGCGCGAGCGCGTCGAAGCGGTCGATCGAGAGCGCGACGCCTGCGCGGCGCGCCAGCGCCACCATGTGCACGACCGCATTGGTCGACCCTCCGAGCGCCAGAATCGTCGTGATCGCGTTGTCGACCGCCGCGGCGGTCACGAAATCGCGCGGCTTCAGGTCCTCCCACACCATGTCGACGATGCGCCGTCCGGTCTCGGCGGCCATCCGTCCGTGTCTCGAGTCGGCCGCCGGAATCGACGCCGCGCCGGGAAGCGAAAAGCCCAGCGCCTCGGCCGCCGAGGTCATCGTCGATGCGGTGCCCATCGTCATGCAATGGCCGGGCGAGCGGGCGATGCCGTCTTCGATGGCGCGCCACTGCTCGTCGGTGAGGTTGCCGGCGCGCTTCTCGGCCCAGTACTTCCACACGTCCGAGCCCGACCCCAGGAACTGCCCGCGCCAGTCACCGCGAAGCATCGGGCCCGCAGGCATGAAGATCGCCGGCAGGTTCATGCTGATCGCTCCCATCAGCAGCGCCGGCGTCGTCTTGTCGCAGCCCCCCATCAGCACGGCCCCGTCGACGGGATACGAGCGCAGCAGCTCTTCGGTCTCCATCGCAAGCAGGTTTCGATAGAGCATCGTCGTCGGCTTCTGGAACACCTCGGCGAGCGCGATCGCCGGCATCTCGAGCGGGAAGCCGCCTGCCTGCAGCACGCCGCGCTTCACCTCCTCGGCCCGTTGCCGGAAATGCGCATGACAGGCGTTGATGTCGCTCCACGTGTTCACGACGGCGATGATCGGCCGGCCCTCGTAATCGGCGCGCGAATATCCCATCTGCGCGGAACGCGAGTGGTGTCCGAAGCCGCGCATGTCGCTCGCGCCGAACCAGCGGTGCGACCGGAGTTCCTCGGGCTTGCGGCGCGTGGTCATGAGTGCTCCATCGAGCGGGATGTGAGTTCGGCGAGGGCCGTGCACGGGATCTTTCGCAAGCAGAAAGTGCGGACGCAGGCGCGGCAACGCATTATACCGGCTGGACCGCGGCGAACTTCCCGCCCCGGACCCTGCTCAAATCGCTTGCGCCGCAACGGCGACGCGCTATATTGGCTGCGCGAGCGCGGCGCCCGGTACCGCGTACGCGCAGGTTCCTTCACGGAGGCTGTCATGTCGATTCCCCTCCCTGCCGCAACGACACCTCGAGCGTCATTGCCGTCTGCAGCCGTCGTCCTGTTGCTCGTGGCTCTGGCCGCCGGCAGCGGGCTCGCGGCGGCCGTGCCCTCGGCACCACCGTCCGGCACGACACCGGCGGTGGCAGCGGAAGCGGAAGCGGCAGCGGAGCAACCGGATGCCGAGCGTTTCTTCGATTCCATCGTCAAGCTCAACGTGCGTGCGGTGCGAGAGGCGCGCAGCTCGGCGACCCTCGGGTCCGAACGCGAGGGCACCGGCGTCGTCATCGGCGACGACGGCCTGATCCTCACCATCGGATACCTGATCGTCGAAGCCGACGACGTGCAGGTCGTCACGCGCCGCGGCCGGACGTTGCCGGGACGCGTCGTCGGTTACGACCACGCGACCGGCCTGGGTCTCGTGCGGACCGTGGTACCGCTCGATGCTGCGCCCATCTCCCTCGGCGATTCGGGAAAGCTGGCCGAGCGAGACCCGGTGATGATCGTCAACTACGACAGGGAAAGCGACGTGACGCTCGCGCACGTCGTGTCCAAGCGGCCGTTCACCGGCAGCTGGGAATACCTGCTCGAGACTGCGATCTTCACGTCGCCGCCGACCGCCAACTGGAGCGGCGCGGCGCTGGTCGGGCGCGACCTCAAGCTCGTCGGCGTCGGCTCGCTCATCGTCCGCGAGGCATCGTCCGGCGAGGACGGCGTTCCGGGCAACATGTTCGTCCCCATCGACATGCTGAAGCCGATACTTGCCGACCTGTTGAAGAACGGGCAGCGCGCAGGACCCTCGCGCCCGTGGCTCGGCGTGGCGGCGGAGGAAGTGCAGGGAAGGCTCGTCGTCGCGCGCGTATCGCCCGAAGGACCGGGCGACAAGGCGGGCCTGGGTGCGGGCGACATCATTCTGGGCGTCGCCGGCGACGGCGTGCGGACGCAGGCCGAGTTCTACCGCAAGGTCTGGAGCCGCGGCGGCGCGGGAACCGACATCCCGCTGCGTGTGCTGCAGGGGATCGACGTGCGCGAGGTCACCGTGCATTCGATCGACCGCGTCGACTACTTTCGCCCGCGCACCACGTACTGAGGGGTCGCATCGCCCGCGTTGGGGCACCGGGCACCACGGCGCGCGGCCGACACCGTAGAATGCGCGGTCTCGGTTCCCGCGCCCGGGCCCTGCGCTTCGTCGCCGGGCCGTCCGCCCCGACGTATTTCCACCGCCCATGGTCCTCTACGCCGCCACGGTATTCGTCAGCGCGTTTCTGCTGTTCCTCGTCCAGCCGGTGATGGCGAAGCAGATCCTGCCCTGGTTCGGCGGATCGGCCGCCGTCTGGACTACGTGTCTCGTGTTCTTCCAGTCGACGCTGCTCGCGGGATACGCGTACTCCGACCTCGCCGTCCACCGGCTCACGCCGCGGCGGCAGGTAGGATTGCATACGACGCTGCTGCTGCTATCGCTGGCCTCCCTCCCCATCGTCCCCGGCGTGGACTGGAAGCCCTTCGGCAACGAAAATCCTGCGTTGCGGATCCTCGGGCTCCTCCTCGGCACGATCGGACTTCCCTACTTCCTGCTGTCGACGACCAGCCCCCTGATCCAGGCGTGGTTCGCACGCACGAGGCCGGGAGTGAGTCCCTACCGGTTGTTTGCGCTGTCCAACTTCGCCTCGATGCTGGCACTCGTCGGCTACCCGTTCCTGCTGGAGCCCTGGGCGGCGACCCGCGCGCAGGCGCTGTACTGGTCGGGCGGATACGCGCTCTTTGTCGGGCTGTGCATCGCGGCCGGTCGGCGAAGCCTCCGCACCGGCAAGTCCCCGGGGATCGTCGAAGCGGCGGCAGTTGCGATCGCTGACGCCGCACGCGAAGCGCATGACGGCGAGCGACCCCCGTCGACAGCGCGGCAACTCCTGTGGTGCACGCTCGCGGCAACGGGCTCGCTGCTGCTGCTCGCGGTGTCGAACCACATCACCCAGGACATCGCGTCGATTCCGCTGCTCTGGATAGCGCCTCTTGCGATCTACCTGCTCACGTTCATCCTGTGCTTCGACGCGTCCGGCTGGTACCGGCGCGAGACGTTTCTGTCGATGACGGCCGCGAGCGTGGGCGTGATGGCGTGGACCAAAGCCGACCCGAAGCTCACCCACGAGCTCGCGCTGCAGATCGGCGTGTTCTCCGCGGGTCTGTTCGTCGCGTGCATGTTCTGCCACGGCGAACTCGCGCGGCAGAAGCCGGCGCCGAAGTACCTCACGCGGTTCTACCTGATGCTCTCGCTGGGCGGAGCGGGCGGGGCCGTGCTGGTCGGCATCGTCGCGCCGCTGGTCCTGCCTGCCCATTTCGAGCTGATCGGCGGACTCGTCCTTTGCGCAATGCTCCTGCTGTGGCAGGTGCGCCGGCTTCACCGTGTCTTCATTGCGATGGCGGCGGCCGCCTTGCTTGCGTCGATCGGATGCGGCATCTGGGCGGTGCGCGAGTTCTATGACGACGTGATCGTCACCAAGCGCAATTTCTACGGCGTGCTGAGAGTTACGGAATGGGGCGCCGACGCCTCCAACCATCGCCGCTCGCTCATCCACGGCTCGATTCTGCATGGCACCCAGTTCCTTGCGCCGGATCTCAAGGACCGGCCGACGACCTACTACACGGGGACGTCGGGCATCGGCCGACTGCTCGAGTCGCTGAACCCGCGGATGGATCCCTTGCGCGTCGGCGTGATCGGCCTCGGCACCGGCACGATCGCCACCTACGGCGCGAAGGGCGACACCTACCGGTTCTACGAAATCAACCCTGAAGTGATTGCCGCCGCGCAGCGCGAATTTTCCTATCTGCGCGACAGTGCCGCGAAGATCGAACTGGCGCAGGGCGACGCTCGTCTGTCGCTCGAGCGCGAGCCGAAACAGAACTTCGACGTGCTCGCGATCGACGCGTTCTCGAGCGACGCGATCCCCGTCCATCTCATCACCTCGGAGGCGCTCGCGGTCTACCGGCGGCACATGAAGCCGGGCGGGGTCATCGCCTTTCACGTGACGAACCGCTATCTCGACCTCGTGCCCGTCGTGCAGGCGCTTGCCGAGGCGCAGGGGCTCTCGGCGGTCCTCATGCGCGACGACACCAAGGACGGGATGACGAGCACCAGCGACTGGGTGCTCCTGTCCGACGATCCGGCATCCCTCGCGACACCGGGGCTCGCGGATCATGCGAAGGCGATCGAGGCGCGGCCGGACTGGCGCCTGTGGACCGACGACTTCAACAACCTGCTCCAGGTCCTGAAATAGCGCTGCGCCGGCGGCACGAGCGACCTTCGGTGAATCCCGTCAGCCAGGCGCCGGACATGACCCGCGACCCCGCTTCCTATCGCGCGATTTTTCGCCCTGCCGGCGCCCGGTACATCGAGACGCTCGATCAGCGGGCGCTTCCGCACGCCACGCTGAGCGTGAAGATCGCGAGCGCCGACGCGGCGGCCATGGCCATCCGGACGATGTGGGTCCGCGGGGCGCCGCTCATCGGCGCCGTCGGCGCCTATGGACTCGCCCTCGCCCTCGATCGCGATGCCTCCGGCGACGCGCTCGCGAAGGGCCACGCGGCGCTCGAGGCGACGCGTCCGACGGCCGTCAACCTGCGCTGGGCGCTCGACCGCGTCCGCGACGCCGTCCTGCCGCTCGAGATCTCCGCGCGCGCCGACGCGGCGTGGCGCGAAGCGGATGCGATCGTCGCCGAGGACGAGGCGATCAACCACGCGATCGGGCTGCACGGTCTCGCGCTGCTGCACGAGGTCGCCGCAAGGCGCTCCGGTCCGGTGCGCGTGATGACCCATTGCAATGCCGGCGCGCTCGCCACCTGCGGCTGGGGCACCGCAACCGCACCGCTCTTCCTCGCGCACGCGAGCGGGCTGGCGGTGCACGTCTGGGTCAGCGAAACGCGGCCCCGGCTGCAGGGAGCGAACCTCACCGCGTGGGAATTGGCGCGCCGCGGCGTTCCGCACACGCTGTTTCCCGACTCCGCAAGCGCCCTGCTGATGCGCCGCGGCGATGTCGACATCGTCATCGTCGGCACGGATCGCGTTGCGGGCAACGGTGACGTCTGCAACAAGATCGGCACCTATTCCAAGGCGCTTGCCGCGCGCGACAACGGCATTCCTTTCTACGTGGCGCTGCCGTCCCCTACGCTCGATGCCGCACTCGCTTCAGGCGACGCGATCCCGATCGAGACCCGCAGCCCGGACGAAGTGCTGACCGTCTCCGGGCGCGACGCCTACGGTCAGACCACGACGGTGGCCATTGCCCCTGCCGGAACGCATGCGGTCAACTACGCGTTCGACGTGACGCCGGCGCGGCTCGTGACGGGGCTTATCACCGAACGCGGCATCGCGATGCCGGATCGCGCGGCGCTGGCGAAACTGTTTCCGGAGCGTTTCCAATGACGGCGCCCGCAACCCAGGACCGCGAATTGCGCGCCGCGATCGTCGCGACCGCGCAGTCGATGAATGCGGAACGCATCAACCGGGGCACGTCGGGCAACGTGAGCGCGCGTTCATCTCAGGACCCGCGCCGAACATTCCTGATAACTCCGACGGGGATGCGGTACGACGCGATGACGCCGGAAGACATTGTCGCGATGACGCCGGACGGCGACGCGCAAGGCACACGCCTGCCGTCCTCCGAATGGCGTTTCCATCGCGACCTGTACCGCGCACGCGAAGACCTCAATGCCATCGTCCACGTACATTCGCCGTTCGCCACGGCGCTCGCCTGCATGCACCGCGGCATTCCGCCGTTTCACTACATGATAGCGACGGCGGGAGGTCGCGACATCCGCTGCGCACCCTACGCGACGTTCGGCTCGCCCGAACTCGCCGCGCATGCCGTTGCCGCCATGGCGGACCGACGCGCGTGTCTCCTCGCCAATCACGGAATGATCGCCGCGGGATCCGACCTCGCGGCGGCGCTTGCGCTTGCGATCGAGGTGGAGGCGCTTGCGGAAATGTTCTGGCGTGCGCTGCAGATCGGCGAGCCCGTTCTGCTGTCGGATTCCGAGATACAAACCGTACTGGACAAGTTCGCAAGTTACGGTCAGCCGCGTTGACGCTGCGCGTCAGAACGATTCGCGTGCGGAGCGATGCGATCCCGCGCGGACGACGCGATTCGCGCCCATCGTCGGCTCGTTCCCGCGTTTCCTGCGGCGCGCCGGTCTCCGCGCGCGGAGCGCATGCCGCCTGTTCCGCGCAAGGCGACCGATGGTCGTCCCTGCGCCCGGATCTTGCTTGATACCGGGCTCGAACCGCGGTTTTGGCTTGGCAAGGAGGGCCTATGACGTTAGCATATGCCACCTTGCCGCGCCGAGGATCCCTCCGGCCGCGGCCCTGCCCCGCTTTGAAGGCAACTATGCGTACACCACACTTGACCTCTCTCGTTGCAGCACTGGCGTTGTCCGTCGGGATGGGAACCCTCCCGGCCGCCGCCCACCACGTCGCTGCCGACGGCATCCAGCCGGCGGGCATGGCGGCGCCCGTCGCCCAGGACGTCGTGCGTCGCGGGGATCGTCAATCGCCTGACGGTCGACGATCGCACCACCGGCAGGATCACTCGCTACGTGTCGCTTCGCCTCGACGACGGCTCGACCGTCGGGGTGACCGGCAGCCTCGCGGACGCGCTGGACAAGGGCGCGCGCGTCGAAGTCTCGGGCCGCCGGACCGGCAAGGTCCTCGAGGCGCAAAGCGTCGTCCGCGCGACGCCCGCAAGGATCTCCGCGCAGGCCGTGACCGCGCAGCAGGTGCAGGGAACGCTCACGCTCGCGCATTCGGACCACTTCGCAAACGCGCACGGCGAGTTCAGCTTCGTCGTCCGCCCGTCAGACGGCGGACGCGCCGTTCCGCTCGTGCTCGACGTCATGCCGGACACGCTCAAGAACGGCATGCAGGTATTCGCGACGGGAAGCCCCGCCGCCGACGGCGTATCCCTTGATACCGGCAACGTCGCGATCGTCGCGGAAGCGCCGCAGAAATTGACGTTGCAATCGGCGCCAACGACGCTGGCGGCGCCGGTCACCAACAACGTGCTCGTCGTCCTGGTGAAGTTCACGAATTCTCCCGCGTCGAATCCATTCACGCAGGCGCAGGTCGATGCGGTGGTGCGCACCAACACCAACAGCGTCGCCAACTATTACAAGGAAGTCTCGTTCAACCAGCAACTGCTCAACGTGACGGTCACCACTTGGCTGCCGATCGGAATGGCCGCGCCCGCAACATGTGATTTTTCGACGATAGGCGCCCAGGCCGACACCGCCGCCACTGCCGCCGGCTATACCGGAACGTATCAAAACCGCTTTTACGTGTTTCCGAGATTGTCCGTCTGCGGATGGGACGGACTTGCCTACGTCGGCTGGGGCGAAGCGTGGAGCAACGGCGTCAACGTGCTGTCCGTCTTCGGCCATGAACTCGGCCACAATTTCGGGCTGCTGCACGCGGGCAGCCTCGACTGCGGAGGCGTGACGCTGCCCTTTCCCGCAACCGGCTGCAGTGCATCGGAATATGGCGATCCGTTCGACGTGATGGGCAACACCAGCGCGATGCACTTCAACGCCAAGCAGAAGTCCGACATTCTGGGCTGGATCGGCGCAACCGGCGTCAAGACCCACGGCTCCGGCACGGCGACCTACTCGCTCGGTCCGATCGAATCGGCCGGCATGGCGAACTACGCCGTCAAGATTCCCACCGCCTCGGGGAACCGGACGTACTGGGTCGAATTTCGCCAGCCGGTCGGATTCGATTCGGGACTGTCGGCGCCGAACAGCGGCGCGCAGGTGCGCATCGCGTCCTGCCCGTCCTGCGCGTCTGAATTCGAGGTCGTTTCCGGTGCCGACGACACCGAAATTCTCGACATGTCGCCGACTTCCACATCGCCGTTCAGCAATGCCGCCCTGTTGCCCGGGCAGTCCTATACCGACTCGACCTACGGCGTCACGATCAGCGTGGTTTCCGCAACCGGCGGTGCCGCCGGCTCGATGACGCTGCAGGTGACGACACCGAGCGGTGGCGCCACGTCGACCGCGCTGGCGAGTTCGCTCAACCCATCGGCTTCCGGTGCGGGTGTCACCTTCACCGCCACCGTCACCGGCAGTTCGCCGACCGGCACCGTCGCCTTCACCGACAACGGCAGCGCCATCTCCGGCTGCGGCTCGGTCGCACTCGCGGCGGCGAGCGCCAAGTGTGTCACGTCGACGCTGACCGCCGGCACGCACAGCATCGTCGCCACCTACGGCGGCAATGCCGGCAATGCCGGCTCCACCAGCGCCGCGCTGTCGCAGGTCGTCAACAGCGGCACCGGCGTCAACGTCGCGCTGGCCACCAACGGCGGCGTCGCCTCCGCCTCCAGCACCTACACCGCCACCGGATACAACTTCGCCGCCGCCAACATCAACAACGGCGATCGCGCCGGCCTCAACTGGGGCCACGGCGGCGGCTGGAACGACTCCACCAGCGCCGCCTTCCCCGACTGGGTCCAGGTCAACTTCAGCGGCAGCCAAGACCATCGACCACATCGTCCTCTATACCCTGCAGGACAACTACGCCGCTCCGGTGCAGCCCACCGACACCATGACCTTCACCCTGTACGGCGTCACCGACTTCACCGTCCAGTCGTGGAACGGCTCCGCCTGGGTCACGCTCGCCACCGTCACCGGCAACAACCTCGTCAAGCGCACCGTCAGCTTCGCGGCCACCACCACCGACCGCGTCCGCGTCAACATCACCAACGCGCTCGGCTCCTATTCCCGCGTCGTCGAGCTCGAAGCGTGGACGAGCGGCGTGGCGCCGCCTCCGACGACCACGACGCTCGCGAGCTCGCTCAATCCGTCGACCTCCGGCGCCAGCGTCACCTTCACCGCCACCGTCGCCGGCGCCGCACCGACCGGCACCGTCGCTTTCACCGACAACGGCTCCTCCATCGCCGGCTGCAGTGCCGTCGCCCTGCCCGCAGGAACTGCCGCGTCCAAGGCAGCGACTTGCACCACCGCCGCGCTCACCGCCGCCACGCACAGCATCGTCGCCACCTACAGCGGCGACGCGGCCAATGCCGGCTCCACCAGCACCGCGCTTTCGCAAGTCGTCAACAGCGGCACCAGCGTCAACGTCGCGCTCGCGGCCAACGGCGGTGTCGCCTCCGCCTCCAGCACTTACACCGCCACCGGATACAACTTCGCCGTCAACACCATCAACAACGGCGATCGCGCCGGTCTCACCTGGGGCGCCGGCGGCGGCTGGAACGACGCCACCAGCGCCGCCTTCCCCGACTGGATCCAGGTCAACTTCAGCGGCGCCAAGACGATCGACCACATCGTCCTCTATACCCTGCAGGACAACTTCGCCGCACCGGTGCAACCGACCGACACCATGACCTTCACCCAGTACGGCGTCACCGCCTTCACCGTCCAGTCCTGGAACGGCTCCGCCTGGGTCACGCTCGCCACCGTCACCGGCAACAACCTCGTCAAGCGCACCGTCAACTTCACCGCCACCACCACCGATCGCGTCCGTGTCAACATCACCAACGCACTGGCGTCCTACTCCCGCGTCGTCGAGCTCGAGGCGTGGGGAAATTAGACAGCCGGACCGAATCACGTTTTCATCTCCGCGACAATGAGTGGCACCCGTTTGCAACGCGGAAACGCTTGGCGTCCGATCAATTCGACGCT
Source organism: uncultured beta proteobacterium (assembly GCA_963726765.1). Classification (GTDB taxonomy): domain Bacteria; phylum Pseudomonadota; class Gammaproteobacteria; order Burkholderiales; family Casimicrobiaceae; genus CAIWHR01. Next base: position 6,793 of record CAVSDH010000002.1, on the reverse strand, counting down.
GTGGAACGAAGGATTACTCTTGGCTGCCGGATGCGACCTAGCCGTCCGATACGCAGCACGCACGGCGCTTCACCGGGGGGAACTCGATGGCGATCGCTCGCCGATGGCTGATCATGCGAGGGCTTGGCGCGCTGACGGCGTCGCTTCCGATTGCCATCGCACCGGCGCTTGCCTATGACTGGCTGCAGTTCGGCGGCAACGCGCAGCACGCTAACAACAATACCGCCGAAACGATCATCACCCGCAGCAACGTCGGTGCGCTGACCCAGCGGTATCAGGTCACCCTGCCGGCGACTGCCGACGGGAATCCCGTCTTCCTGGAGAAGGTGAGTACCCCAGGCGGCATTCGGGACCTGCTGTTTGTTACGACGAGGGACGGCCGCATCATTGCGGCCGACGCGCAGACCGGGACCCAGGTCTGGACCCATCAATACGGGCCCGGCAGCTGCCTCATCAATGGCAGTGGAGGCGCCTGCTACACCACGTCGTCACCGGCGATCGACCCCAATCGCCAGTACGTCTACAGCTACGGTCTCGACGGTTACGTCCACAAGTACCAGGTCGGCGACGGGACCGAGATTGCGACCGGCGGCTGGCCGCAGCTCACGACCTGGAAGGGTTTCGACGAGAAAGGTTCGTCGGCGCTGTCGACCGCCATTTCGGCCGGAACCGCGTACCTCTATGCCGTCCATGGCGGCTATCCGGGTGACAACGGCGACTATCAGGGCCATGTGACCGCCATCAATCTCGCCACTGGCACACAACGCGTGTTCAACGCGGCGTGCAGCGATCAGGCCGTGCATTTGCGTCCGCTCAGCGGCGGCGTTGCGCCGACGTGCTCGAGTCGTCAAAACGCGATGTGGTCGCGGCCGGGGGTCATCTACGACCCCGGCACTGACCAGATTTTCATCGGCACGGGCAACGCCTTCAGCGGCACGGCCGGACAATTCGACGGCAGTCGCAACTGGAGCGAATCGGTCATTGCATTGCGTCCGGACGGTTCCGGTGCAACCGGCCTCAACGCCGGCAAGCCGCTCGACAGCTATACCCCGACCAACTGGGCGTCACTCGACAGCGCCGATGCCGACGTCGGCAGTACGGCACCGGCGATTCTTCCGGTGCCGGCAAGCTCCGCGGTCCAGCATCTTGCGGTTCAGGCCGGCAAGGACAGCAGGCTCCGGCTCATCAATCTCGCGAACCTGAGCGGTCAGGGCGGGCCCGGGCACACGGGGGGCGAGATCGGAGCGATCATCAACCTGCCGCAGGGAGGCGTCGTTCTGAGTCAACCCGCGGTGTGGGTGAATCCGGCCGACGGGAGCACCTGGATCTTCATCGTCAACGGCAGCGGTGCCTCGGCGTTGCGGGTGAATTTCGACGGCAGCGGCAATCCGTCGCTGACGGTTCAGTGGCAGAACACGGCAGGAGGAACGTCGCCGGTCGTCGCCAACAACGTGGTATTCCACCTCGGCAGCAGCACGTTGCGCGCGCTCGATCCCCTGACAGGCAACTTGCTGTGGAGCGCGACGCGCGGAAGCACCCACTGGGAAAGCCTGATCGTCGCGAACGGCATGGTGTACGCCACCGACGGGTCCAACCGTCTCGCCGCCTTCGCGCTGTCGCAGAATCCGTCGACGACGACGTTGTCCGGCAGCGCCAATCCCGGAACTCTGGGAACGACCGTGGTGCTGACGGCAATCGTAAGCGGCACGGCGCCGACCGGGAGCGTCGCCTTTACCGAAGCGGGCGTCGCGGTGGCTGGCTGCGCAGCGGTTGCGTTGAGCGGGTCGACGGCGACCTGCAACGCTTCCACGCTCAGTGTCGGCGCACACAGCATCATCGCTTCCTACGCTGGCGACGCCAACAATGCGCCGTCCACGAGCAGCGCATTGTTGCAGCGAATACTACCGGTCGGCGAAATCAACGTCGCGCTCGCGAGTAACGGGGGTGTCGCATCGGCCTCGAGCACGTATGTTGGGAGCGGCTTCGATTTCGCCGCCGCCGGCGCCATCAACGACGAGCGCGCCGGATTGAACTGGGGCCACGGCGCCGGCTGGAACAGCCGCCACCGCGGGTGCGTTCCCGGATTGGGTGCAGGTCGACTTCGTCGGCACCAAGACGATCGACCGCGCGATCGTCTACACGTTGCAGGATAACTTTTCCGCTGCGATCGAGCCCACCGATTCGCTGACATTCGCGCAGTACGGCGTGACCGATTTCACCGTCCAGTCGTGGAACGGCTCCGCCTGGGTCACGCTCGCCACCGTCACCGGCAACAACCTCGTCAAGCGCGCCGTCAGCTTCGCTGCCACCACCACCGACCGCATCCGCGTCAACATCACCAACGCTCTCGGCTCCTATTCGCGCATCACCGAGATCGAGGTCTACGGAGCTGCCGTGGCCGGTCCGCAGCCGACGTCGACCGCGCTGGCGAGCTCGCTCAACCCGTCGGCTTCCGGTGCGGGTGTCACCTTCACCGCCACCGTCACCGGCAGTTCGCCGACCGGCACCGTCGCCTTCACCGACAACGGCTCCTCCATCGCCGGCTGCAGTGCCGTCGCCCTGCCCGCAGGAACTGCCGCGTCCAAGGCAGCGACTTGCACCACCGCCGCGCTCACCGCCGCCACGCACAGCATCGTCGCCACCTACGGCGGCAATGCCGGCAATGCCGGCTCCACCAGCGCCGCGCTGTCGCAGGTCGTCAACAGCGGCACCGGCGTCAACGTCGCGCTGGCCACCAATGGCGGCGTCGCCTCCGCCTCCAGCACTTACACCGCCACCGGATACAACTTCGCCGCCGCCAACGTCAACAACGGCGATCGCGCCGGTCTCACCTGGGGCGCCGGCGGCGGCTGGAACGACGCCACCAGCGCCGCCTTCCCCGACTGGATCCAGGTCAACTTCAGCGGCGCCAAGACCATCGACCACATCGTCCTCTATACCCTGCAGGACAACTACGCCGCTCCGGTGCAGCCCACCGACACCATGACCTTCACCCTGTACGGCGTCACCGACTTCACCGTCCAGTCGTGGAACGGCTCCGCCTGGGTCACGCTCGCCACCGTCACCGGCAACAACCTGGTCAAGCGCACCGTCAGCTTCGCCGCCACCACCACCGACCGCGTCCGCGTCAACATCACCAACGCGCTCGGCTCCTATTCCCGCGTCGTCGAGCTCGAAGCGTGGACGAGCGGCGTGGCGCAGAGCAACATGGCCCTCGCCGCCAACGGTGGCGTCGCTACCGCCTCAAGCACCTACACCCTCACCGGGTACGATTTCACCGCCGCCACCGTGATCAACGGCGATCGCGCCGGTCTCAACTGGGGCCACGGCGGCGGCTGGAACGACGCCACCAGCGCCGCCTTCCCCGACTGGATCCAGGTCAACTTCAGCGGCGCCAAGACCATCGACCACATCGTCCTCTATACCCTGCAGGACAACTACGCCGCTCCGGTGCAGCCCACCGACACCATGACCTTCACCCTGTACGGCGTCACCGACTTCACCGTCCAGTCGTGGAACGGCTCCGCCTGGGTCACGCTCGCCACCGTCACCGGCAACAACCTGGTCAAGCGCACCGTCAACTTCACCGCCACCACCACCGACCGCGTCCGCGTCAACATCACCAACGCATTGGCGTCCTACTCCCGCATCATCGAAATCGAAGCCTGGGGAATTTGAGCCCCGAACACCGCTGAGGCCCGGCCGGTCCGCGCAAGTGCGCTGGCCCGCGACGCGTGGAATCGCCTTCACGCTAACGGGTGCCGGCTTTTCCCCAATGGCTTCCGACCTGGCGCATGCCCGACTGGATTGGCGGCGTCGCGCGAGGACCGAGCAGCCAGAGGATGCTTTTCTCCGTGGCAATCTCATTGGGTGCTGTCGTCGGGTTTGCGTGGAACCACTGGGCGTCCGTAATGGGACGACCGTTGACGACACCTGGCTGAAGCCTGGCATCCCATCCCGCATCGAATATCTGGAAGACCGGCCTGTGAGTCTCGGGCCGGCCCCAGGTGCCCGTCTGGAGCACGCAGTCGAAGTCCTCATCCGAAAGACCCTGGCCGCGCAGATTGAGATTGCCGGTCTGCACGAACCGCTTGCCGAGATCGCGCAGCCTGCGGCCGACGTAGGGCAGGCTCGACTCGGCGCCCGAGGATGCAGAATCGTTGGTACTGCGCGAGCACGTCGTCGAGCTTCTGGCGATCGATGAACATCGAGCAGAAGTGCGCGCGTATCCTGGACGACCGCCATACCCTGAGCCGCCCCCCTCCGTCGCGGCAATATCGCGCGCCTCTCCCGCAGAAATCCGGCCATTCGGGATACCATCGCGTCGACGTTCACGTCGAGCTCCATCGTCCAGTCCGCATTGGTACGGTCCACGAACTCCCAATTCGCCGTGATTTCGGCAAACGATTTCAGCGTTGCGATCCGGAATACCGGAATACCGAGATAGCGCGACAGGCGCTGGATGAATTCGTTGCGCAACGCGTGGGTCTGCCAGAGATTGACGATGGAAATCGGCAGTTCGTGATGCCGTTGCGCGTACTTCTGCCACCGCCAGGCGAGCAGGTCGACGGGCGCGCTTCGCTCAAAACGATGGTTGAACGCGGGATACGCGAACTGTCCGAAGAGCAACTCGCCGACGTCGTCGACGAGCAAGAGACTCGCCCTGCGCAGCTTCGTCAATTCGGTCAGCGCCGGCTGGTATTTCTCCGAAAAATCGCGTGCGAGGAAGTAGTCGGCGAAAACGAGATCCGACAGTACGACCGGAGTCGGCGGAAGGCACACGTGCTCAAGCGTCACGGGCAATCCGGCGGCGGTGGCCAATACCTGGACGTGCGCATCCGTGACCTTTGCGATCGACCGGCTGTCGGCGAGGGATACGATGGCGATGTGCTCCGCTTGCCCTTCCCCAGTATTGCGTTGACGTTCGCCGGCAGCTTCGCGCGCCTCGAGCGCGGTACGGTGATCCCCCAACGACATCCTCGGGTCGAGCCGCAATCCGGCGTCCTCCATCATCGACGAAAGGCTGACGAGCCCCAACGAATCGAGCAGCGTCGACACCGGCTTGTCGCGGGGAAGCGTACCGAACAACCGCTGGAATTCCTGATGGACGGAGGTCTTCCCCGGTGGTGCCGCTCGATTTTCTCCTCGCCAGCGTCTCGCGAGGTCGTGATTGGCAACACTCACGGCTCGGCTGAATTTTCCCGACGACGTCTTGGTCAGAAAGCCTGGCGGCACGTACTCCATCGTGAAGGATTCGACGTCGACTTCGGTGCCGATGCGCGCCCGCTGCTGCTGCAGATCCGTTCGAAGATAAAAGTCACGATCCTCGACGAGAAATAACGGAAGCTCGGTGCCGAGTTCGGATTCCCTGCAGGCGAGCGTCACCGCGCGGCCGTCGACACCCGGCAGCGCTCGGCCCAGAGCCTGATCGAGATCGTTCAGGAAGTACTTCCTCCCGGCGACGTTGATGACATCGTGCTTCCGGCCGACGACGACGAGCTCGCCATCGACCAATGCACCGAGGTCGCCGGTGCCATAGAACCCGTCGGTGTCGGTCGCCTTCGCACCGCCGACGTAGGCATCGAGCGAATAGGGACTGCGCACCCAGATTTCACCGTCGACGAGCTTCAGTTGCGTATTGGGGATGGGCATGCCACAGCTCGTGAGGACTTTGCCGTCGAGTCGGCGCTCGACGAATCCGTCCCGATGCGAAACCGCGAACACGTTTTCCGCCATGGCGTAACAGGCCGAGAGGTGCTCCGGTGCCGCGCCCGTGGCGGCAGCGAAACGCTTCATCGTTTCCGGATAGACCGGCTCCGAACAGGACACCCAGCGCCGCATCGTCGGAAACGACTGCCCCGCAGCATGCTTCGCCATGACCTCGAAGCCGAAGTTCGGCATGAAGCAGGTGGTCGTCGCGTATTCAGTGATCGCCTGCAGCAGGCGCTTCGGCTCCCTGACCCAGTGCATCGGGTCCATCATCACGACCGGAACGCCGAGCATCAGCGGCATGAGGAAGCAGGCGACAAAGCCCATGTCGTGGTAGAGCGGCAACCAGGAGACGATGCGGTCGTCAGGGCCGAGATGCAACAAGTCGTTGTAGTCGCGGACGTGAGCGGCGACCTGCGCGAGCGTGAAACGAATCGGCTTGCGCTGACCCGTCGTTCCGGACGACATCTGCAGCAGGGTCGATGATTCTCCCAGCGGCGGCGGTAGCGCCGTTCCTTCGCCCGAATGCGCGCCGTCGCCCGGGAACAGCGGTCGGAACGCGCCGAGGCCGGATTGCTCGAGCTCCTGCGTGCAGACGATCCCTGCCAGGTCGACCAGCCGGAACGTGTGCTCGATCGATTGCCGCCACGCGGCGAGGTTCTGCTTGGGGTTCGGATAGTGGAGGATCAGCGGCTCGAGGCCCGCGGCCAGAATGGCGAGCCACGACAGGACCAGCATCGGCTCCGAACGATAGAGCAGTCCCACGCGGGCATTCGGCGGGTATTGCTTCCCGATGGCCGAGGCCAGCGCGGCAATTCGGTCACCGCAATTTGCCAGGTTGAGCTCGCGGTCCGGCCCTTTGCCGATGAACGTGAGCGTTGGCAGGTGCGACAGCTCGAGGCGCGAATTGGGGTGAACGGCCATGAGCCTGTGCGAAGTCCGGTCGACGGGGCGCGGTGCGATGCGAACTCTACCGCATGAGTTCGCGAACGGCGAGCGCGCCTTGCACCGGCGATTGCGACGTCATACAAAAGCAAACGGCCCACCGAGGTGGGCCGTTTGCTTTGAGGGTGCCTGACAATGA
>CAVSDH010000001.1:0-108875 GCA_963726765.1 uncultured beta proteobacterium | reverse complement strand
TGCAGGCCGCGCTCAACGTTTCCGCGACCGTTCAAGCCGCCGCGAGCGGTGACCCCCTCATTTCCGATGTGGCCGCTGCCATGCGCGGCTACGATATCGACACAGCGGTGCTTGCAACTGCCGTCTCGACCATAACTCAGAATCCCACAATGACAGTAGACGTCACGCTCATCAACGGTGCCGTGATGACGTTCGATGCGCAAATGCTGCGTAACACTGACCAGCTCTCCCAAGCGGTCGTTGCCAATCTTGTCCTTCAGGGGCAGCTACCGGCCCAAATGAGCGCGCAAGCAGCCTCATTTTTGGCGGGCGCTTCGACGGCAAACTCGCAACAATGCCCAACTTCCGCCTCGGAAGCCGCTGAATACGATTCGAAACTTTGTAAGCTTCAGAGGTTTTGGCAGAATATCCAAGGCGCCGATCCCGCGACGCAGGCCGCAATCGATAAGGCGATGGTCAATCTTATGGCTGCGGGAATTGGCACCATGATTGTTGGCTGGCCGGCAGTTGTTTATGGCGCCGTGCTAGCACCTAACATTGCGTCCTATCTTCTAGACCACCAAAGGGCGACCGTAGCGGATGTTGCAAGTGGTGGAACCGGTAGTCTGATGGACGAAATGGCGAGAGGCGGGCCATTCGCGAATTCGGGCTCTCAATTAGCAGTTATAAGCGACTTGCATAAAGTTGCCGAACTGGCAACCGGATTTCCTCCGCTGAGATCCACAATGCTTTCGGACTGCGTGGTCGTACAAGTTTACGCAGGGGTTAACTATCTGGCTTGTAAGGGGTGACGCTGGCGTTGGCCGCCCCACCGATCGCATGCACATATAAAGTTAATGATTGGCCCGCGTGCCAACCCGATGGCACCCAAACGCGGACCGTAGCAAGCAGCCCAACCGGATGTACAGGAACGCCGCCACCTGCGACCCAGTCTTGCATCTACGTTCCGCCGCTACAGACCACCGAGGTATATATTGGGACCGAAACCACGACAGTGACGTATCAACCCATTGCCCCTGCACCTGGATGCACCTGGGAACCACCCCAAGTCACGCAGACAGTCACACCAATCCAATGGGAAATGGATGTGCCGGGTCACTTGCTCACCCCAGGGACGTATTCGGTCACAACTGTGACCGGTCCCGGCACCGTTACAACACAGGGTCCGGCGCTTAGGTGCATGGAAAATACCACGCCGCCCCCCCCGCCCGACCTTCGTCCATTTGACCGGCTTGTGACGCACGGGACGATTGGTAGCGACGGGGCAACATTAGACCTTTCCAAACTCGGCGCTGGTCCCCCTATCGGCTTTAGCACCTGTTCGTTCAATCAGTCGGGGGCAATCTCTCAAGATGTCGTCCACGACATTGTCACAGTCACGATCACCTTAAATGTGTCCTGTGTCGAGGCGGCGTTTACAGCAGTTTCGAATATAACGATGACGAGACGACAATAAGTATGAAATTGTCTTGACGTGCGTCCGCATTTTTGACACGTATCCGGATTGCAGTGCGTTACAAGTGTGACAAGTTTTCATTGCCAGAATTACATTTCGGCGAGACGAATCATCGAGAGACCATGAATACAAATGCGTTGCGCACGCTGATGCTTTCTGCCGCACTGCTATTTTCGCTTCCTAGCTACGCTGCCAGCACCACGAACTTCAGCGACCAATGGTGGAATGCCAACGAGTCGGGATGGGGGGCGTCGGTGTTGCAGCAGGCTGGCGTGCTTTTCATCGACCTTTTCGTCTATGGAAGCGATGGGAAGCCGACTTGGTTCACCGCGGCGGCCTATGTCCAAACATCAGGTGCGTCGGGGCACACGGTCTTCGCCGGGGACCTGTATCAAACCAACGGACCACCTTTCGCGGGACCGTTCGATCCCGGCGCCGTGGGCGTTCGTAAGGTTGGAACGCTTACGTTTGACGCCGATACAGTTTCAACCGCATCGCTGACCTATTCCGTAGACGGGACGCAGGTCGTCAAAAGCGTCACTCGCCAGACCTGGGCGACAGACAATTTCACCGGTGATTACTATGGAGGATTCATCGAGGACGATAGCAGCTGTTCGGATCCGTCGTTAAACGGACATTACGAGCAGTTTGGCAATTTGCATGTGACACACACTGGGAATTCGGTGACTCTTGCCGCGCAGCTGGCGCAGGGCTCGTGCACGTTTTCGGGGACCTACAGCCAGGAAGGACACATGGGACGCGTCGACGGCAATTTCACTTGCACGAGCCCGCTGACGGGCACGTTCAACGGAACATTTACGGCCACTGAGCTGGAGAAGACGATCTCCGGCATGACCGGGCGATACGCCGGCCGCAATACTTCGTGTCAGATAGCAGGCCGCATCGGCGGGCTTCGACGATAGCCATTGCACGACCGCGCGATTTGCAAACGCGGGAATTTCCGATGTCGGATTTCAGGCGAAACACGCGCTAGCGAGAATTCTGTCGATTATCTTCACTGAACACGGCAGCTGAGTCACCAAGCGAGCCTGACCGGACGCGCTAACACAACCCACCAGGTCACCTGGATGGGAGAGTTCCGTCGAGAATATATCTCCGGACCGCACGCCCCGAGTAACGCTAAGGGAGGCGCCATGGTTGCCACGCGACAAAACGTAACAACCTCCACTACCAAGTGCCTGGATCTGGTCAGATGGGTTGCGTTCTTACTTCTGTCTATCTCAGCGCTGAGTGCACCCATTGCAATCGCGCAGGCGCCAAATTACCAAGGCCTCTGGTGGGGCGCTCCCGCGGGATCGGAGTCCGGGTGGGGAATCAACTTCGCCCACCAGGGCGACATCATCTTCGCGACTTGGTTCACGTATGACTCCGCCGGCAAGGCCTGGTGGCTGACGATGACCGCCAACAAGACGGCAGCCAATACGTACTCAGGCACGCTGTATCAGACCAAGGGTCCCGCGTTCAGCGCCGTGCCGTTCAGTCCGAATCAGGTCACAGCGACGGCGGTCGGCTCCGGAACGCTGACCTTTACCGATACCAGCACCGGCACTTTCGCCTACACGGTGAACGGCGGATCGCAGACCAAAGCGATTACGCGAGAAGTCTTTGGCACGCTGCCGACCTGCACGTTCGGCACGCAGCCTAACCTCGCGCTGGCCACGAATTACCAGGATCTGTGGTGGGCCGCACCGGCGGGGTCCGAATCGGGGTGGGGCATCAACCTCACGCATCAGGGCGACACCATCTTTGCGAGTTGGTTTACCTACGACACCGACGGCACGCCGCTGTGGCTGGTAGCGACGGCGCCGAAGACAACGTCGGGGACCTACACCGGCACCCTGTATCGCACGACCGGTCCGGGGTTCAACGCCACACCGTTCCAATCCGGCAAGCGTCGCGGCCACACCAGTGGGCTCGGCAACGTTCACGTTTACCAACGGGAACAGCGCGATGTTTGCCTACACCGTCAATTCTGTCATCCAGACGAAGCCGATCATCCGGCAGATATTCACTGCGCCCGGCACTGATTGCTCCGGCCAATCGACGGTTGTTAGCGGCACCGTCGCAATGGGCTCTCCCGTGGCAGGTGCAACCGTCATGGTGAAAGATCCTCTTGGAATATCGAAATCGACAACTACAGCCGCGGACGGAACCTACACAATCGATGTGCGTGAACTTTCGGCACCGGTAGTCGCGGTAGCCGTCGGCAATTCCGTCGGAGGCCCGGTAACTTTAGTATCCATGTTGGATGCCATCGCACCCATGACAACTAACTACCTCAATATCACGCCGTGGACAACTGCGATTGCGGCGGCCTTGTCGAGCACCGGGGTTGCGGGCGATCTGAATCCAGCGAAAGATCTTAATTCGATAATTTCCAAACTCGGCATCGTCGAGAATTACTCGATCAAGCTGATGGCCCCGACATTAGCCGCCGCCGGCTACGGCTCCATAATGCTTGCGGCTGAATCCGTTAGTCGCGAAGTTGGCACCGTTACCATATGTCTGCTGAATGGAATCGCGCATTCCTGCGGACCTATTCGTACTCCGTTTGTAGCGAATCATGCTGGGTATGACGCGATTTACGATCACGTTTCGATTGGCACAACGCCAAGAGGTGGACTGTTCTTCGGCAAAAGGTGCATAAGCTCACAGAATAGCAATTGTTTTGACCAGCCGGTATATCCGGACCCGGGAAACGCCGGCAACAACGAATCCGAACGTCTGTGGTTTTGATATTGCGACCGGCGCGCCGATTCCGTGCGACTTTCTCACTGCTCCGACCGGAGATAACCTGATCGTGGAGTGTTCCGCCAACTGCGTGGCCTTGGGGGGGCCGGAATCGACTATGGGCAGCCCGATACGCTGCCGCCGCAAAATCCGCTATCGGTGCCAATTACCGGGTCAAGTGGCAATAGTCCTCATTGTTCGTTGTCGACGAGCAATGCGACGCCGGTCGTGGGCACTAGTATCACGCTTACGGCCGCATGTTCCAGTAGTCCGATTAGTTTCAGCTGGACCAATTGCTCTAGCACTACCAGCACGTGTAACGCAACGTCGGCCAACCCAGGACCGCAAACCTATTCCGTAACTGCAGTCACATCGGCGGGCGCGACTCCGCCAAGCAGCGTGACCGTAAATTGGCTACCAGCGTCGGTTACAACCGAAATTTACAAGGGCACGGGGTCCTATCACGCCACGGTTTCAAGTCCCGAAGGTGGTTTAGGTGTTCCGTATCCCTATACATATACCAAGACTAATCTACAGATTGATCTTCAATTCATTTTCAATTCCTCCCCTCTCGGGCCTGGAGCGATCACAGGATTCATTGCTGGAGCATTTCAAACACTGGATAACTATCCTGCCTTCACGTGTAACTTCATTGGCAACTGCATCCCGATTCTTCCGCATACAGAGACGGGCTTTGCGGGCGTTGCTGATAGTATTCAAGGAACCGGCGACGGAGCAAAGATATCTGGCACTTGGGAGGAAATTGGGGCGACGCATAAACAGCATGTGCTTGCCGCCAATTTGACAATCGCGCCTGGCACCGGCGCCGTTCAATTGGATGGCACGTATACCGTTACGTCCACTTCGGTCGACGGTGCGATTGAGACGGAGAACTTTACATTTTCTGTAACTAGGCAATAGGGTCGGTGGGTTCAATTGTTCAGCGCAACACATTTGCTCTAATGCTCCATTTTAGAGAAGGTGGCATGCATGGCTCGAATGGAATTCCCCCTGTCTTTCCGTAACACCCGAACGATACAAAAACGGCCCCGCTGGGGGGCCGCCATTCTTGCTGATGGTGGAGGTGGCGAGAATCGAACTCGCGTCCGGAAGCACTCGACAGTCGGGACTACATGCTTAGTCGAGTCATTGTGCTCTCGCCCCGACGCCGTTGACTGACAGACGACGGCGGAGCCAGCCGCCTTGATTTGACGCTTCGCCCAAGCGGCCCGGGCGGGCGCGATCGCCCTGAATGTCCTCGCTGTGACAGTTACATCACCCCGACCGAGCGCTGCCGGGTGCAAGGTCCGGCGGGATTAAGCCGCCAGAGCGTACGTTTCGTCGTTCGCAGTTAGATTTGCGATTGCTCGAGTTTTACGAGGACAAGCGCCTCGGCATGCCCCAAGCTGCGTTGCAACCCCCGTCGAAACCAGTTCACCCCCGGTAATCGTCGCGGCACGGCGCCGCAACTTCGCGCCGTGGCAAGGCATTGAGATCGTCATCATACCACCGGCGGCGCCACGTCCTTCGCCGGCCTCGCATTCGGACATGGGGGCCGGCCGCGCCGATTCAAGGTCTACGCGAAGATGTCGGGGTCGATTTGCCGTTCGATGCGCGCGATCTGATCCTTGAGCATCAGCTTGCGTCGTTTCAGGCGCGTCAGTTGCAACTGGTCGTGCCCGGGGTCGTCGCCCAGGCGGCGGATGACATCGTCGAGGTCGCGGTGCTCGATCTGCAGCGCCACCAGCCGCCGCATCAGATCCACCCGGTCTGCATTGCCGATGTCCGTCATCGTTGTTCGTTGGCGATTGGCCGCGCCGGACTCCGTCGTCCGGAGCGGTGCCGGAGTCGGGCGCCGCCCTCCGCACCTGAGCCCGAGCCGAAGCCTCATCAGGATAGGCGCAATTCCGTCGACTTGGAACAGGAGACGATGGCTTGACGCACGCCTGCCTGAACAGGGGTGCGCATCGGCTTGCCAGCATGCATGCCCGCCCGAATTCCCGCGCCAACGTATAATTCGCGCTCGAATTTGCAGATGCTCGTGCCGCCGGCTTCCTCCGCCGCCGGGACGGCGGCCTCGGCAGCTCCCGTTGCGGAGCCGGCCCCGACACCAGGCGCGAACGCCGCCGTGCCCGCGATTCCCGACCTCGCAGCGACCATCTCGATGCTCGCCGCGCTGCCCCCGCTCGTCCCGCCATTGCCCGCCGCGGGCCAAAGGCTGCGCACCGCGGCATTTCCCGGGTCGTCCGATGCGATCGCCCTTTCGCAACTCGCGATCGAGTGCACCCGGCAGAAGCGGATGCTGGCCGTGGTCAGCGCCGACGCGCTTTCCGCGCAGCGCCTCGTCGACGAGATACCGTGGTTCGCGCCGGGGCTGCGGGTGGCGCTCCTGCCCGACTGGGAGACGCTGCCCTACGATCCCTTCTCCCCGCATCACGATCTCGTGTCGGAGCGTCTCGCGACGCTCTACCGCGTCTCGCGCGGCGAGTGCGACGTGCTCGTGGTTGCCGCCACGACCGCGCTCTACCGGCTCGCGCCCCCGTCGTATCTCGCGGCGTTCACGTTCTTCCTGAAGCAGGGAACGCGACTCGATGTCGCCGCGCTCCGCGCGCAGCTTTCACTGGCCGGTTACCAGCATGTCACGCAGGTCGTGTCGCCGGGAGAATTCAGCGTCCGCGGTGGTTTGATCGATCTTTTTCCGATGGGCAGCACCCTTCCCTACCGGCTCGATCTCTTCGGCGACGATATCGAAAGCATCCGCACGTTCGACGTCGACACGCAGCGCACGCTCTATCCGGTGCCCGACGTGCGGCTCCTGCCCGCACGCGAGTTTCCGCTGGACGAAGAGGGCCGCACGCGCTTTCGCAGCCGCTATCGGGAGATGTTCGAGGGAGACCCGTCGCGATCGTCGCTGTACAAAGACGTGAGCCACGGCATCGCGCCGGGCGGCATCGAGTACTACCTGCCGCTCTTCTTCGAGAAAACCGCGACCCTCGCCGATTACCTGCCGCGCGACGCGGCGATCGCGCTGGTCGGCGACGTCGCGGGCGCCGTCGCGCGCTTCTGGCACGACACCGACGCGCGTTACAAGCTGCTGCGCGGCGACAAGGCGCGCCCGCTGCTGCCGCCGATCGACGTATTCCTGCCCGAGGACGCGTTCAACGGCGCAATCAAATCATTCGCGCGCGTCGAGTTGCCGGCGAGCGGTGCGAACTCCGGCCTTCTCCCGCGCGAGGGCGAAATCCCGGCCGCCGTGACCCTGCCGTCGCTGCAAGTCGACCGCCGCGCGGACGATCCCCTCGCCGCGCTCAAGCGATTTCTGGCCGCGGGAGACGGCACGCGATTCCTGATCTGTGCCGAGAGCGCGGGACGACGCGAAACCATGCAGCAGTATTTCGCCGAATACGGCCTTGCGTTGCCGCAGGTCGATGATCTTCGAGGATTCCTGACGGCCGCAGAGCCCGTATCGCTCGGTGTCTCGCCGCTGCACGCGGGATTCGCGTGGCCGCCGGCCGGGCTGGCGTTCGTCACCGAGGCGGAGCTGTACGCCGGGGTCGTGCGCCGCGGGCGCCGCGACAGCGCGCGACGCTCGAACGTGGACGCGATGCTCCGCGATCTGTCGGAAGTGCGGATCGGCGACCCCGTCGTCCACGAGCAGCATGGCATCGGACGTTACCTAGGCCTCGTCACGATGAATCTCGGCGAGGGGCCGACCGAGTTTCTGCAGCTCGTCTACGCAAACGACGCAAAGCTCTACGTGCCGGTGTCGAACCTGCACCTGATCGGCCGCTACAGCGGCGCGTCGCCCGAAGCCGCGCCATTGCACGAGCTGGGCAGCGGCCAATGGGAGAAGGCGAAGAAGCGCGCGGCGCGCCAGGCCCGCGACACCGCGGCCGAGCTTCTCAATCTCTATGCGCAGCGGGCGGCAAGAAAGGGCCACGCCTTTGCGTTTACCCAGCACGAATACGAAGCGTTCGCCGACGGATTTCCGTTCGAGGAGACCGCCGACCAGCAGGCCGCGATCGACGCCGTCATCGCGGACCTCACCGCCGGAAAGCCGATGGACCGGCTCGTCTGCGGCGACGTGGGCTTCGGCAAAACGGAGGTGGCGCTGCGAGCCGCGTTCGTGGCGCTTGCCGACGGCAAGCAGGTGGCCGTGCTCGTGCCGACGACGCTGCTGGCCGAGCAGCACTACAAGGTGTTCACCGACCGCTTCTCCGACCTGCCGGTGAAACTGACCGAGCTTTCGCGCTTCCGCTCGGCAAAGGAGGTGAAGGCCGCGCTGGAAGGACTTTCCGCGGGAACGCTCGACCTCGTGATCGGCACGCACAAGCTTCTGCAGGCCGACGTGAAGTTCAAGAACCTGGGCCTCGTCATCATCGACGAGGAGCACCGATTCGGGGTCCGCCAGAAGGAACAGTTGAAGAAGCTGCGCGCGGAGGTCGACGTGCTCACCCTGACCGCTACCCCGATTCCGCGCACGCTTGCGATGTCGCTCGAAGGCATCCGCGATTTCTCGGTCATCGCGACGGCGCCGCAGCGGCGCCTGGCGATCAAGACGTTCGTGTCGACGTACTCGCGGGGCATCATCCGCGAGGCGGCCCTGCGCGAGATGAAGCGCGGCGGGCAGGTCTACTTTCTGCACAACGACATCGACACGATCGCCACCACGGCGGAGCGGCTCGCGGAGCTCGTGCCCGAGGCGCGTATCGCCGTCGCTCACGGACAGATGGGCGAGCGCGACCTCGAGCACGTGATGCGCGAATTCTACGCGCAGCGCATCAACCTGCTCGTCTGCTCCACGATCATCGAAACCGGCATCGACGTGCCGACCGCCAACACGATCATCATCGAGCGCGCCGATCGCCTGGGCCTCGCGCAGCTTCACCAGCTGCGTGGCCGTGTGGGTCGCTCGCACCACCAGGCGTACGCCTACCTGCTGACGCCGCCCGAAGAGGCGTTGTCCGGGCAGGCGAAAAAGCGGCTGGAGGCCATCCAGATGATGGAGGACCTGGGCTCCGGCTTCTACCTCGCCATGCACGACCTCGAGATCCGGGGCGCCGGCGAAGTGCTGGGCGAGTCGCAGTCGGGCGAGATGCAGGAAATCGGCTTCCAGCTCTACGCCGACATGCTGCGGGCCGCGGTATCGGCGCTGAAGTCGGGACGCGAGCCGGATCTGTCGGCCCCGCTCGGTGTCACCACCGAGATCAACCTGCACGTGCCGGCGCTGCTTCCCGAGGATTACTGCAACGACGTACACGAGCGGCTCGTCCTCTACAAGCGGCTCGCGAACTGCGAATCGACCGCCGAACTGGAGACCATGCACGAGGAACTCGTGGATCGCTTCGGGCGCCCGCCGGAGCCGGCGCAGGCGCTGCTTGCCTGTCACCGGTTGCGACTCACGGCCCGGCCGATGGGCGTGGCGAAGATCGATGCCGGCCCGGAGCGCAGCACGCTGCACTTCGTGAAGGAGCCCCCCTTCGACGCCGGCGCACTGATCCTGCTGGTGCAGCGGGACGGCCGCATCCGCTTCGCGGGCCCGGACCGCGTACGCATCGAGCGCGCCGCACCCACGCTTGCCGAGCGCGTCACGCTCGTCCGCGAATTCCTGGACAGCCTGCGCTGAACCTGCGATGCCAAAGTCGCGCCTGCCGCCCCAGCTCCACGTTTTCGTTCGCGACTGGCTGTCGTCCAACAATGTCGTGCTCAAGAGCCGCGACGGCCACGTTCTGATCGACACCGGATATTCGCGGCACGCGCCATTGACGCGCGCGCTGCTCGCGTCTCCGCGCGGCATCGGCGACGATCCGCTGGCGTGGATCGTCAATACGCACTGTCACTCCGATCACGTCGGCGGCAATGCGGCAATCGCGGCGGAGCACGGGTGCCCGATTGCGATCCCCGAGGGCGAAGCGCCGTTGGTCGAGCGCTGGGACCAGAAGGCGCTGCTTTACGACTACTGCGATCAGCGGGTAGACCGTTTCACCGCGAGCAAGGCGCTGATCCCCGGCACCACGCACGTGTGGGGCGATCTCGAATGGCGCGCGCTCGCCGCACCGGGACACGACATGGGAGCGCTCGTCTTTCACAACCCGGAGCACGGAATACTGATTTCCGGAGACGCGCTGTGGGAGGACGGATTCGGCATCCTGATGCCGAAGGAGTTCGACCCCGCCGCGCTGCCGGCGACCCGCGCGACGATCGAGATGATCGCGGATCTTGCACCCCGCATCGTCATTCCAGGCCATGGCGAGCCATTTGCAAACGTCGACGGCGCGCTCGCCCGCGCACGACAGCGCGTCGCCGCCTTCGAGGCCGACGGCCTTCGCGTCGCGCGGCACGTGCTGAAAGCCCTCCTCATGTTCACGCTGCTCGACCGCCAGCAGATGTCGCTCGCCGGCATGCCCCTCTATCTCGACGGTGTCGGCATCTATCGTGATTTCAACCGGCAATTCTTTCGCCTTTCGCCGTCCGAACTGGCCGCGCTGCTGATCGGTGAACTCGAGAAGTCCCGGGCGGTCAGATGCGACGGGGACTGGCTACGACCGGCCTGACGGTGCCGCACTGCGCTTTTCGTTCGCGCGGCACGGCGCGGCTGGGCTAGAATAGGCCGCGCCCGGATGCGACTTTCACCGGAATAACCTCGATCCAAATGCCGTTCTCCATTCCGATGCCTGCGTCCACGTCCGGCCGTGCCGTCTCGGATTGCCGCCAATGCGGGTCGTCGCCGAGCCATTGCCGGCGCTCACGGGCCATCGGATGAGCGAGATCCTCGACCACCCCGCATTTCAGGGAGGCGTTGCGCCGCTCGTCGTCGCGCTGATCGTCGCCTTCGCGCTGTCGCGCACGCGCTTCGCCTGGCTCGCCATCATGCCGGCCTACGCGGCGATGGTCGCGCTCGATACCGGTTTCTCGCTGTTTCCGCCCACCGTGGCGCGCAAGACGATGCTGGTCGGGCTCGTCGCACCGCTGGTGGGCATCATCGCCGACCTCCTCCCGCGGTCGTCGCGCAAGATCGCGATCGCGCTCGTCGTCGCCTCGGGTCTCATCTCGCTCTGGATTTTCCAATCCGTGCTGCAAAACCACGACGGCGCCAGCGCCGCCGTTGCCGCAATCGGCATCGCCGTGTTCGTGTCGACGATGATCACCTTCGTCCTGCGCCTGCGCGACGACGGTCTGCGAAGCGGCGCCGCCGGCTTCGGCCTGGGAATCGCTGCCGGAATTGCGGGCCTTCTCTCGGCATCCATTGGCGCGCTCATCGCAGGCGCAGCGATCGCGGCCGCATGCACGGCGATGCTGATCGTACAGATCGTCCAGTCGCGGACACTTGCACCTGGGTTCACCGGAGCCTTACCGGTCGGACTGCTGGTCGCCCTGATTGCGGCTGGCACGCAGCAGCTCGCTTTGCTCCCGTGGTACGCGCTTCCCTTGCTGCTGCTCGTTCCGTTGGCGGCCTGCGTGCCGACGCCCCGAACGGCGCCACTGATTGCGCGCGCCGCCGTGCTTGCCGCGTGCGTGCTGGCCGCTGCCGCCGTTCCCATCGCAGCCGCGTGGTACGCCGCGCGCGCATCCGTGTCCTGACCCGCCTGCCGAGGAGATCTCCGTGCTGAATCGAGCCTTCGCCATTGCATTCGCGACCGTTCCGCTCTCCGCCTTCGCCACGACCGACAGCTACCCGCTGGATCCCCTGCACACGTCCGTGTCGTTCGCGATCGATCACCTGGGACTTTCGATGATTCACGGCAGGTTCAGCAAGTATTCGGGAAAGGTCGCCATCGATCGCGCCGCGAAGACCGGGTCGGTCGAACTCGTCGTGGAGACCGCGTCGGTCGACACCAACGACAACGACAAGGGCAACCGGCCGCGCTCACGCGACGAGCACCTGCGCTCCGCCGATTTCTTCAACTCCGCCGAATTTCCGCGGATGACCTACAAGTCCACGCACGTCATCTTCGCCGGCGAGACGCCGACGGTCGTCGAAGGCAACCTGACGCTGCTCGGCGTGACGAAGCCGGTCGCCATCACCGTGGAACGTTTCCGGTGCAATCCGGCGACGGCGACGTCCAAGGAGCGCTGCGGCGGCAGCGCGACCGCGAAGATCAAGCGCTCCGACTTCGGCATGAAACGAGGAATCCCGTCGATCGGCGACGACGTCCTGCTGTCGTTCGGCTTCGAGGGCGACAAGGAATGACGCCCTTCCGCTTCGATCGATAGCGCGGGGGCGCCGGCGCGCGTTGTCCGGCGCGTGCGCGCGGCGCTATTTCGCGAGCTCGCGCGACGAAGGTGCGCACTCCCGACAGCAGCATCTCGACCGCGAGGGCCGTCAGCACGAGTCCCATGAGCCGTTCGACGGCGACCATCGCGCGGTCGCCGAGCCAGCGCTGCAGCCGGTCGGCGAGTGCCAGCACTGCCGTCGTCGCGATCATCGCCGCCGTCAGCGCCACGATCCAGCTGCCTATCTTCGCAGGATCGCGCGAGGCCATCAGCATGACCGTTGCGAGCGCCGACGGCCCGGCGATCGACGGAATCGCGAGCGGCACGAGGAATGGCTCGCCGCCCGGCGTGTCGCCGAACACACCCTCGGGTCGAGGAAAGACCATCCGGATCGAGATGAGGAACAGGATGATCCCGCCGGCAATGGTCAGCGATTCCTCGGTGAGATGCAGCCATTGCAGGAAGGTCCGGCCTCCCAGCATGAACGCGACGAGAATGGCGTAGGCGGCCACGCACTCCCGCAGCACGACCCTGGGCCGCCGTTCCGCTGCGACGTTCCTGAGCGTGGCGACGACGACCGGAACGTTGCCGAACGGGTCGATGACCAGCACCAGCAGGATCGTCGCGGAAAAGAGCTCGGCGTTCATCGGCGCGGGACGCGGTTCGTCGGATGGGCGCGCAGTATATCGCGGCAGCCGCAGGCGGGCGCCGGGACCGTCATAATTGCGGGTCCGTCGCCGGGCCGCCCCCATTCCCGGGAGCGGCTCCGACCCGCAATTCGATCAGGAGCCCATTGCATGAAGCTGGTATTTCGCCCTTGCCTGCTGCGCGAGCGTCGTCGCCGTGCCGCTCTTCGCCGCCGACACGCCGCCCGCACAGACTGCCCCGCGCCCATCGCTGCAATCGGGCGTCGAAACGCAATACATCGAGCCGAAGATCCGGGCCGGCGACGACTTCTACGCGCACGCGAACGGCAAGTGGCTCGCGACGACGACGATCCCCGCCGACAAGCCGAGCTGGAATCCGGGTTATGCGATCCACGAGGAGGTTCAGGAACGGCTGCGCAAGATCATCGACGCGGCGGCCGCCGCGCCTTCCGCGGGCAGCGCCGAATCGCGCAAGGTCGGCGACCTCTACCGCAGCTTCATGGACGAGGCGAGGCTCGCGGCGCTCGGACTCAAGCCGCTCGCGGTCGAATTCGCGGCCATCGACGGCGTAAAGGACAAGGCGGAGCTTGCCGCGTTGATCGCCCGGCTGCAGCAGATCGGCGCCACCACGCCGTTCGATCTCGACATCATTCAGGACAAGCGCAACTCGGCCGCCTATGCCGCCTATCTGTCGCAATCGGGCCTCGGCCTTCCCGATCGCGACTACTACCTCGACGACGACGACGCCCGCCTCGTCGGGATCCGCAAGAAGTATGGCGAACACGTCGAGAAGATGCTCACGCTGGCCGGCAGCAAGACTGCAAGGCAGGACGCCGCCGACATCCTCGCGCTCGAAACGGCGATCGCACGAGTCCACTGGACCAAGGTCGAGTCGCGCGACCCGGTCAAGACCTACGCCAAGGTCGCAATCAAGGAAATGTCCGCCACGGCGCCGGGCTTCGATTGGAAGACGTACCTCGACGCAATCGGTGTTTCCGCCAAGGTCTCCGACGTCGTCCTGTACCAGGCGAGTTACCTCAAGGAATTCGCCGCCCTTTTCGAGAAGACACCACTGTCCACTTGGAAGTCCTATCTGAAATGGTCGCTGCTGCGCGATTACGCACGGTTTCTCGACAAGCAGTACGTCGACGAGCGGTTTGCGTTCTACGGGACGACTCTTTCCGGTGTCCCGCAGAACCGGCCCCGATGGCAGCGCGGAGTCGCGCTCGTCGACGACCTGATCGGCGAGGCGCTTGGACAGGTGTACGTCGCAACGTACTTCCCGCCGGAAAGCAAGGCGCGCATGGAGAAGCTCGTCGCCAATCTTCTCGCGGCGTACGGGCAGAGCATCGACGCGCTCGACTGGATGGGACCGGCGACGAAAAAGGAAGCGCGGGCCAAGCTCGCGAAGATCGTGCCGAAGATCGGCTACCCGTCGAAGTGGCGCGACTACGCGAAACTCGTCATCGCGCCGGACGACCTCGTGGGCAACGTGATGCGTGCGCGCCGTTTCGAGTTCGATCGCAACATCGCCAAGCTCGGCAAGCCGATAGACCGCGAGGAATGGCTGATGACGCCGCAGACCGTCAACGCGTATTACAACCCGCTGATGAACGAGATCGTGTTTCCGGCGGCCTACCTCCAGCCGCCCTATTTCAATCCGGACGCGGACGACGCAGCGAATTACGGCGGCGCGGGGACGACGATCGGGCACGAGATCAGCCATGGCTTCGACGATTCGGGCAGCCAGTTCGACGGCGACGGCAATCTGCGCGACTGGTGGACGGCCGAGGACCATACGCGCTTCGACGAGAAGACGAATGCGCTGGTCGCCCAGTTCGATGCCTACAGCCCCGTGCCCGGATATTTCGTCAACGGAAAGCTCACGCTGGGCGAAAATATTGCCGATCTGTCGGGCCTCGCCATCGCGTACAAGGCCTACCGGCTCTCACTCGCGGGCAGGGAAGCTCCCGTCATCGACGGCCTGACCGGCGACGAGCGCTTCTTCCTGAGCTACGCGCAGGGTTGGCGCGACAAGACGCGCGACGAGCAGTGGGTCGTCCGCCTCAAATCCGATCCGCATTCGCCCGACCAGTTCCGCGCCAACGGCACCTTGGCGAACCTCGACGCGTTTTACGGTACCTTCAAGGTCAAGGAAGGCGACAAGATGTTCCGGCTGCCGAAGGATCGCGTCACTATCTGGTAGCGACAATCAGGTAGGCATGATGCACGCGTCGGTCGCGGAAATCG
The DNA here is from genome assembly GCA_963726765.1 of uncultured beta proteobacterium. Classification (GTDB taxonomy): domain Bacteria; phylum Pseudomonadota; class Gammaproteobacteria; order Burkholderiales; family Casimicrobiaceae; genus CAIWHR01. The sequence continues at coordinate 93,557 of CAVSDH010000001.1, read as the reverse complement.
TCCGGCAGCGTGCGCGCGCTGATGTCCGTGCACATCGGGTCTGCGGCAAGCGCCGGGTCGAGCTTGAACGTGCGCAGATTGGTCGAGAAATAGAGTTCTCCGCCGGGGGCGAGCAGTCCGCGTACCGACGCCACCAGGTCCGCGTGGTCGCGCTGGACATCGAGAACGCCGGACATCGCTTTCGACGTCGAGAACGCCGGCGGATCGAGCACGATCAGGTCGTAGCGCCGGCGCTCGTCGTGGGCGACCTCGAGCCAGCGCACGACATCGGCGCGGATGAGCTGATGCCGACGCGAGTCGATGCCATTCGCGGCAAAATTCCGCGCCGCCCAGTCGAGATACGTGTTCGACAGGTCCACGGTCTGCGAGGCGATGGCCCCGCCGGCGGCCGCGTAAACAGTGAAGCTGCCGGTGTAGGCGAACAGGTTGAGCATCCGCCGTCCTGCCGCGCGCTCGCGCACGATCGCCCGCAGCGCGCGATGGTCGAGGTACAGCCCGGTGTCGAGATGCGCTTCGAGGTTGACGATGAAGCGCAGCCCGGACTCGGCGATGACAAATTCGGTCCCGCGTGCGCCGGTCGCCTCGTGCTGCTCGCGCCCGCGGCGCCGGCGGCGCGTCTTTGCGACGATCGGACGCCGGCGGCACTTCAAGTGCCTGTGCCGCCGCACTGCACGCAGCCGCCAGCCACGCGTCGTGTTCCGCATCGCTCTGTTCCCACCCCGTCTCGATCTCCTGCAGGTGCACGCGATTGCCAAGCGCCGCGTCTTCCGGAACGTAGACGTCGATCGCCAGCGGGAATTCGGGCAGGTCGCGGTCATAGACCCGATAGGCGCCATAGCCGTGACGCCGCGCCCAGCGATGCCGATGCTTCGCGGTCCTCGTAAGGCGATTCGCGAACGCGACGATGGCATCCGGATGCGGCACGCTCCGTGCGCCGGAGCCCGGTGGCGGAACGGCACGCACCGGCTGCTCAGTGCAGCTTGACCCGCGGCTCGAGGCGGTGCCGGACGAGTCGGCTCAGCGTATCGATCGCGACGCGCAGCCAGCCGAGGATCGATACCTGATGCATCTTGTAGAGCGACGCGTACATCCAGCGCGCGATCAGGCCCTGCACCACCATGTTCCCCCCTATCAACCGGCCCATGAGATTGCCGACCGCCGAGAGATGCCCGAGCGAGACCAGCGAGCCGAAATCGCGGAAGTGGAAATCCGGCAGCGGTGCGCCGTCCTGCCGCGCCTTGATCGTCCGCACGAGCAGCGACGCCTGCTGATGGGCGACCTGAGCGCGAGGCGGCAGGATCGCCCCTTCGCGGCCGGACTCCGGCCAAGGGCATGCGGCGCAATCGCCAATGGCGAAAATATCACGATCGAGCGTGGTCTGCAGCGTCTTCGTGACGACCAGCTGGTGCGAGCGATTGGCCTCGAGGCCATCGAGGTGGGCCAGCACCGGCGGCGCCTTTATGCCGGCGGCCCAGACCACGAGGTCGGCGGGGAGCACGGCACCGGACGACGTATGGACGCCATCGGCATCCACCTGGACGACGCGCTCGGCGGTGCGCACTGACACCGCGAGCGTGCCGAGGAGGCCGGTTGCGGCCTCCGCGATCCTCTCCGGCAGCGGCGGCAGGATTCGCGGTGCGGCTTCGATGATCGTGAGCCGGACGTCGCGTTCCGGCTTGAGATAGTCGAGGCCGTAGGCTCGCGAACGCGCGCGTGCAGTTGCGGATTTCCGCCGCGAGCTCAACGCCTGTCGCGCCGGCGCCGATGATCACGATATCCACGGCGGCCGATTCGCCGCGGGACGCGCGCCCCTCGGCGCGCACGCAGGCGGCGACAAGGCGTCGGTGAAAGCGATCGGCGTCCGCCGCGGTGTCGAGCGAAATCGCGTGTTCGGCGACGCCCGCGATGCCGAAGTCGTTGCCGACGCTGCCGATGCAAAGTACCAGCGTGTCATACGGAAGGCTTCCGGCCGGAAGGATCTCCTTGCCGTCGTCGTCGAGGACCGCCGCGAGCTTAAGCTCGTGGTGCGCGCGATCGAGCCCGGTGACCGCCCCCAACCGGAACCGGAAATGGTGCCAGTACGCCATCAGGAAGTAGTCGACGTCGTGCAGGTCGGCATCCATGCGGCCTGCCGCGACTTCGTGCAGCAGCGGTTTCCACAAGGTGAGTCGCAAAGCGGTCGACCAGCGTCACGGTCGCGCGACCGCGGCGACCCAGCGTGTCGCCGAGGCGGGTGGCGAGCGGCAGACCGGCCGCGCCGCCGCCGACGACGACGATTCGATGCGGCACAGCCGTGGTGGATGTCATTGGGCTCTTCCCGGCGGGTCGCGAGTCAGTCGCCCATGGCGGTGCCTTCGCGGCGCGGATCGGCACCGGCGATCCAACCGTGAGGCGTGCGGACGATCGCCTGCGTGCCGCTGTTGAATTCGCGTACCGAGACGCTCGATCCCAGCGCCTGGAGCTTGGACGAAAATGCAGCGACCGCGGTGCCCTGTTCGAGTTCCGTCGGACCGTTCCGGCTGCCGAAGTTGGGAAGCGCGACGGCCGCCTGCGGATCGAGCCCCCAGTCGACGATCGCGACGATCGTCTTGGCGACGACATTGATGATCGGCGGACCGCCGGCGGACCCGACGACGATCGCGACACGCCCGCCCCGGTCGTAGACAATCGTCGGCGACATCGACGACCGCGGGCGCTTGCCCGGTTCTATGCGATTGGCAACCGGCAGGCCGTTCTCGGACGGACGGAATGAAAAGTCGGTGAGCTGGTTGTTGAGCAGAAATCCGCCCGCGGTCATGAGCCGACTGCCGAAAGCGTCCTCGATCGTCGTCGTCATCGCCACCGCGTTGCCGTCGCGATCGACAATCGAGATGTGCGACGTCGAGGGACGCTCCAGCGCCGTGTCCTTTCCCCAGGCGGCGTTGCGCGCTTTCGCCGGCGCAGGCGGATTCCCGGGAAGTGCGACGCCGAGGCTCGCGTCGGCCCGGATCAGAAGGGAACGTTCGCGCAAATAATCGCTGTCGAGCAGGCCGGCAGGAGGCGCGACGAAATCGGGGTCCGCGATGTACACGCCGCGATCCGCGTGGGCAAGGCGTCCCGCTTCGCTGAAGAAATGCACGCTCCAGAACGAAGCCGGCCCCATCGACGCGAGGTCGTAGGGTTCCAGCATGCCGAGCATCTGCAGCACGGTCGTGCCGCCGGAAGACGGCGGCGGCATGCCGCAAACGCGATATTTGCGATAGCCGTTGCAGACCGGCGTCCTGATCCTGATTCTGTAATTCGCCATGTCCGCGAGCGTCAGGTCGCCCGGGTTTGGGGCGAAGCCATCGGCCGTCTCGACGACATCGCGTGCGATCTCGCCACGATAGAACGCGATGTCGCCCTGCAATGCAATCGCGCGCAGCGTCCGCGCCAAATCGGGATTCCTGAGGATCGTGCCGGCCGCGCGCGGACGTCCGTCCGGCTCGAGAAAGTACGCGCGCGCACGCGGCTGGACAAAATGTCTTTCCGCCGCGATCAGTTTCGCAAGCCGCGGGGAAATTGCGAATCCGTCTTCGGCAAGCGCGATCGCCGGCGCGACCAGCACAGCCCACGGCAACCGACCGTGCCGGCGATGCGCCTCGGCAAGGAGCGCGACGACGCCCGGAACGCCGACGGAGCGCCCGCCGACCACGGCGTCGGCAAATCCCATCGGCCTGCCGTCTGCACCGAGAAAGCGATCGGGGCGTGCGGCTGCGGGCGCGGTCTCGCGACCATCGTAGGCGACGAGCCGGTTGCGCCTTCCGTCGTGGACCAGCATGAACGCGCCGCCGCCGATGCCGCTCGATTGCGGTTCGACGACGTTCAACACGAACTGCACTGCGATCGCCGCATCGACCGCGCTGCCGCCCTGCTTCAGGATCCGGTATCCGGCCGCGACGGCGAGCGGGTTCGCGGCCGCCACCATGAAATGGCGGCTGGTTACGGGAGACTTGTCGGTCCACCCGGTGGCCCGTTCCGGTGCCGGTTGCTGTGCGTGCGCAGAGATCGCGACGAGCGCAGCCACCTGCAACAGGACCGAAATACCGCGCTTGATCGACCCTCGCACGACGCCAGACTCCCCGGTGCCTTTCCGCTCGCCATTGTAATTCACGCCTCCGGCGGCCGGTCCCGATTCACGAAGCCGTACAAATGAGAATGGGCAGCGGATTCACCGCTGCCCATCGCCTGCGACAACACCGAGTACTACGACTGCACACGCACCTCGACGCGGCGCGCTTCCTTGTCGTCGCCGCCGCCTTGCGCCTTCTCGGGCTTCCTGAGTTCCACGCGATCGATGGCGATTCCGGCGTTCGTCAGCGCGTCGCGCACCTTCATCGCGCGCTGCTTGGCTAGCTCCTCGTTCTGCTCCACGTTGCCCGTGGCATCGTGGTAGCCGGACACGGCGATCTTCGACGCGGCACTCGTCTTCGCCTTCGCCACGATCCCGTCGAGCGACTTCGCGGCATCGCCCGGCAGGTCGGCCTTGCCGACATCGAAGTAGATCTTCACGAATTCCACCGAGACCACCGCCACGGGCGCCGTGATCGGCGCGGGAGCAGGCGCCGCCGCCGCGGCAGGCCGCGCCACCGGCGCCGCATCGGGCTTGTTCAGCGTCCACGCACCGATGAGCGGAACGATCATCAGCGCGACGATGTTGATGATCTTGATCAGCGGATTCACCGCGGGGCCGGCCGTGTCCTTGTACGGATCGCCGACCGTGTCGCCGGTGACCGCCGCCTTGTGGGCGTCGGACCCCTTGCCGCCGTGATGGCCGTCCTCGATGTACTTCTTCGCGTTGTCCCACGCGCCGCCGCCCGTCGTCATCGAGATCGCGACGAACAGGCCCGTGATGATCGTGCCCATCAGCACGCCGCCCAGCGTCTGCGCGCCCGCGGCGGTGCCGCCAAAATAGGCGAAACCGACACCGACGACGATCGGGACCAGCACGGGAAGCAGCGACGGCACGATCATTTCCTTGATCGCCGCCTTGGTCAGCATGTCCACGGCCACGCCGTACTCGGGCTTCGCGGTGCCTTCCATGATGCCCTTGATCTCCTTGAACTGCCGGCGCACTTCCACGACGACCGCACCCGCGGCGCGGCCCACCGCCTCCATCGCCATCGCGCCGAACAGGTAGGGAATCAGGCCGCCGATGAAGAGGCCGATGATCACGTAATGGTTGGACAGGTCGAAGCTCACGGCCTTGCCGGCCGATTCCAGCGCGTGCGTGTAGTCGGCGAACAGCACGAGCGCCGCCAGTCCCGCGGAACCGATCGCGTAACCCTTGGTGACGGCCTTCGTCGTGTTGCCCACGGCGTCGAGCGGATCCGTGACCGCGCGAACGGAATCCGGCAGCTTCGCCATTTCGGCGATGCCGCCTGCGTTGTCGGTAATCGGGCCATAGGCGTCCAGCGCGACGATGATGCCTGCCATCGACAGCATGGCCGTGGCCGCGATCGCGATGCCGTAGAGACCCGCAAGCCAGTAGGAAAGCATGATCGCGAGGCAGACCGAGAGCACCGGCCACGCCGTCGCCTTCATCGACACGCCGATGCCGGCGATGATGTTGGTGGCGTGGCCCGTCGTCGACGCCTGCGCGACGTGGCGCACCGGCGAGTACTCGGTGGCCGTGTAGTACTCGGTGATCACGACCATCGCCGCCGTCAGCGCGAGACCGACGAGCCCGGCCGCCCACAGGCGCACCGTCGTCAGCCTCGGGTCGAGGTCGGCCATGCCGCTCATCATCAGCTGCGTGATGAACCAGAAACCGATGGCGGAAAGCACCCCGGCGACGATGAGGCCGCGGTAGAGCGCATTCATGATCTTGCCGCCTTCACGCGCCTTGACGAAGTAGCAGCCGGCGATCGACGCGAGGATCGAGAAACCGCCCAGCACCAGCGGATAGGTGACCGCGGTCTCGGCCCTCAGCGGAAACAGCAGCGCCCCCAGCAGCATCGTCGCGACGATCGTCACCGCATAGGTTTCGAAGAGATCGGCGGCCATGCCGGCGCAGTCGCCGACGTTGTCGCCCACGTTGTCCGCGATCACCGCGGGATTGCGCGGGTCATCCTCGGGAATGCCGGCCTCGACCTTTCCGACGAGATCCGCGCCGACGTCGGCCCCCTTGGTGAAGATGCCGCCGCCAAGGCGCGCGAAGATCGAGATCAGCGAGCCCGCCAAACGCGAGGCCGACGAGCGGCTGGATCGTGTGATGCAACCCCGCGCCGAGCGGATCCGGACCCCAGGTCGGCGGAGCCCTTGAGTCAGAACGCGTAGAAGCCCGCGACGCCCAGCAGCCCGAGACCGACGACCAGCATCCCGGTGATCGCCCCGCCGCGGAAGGCAACCGAGCCAGCGCGGCGTTGAGGCCCGTGCGCGCGGCTTCGGCCGTGCGGATGTTCGAGCGCACCGACACGTTCATCCCGATGTATCCCGTGAGGCCGGACAGCAGCGCGCCGACGAGGAAGCCGCCCGCCGTGGCGCCGCCGAGCGCCCACCAGATCAGCACGAACAGGATGACGCCGACGAGCGCGATCGTCAGGTACTGCCGGTTGAGGTAGGCCTTGGCGCCCGCCTGGATGGCGGCGGCGATTTCGCGCATCCGGTCGTTGCCGTCCGGTTTCTTGAGGACCCAGCCGATCGACACGAAGCCGTAGGCGATCGCAGCGGCTGCGCAGACGAGCGCAAAGATGAGGCCGTTGGCGTTGGACATTTCGGTGTTCTCCCGTTGAGTGGCAACCAGCTCGCGAAAGGGCGGCGGCACGGGCCTGTGACCGGCCCTGGTTGCCGGGTCGCGCGAGGTATCGTCCTCGCCCGCCCGTGCCCTCCCGCGTCGACACGGCGCCCGGATTGCCCGAAGCGTCGACGAAACACGCTATTGTGCCAGTTTGCGGGGCGGAAAGTCGAGCCGGGCCAGTCCCCGGAAAGACGGGCGGTCGACGAATTGCCGCCGTGCGCCGGCGCTTTGCCGGTCGTGCGGTTCCCGCGCGCACGAGTGGATCCGGACCCCGATCAGGGTCGGGCGGGGAGCCGATTCAGAAAGAAAAATCTGCCGGAAGTTTTTTCGGCACCGGCACGTTCTTCAAACGCACATAGAGCGGCAGTCCGTCCTTGAACGGTGGCGGAGCCTCGCCGCGGATCAGCGGTGCGAGGTAGCGGCGCGCCTTCTCGGTGATGCCGAGACGGTTCGTTCGAAATGAAGTCCGGCGGCAGCATCTTTTCGACGTTCGCGATCCTGGAGAGAGGCGCTTCGACGATCTTCCACCGGTACGGCCGGTCGGCGAGGCGGATGATCGCGGGCATCACCGCATTCTTCCCCGCGAGCGCCATCTCGACCGCCGCCTTCCCCACCGCGTAGCTGTGGTCGAGATCGGTCTTCGACGCCAGGTGGCGCGCGGACCGCTGCAGATAATCGGCAACGGCCCAATGGTATTTGTGTCCAAGCCTTTCCTTGACGATCGACGCGATCAGCGGACCGACGCCTCCCAGTTGCGCGTGTCCGAATGCGTCCCGGGTGCCCGCTTCCGCCATCAATCTGCCGTCCGCGCCCTTGAGACCCTCGGAGACACCCACGCAGCAGTATCCGTACCGCCTGACCTTGTCGTCGACCGCCGCCAGAAACTTCGCCTCGTCGAAGGCGACCTCCGGAAACAGCAGCACCAGCGGAATCGGCGTGTCGCCGTTCTCCGCCATTCCGACGGCCGCGGTGATCCAGCCGGCATGGCGGCCCATCACTTCCAGCACGAACACGCGGGTCGACGTCTTCGCCATCGATGCCACGTCGAACGCCGCCTCGCGCATCGACGTCGCCACGTACTTGGCGACCGATCCGAAGCCCGGGCAGTTGTCGGTGATCGGCAGATCGTTGTCGACCGTCTTCGGCACGTGCACGGCGGTCAGCGGATAGCCCAACTTCTCGGCAATCTCGGAAACCTTGAGGCAGGTGTCGGCCGAATCGTTGCCGCCGTTGTAGAAAAAGTAACCGATGTCGTGCGCGCGAAATACGTCGAGCAGGCGCTCGTACTGCGCACGGCTCTCGGCGAGGCTCTTCAACTTGTAGCGGCACGAGCCGAACGCGCCTCCCGGCGTGTGCTTGAGAGCGGCGATGTCCCGCGCGGATTCACGGCTGGTGTCGATCAGATCCTCGGTCAGCGCGCCGATGATGCCGTGACGGCCGGCGTAGACCTTGCCGATCGATTTCCGGTGCCTGCGCGCCGTTTCGATGACCCCCGCGGCGGTAGCGTTGATGACGGCGGTCACGCCGCCCGACTGAGCGTAGAAGGCGTTGCGCTTGCGCATGTTTGTCGTCAGCGGATTCGCCGCGGCAGCGAGGTCAGCTCTTCAGCGCCGCCAGGCACGATGCGCGGATCGCGTCGACCCCGCCCATGCCGTCGACGCGCCGATATTTCGGCGCGCGCGCGTCGCCGCTCGCCGTCCACTGTTCGTAATAGACGACCAGCGGCTTCGTCTGCGCGTGATAGACGTCGAGGCGCTTGCGCACCGTTTCTTCGCGATCGTCGTCGCGCTGAATCAGACCCTCGCCCGTGACGTCGTCCTTGCCGGCAACCCGCGGCGGATTGAACTTGACGTGATACGTGCGGCCCGATGCGACGTGCACGCGACGTCCGCCCATGCGCTCCACGATCGCCGCATCGGGAACGTCGATTTCCAGCACGTAATCGATCGCCACGCCGGCATCCTTCATTGCGTCAGCCTGCGGTATCGTCCGCGGGAAGCCGTCGAACAGGTAACCCTTGATGCAATCGGGAGCCTTCAAGCGCTCCTTGACGAGCCCGATGATGATGTCGTCCGACACGAGCGCGCCGCTGTCCATCACCTTCTTGGCGAGGAGCCCCAGGGGCGTTCCGGCCTTGACTGCCCCGCGCAGCATGTCGCCGGTCGAAATCTGCGGGATGCCGTATGCCTCCTTGATGAAGTTTGCCTGCGTGCCTTTGCCCGCGCCGGGCGGGCCGAGAAGGATGAGGCGCATGGGAGATTCTCGCGGATCAGAGGGGAAATGCCGTGGGCAGCGAACCGGGTGCGGCGCTGCCGGTATCGCCGTCGGTGTCGCCGCACCTTCGCTTGCAAGGATGAATTGTGCGGTCTTGCCGTAAGGGGGTCAATCGCCGCGAAACGCGTGCGCAGACATCACGCCGCGCCGCTCGCGTAGAGCGCACGCACCTGCGCGAGATCGTCCTCCGTATCCACGCCGGGCGCCGGCGTTCCATCGGTGATCGCGACGACGATCCGGTGGCCGTGCCAAAGTGCCCGCAACTGCTCCAGCGCCTCGAAGCGCTCGATCGGTGCCGGTGGCAGCGCCGGGAACAGCCGCAGGAAGCCTGCGCGATAGGCGTAGAGGCCGTAGTGCCGGTACAACGGCAGGCCCGGCGGGATGCTGTCGCGACCGGAAGCGAAAGCATCGCGTGCCCAGGGAATCGTCGCACGGCTGAAATAGAGCGCATTGCAATTTGCGTCGAGCACCACCTTGACGACATTCGTATTGAAGGCTTCCGCCGGATCACCGATCGGATGGCAGGCGGTGGCGATCGCCGCGTCGGGATGCGCAGCCAGCAGCAGCGCAACCTCGCGAATCAGCGACGGCGCGAGGAGCGGCTCGTCGCCCTGGACGTTGACGACGATCGCGTCGTCGGCAAGACCGAGGAGACGCGCCGCTTCGGCGAGTCGATCGGTGCCGGTGGCGTGGTCGGATCGCGTGAGACAGGCCTTGAGTCCCGTGCGCTTCGACCGCGGCGCGAATCCTCTCGTCGTCCGTCGCCACGACGACGTGCGTGGCGCCCGAACGTTGAGCGCGCTCGGCGACGCGGACCACCATCGGCTTGCCGGCAATGTCCGCAAGCGGCTTTCCCGGAAGGCGCGTCGAGGCATGGCGCGCGGGGATGAGAACGGTGAACACCATGGGCGGGAGATCGGGCATCGAGTGTCGGGCCTCGCGCGTTCATTCGCGCACTCGCGCCCGGCGTCGAAGCGTCGCCGGTCAAGGAGTCTCGTACTCTTCCGGCGTCAGACGTCGCGCTTCGTCCTCCAGCATCACGGGAATGCCGTCCCTGATCGGGTAGGCGAGCCGCGCGGACCGCGACACCAGTTCCTGCTTCTGCCGGTCGTAGGTGAGCGGACCCTTGGTCACCGGGCAAACCAGGATTTCAAGCAGCTTCGGATCCACGGAGCACCTCCTCGATGCGCGCCACGAGCGCGGGCTCGATGTGCGCGCGTACCGGCAGGTACCAGCAGCGCTCGTCGGCGAACGCACCGCATTTTACCGCATCCTTCTCGGTCATCAGGATCGCGCGCGCTCCGGGCAAATCGAGATCGCGCGGCGCGAAGCGGTGATGATCGGGAAACGCATGTTCCGTCGCGGCAATGCCGAGCGCGCGCAGCTGCGCGAAGAAACGATCCGGATTGCCGATGCCGGCGACGGCGTGAACATCGATGCCCATGAACGCGGTCGCCGGCTGCTCCTGGGACGGATCGGCGACGCGGAGGAGCGTGTCGCCGACCAGCGTCATTCGCCACGCGTTGGGCACCGACCAGGGCGCAGGCGCTCCGGGTGTCACCAGCGCGACGATCGCGTCGGCCTCGTCGAGACGCGCGACGGGCTCGCGCAACGGGCCCGCCGGCAGCCGCCATCCGTTGCCGAGGCCGCGCACCGCGTCGACGACGACGATCTCGACATCGCGCGCGAGACGATAGTGCTGCAATCCGTCGTCGGCTACGATCACGTCGCAACGAGGATGCGCGTCGAGGAGCGCGCGCGCGGCGGCGACACGGTCTGCGGCAACGACGACCGGAATCCCCGTGCGCGCGAGCAGCAATGGCTCGTCGCCGACGTCGCTCGCGTCCGCGTCCGGAGCGACGAGCACCGGCGAAGAGCGCGGGCGCGTGCGACCATGTCCGCGGCTCACGATGCCCGGATGCCATCCGCGTTCGGCGAGCGAGCGCGTCAGCGCCGCCGCGAGCGGCGTCTTGCCGCTGCCGCCGACGGTGATATTGCCGACGACGACCACCGGGACCGGCAGGCGGTGCGAGCGCAGGACGCCCGCGCGAAAGAGCGCGCGCCGCGCGGATGCGGCAATGCCGAAAGCGCAGGCGAGCGGCACAAGGCTCGCCGTCAGCGCGGTCAGGCGCGGCGCGTACCATGCGGCAACGAGGCGGGTGGAAAGCGGCATCGGAGCGACGGCACGGCGTCTCACGCCAACGCGGAGCCGGCCCCGAATCTACTTGACCGGCGACTGCGTGGCGAAGGTGATGTGGACGATGCCCGCGACGCGCGCCGCTTCCATGACATGGATCACGGACTGGTGCGTCGCATTGGCGTCGGCGTTGATCACCACCACCGGGTCCTTCGAGTCGCCACCCGCGCGGCGCAGGATGTCGGCGAGCGCCGGCACGGTGGTGAACGCAAACGGGGTCCTGTCGACCACGTAGCGGCCCTGCGCGTCGATGCCGACGTTGATCTCCTTGGGCCGCTGCTTCAGCTGCTCGGCATCCGCCTCCGGGAGGGTGATCTGCAGCTCCGCGACGCGCTGATATGTCGTCGTCACCATCAGGAAGATCAGGATGACGAGCAGTACGTCGATCAGCGGAATGAAGTTGATCTCGGGGTCGTCGCGGCCCCGGGTGGTACGCAAATTCATGGGAGCCGGCGGGTCACTTGCGCTCGCCGTGCGCGAAGTCGACGAGCTTGATCGCCTGCTGCTCCATTTCGACGTGCAGGCCGTCGATCGTCGCGCGGAAGTGCCGATAGAAGATCATGCTCGGAATCGCGACGATCAGGCCGAGCGCGGTGTTGTACAGGGCGACCGAGATGCCGTGCGCGAGCTGGAGCGGGTTCGAGCCGGTCGCCGTCTGCGAGCCGAAGATCTCGATCATGCCGATCACCGTGCCGAAGAGTCCGAGCAGCGGCGCCATCGCCGCGATCGTGCCGAGCGTCGTGAGGAAGCGCTCAAGATCGTGCGTGACAACCCGACCGGCCTCTTCGATCGCTTCGCGCATCACCGGCCGCGGGCTCTTGACGTTGACGAGACCTGCCGCGAGGATGCGGCCGAGCGGTCCCTGCTGAGCGGTCTTTGCGAGCAGCTCCGGGGTGACGCCGCCATGGCGGTATTCCGCCAGCACGCGATCGACCAGCCCCGGGGGCGCGACGACGCTGCTGCGCAACGTCCACAGGCGCTCGAAGATGAGCGCCAGCGCAACGACCGACGCGAAGATGATCGGCCAGATCGGCCAGCCTGCCGCTTGAATGATGGACCACACGGTGCGTCTGCCCTCTGAAAGGAATCGTTCCCGCAATGTAGCGTGGCCTTGCCCAATCCGCAAGGGAACCGCCGGCCGCCCGACGCTCCTGCGCTACGACCCGACGCGCGACGATTCGGGAACGCGTCGCTTCAGCGCTGGCGCCGTGCACGTCCGCGCGGACCGCCTTCCGCAAGCGTTGCCGTCACCGCCGCGCCGACCAGGATGACGTACCATGAAACGTAGATCCAGAACAGAAAGAGAGGCACCACCGCAAGCGCTCCGTAAATGATTTCGAAGGTCGGCCATTTCGTGACGTAGAGCCGGAATCCGTACTTGGCGACCTCGAAACCCAGCGCCGCAAACAGTCCGCCCCAGAATGCGGCCCTGAGCGGAACGGGGCGCGCGGGCAGGAGCGCGTAGAGCAGCGAAAATCCGAGCGTCGTGACGGCGACGGCGAGCGGCGTGGCGATGAACGTCACCGCCGGCGACACGAACGGCGCCTGCGCAACCGACGTTTCCAGCACCCAGGTCATCGCATAGACCGCCGCGCCGATCAGCAGGGGCCCTGCCGTCACCCCGAGCGCGTAGACGAACACGCGTCGCGGCCAGGAGCGCGGCTCGCGCACGCCCCAGATGGCGTTGATCTCGTGCTCGATCGTCGCGACGAGGAGCACGGCGGTGATCACCACAAACGCGATGCTGACGCCCTGGAGGCCCGCGGCCTTGGCAGTGAACTGCGTCAGGTACGCGCGCACGACCGAACCGCTTCCCGGCAGAAGATGCCTCAGCAGGAAGCGCTCCAGCGCGTCGAGCCATTGCTGGAACAGCGGGTAGCGCGCGACGTAGACGAAGGCCACGGTGAACAGCGGAACGAGATTCAGCACCGTCGCATACGAGAGTGCGGCCGCCGTCCGCGCGAGGCCCACGCCCGAGAGCCGCGCGACGACGCCGCGGACGAACGCTACCGGCCGCACGGGCTCGCGCCGCTCAAAGATATCGCCGCGCGACCCACCATGCGATCATCGAGATGAAGGCGGTGCAGGGGATCGTCAGCACCCACGCCCAGACGATGCGGCCCGCAACGCCCCAGCGGACCGCCGAGAGCTTGCGCGTGGCGCCGACACCGATGATCGCACCGGTTATCGTGTGCGTCGTCGAAACGGGAATGCCGAGCGCGGTCGCCATGAACAGCGTCATCGCCCCTCCCGTCTCCGCGCAGAATCCGCCGACAGGCTTCAGCTTCGTGATCTTCTGCCCCATCGTCTTGACGATCCGCCAGCCGCCGAACAGCGTGCCGAGAGCGATCGCCGCCTGACAGGCGATCACGACCCAGAAGGGAATGTCGGAACCATGGAAATCCGGCCGCAGAGACCCGTGCGCGACCAGGATGAGAGCGATGATGCCCATCGTCTTCTGCGCGTCGTTGCCGCCGTGGCCGAGACTGTAGAGCGATGCCGACAGGAGCTGCAGCCGTCGAAACCAGCGGTCGATCCGGTTCGGCGAGGTGCGGAAGAAGATCCACGCGACCGCGGTCATCAGCATCATGCCGAGCGTGAACCCGAGCATGGGCGATAGCACGATGGCCAGGCTGATCTTGAGAAATCCGCTGCCGACGAGAGCGTGGACGCCGCCTTTGGCGATGGCGGCGCCCGCAAGGCCCCCGATCAGCGCGTGCGACGACGATGACGGCAGGCCGTACCACCAGGTGATCACGTTCCAGACAATCGCTCCCGTCAGCGCTCCCAGCAGGACATTGACGTCGACCAGCGCGGGGTCGATCACGCCGGTGCCGATGGTGTTGGCGACGTTGAGACCGAAGAACAGGAACGCGATGAAATTGAAGAACGCCGCCCACGCCACCGCGTAGTGCGGCCGAAGCACGCGCGTCGAGACCACGGTCGCGATCGAGTTCGCCGCATCGTGAAACCCGTTCATGAAATCGAACGCGAGCGCCAGCACGACCAGGAACACGACCACGTTGAACGACATCGAGGCGGTCGTCACGACGGCTTTCCCCCGCCGACCACGTCAGGCATTCTCGAGGACGATCCCCTCGATCACGTTGGCGACGTCCTCCGCCTTGTCGGTGATCGATTCGAGCAGCTGGTAGACCTCCTTCAGCTTCAGGATCTGCTTCGCGTCGGACTCCTCGCGGAACAGCTTGGCGAGCGCGGAGCGGAACACGAAGTCGGCCTCGCTCTCCAGCCTGTCGATGTCGCCGCAGATGCGCAGGATCGCGTCGGCGTTCTTCATCGATTCGAGCATGCCCACCGCTTCCTTGACCTTGAGCGTGCACGCCACGCAGATGTCGGCGAGCTTCTGCGCATCGGGGGTGACGGCCTTGACGTCGTAGAGGAACACGCAGGTCGCGACGTCCTCCATCAGGTCGAGGATGTCGTCCATTCCCGTGATGAGCTGGTGGATCTCGTCGCGGTCGAGCGGCGTGATGAAGGTCCTGTGCAGCAGCTGAACCGTTTCGTGCGTGATCCGGTCGGCCTGCTTCTCGTTTCTCTCGATCGCGCGGCTCCGGATCTCGAGCTCCGACAGATCGGCGAACAGCGCCTTCAGCTCGACCGCGGCCAGCGCCGCGAGCTCGGCGTGCTGGTTGAAGAAGTCGAAGAATTTCCCTTCCCGCGGCAGCAGACTCATGATTGCGTCGATCCCGAAGTGGCAGCACCGGCATTATCTCATCGCGGCCGTCTTCCATGACCGTTGGTTGCACGTTGGGCACCTCGTGTCGGGCGTTCCTCGGACGCCGAACTGGATGTAAGCTTCATCCGGTATGCGGCGGCCGATGAGTACGGGCGCGTCGCCGTTGCGTCCACACCTCCCGGGAGCACCATGGCCGCTTCTTCCGCAATGCCCTCGACCGAAGTCGCCGTTCTCGGCGGCGGCTGCTTCTGGTGCCTCGAGGCCGTCTTCGACGGCCTCGAGGGCGTAACGTCCGTCGAATCCGGGTACGCCGGCGGGGAAGGCGAAAGTCCGACCTACGACCAGGTCTGCAGCGGGAGTACCGGTCACGCGGAAGTCGTGCGCGTGACGTTCGACCCCGCGGTGCTGTCGTTCCGCGACCTCCTCACCGTGTTCTTCACGATTCACGACCCGACGACGCTGAACCGGCAGGGAAACGACGTCGGCACGCAATATCGCTCGGTGATCTTCTGCCAGAACGACGCGCAGCGCGAGGATGCCGAAGCGGTGATTGCAACGCTTGGGACGGCGAAGCTCTGGCGCAGCCCGGTCGTCACCGAGATCGCCGGCGCCGCGCCATTCCACGTCGCGGAGACCTATCATCAGGAATACTTCGACCGCAACCCGCGCCAGCCCTATTGCGCCCTTGTCGTCGAGCCCAAGGTGGCCAAGTTCCGGAAGGAGTTCGCCGGTCGGCTCAGGAAACGCGGCAACTGAATCCGGCTCCGGCCTCGCGCCGCTTGCGCAGGCGTCCTGGCTTCATCCCGTCCGTTCACGCGTGCGCCTCGCCAGCAGTCCGCCGGTCGTCAGGAAGGCGCCCACCGAGTAGAAGACCGGCGCCAGTCCGACCGTGGTGCCCAGCGCTCCGAACACGAGAGGCACCGCGAACGCCATCGTGTTCACGAGCGACATGCGCACGCCCGCGGCCTCGCCCATCCGGCCGGGCGGCGCATGCGTGTGGAGCAGCGCCATCACCATCGGCTGCCCGCTACCCAGGCCCAGACCGAGGCAGAAGGACAACACGAGAAGCTGCGGGCGCGCTTCGCGCCATCGGGAACAGCAGGTAGACCGCGCCGGCGACGAACAGCGCGATCGTCAGCACTTCCTGCTCGGAATATCGCCGCGCGATGCGCGGCATCAGAAAACGCACGACGAACGTCGCTGCCGCGAATGTCGACAGCACGAGCCCGATCTCGGACGCGGAAAGCCCGATGCGCGCCCCGTAGATCGGAACGAAGACCGTGAACAGGTCCCAGCCCACGGCAAACAGCGCATTGATCGCGAACAGGCGCCGCAGCGTCCGGTGCCGCAGCAGCACGCGCACTCCGCCATGATGTGTCGTTCCCTCGCGTGCATGGGCGAGCGGCAGCGCGAGACCGCCGCGCGCCAGCACGACGAGCGGCGCGAACGGGACGATCGCCAGCACGGCGAACGTCGACGCGAAACCAAGGTGGTCGATCGCGAACCCCGCGATCAGGGGTCCGATGAACCCGGACGTCGAATACCCGAGCGCCAGCATGCTGAAGTTGCGTGCGCGTTGCGTCGGGCCGCCAAGTTCGCCGGTGACGTTCTGGGTGGCGACCTGAAACACCATGAAGCCCGTGCCGAGCACCGCGGCGCTCGCAAAAAGCACGGGCAACCCCGGAAATGCGATCGGAAGCGCCGCGCCGATCGCGATCGCCGTCGTCCCGTACAGCATCGGACGACGCACGCCGGCACGGTCCGACAGGCGCCCGGCCGCGACGGCGAAGAGCATCGGCAGCAGCGCGTAGAGAGCCATCAGCACACCGACGGTGAGCGGAGTCGCCCCCTTGTCGAGCGCGGCGAGCGATACGGTGACACGGCTGCCGCTCAGCACCGCATGGTTCGCGATGCCGAGAAGGATCAACTGCGTCAGCGTGCGGCGGCCGCCTGCGCGGGACTGCTGATCCGCGCCCTCATTCTCCATCTGGATTCGGCCCCATCACGGCACCGTCGGTTGGACGACCCGCAAGCCCGCATCCAAGCGCGCGCGGTTCGGCCTCCGCACCGGTCGTGCCAATGGCATATTCGACCGGTCGGCCTCCGAACGCGCTCGCGTTTGCTCGCATCCCCAAGCATGCTTGGGGCCCCTGCTCGCCGTTCGCGCGTTCCCCCTCTCCGCCGCTCACGGCTCGGCCTCCGTCACGGTCTCGCAACCGCGACGACCCGCGTGTCGGCCTCAGGCGCCGATTCGCGATTGCTCCGATCCCCTGCGCGCTGCGCGCGCGGGGCCCCTCTCCGCCGCTCACGGCGCCAACCGATCAACGATCCATTGGTCGTGACGGTGTGGGTCCCGGCGATAGCGAATGCGGTCGTGGAGCCGCGATGGGCGGCCCTGCCAGAATTCGAGCGCGGCGGGGAGGAGCCGGTAGCCGCCCCAATGCGGTGGCCGCGGGATGTCCTCCCCCGCGTCGCGGTACTGCGCTTCGGTTGCGGTCAACCGCGCCTCGAGTTCGGCGCGGCCGTCGATCGCCTCGCTTTGCGGAGACGCCCAGGCACCGAGCCGCGCACCGCGGGGTCGGCTCGCAAAGTACGCGGCGGATTCGTCGCCATCGATTCTTGTGACCGTTCCTTCGATGCGGACCTGCCGCTCGAGCTCCGGCCAGAAAAACAGCAGCGCCGCATCTTCGCGCACCGCGAGCTCGCGTCCCTTCCGGCTGGCGTAGTTCGTGAAGAACACGAACCCGCGGTGATCGAACTCCTTCAGCAGGACGATCCGCGCAGAGGGGCGACCGGCGGCGTCGGCGGTCGCCAGCGTCATGGCGTTCGCCTCGGGGAGCTCCGCCTTGAGCGCCTCGTCGAACCAGAGTTCGAACTGCCGGAATGGCTGGGGCGCGACGTCGCGCTCGTCGAGCGTCTCGCGCCGGTATTCGGTACGCAGGTCGGCGATGTTCAAGGTTGGTGTACCGGACGCGGCCGCCGGCACGCGGCGGATCCCGATATTTTACGCTACCCTGGCCGCCGTTCTCCCGCGCGCCGAGACGTCGAGCCACGCGGGCGCCGGCTCCGCCCCTACTTCGCGAGCTTCTTCTCGTACGCGGCGCTTATCCGTGCAAGCGAACCGTCGGCGCGGAGCGTCTCGAGCGCGTCCGAAAGCGCCTTCACGACGGCGCGATCGGTTTGCGGATTGCAGGCGAGGAAGAGCGGCTCCTCCTTCACCAGAAAGACGAGCTTGATATCGGTCACCTTGGCTGTCCTGGCGACGTCGCGGCCCGAATACAGGGCGGTGATCCATAGATCGATGTGGTCGGGATTCTCGACGGGCAGCGCGAGTCGCGCGGGATTCTCCCGGTCTTCGCGGACGAACCTGAGATTCGTGACCCCGTTCTCGCGCAGAAACTCGCCCTTCGCATCGCGGTTCACCGCTCCGATCCGGTACGGGGCAAGGTCCTTGAGGGCGCGGATCGGCACCGCAAAGTCTCCTTTGCCGTACAGCGCCCAGTAGTTGGTCGCGAGCGGACCCACCCAGAGGAAAAGGCGCTCGCGATTCTCGAGCCGGGCGGTCGCAAAGACGCACGCGTTCCTTTCCGCCTGGGCACGCACGTACGCTGTGTCCCAGGGCAGCACTTCGATCGCGACCGGGTACCCCGATCGGGTCGCAATCAGCTGCACGATCTCGGTCGCGGAACCGACGACCCTGCCGCCCTCGGTGTAGTTGAACGGCGGGTTCTCCTCGGTCAGGAACGTGAGGGTCAGCGCCGGCGCGGTGCCGGCGTATGCGACAAATCCCAGGACGGCAAGGGCCGAGCGGACGATCGGCATGGCGGGACGCTTGGGGGCAGACATGGCGCGCATTGTCGCAACAAGGCGTCCGAATGCCAACGCCTTCGCCGCCGGCGCGGTTCGGCACCCGCATGGCGCGGCTCGACCGCGGCACTTGCCGCACATTCCGCGCGAGCCTACACTTTCCGGGGACACCTCGCCTTCGCCGCGCCCGCATCTCCCGTGGAACTCGACCAGCGCCAGACGTTCATCCTGGCCATCCTCGTCCTGTTCCTCGGTCGCTGGCTCAACCGGCACGTTCCGCCGTTACGGGAGTGGAACATTCCGGAACCGGTCACCGGCGGTGTGGTTGCGTCGGTCGGCTTCGGCGTGCTCTTCCTCCTCGCGGGAACGCAGGTGTCCTTCACGCTCGACTGGCGCGACGGCCTTCTGATCGTCTTCTTTACGACGATCGGCCTTTCCGCGAACGTCCGGATGCTCGCCGCGGGCGGCATGACGCTCGCCGTGCTCACGCTGGTTGCGGTCGTCAACCTGTGGATGCAGAACGGGATCGGAATCTCGCTCGCGACCGTCCTCGGGGCCAATCCCGCGACGGGGCTGCTCGCGGGCTCGATCGGCCTGTCGGGCGGGCACGGCACCGCGATCGCCTGGGCGCCGTCGCTCAATTCGATGTTCGACCTGCCGAACGCGATGGAGATCGGGACGGCGGCCGCAACCTTCGGACTCGTCGCGGGAGGCGTGCTGGGCGGGCCCTTCGGACGATTCCTGATCCGCCGTCACCGTCTCGAACCCGCCGCCGCGGAGCACACGAGCGTCGGATTCGCCTATGCCGACGAGGGCAAGCTCAAGCTCGACGTCGACGGAATGCTGCAAACGCTGCTGGTGATCGCGATTGCCGTGACCATCGGGGGTCAGTTGAACAGTCTCATCACCGGCTGGGGGCTCAAGCTGCCCGAATTCGTCACGGCGCTTCTTGCCGGCATCGTGCTCGCCAATGTCGTCCCGCGTCTCTTTCCGCGATTGCCATGGCCGACCGGGACCCCTCCGCTCGCGCTGGCGGCCGACATCTCGCTCGGGCTGTTCCTCGCGATGAGCCTCATGAGCCTGCAGCTGTGGACCCTCCTCGAGGTTGCCGGCCCCTTGCTCGCGATCCTCATCGCCCAGACGGTCGTCTGCTGGACGGTACTGGCGTGGGTGGTGTTCCGCCTGCTGGGCGGCACCTACGATGCGGCTGTCTCGACCTCCGGTTACTTCGGACTGGCGCTCGGGGCGACGCCGACCGCGATCGCGGTCATGACCGCGATCACCAAGGCGCACGGGGCGAGCCCGCGCTCGTTCATCGTGGTGCCGCTGGTCGGGGCATTCTTCGTCGACATCGCCAACGCGATCACGATCCAGACCATCATCGGGCTGATGGGGCGGTAGATTCGCGCGATGAATCCGCACCCGGGCGCCAGACGCACGGTGCCGCCCGAACCACGTCGCGCCCGAATGGATCGCCCCGATGGTGTCGGGCGCGCCCGACGCGAGGGACCCTCGCCCCGCCGCCTGCGCAACACGCCTCGCGCAGCACCGCGAAAAAACCGCGCGCGAGGGATTCCCTTCCCTCGGAATTGCGCTATAGTTGCCGCCGATGGAGCAGGAATCACCGTGACAGGACGGCCTGCTTCAGAGTGTTCGGCGCAGTGTGTTGAGCGTTTACTCAGAGGAAGGAGAATTATGGCTACCGCCAAGAAGGCTGCAAAGAAATCCGCGAAGAAACCCGCCGCGAAGAAGGCCCCCGCGAAGAAACCCGCGGCGAAAAAAGCCCCCGCGAAGAAGGCCCCGGCAAAGAAGGCCCCGGCGAAGAAACCCGCGGCGAAAAAATCCACCGCAAAGCGCAAGCCGAACGCCGCGTTCATGAAGCCGATGACCCCGTCGGCGATGCTCGCCGCCGTCGTCGGAGCGATGCCGATGCCCCGCACGGACGTCACCAAGAAGATCTGGGACTACATCAAGAAGAACAAGCTGCAGGACTCCATCAACCGTCGCCTCATCAATGCCGACGAGAAGCTCCGCGCCGTGTTCGGCGGCAAGAAGCAGGTGTCGATGTTCGAGATGACCAAGCTCGTCTCGAATCACCTCAAGTAAGCTGCGCCCGCGCCCTGCACCAGGGACGCGATGCCACGGCCGGCCGGGTAACTCCCGCCGGCCGTGATTTTTTCCCCGGCCGCCTTTGCGCGACGGCCGCCTTCGCGGCGCACGGCAAGCGGACAAACCGGGCGCGGACGAGGTAGAGTTCCATTGCGGCGGCCCGCGCGCCGCGGATTTCGCCCGCGCCGACCGATGCCCACGCCAGAGCCAGCTCCGCTTTCGTCACCGATGGCGCAGCAATTCCTGCGCTATGCGGGCGCCGGCGCAATCGGCACCGGGTTCCACTACGCGATGCTGATCGGTCTCGTGCAACTCGCTCGCATCGATGCGGTCGTCGCCTCGACGGCGGGCGCCGTCACCGGAGCGGTCGTCAACTACGCGCTGAACCATCGTTACACGTTTGCCAGCGGCCGTCCGCACAGCCGAGCGTTGCCGCGCTTCGCGCTGGTCGCCCTGGCCGGAATCGCGCTCAACGCACTCGTGATGGCGGCCGTGCTGGCCGTCGCGGGACCGCACTATCTCGTTGCGCAAGTGGTCGCCACCGGAACCGTGCTGGCGGCCGGTTACCTCGCGAATCGGACATGGACGTTCTGATACCCGGCCGCAACGCTCCCGCCGTGGATGTCTTGGCCCCAGGCTCGGTCTCCGTGGTCGTCCCGGTCTTCAACGAGGTGGCTGTGCTGCCGGAATTTCACCGGCGTCTCTGCACCGTCCTCGACACGCTTGCCGCGGCAATCGAGATCGTCTACGTCAACGACGGCAGCGGCGACGCGTCGATGGCGCTGCTGACGACATTGCACGATTCCGACCCGCGGGTCACGGTCGTCGACCTCTCGCGCAACTTCGGCAAGGAAGTGGCGATGAGCGCCGGTCTCGATCACGCGAACGGCGACGCCGTGATCATCATCGACGCCGACCTGCAGGACCCGCCCGAACTCATTCCCGACATGGTCCGGGCCTGGCGCGAGGGTCACGACGTCGTGCTGATGCGTCGCCGGAGCCGCGCGCAGGAAAGCTGGCTCAAGAAGGCGACCGCGCGTGCTTTCTACCGCTCGATGGGCCGCATGGGGTCGATCGACATTCCGGAAAACGTCGGGGATTTCCGGCTCCTGTCGCGCCGTGCGGTGAGCGCATTGCGCCGATTTCCGGAGCGCAGCCGGTTCATGAAGGGGCTGTTCGCGTGGATCGGGTACCCCTGCCGCGAAATCGAGTACGACCGCGACGGGCGTCACGCCGGCGAGACCAAGTGGAACTACTGGCGGCTGTGGAATTTCGCGCTCGAGGGCATCACATCGTTTTCCGTGGTCCCGCTCAAGGCCGCGAGTTATGTCGGCGTCGCGACTTCGTTGGCGGCGTTCGCCTACGGCGCGTTCGTCGTCGGCAAGACGCTGCTCTACGGAGATCCCGTCCAGGGCTACCCGACACTCATCACGGTCGTCCTCTTCCTTGGCGGACTTCAGCTGATGGCGCTCGGCATCATCGGCGAATATCTCGCCCGCATGTTCATCGAGGTCAAGCAGCGCCCGCTCTACCTCGTGCAGCGTCGCCTGCCGGCGTTGCGCCCCGTCGCAGCGCCGGAGCCCGCGCACGGCGAGGTGCCGACGGGGCCATGGCCTTCGTCCTGACCACGCGCGAGCGTCGCGCGCTCACGCTCGTCCTCGTCGTCGTGGTCGCGGTGCGGCTCGCGACGCTCGGCGCGTATCCGCTGATGGATTCGACCGAGTCGCGCTATGCCGAGATCGCGCGCAAGATGCTCGAGACAGGCGCCTGGCTCACGCCGCAGTTCGACTACGGCGTGCCGTTCTGGGGAAAACCGCCGCTGTCGACGTGGCTCTCGGCCATGGCGATGGCGGCGTTGGGCGTCGGCGAATTCGCGGCGCGGTTGCCTTCGTTCATTCTCGCCCTCGCGTGCGGCGCGCTGATTGCAGTGCTCGCGGCGCTGCGCGGCGGCCGTGACCAGAGCCTTTGGACGCTGTCCCTCACTGCGTCCACCGGGCTCGTGTTCGTCGCCGCGGGCGCCGTGATGACGGATCCGGCGCTGGCCCTTGGCACGACGATGTCGATGACCGGATTCTGGATCTCGGTATGCGGACCGGATCGATATCGCGGCGCGGCCGCGACGTCGTTCTTTCTCGGCCTCGCGATCGGCCTGCTCGCCAAGGGTCCCATCGCCATCGTGCTGACGGTGCTGCCGATCGGCGTCTGGACGCTGGTGTCGCGGCGCTGGCGCGACGCGTGGACGCGGCTCCCTTGGATCGGGGGACTGCTGCTGACCGCTGCGCTCGTCATCCCGTGGTACGTGGCCGCGGAACGCGCGACGCCGGGGTTCCTCGACTACTTCCTTGTCGGCGAGCACTGGAAGCGATTTGTCGAGCCCGGCTGGAAGGGCGATCTCTACGGCGCAGCGCACGCACGGCCGCGAG
The DNA here is from genome assembly GCA_963726765.1 of uncultured beta proteobacterium. Classification (GTDB taxonomy): domain Bacteria; phylum Pseudomonadota; class Gammaproteobacteria; order Burkholderiales; family Casimicrobiaceae; genus CAIWHR01. The sequence goes on along the minus strand of CAVSDH010000001.1, from coordinate 70,293 downwards.
GGATGATCTGGCTCTACGGGATCGCCGCCGCGTTGCCCTGGTCGGCGCTCGCGCTCGCGTGGCTCGTCCGCGCGCTGGCACGCCGGCGAGCGAATGCCGCTGCGCTCGTCGGCGATCCGTGGCGCCTCTACCTGTTGATGTGGACCGTCGCGCCAATGGTCTTTTTCACGGTCTCCGGAAACATTCTCGCGACTTACGTGCTTCCGGGATTGCCGGCGTTCGCGTTGCTGATCGGGGATCTCTGGCATCCGCACGCGGATGACGTGGGCACGTTGCGGCCCGCCGTGCGCATGCTGCTCCTGACGTGCATCGCCGTTCCGGTCCTGTTCGTCGCCGGCGTCTTCGTGGAGCGCAATCGGTTCGAGACGGTGTTTTCGCACAAGGCGCTCGTCCGGACGTGGATGACGACGCGCGCGAACGACCGGGAGCGACTCACTTACGTGGGCCGTCCTCCGCCATCGGCCGATTTCTATTCCCGAGGCAAGGCAGTGTCGGTGCCCGACGTAGCCGCTCTCGCGCCGCTGCTCGACGCTGAAGCTGCGGGCTATCTCGCGATTCGTTCCGGCGACCTTGCGCGCGTGATGGCGGCCACCGGTGAGCAACTCGTGCCGATGGGTGAATTCGGCGACTACCGCCTCCTGCGCAAGTCTTCCCGCTGAGCGATCGCGCCGGACGCGGCGAGCGGTCAGTCGGCGGCCTTCATCGCCTTGGCGACGAGAGGCCTCTTCGGCGATCGCCGCTCCCCAACGCGCGAGGTTGGCGAACCCGCCCGCAGCGTCGAGCTGCGCCTTGCGGACGGCATAGATCGGGTATAGCGCAAAATCGGCGATCGACAAATCATCGGCGAGCCAGTCCCGTCCCGCGAGCCTCGCATCCGCAATCCGCGCGTAGCGGAGCAGGCGTTCGTCGAGCCACGCAAGATTGGCCGGCGATTTTTCGGGTGCGCGCACGCCCAGCAGGAACAGGTTGGCGGACGCCGGCGCGAGATCCGTCATGGCGAACATGAACCACTGCATGGTGATCACGCGCTGCGTCGGATCGCTGGGGATGAAGCGCCCGGCCTTTTCCGCAAGATAGAGGGCAATCGCGCCCGACTGTGCAAGCGTTATCGGACGGCCGGCCGGCCCCTGCGGATCCACGATCGCCGGAATCGCGCCGGCGGGATTTATCCGGAGGAACTCCGCGTTCTGCTGCTCGCCCTTGAAGAGGTCGATCCGGTGAACGCGGTACGGAAACCCGCATTCCTCGAGCATGATCGCAGCGCGTTGCCCGTTCGACGTTTGCCAGGTGTAGAGGTCGATCATGTCATTCTCCCGCTGTTTGCGACGTCACGATCGAGGCTCGCCAGGGCGCCCGTCGACGCACTCATCGTTTCTGCGGTCGCTGTGGCCAGTCGTCCTCGTCCTCGAGAATTCTGATGACACGCGTGCGTTTGCCGCCCGCGTACTTCTCCATCTGCACCAGCACCGGGAAGAGCGCCGCGAGCTTCGCGCGCGCATCATCTTCCTTGTCGAAGACGAGTATCGCCCCGTCAGGGCCGCGAACGTCGCTCCACAGGCCCCGGCCGTCCTCGACCTCGATCTTGAACTTCTGCAATCTAGGCGCCCGTGCGCTGCAGCGCCGCGATGCGTTCCTCGATCGGCGGGTGCGTGGCGAAGAGCGACATGATCCCGCCCTTGTCCGTGATGCCGAATCCGGACATCGACTGCGGCAGCGCGCCCGGCTCGATCCCGCCCAGCCGGCGAAGCGCGTTGACCATGGGCGACGGCGTGCCGAGATACTGCGCGCTGGCGGCGTCGGCGTGGAATTCGCGCCGGCGGGAGAACCAGGCGACGATCATCGACGCGAGAATGCCCAGCACGATCTGGGCGACGATCACCGTGATGAAGTATCCCGGACCGTTGCCGCGCTCGGTGCGAAACACCGTCCGGTCCACGATCGAGCCGATGATGCGCGCGAAGAACACGACAAACGTGTTCACCACTCCCTGTATCAACGTAAGCGTCACCATGTCGCCGTTGGCCACGTGCCCGATCTCGTGGCCGAGCACCGCCTCGACCTCCTCCTTGTTCATCGACTGCAAAAGCCCGGTGGACACGGCGACCAACGCCGAATTGCGGAACGCGCCGGTGGCGAACGCGTTTGCCGCGCCCTCGTAGATGGCGACTTCCGGCATGCCGATGCCGGCCTTGGTTGCGAGCTTGCGCACGGTCTCGACCAGCCAGGCCTCGGCTTCGTTGCCCGGCTGCGCGATCACCTGCGCGCCGGTCGACCACTTCGCCATCGACTTCGACATCAGCAGGGAGACGATCGCGCCGGTAAATCCGACGACGGCGGAGAACACGAGCAGGCCACCGGTGGACATGCCGGTCTGGCTGGCCATTGCGCGATCGAGTCCCAGCAGGCGCAGGACGATCGACAGGACGAGCACGACCGCAAGGTTCGTAACGATAAACAGCACGACGCGCTTCATTGTGGATCCTCGGGATTCGATTCGGCGGGCGTCATCTTAGCGTACCGGCGCCGGCAACTGAAACTCGAGGTCGCGCCACCGCCGGGCGCTAAGGCTTGGCCCAGGAATCGCGCAGCGTGACTGTGCGATCGAATACCGGCTTGCCCGGCCGGTGTTCGACCAGGTCGGCGACGAAATACCCGTGGCGCTCGAACTGGAAGCGGTCTTCCGGCGCAGCTTCTGCCAGCGCCGCTTCGACGAAGGCGGTGATGACGCGCCTGGACGCAGGATTGAGGTCGTCGAGATAGTCGCGCTCGACCGGGGCGGCAGTCGTATCGTCGTCGTCGTCGACGTCGCCCGCGACCACAACCGCGTGCGCAAGCGCCGTTTCGGGAGATTCGCCTTCCGTGCGCGCGCCATGCGGATTGCGCGAACCGGGAAACGGCACGGCGAACAGCCGGTCGTAGAGTCGCACTTCCGACGGCACCGCGTGGGCCGACGGACAGCCAATGAATGTTGCCCTTCACCTTGCGCGCGTCGGCGCCCGGCGTGCCGCTCTTCGTCGCCGGGATCGTACGTGCAGTGCACGACCGTGACGTTGCCGGCAGCATCCTTCTCGGCGCCGACGCACCGCACGATGTAGCCGTAGCGCAGGCGGGCCTCGGCGCCCGGCGCCAGGCGAAAGTAGCCTTTCGGCGGATTCTCGACGTAATCGTCGCGCTCGATCCACAGTTCGCGCGTCAACGGAAGCGAGCGCCGCCCCAGCTCCGGATGGTGCGGATGGTTGGGGGCGAAGCATTCCTCGCTGGCATCGGCGGGAAAATTGTCGATCACGAGCTTGACCGGATCGAGCACGGCGATACGCCGCGGCGCGCGGGCGTTGAGATCGTCGCGCATGCAATCCTCGAGCACGCTCATGTCGATCCACGAATCGGATTTCGACACGCCGATGCGCTCGGCGAAGATCTGGAAGCCCTCAGGCGTGAACCCGCGCCGCCGCGCGCCGACGAGGGTCGGCATTCGGGGGTCATCCCAGCCCTCCACGTGACCCTTGGATACCAGTTCGATCAGCCGCCGCTTCGACAGCACGACATAGGTCAGGTTGAGGCGCGCGAATTCGTGTTGCTGCGGCAGCGGCCGCTCGAGCTGACCGCCTTCGGCCAGCTTGTCGATGATCCAGTCGTACAGCGGTCGATGATCCTGGAACTCGAGCGTGCAGATCGAATGCGTTATCCGCTCGAGCGCGTCGCTGATGCAGTGCGTGTAGTCGTAAAGCGGATACACGCACCACTTGTCGCCGGTGCGGTGATGACTGGCGTGCCGGATCCGGTAGATCGCCGGGTCGCGCAGGTTGACGTTCGGGCTCGCCATGTCGATCTTGAGCCGCAGCACGTGAGCGCCGTCCGGAAACTCGCCTGCGCGCATGCGACGGAAAAGATCGAGACTCTCGGCAATCGGGCGATCGCGCCACGGGCTCGCGCGGCCGGCCACTGTCAACGTGCCGCGCAGCGCACGCATCTCCGCGGCCGATTGGCTGTCGACATAGGCGAGTCCGTGCTCGATGAACCATTCGGCAAACACATAGAGCGCATCGTAGTAATCCGACGCGTGGTAGCGATGCGCGCCCCAGTCGTAGCCCAGCCAGCGGACGGCCCCCGCGATCGAGTCCTCGTACTCGACGTCCTCCTTCAGTGGATTGGTGTCGTCGAACCTGAGATGACAGACCCCGCCGTTCTCCGCCGCAAGGCCGAAATTGAGGATGATCGACTTTGCGTGCCCATAGTGCAGGTATCCGTTTGGTTCAGGCGGGAAGCGAGTGACCACTTTCCCGCCGTATTTGCCGGTTCGGTTATCCTCGGCAATGATCGCGCGAAGGAAGTTCGAACTGAGTGTCGGCGCAGCCGTTGGTGGCGCTGCGGCAGAGAATCGGTTACCGCTGGGGGCGGCCGACGGATGCGGCGGCGCAGCATTCATTGTCGTTTGTTCATGAACAATCGCACACGGTCGTGCATTCTAGCGCGTGTGCCGAAACCCGTCATTGACCGAGTTCCCAGTGCGCGACGCCGGAGACCCGGAATCCCGCACCAGCAAAGGCTTTGCGCGGGATCGGGATTGTCGCCGCAGAAGGGTTGTCCACAAATCCTGTGGATAAAATTGTGCGTATCTTGTAAATTCGGACGCTAAGTAGTGCCCAGGCCGGAAAAATCCTTCGCGTGCCCAATTTCACACCGCTTTTTTATGCAATGAAATCATGCTATTAACACATACTCGCAAGGAGCCGATGCATGGCATTTCGGGCGCCGATTCGGCCCTCGATGATTGTTACGCGGGTTAAACATCGCCCCTTATTGTCATGGACAAAATGACTCGCGCACTGCCGAAGCGCCCGACGTAAACGCGGGCCCCGATGACGTCACGCGTCCCTCGACCGCCGCTGGGCGGGGTCCTCGATTCAACGGCAAACACGCGGGTGGCTCCCGCTGACATGCCCGCTGCGCCCCCCATCCTTCCGGTCTCTCTGCTCGTGAGCTCGGCGCGGCTCATCCTCGAGCGCCACCTCGGGCTCGTCTGGGTCGCAGGCGAAATCTCGAATTTCACGCGCGCGGCGTCTGGTCATTGCTATTTCAACCTGAAGGATGCGCAGGCGCAGGTGCGCTGCGTGTTTTTCCGCCATCGGGCGCAATTCGCCGATTTCGCGCTCCGTGACGGCCTCGCCGTCGAGGTCCGCGCCACGGCATCGATATACGAGGCCCGCGGCGAGTTCCAGCTCAACGTCGAAACCGTGCGCCTGGCCGGGCAAGGTGCGCTGTACGAGAAATTTGCACGCCTGAAGGCCCGGCTCGAGGCCGACGGGTGGTTCGCTCCGGAACGCAAGCGACCGCTCCCCCCCTACCCACGCGCAGTGGGCATCGTTACCTCGACGCGTGCAGCCGCCTTGCGCGACCTGTTGTCGACATTGAAGCGGCGGTGGCCGGCCCTGGCGGTCGTCGTCTACGCCACGCCGGTACAGGGCGACGGTGCCGCGGCTTCGATCGCGCAGGCAATCCGCACCGCCAACGAGCGCGCGGAGGTCGACGTGCTGATCGTTGCGCGCGGCGGCGGTTCCATCGAGGATCTCTGGGCCTTCAACGAGGAGAGCGTCGCGCGCGCCGTCCACGAGTCGGCTTTGCCGGTGGTATCCGGCGTCGGCCACGAAACCGATTTCACGATCTGCGATTTCGTCGCCGACGCGCGCGCTCCCACACCAACGGGCGCAGCAGCGCTCGTCGCCCCTGATCGCGACGCCGTCCTGCGGCATGTCGCGGCGTTCGCCGGCCGTTGGCGACAGGCGCAGTTGCGGTGGACGGAAGCGATGATGCAGCGCATGGACGGCCTTGCGCGCCGCCTCACGCATCCGGCCGCGCGCCTCGAGCAACAGGGGCGCGATGCTTCGCTGCTCGCCGGGCGCCTGGCGCGCGCGTACCGCAATCGACTCGACGTGACATTCTCCGGCATCGGCGCGCTCGCACGTCGCTTCGCGTGGCGGCTTGCCCAGCCCCTCCCGCAAGCCGAGCGCCTGCCGCTCGCCGCATCGGCGCTTACCCGCGCGCTTCTGTTCCGGCACGAGCGACTCGACCTGCGGCTCGGCACGCTGGCGCAGAATCTCGCGCATCTCAATCCGCAGGGTGTGCTGGAGCGCGGCTACGCGATGGTGACCGCCGCCGACGGCGCAATCGTGGAGGATGCCTCGAAACTCGCCATTGGCGACGACGTCAGCCTCACGCTCGCCCGCGGGACCGCCGGAGCCACCATCACGAGGTCCCGCGGCTGAGCGTCGCGCAGCGAGCGTTCTGCGCGCGACGCTCAGCTGTTCCTAGGCTTCGTCCGGATCCGGATTATCGATTGCGCCTGCCTGTCGCAGTCGCGCCACGACGTCGGGCGGAGCCGCCGCAGGGATCCGCGGCGTCGCGGTGACGACATCGGCGTTCTGCGCGCGGTGGACGAGCGCGTGGTCGATCAGCACAAGTGCCGCCATCGCTTCGGCGATCGGCGTTGCACGGATGCCGACGCAGGGGTCGTGGCGGCCGTGCGTGTTGACGATGACCGGATTGCCGGCCTTGTCGATCGACCGGCGATCGAGGCGGATCGACGACGTCGGCTTCACCGCGATGGTCACGACGATGTCCTGCCCGGTGGAGATGCCGCCAAGGATCCCGCCTGCGTTGTTGGAGAGGAAGCCGTCAGGCGACATCTCGTCCGAATGCTCCGTACCCAGCTGGGAGACGCTCGCGAAGCCCGCGCCGATTTCCACGCCCTTGACGGCATTGATGCCCATCATCGCGGAGGCGAGGTCGGCGTCGAGGCGGCCATACACCGGCGCACCCCAGCCAACGGGGACCCCGGTCGCGACGACCCTGATCTTCGCGCCGCAGGAATCCCCGGATTTGCGCAACGCGTCCATGTACGCCTCGAGCGTCGGCACCACCGACACGTTGGCGACGAAGAACGGGTTCGTGTCCACGTGCGCCCAATCCTCGAACGCAATCGTGTGCGCTCCGAGCGAAACGAGATGGCCGCGGATCGCGACGCCGTAGCGTGCGGCGAGCCATTTTTTCGCAATGGCTCCCGCCGCAACGCGCACCGCCGTCTCGCGCGCCGACGCGCGTCCACCTCCGCGATAGTCGCGTATGCCGTATTTCTGCCAGTACGCGTAATCGGCGTGGCCGGGGCGGAATGTGTCCGCGATCGCGGCGTAGTCCTTGCTGCGTTGATCCTCGTTGCGGATCAGCAGCGCGATCGGCGTACCGGTCGTCCGGCCCTCGAAGACGCCGGACAGGATTTCGACCGTGTCGGATTCGCGCCGCTGCGTCACGTGTCGCGACGTTCCGGGCTTGCGCCGGTCGAGATCGCGCTGGATGTCGGCGACGTCGAGCGTCATGCCGGGCGGACAACCGTCGACGACGCAGCCGATCGCCGGGCCATGCGACTCGCCGAACGAAGTGACGCGGAATAACGTGCCTAGCGTATTGCCGGACATGGGAGGACGCCGGAGTCAAGGTGGCCGCGGATGGCCTCGCTCAATGTAGCACACGGACTGCGACGACTTCATCGCGCACCGCAGGCGATCGGAACGCGCCGCGGCGTGCTGGCCGCCCCCGAACATCAACCGCGCGGCGGCTCTCGTGATTTCGATTCGTCGGTCTTTGCTGATGCAGCCATCTCGCGCGAAAGTCGCCACGCCATCCAGCCCAGCATCGATACGCCCAGCGCGAGAACCACCCACAGCACCCACCGCCGCACGTCCGGAGGCTGTCTCAGCTGGTCCTGTCCGCCAAGCACGATCGGATCGCCCGTTCGCGCGACCGCAAATCCTGCCGCGACATCCTTTTCGCTTTCGAATCCGGGCACCAGCGTCGCGATCGGCAGCGCCCCCGCACTCGCCGCTTGACTGCCGTAGGCAAGCGTAAACGGGCCGCGGCCGCGCGCTGCGAATACGATCTCCGCGAGGCTGCCAACCGGCGCGCATTGGCGGCGGTGCCGGTCCCGTCACCCCCGATCGCGGATCGATGCGCAGCAGCCAGTATCGTCGCTCGCCGACCGCGACGGGGAACGGCGGACTGGTGATGCTGCCGTCCGGCTGGTCGAGCCGATAGAAGACGGTCGAACCGACAGGCTGCCAGGGCTCTCCTGTGCTGGCACGCGCCGACAGGGTTGCCGGCACGATGGAATTGGGCGTGGCAAGCTCCAACACGACTCGATCGACGGGGAAGGCTCCTCCGAGATCGAATTCATATTCTCCTTCGCGATTCGCGACTCCTTTTCCCGTCGGCATTGCGCCACTCTCGCGGTGTTTCGACGGCGCGCTCGCCAAATTCGCCGCTCACCGCCGAAAATTCGATCGCCGGTCGGTCGACGTCCCAGGACAGGCGCAGATACTTGGTTCTTGCAGGCGAAAACTCGATGCGGTTACGCGTCAGTCGTTGCCCACCGTACTCGAGATTGACGAGAGTCGCATCGGCCGCGATGCCATGCCAGGACGCGAGATCGTCGCTCGCGTCGATGCGCAGGCGCATGGTCGTCGCGCCAGCGACCTCCGGCAGCGTGAACGTCAGCGCCGTCAGCGGTTCGTCCTGCGCCGACGCATCGAGCACGTAGCCGCCCAGAACCCTCGCGCCTGCGGGATCGGAATCCGGGGCGTCGACGCGAACCGTCGTTCCCGACGCATTCCGGACGACGGTCAGCGCGAGCCCGGCGACATCTTTCCGATCACGGTAGGTGTACAGAGGGAACATCGGAAGCGTGATTGCCGGAGGTCGCCCTCGGGGCAACGGCCGACGCGGAATCCACGCATAGGGCACGACCTCACCGTCGCCATTGAAGATGCGCAAATCCGCGAGGTCGCGCTTCACCGTGCCTTCATGGACGACGGCGGGCACCGCGACGCGCTGGAAAGCCGTCGCGTCACCGGGCAACAGCGGCACGCCGAACGCATAATCGGCCGGCCGTTCGGCGTGGGCCGCCGCCGTGTAGAGCATGAGAAGAAATAGCAGACGAATCATTTCGCGTTCTCCTTCCGCGGCGGCACCGGCGCGACGTACCCGATCAACAGGAGGAAGAGGCCGACGCCGATGAACGACACGATCCGGGTGATCGTGCCGACCTGCGCCAACTCGACCAGAAAGAGCTTCGCGACGACGACGCCGAGCAATGCGGCACCCGCGACCCACGGCACGCGCCACTGGCGGCGATTGGCGAACGCCATCGTGGCCAGAGCCAGCGACGACCAGAGGAGCGAGAGCACCGCTTGCACCAGCGTCGACTGCCAGAGTGCGCGCGGCGAATAGGGGACGTCGTACCAGAAATGGATCGACCGCAACGCAATCGCGTTGACCCAAAGGAACGCGAGTGCGCAAAGAAGTCCGGCGATTGCACCGGGCGGAACGCCGTTGAAGAATTGCGGGTCCAGACGGCGGGCCCGCACCGCCCAAGTCGTCAGTGCGAGGAGCACGGCCGCCTGCGTGAGATCCAGCGGATTGAAGAACGGCACGAATGGCAGAGGCGACGGATCGCCGCTTGCGTGAACGCTGGCGGCGATCGACCAGGCCGCGAGCAACGCCGCCACCGGAACCGCCCCGAGAACGAGATAGCCGCGCCGGTGCGCGCCGAGAGGCCAGCCCGATCCGGGCGCAAATTCGCACACGAGGCCCAGTCCAAGCGCCGGAACGAGGCCCCAGGGCACCGCGCTCCAGACGCCGTGGCCGGGTACGATGCGGCTGCCTGCCCAGGAGAGCTCGTGCGCGACAACAAGCAGCACGAGCCAGAGGAGCAATGCGTGAAGGAGTTCGATCGATGCCGTCGCGTGAATGTCGTCGGCCTCCCCCTGCCGATCGAACCGTCTCAGCAATCCGATGACGGCCGCGACCGCGGCGACCCAGCCCAGGACGCCTCCATGTGCGAACAGATGATCGTTCGCCATGGATGCGCGGCCGATCGCGACGAATGCGATGGCGAGCGAGGCCCGGCAGCAGCAGCAGCGCCGGCACGCGCGCGACCGGCCACCGCAGCCGGGCGGCCAGTGCCACCGTGATGACGGCCGTAGCCGCGAGGAACACGACCAGGACAGGAATGCGGACTTCGTACGGAACGAAGCGATCGATTTCACGCCACCCGGACCCTAGCCACCACAGCATTCCCCACGCGAAAACGCTCGAAGCTATCGCCTGCTCGGCCGCGGATATGCGATCGTGGTGGCGCTCGAGCAACCATGCGCTGAACCCGCCGGCGATCGCGACGAGCAACGCACCGACATACGCGCTGTTCAACAGCGGGATCGCCGCCGCCTCGCCGGCCGGCGTCCAGAGCGACAATCCAAGCATGAACGCGACACCGGCGCCCAATTGCAGAAGCAGTCCGAATGCCCGGACAATGCCGCGCGGGAATCGCACCCCTGCCCACACGATCGCCGCTCCCTCGACCGCCCAGGTTGCGGTCGTCCAGCGCGCATCGAGTGCCAGCGGAACTGCCAGGGTCGCGAACACGACGCCGAGGGCCAGAAAGCTCTCGACCAGCAACCGGATGTCGTCGCGGCGTCGAGCGTAAAGAAACCGTCCGACAACGAGGTACAGCGCAGACATCGCAAGCGCACTGAAGGCCATTCCGTACTCGATATCGCGCACGAGCGCGCTTTGCAGGCCGGCAGCGACGAGCGGCGTGCCGAAGACGAGGCCGGCGTCCACGTAGACTCGCACCTCCATCGAACGGCGCAAGGCGTAGAGCACCGCGATCGCGACGTAGAACAGGAAGAACACGACGAGGAACGGCTCCGTCGTCGCGAAATTCTCGGGCCGGTACCGCGTCACGCCCCAGAACGTCCCCACGAGGAAGGTGAACGCGAATCCCAGCAGATTGAGCACGCGCCAGGCCTTGAACCACGCGATGCCGAGAATGCCGGCGTTCAGCAGTGCGTAGTAGCTGAAGAGCATCACGTGATTGCCGGTCTGGCTGGACGTGAGAACCGGCGCGAGAAAGCCGCCGGCAACCGCAAGCGCGGCAAGAGAGACCGCGTCCTGACGCACCGCGAGCCACGACGAAAGGGTCGAGATCGACACCAGGAGCCCGAATGCCGCCAGCGGCGAGACAAGATCGTACAGGCGCAACGCGGCGAATACCGTCAGGTAGAGGACGCCCACGCCACCGCCCTGCAGCACCATCGCGTAGGCACGCCGCGACAAGCGCAGCCGCCATCCGATGACGAGCAGCGCAACTCCGCCAAGTGCAACGCCTGCGAGGCGAAGCGAAATGGGGACCTGCACGTGCTCGACCGCGTACTTCAACAGAAATCCGACGCCGATGAACAGAAGCACCACTCCGATCCGTGCCAGCGTATTGCCGCCGGCGATCCAGGACCAAAGAGGATTCGGGAGCACGGACGGAGGCTGCTCGACGACCGGACTCGACGGCCGTGCGGCAGGTGAAACGGCATCCGCGGGCTCGGCCTGCCTTGTTCCGTCGACATTCAGCGCAGCGGCGATGGGCGCTGGCTCCGCCGCTTGCGCCCCCATGAACTGAGACGGCGCCGCCGGCATCGTCGTTTCATCCTCCGGCGGCACGGCAGGCGACCACCGTCTCCACGGCCGAATCAACGTTCGACGCGCCCGGCGACAGCGACCGCTCGAGGTCGGCAACCCGTCGCTCCAGCGTCGACATGCGATCGGCAAGCGCGGACTCCACGGCTGACGAACCAGGAAGCTGCGCTGACTGCCCCATGGCATCGGGCCGCAGGCTCCGCACCCGCTCGCGCCGGCTGGTGACGATGAAACCGACAACTGCGCCGATCAGCCCACCGAAGGTCATCGCGCTGCCGCCGCCGAAAAGCAGGCCGCCTGCCAGCATGCCGATCACAAGCCCGATCACGGTTGCCATGTCGACCCTTCCAAAATGTCGATGCGCTATTTCCGCTCGCCGCGAAGGGCGAGCACCGTCGCCTGCAACCCTTCGAGGGTGACACGTTCCGCCGGAACCGGCGGCGCGGCGACCAGCGCGATGCGCGAGAACACGCCACGCATCCGTCGCATCGCCTTTCCCTCGTGCCAGCGGCTGAAGAAGCTCCCCCACAAGCCGCGCAGCGCGATCGGCACGACGGGCACCGGGGTCGTCGCGACAATCTGCTGGATGCCGGGACGAAACGGATTGAGCTCGCCGGTATCGGTGAGCTTGCCCTCGGGAAAGAGGCCGACGATTTCGCCGGCGGCGAGCGCCTTCGCGACCTCCGCGAATGCGCGGTCCTTCATCGCCGCGTCCTCCTTCGCCGGCGCGATCGGAATCGTGCGCATCGTGCGGAAGATGAACGACAGGAGCGGCACCTTGAAGATCTTGTGGTCCATCACGAAGCGGATGGGGCGCCGCACGCAGGCGGCGATGACGACCGCATCGACGTAGCTCACGTGATTGCAGACGATGACGCAGGGGCCCGTTTCCGGAATGAGGTCGAGCCCTTCCTTCTCCACACGATAGAACGAATGGATGAGAAGCCACGCGAGAAATCGCATGAGGAATTCGGGGACGAGACCGTAGATGAAGACGGCGACCGCGGCGTTCATCAGCGCGTTGACGAGGAAGAGCTCGGGAATCGTCAGCCCCATCCGGAGCAGTGCGATCGCGACGCCCGCGGAGGCGACGATGAAGATCGCGTTGAGGATGTTGTTCGCAGCGATGATCCGCGAGCGGTGCGACGGCGCCGAGCGCTCCTGGATCAGCGCGTAGAGCGGGACGATGTAGAAGCCGCCGAACACGCCGATCAGCACGAGGTCGGCGGCGACGCGCCAGTGCGCGGGTCTGGCGAAATAGGCCTCGAGACCCGCCAGTTCCGTCGCCTTCAGCGTACCGCTCGCGAGCCACAGGTCGACGGCGAACAGCGTGAGGCCGATCGAGCCGAACGGGACCAGCCCCAATTCGATCTTGCGCCCTGACAGCCGCTCGCACAGCAGCGAACCGGCGCCGATGCCGACGGAAAAGAGCGCGAGCAGGAACGTCACGACGTGCTCGTTGCCGCCGAGAACATCGCGCGAAAAGCCGGCAAACTGCGCAAGGAAGAGCGCTCCGTAGAACCAGAACCACGAGATTCCCAGCATCGAAAGCCACACGACGCGGTTCTGCTGCGCGAAGCGGAGATTCCGCCAGGTCTCCGTGAGCGGGTTCCAGTTGATGGCGAGGTCGGGAGCGACCGCCGGCGTGTGCGGGATCCGGCGGCTCACGAGATAACCGGCGACTGCAATGGCGATCGCCAGCCCGCCGGCGAGCATCGGCCCATTGGGCACGATGGCGACGACGACGCCGCCCGCGATCGTGCCAAGCAGAATGGCGACGAACGTGCCCATCTCCACCAGCCCGTTTCCGCCCACGAGTTCCTCGGGTTTGAGGTGCTGCGGCAGGATCGCGTACTTGACCGGGCCGAACAGCGCCGAGTGGATGCCGAGCAGCGCAAGTGCGGCAAACATCAGCACCAGGTCCTGGCGCCAGAAGCCCGCGAGACCGACGACCATGATCGCAATTTCGAAGAGCTTGATCCAGCGAATGAGGCGCGACTTCTCGTACTTGTCCGCGAGCTGTCCGGACGTCGCCGACAGCAGCACGAACGGCGCAATGAAGATCGCGCCCGCGAGATTGACGAGCGCATTGGGGTCGAGCGCGGTCAGGCGCGCCGCGTGGAACGCGAGAAAGATGATCAGCGCGTTCTTGTAGACGTTGTCGTTGCCGGCGCCCAGGAACTGCGTCCAGAAGAACGGCGCGAAACGGCGCTCGCGCAGGAGGTCGAACTGATTGGCCTGGTGCATGGTTGCAATCTCCCGACAATCGAAATCGTCACGTCCCGCGTCGCGCGATGCGTGCCTAGGCGTGCTCATTGTGCGTCAAGGTAGTCGAGCACTGCGGTCAGCGCATCGCGCACCGCGTCCGGATTCTGCCAGTACCAGACCTCCTTGCCGATCTTCTCGCATCGGAGCACGCCGGCAGTACGCAGCACGCGCAGGTGGTGCGAGACCGCGGAACGGGAAAGCGTGGAGGCCGCGACGATCTGGCCGACATTGAGACGCTCGCCGGGCTCGAACATGAGCACGATCCTTTGTCGATGCGGATCGCCGAGCGCGACGAACATTGCCGCGGTCTGACGCCAGGGACGGGGGATCGCACGGGCGTAGCTTGGTCGCACTTGGCACCTCGGACAAGAACGCGCTCGAATCGATGCATGGCCCCGGGGTTTCGCGGGGCGCCCGCATTATATGACTAATAGACTAGTCATATAATCGTATCGTATCGAGCCGGGACACGGCTTGTCAACGCGTCGGACTCGGTTGCGTTCGGATCCGCCGACGAACGGTCGGGCGCGCCCCGCGAAGCGACGTGCGATCGGGACGCGAGATCCGGATGCCGCCGCGATGTCGATCCGGTCACGCTACAATCCGAACAGGCGTACGTGGCGGCCGCAGCAATCCAGGGCGCCCACGGAGTGCGGCCCGTCCGCATGCCCATTTCGACCACCTCACATCCCTCGATGCGCCAGTACCTCGACTTCATGCGGCACGTCCGCGAACACGGCAACCGCAAGGCTGACCGTACCGGAACCGGCACGCTTTCGGTCCTGGGCCATCAGATGCGGTTCGACCTCGGTGCCGGATTCCCGCTGCTGACGACGAAGAAGGTTCATACGCGGTCGATCGTCCACGAGTTGCTGTGGTTCCTGCGGGGCGAAACCAACGTGCGTTCGCTGCAGGCCGCGGGAGTGACGATCTGGGACGAATGGGCGGACGCCGACGGCGAGCTGGGCCCCATCTACGGCTACCAATGGCGCAACTGGCCTGCGCCGGATGGGCGACATGTCGACCAGATGGCCAACGTCGTCGCCGAGATCCGGCGCAATCCGGACTCGCGCCGGCTGATCGTTTCGGCGTGGAACGTCGGCGACATTCCACGGATGAAGCTGCCGCCCTGCCACCTGTTGTTCCAGTTCTACGTCGCCGACGGCAGACTCTCCTGCCAGCTCTACCAACGGAGTTGCGACATCTTCCTCGGGGTACCGTTCAACATCGCCTCCTATGCGCTCCTGACGCACATGGTCGCGCAGCAATGCGATCTCGCCGTCGGCGAGTTCGTCTGGACGGGCGGCGACTGCCACCTCTATCTCAATCACCTCGAACAGGTGGACACCCAGCTCGCGCGCACGCCGGGCCCGTTGCCGAGTCTCGATCTGCGGCGCCGGCCGCCGACGATCTTCGACTACGCGTATGACGACATCGCGTTCGTCGACTACCATCCCCAGCCCGCGATCAAGGCGCCGGTAGCGGTGTGAGCGGCGAGCAGGGGCCCCGAGCCGCAGGCAGGGGATGCGAGCAACCGCGATCGCGATCGGAGGCCGCCGATCCAGGGGCCGGAGATCGCCTCCCGCATCGATGCCGTCCCATGTGCAACAGGCAAAAAAAAGCCCGCCGGGAGGAAGATAGCGGGCAAGGGGGATCGGCCACCCGGAGCGCATCCGCGCTCCGGTAACTGTTCGGACCGGAAGCATTCCGGCACTTGCGATTCGTCGGGGCCTCGCGTTCTCCCGGGTCAGTACACGCTTCGCGCGGCGGAGACCCGCTCGGCCAGCGCATCCAGCGCTTCCTGTTGCGACGGCGACAGCGACTCGTCGACACGCCGCTCGACCGGCCCGCCGTCGGTCGAACTCGACCGGTCGGTCAGCCAGTGTTGCGCGAATTCGGGCGAGAACTTGTCCATGTTCATTCAGTCGGCCTGCTCGGCCGTTGCTTACCGATAAGCAAAGCATGTGCCAAGCGTATTTCCATCGGGTTGGACATTCCCCGTTCGAAGCGTTCCCCGAAGCGAGAGCGACTACTCGGCATGACGATTGCAGTTGGGCCGCCCTTGCAAAAATGGATACGTTGTCGCATTTTGCCGACACCGTATGTGTCATTTATGATAAATAAATGATTTAAATGAACAATTAATGTCGCCAGGTGGCGACAGTCAGCCTCGCATGAGGCGCAGGCGCGGCACATTCAATGACAATGGAATGGGCGCGGCCGGCTCCGCGCACATTGGACAACGGATCGGGCGAGGGTCCCGCAGACGACGTCGCCGACGCCGAATAACGATCAGCCCGGCTTGCCTTCCTTGAACATCGCGGGCTCGAGCCGGTGCCGCTGCAGGAGCTTGTAGAACTCGGTGCGATTGCGCTTGGCGAGCAGCGCCGCCTGCGTAACATTGCCGCCGGTAATCTTCAGGAGGCGCACCAGGTAATCGCGCTCGAACTCCTTGCGCGCCTCTTCGAAAGGAACGAGCGCGCTCGCGTCCTCGCGCAACGAACTCTGGATCAGCGACGCCGGAATCACATTGGTCGTGGCGAGGGCCACTGCCTGCTCGAGCAGGTTGAGAAGCTGCCGAACGTTTCCTGGCCAGGGCGCCGAGATGAGGAGCGCCATGGCCTCCGGCGCCAGAGTCGGCGCGGGCCGCTTGTACCGGTCGGCGAGCCGGCGCAGGAAGTGCGTCGCGAGAAGCGGAATGTCCTCGCGCCGATCGGCGAGCGCCGGCAGCTTCAGCGAAACGACGTTGAGCCGGTAGTACAGGTCCTCGCGGAACTGGCCGGAAGCCTTTTGCGCGTCGAGGTCGCGGTGCGTGGCGGAAATGACCCGCACGTCGACAGGCAGCGACTGCGTGGCGCCCACGGGCCGCACCTCGCCTTCCTGGAGCACGCGAAGAAGCTTCACCTGCAGCGCGAGGGGCATATCCCCGATCTCGTCCAGGAAGATCGTCCCGCCGTCGGCAGCCTGGAACAGGCCCTTGTGCGCCTGCACGGCGCCGGAAAACGCGCCGCGCGCATGCCCGAACAGTTCCGACTCGAGCAGCGGCTCCGGAATCGCACCGCAATTGACAGCGACGAACGGCTTGTCGCCACGCGGGCTCGCGCGGTGGATGGCCCGGGCGAGGAGCTCCTTGCCGGTGCCGGAATCGCCGTAGACCAGCACGCTCGCGTCGGAGTCGGCCACGAGTCGCGCCTGCCGCAGGAGATCTTCGACCTGCGGACTTCGGGTGATGATTCCCGCGCGCCATTCGCCGGTCGCCTCGCCGCTGTCCGTCGGCGCGTCGCCCGCGAGTCGCAGCGCGGAAGCCACGAGCTGCAGCAGTTCCTGACTGTCGAACGGCTTCGTCAGGAAACCGAAAACGCCGCGCTGAGTCGCGGAGACGGCATCCGGAATGGTGCCGTGCGCCGTGAGGATGATGACCGGCAACGCCGGGTGCTGGCGATGGATGGCCTCGAAGAGTTGAAGGCCGTCGATGCCGGGCATCCTGAGATCGGTGATCACGGCCCCGGGCCGCGCGACGGCGAGCGCCGCCAGCGCCGCTTCGCCGCTGTCCGCGGTCCGCACGCGGTAACCCGCCGAAACGAGCCGCAGGCTGATCAGCTTCAGCAGGTCAGGATCGTCGTCGACCAGCAGGATGTCGCCTGTCTGCATGCCCGTCCTTTCGGCGCCTACCGGCCGCCGCCGCCGCCGCCGCCACCACCCCCGCCGCTGCCGCTGCCGCTGCCGCTCCCGCCTGCCCCGCCACCGGCTCCGCCGCCGCTGCGAACGCGGTCGCGCAACAGGCTTCGCTCCATGGCACGAAGCGCTTCGAGCTTCTGGATGGCCGCATCGGCCTTCTGCTGCTCATCGCGCACGGCATGGAGGCGCTCGGAAATCTGCGCCTGCAGCACCGCCGCGACCTGCTTCACCGCCGGCGAACCGGGATTGCTCTTCGCCACGTTGTCGAGGAGCTGCAGTGCCCGCTGATCGTCCTGCGGCGACGCCTTCGCAAAGGTAAACAGCACCGCGAGCCGCACCCGGTTTGCGTCGGTCCGCTGCCGGTTCAATGCCTGCGTCGACGCGGCGAGCTCGCGACGGACGTCGTCGGCGGAAAGCGTGCTGTATCGCTGCAGGTCGACAAGCAACGTGAGAAGCTCGATCGCGTCCGCCGAGGCCTCGGGCGGTGCAGGTGGGGCGGTTCCCGGAAGCGCCGGCGGAGGTTCCGTCGCAGGCGGCACGCGTGGGGGCGTGGCCGGCGCCGGCTCCGGCACCGAGACGGGAGGCTCGACGGGCTCGATCGGCGGATACTCCACCATGGGTGTCGACGGCATCGTCGCGACCAGCGGCTCGTCGTCCTCGTCGGGCTGCACCATCGGCGGCGGCGTCGCGCATCCCGCGAGCACAGTGACCGCGAGCGCCGCCGGCGCCCACCACGGACGGGTGCTCATCGGCTCCCCATGACCGTCACCTGCGCGTCAGCACTTGCCGTATCGATCACCGCGCCGTCACCTCCCGCGGCGAGCGGCAACCACAGGCGGAAATGCGCCCCGTGGCGCCCGTCGGTACGTTCCAGCGCTTCGATCCTGCCGCCGTGGGCAACCGCGTATTCGCGGGCGATCGCGAGCCCGAGGCCCGAGCCCTTCACGCGACCGTCGGTCGGCGGTCGGCCCTGGTAGAAGGAGTCGAAGATTTGCGCGCGCTCTTCGGGATCGACCCCGTGCCCCTGGTCGACGACGTCGAGGACCGCGAATCCGTCTTCGGTCGAGAGTCCCAGTGCGATCGTGCCCGACCGCGGTGAATACTTGATCGCATTCGAGACAAGGTTGTCGACGATCGTCCGGAGCTTCTCGGCGTCTCCGACGACGAGGGCGGGCTTCAACCTCGCCTCGAAGGAGATCATCCGCGCCAGCGCCGCGAGCTTGTGCTCCTTGACGACTCGCCTGAGCACATCGGACAGCAGCACCGGCCCCAGCGTCTGCGGCTCCATCGCGCGAGTCTGGTGGTAGGTGAGCAGGTCCTCGATGAGCTTCTGCAGCGACAGCGTGTTCTCGCGGACAATGCGGACGATCTCGCGCTGCTCGGGCGTGAGCTTGCCGCCCACGTTGTCGCGCAGGAGTTCCGCGCCTTCGCGCACCGCCGTCAGCGGAGTCTTGAGCTCGTGCGAGACGTGGCGAAGGAATCGGTTCTGCTGCTCCTCGAGATCCGACAGGCGCGAGCGCAGCCACTCGAGCCGCTGGCCGAGATAGCGCAGGTCCTGCGGTCCGTTGACCTCGATTCTGTGCGTGAAATCCGCGGTCCCCATCTGCCGGATCGCCTGGTCCAGCTGGCGAATCGGGCGCGCGATCAGCACGGCGAACAGGATGGCGAGCGCAAGCGCGATGCCGGCCGTGGCGAAGGCCAGGTAGCGCCATTTCTGACGGCCCTGCGCGGCAATGTCCTGGAGCTGCACGATCGCGCGCTCGGTCAGGTCGTTCGTTGCACCCAGCAGCGATTGCGCGCCGTCGGCCAGCTTCGAATAGCCTTCCGCAAGTTCCGTATGTGCGCCCTGGGGCTTCTGCGGCGCGCGGAGCAGCTGGTTCAGTTGCGACTCGGAGTCGGCCAGCGCGTCCAGCGTCGCGAGCTGATCCTTGGACAGCGGCAGCAGCGAGAGCTGCCTTTGCGTCGCACGGAAATCCTGCCGCACGCGTCCGTAGTCCTCGAGCAGCGCGCCGTCCTCCAGAATGAGGTACTGGCGAACCAGCCGCTCGAGCGTCGTCGACTGCTCGAACAGCAGGCGGCTCGCGCGGCCCGCCTGCGCCGCCTGCTGCACGGCTTCCTGACCCTCGATCTGCAGTCGGTCGAGCGAAAAGATGAGCTCGACCAGCGCATAGACGAGCGGCAGGCTCACCAGCAGGAAGCCCAGCAGAATGAACTTGAGAAACGAACGCGGGTAGTACACGGAGGCGACCTATATAATTTGCGGCAATTATGACA
Source organism: uncultured beta proteobacterium (assembly GCA_963726765.1). Lineage (GTDB taxonomy): Bacteria > Pseudomonadota > Gammaproteobacteria > Burkholderiales > Casimicrobiaceae > CAIWHR01. The sequence goes on along the minus strand of CAVSDH010000001.1, from coordinate 50,556 downwards.
CCGGACACGCAGCGGTGAGTGCGGGCGTACGGGAATCGCCGGAAGGACAGGCGGTCCCCACTTCATGCGCGGCGACCAGCCTGCCCCCACTTGCGATCATTGCAGCCGTCGCCGCGAATTCGGTCATCGGCGGCGACAACCGCCTCCCATGGCGTCTGCCGGCCGATCTGCAGCGTTTCCGCGCGTTGACCACGGGCCATGCGGTGATCATGGGCCGGCGGACATGGGAATCGATCGGGCGTCCGCTGCCCGATCGGCAGAACATCGTGGTCACCCGCGACCCGGCGTTTCCCGCGACCGGTGCGGAAATCGCATCGTCGCTCGTTGACGCACTCGACCGGGTTCGACTGCCGGCGCCGGCGTTTTGCATCGGCGGCGGCGAGCTCTACCGTGAAGCACTGCCGCACGCCCGCGTGCTCTACCTGACGGAGATCGGCCGGGCCTTCGATGGCGACGCGACGTTTCCGCCATTCGATCGTCGTGAATGGCGCGAGGTCGACCGCGAAGCGCATGCCGGGGAACACGCGGACGCCTTGCCGTACGCTTTCGTGACCTACCGTCGCGACAGGACCTGAAGCGCGCGTTTGCGCGTCATCCCGCAATCTCATTCCCAAGCCCAGGAGTCGACATGTCGGAAGGCCATTTCCACGTTCACGGTCCGCACGACCACGAGGTCGAGCACGCCGCGCACAGCGGCGACCCGTTCGCCGGCCGCATTGCGGTGATGACCGCGATTTTCGCGACCATCGGCGCGTTGTTCGGCTACATGGCGGGCGCCACCCAGAACGAGGCGCTGCTCTTCAAGAACGAGGCGGCGATCAGAAAGACCGAAGCCTCGGACCAGTGGAATTTCTACCAGGCGAAGAGCAGCAAGCAGAACCTCGCCGAGCTGGGATCGACGCTCACCGCGGGCGAACAGCAGGCGAAGTACCTGAAGGAAGCGGAGCGCTACAAGAAGGAAAAGGAAGAGATCATGGTCGAGGCCAAGAAGCTCGAGCAGGCGAGCAGGTCGGCCGAAACGAGCAGCGAGGCGGCGATGCACACCCACCACCGCTGGGCGCAGGCGATGACCCTGATCCAGATTGCCATCGCGCTGGCGGCCATCACCATCCTCACGCGGCAGAAGGCCATGGGGTTGGGCGCGCTGGGCGTCGCGATCGGATCGGTCGTGCTGGGCCTCCTCGCCGCAGCGCACCTGTAAGGCGCGCACGACGCGTTACGCGAGCGTGCGCAGCTCCCGCAGGGCGACCGAAAGCATCGCGGCATCCGTTGCGCCTGCCGCGCGCAGCTCCGTCAGCAGCTGCAGCACGCGTTCGATCGCGCGACCGTTGCGGTCCTTCCACGCGTCGATGAGCCCGCCGGCCGCCGCGCGGTCGCCGCCGCCCGCCAGGACTTCGCCGGTGATCGTGCGCTGCAGCCCGGACAAGTCGTCGTGCATGGCGCCGCGCGCCAGCATCTGCCAGTGCGCATCCGCCGGCAGCGCGGAAACTCGCTCGCGCAGCCAAGGCAGTCCGAGGCGCGTCGAAAGGTCGAAGTAGATTTCGGCCACGAGCTCGACCGGACGCTTTGTCGCGCCCGCCACCTCGACGATGTCGAGGGTCGAGTACAGCGTGTCGAGCGTCACGACGCGCTGCGCGACGCCTTCCGGCACGCCCTGCGCCACGTACTTGGCAGCCGCCCCGGCCACGCGCGACCGATCGGCCGCATCGAGGAGTTCCGGCAGCCGTCCGGACAGCGCCTCGACCCGTGGCGTGAAGTGCGCAATCGTCAGGGCCATGTCCTCCGCGAGGCGGCGCGAGCGCAGGAACCACGTCGTGCCGCGCTCGAGCTGCCGGCTGGTGTCGATCAGCATCGTCGACTGGACCGCGTCGTCAACCGCGGAGTCAAGCGCCTCGATCGCCTGCCATAGCGGCACGAATCCGAAGATCTCGCGCGACAGCAGGTAGGCGCGCACGACCTCGTGCGGCCTGGCGCCGGTCGTTTCCGAAAGCCGGTGCACGTAGGTGCTGCCGACCCGATTGACCATGCTGTTGGTCACGTGGGTGGCGATGATCTCGCGCTTCAGCGCGTGCCGTGGCATGTAGGCCGAGAATTTCTCGCCGAGCACGTGCGGGAAATAGCGCGTCAGCGCGGTTTCGATCCACGGATCATCCGGCAGCGGCGACGCCAGCAGCTCGTCGTAGAGCCACATCTTGCTGTAGGCGAGCATGACCGCGCGCTCGGGGCTCGTGAGGCCGTGCCCCTGCGCACGTCGCGCGGCGAGTGCCTCGTCGTCCGGAAGGTACTCGATCGCGCGATTGAGGCGCCCCGCCTTCTCGAGGTACTGCATGAAGCGTCCCTGCGCGTCGAGCAGGAGCGGCGCGATGCGGCCGGTCACCGACAGCACCTGCGTCTGGAAATAGTTGTCGCGCAGCACGAGCGCGGCAACCTCGTCCGTCATCTCGACGAGCTGCGCGTTGCGCTGCTTCTCGGTGAGCTCGCCCTCGGCGATCGCCATGCCGAGCAGGATCTTGATGTTGACCTCGTGGTCGGACGTGTCGACCCCCGCCGAGTTGTCGATGGCGTCGGTACAGATGCGGCCGCCGGCATGCGCGTACTCGATTCGACCGAGCTGCGTGCATCCGAGGTTGCCCCCTTCGACGAAAACCTTGCACCTGAGGTCTCCGCCGTTCACGCGCAGCGCATCGTTGGCGCGGTCGCCCACCTGCCCGTGCGTTTCGGTCGCCGCCTTGACGTACGTGCCGATGCCGCCGTTGTAGATGAGATCGACCGGCGCTTTCAGGATCGCATTGACGAGCTCGGTGGGCGTCAGCGTGTCCGCGGCGATCTCCAGCACAGCCCTGACCTCAGGCGTGATCGCAATCGACTTCGCGCTGCGCGGATGAATGCCGCCGCCGGTCGAGATCAGCTTCGCGTCGTAGTCGGCCCATGACGAGCGCGGCAGGCGGAAGAGCCGCTCGCGCTCGACAATGCTTGCCTCGGGATCCGGATCCGGATCGAGGAAGATGTGCCGGTGGTCGAACGCGGCGACCAGCCGGATGTGACGCGAGAGCAGCATGCCGTTGCCGAACACGTCGCCCGACATGTCGCCGATCCCGGCGACCGTGAAGTCGGTCGTCTGAGTGTCGACGCCCATTTCCCGGAAATGCCGCTTGGTCGACTCCCACGCGCCGCGCGCCGTGATGCCCATCGCCTTGTGGTCGTAGCCGACCGAACCGCCCGAAGCAAACGCATCGCCCAGCCAGAAGCCGTATTCCTTGCTGATCGCGTTCGCATAATCCGAAAACGACGCCGTGCCCTTGTCCGCGGCGACGACCAGGTACGGGTCGTCCGGATCGTGGCGCTTCACCTGCGGCGGCGGCACGACGGTGTTGCCGACGCGGTTGTCGGTGAGGTCGAGCAAGCCGCGCAGGTAATCCTGATAACAGGCAATCCCCTCCTTCATGAACGCCTCGCGATCGGCAGGCGCGGGCGCGCGCTTCAGCACGAACCCGCCCTTCGATCCGACCGGGACGATCACGATGTTCTTGACCATCTGCGCCTTGACGAGTCCCAGCACCTCGGTGCGAAAGTCCTCGGGACGGTCCGACCAGCGCAGTCCGCCTCGCGCGACTTTGCCGCCGCGCAGGTGCACGCCTTCGAACCGGGTCGAGTAGACGAAGATCTCGTACATCGGCCTGGGCTCGGGCAGACCGGGCACCTTCGCGGGGTCGAACTTGAACGACAGGTAGCTTCGCGGCCGCCCATCGCCGTCGCGGCGCCAGAAATTCGTGCGCGTGGTCGCGAGGATCAGCATGAAGTACTGCCGCAGCACGCGATCCTCGGAGAGGTTGTCGACACGGTCGAACGCATCGTCGATCTGCTGGATCTTTCCCATCGCCTTCGTCTGCGCGGAATCCGGCAGCGCCGGGTCGAAGCGCAGCTTGAAGAGGTCGACCAGCATGCGCGCAATGTCGGCGTGGGCGGCGAGCGTCGACTCGATGAACGATTGCGAAAGCGGGAAGCCGATCTGCCGCATGTACTTCGCATACGCGCGCAGCACGACGATTTCCGCAGCAGGGATCCGCGCTGCCACGACCAGACGGTTGAAATCGTCGCTCTCGACCTCGCCGCGGAAGATGCGCGCAAACGCATCCTCGAACACCGGATGCAGCGCGTCGATCTCGACCTCGGCGTCGGCGAGCGCGGACTGCATGCCGAAATCGTGCATCCACACCGGCGGCGTATCCTGCGGCGCGATACGGTGCGGCCGCTCGTCCATGACCCGGAGTCCCATTCGTTCCAGCATCGGCAGGCTGTCGGAAAGCGGCACCGGCGCGCCACGATGGAAGAGCTTGAAACGCAGCACGCCGGGCTCCGCCTCGAGGGGACGGTACAGCGACAGCGCGAGCGGCGATTCCGCCGTCAGCGGCGCCATCAGCGCGATGTCCGGCACCGCGGAGCGCGCCGCGAAATCCGCGCGGTAGCCGGCCGGGAACGCGCTTCCGAACTGCCGGAAGAGCTCGCTGCCGCGGGCTTCGCCCTGCGCCTCGATCAGCGCCTCGCGCAGGTCGTCCTCCCACCTTCGCGCCGCGGCGGCAAGGCGCGCCTCGAGCTCGCGGACGTCGAACGCCGGCACGTTGCCGGGCGTCGTGCGCACGGTGATCAGGCTTCGCACCAGCATCGATTCGGAAAGGTGCACGTTGAATTCCGCGTTCGTGCCGTTGAACGCCTGCATGAGGATCGCCTGCCACTTCTGGCGCAGCTCGGTCGTGTAGCTCTCGCGTGGCGCGAAAATGAGGCACGACAGGAAGCGTCCGAACGGGTCGCGCCGCACGAACAGCCGGAAGCGCTGCCGTTCGCCGAGGTGCAGGATGCCCATCGCGGTCGCGTACAGCTCGTCGTCGCCGGTTTGCAGCAGCTCGTCGCGCGGGTAGGTGTCGAGTATGTTGATGAGAGCCTTGCCGGCGTGGCTGCCGGGGGCGAGCCCAGCGCGCGCAACGACGTTGGCCGCCTTGCGCCGCAGAAGCGGTATGTCGGCCGGCTTGGCGCTGTACGCGGCCGACGTGTAGAGGCCGATGAAGCGGTGCTCGCCGCAGACCGCCCCTTTCTCGTCGAAACGCTTGATCCCGACGTAATCGAGATAGCCCGGGCGATGCATCGTCGACCGCGAATTCGACTTGGTGATGATGAGGAGCGCCGGGATCCGCGCGAACGCGCGCTGTTCGGGCGGCAACGCGGCGAAGCTTGCCGCGACCTCGCGCCCGCCGGTTTCGCGCAGGAGGCCCAGGCTCGAGCCTTCGACGATGCGCAGCGCGTCCACGCCGTCGACCGTGACGAGATCGTGGCAGCGGTACCCCAGCAACGTGAAATGATTGCCGGCAAGCCAGCGCAGGAACGCCTTGCCCTCGGCCAGTTCGTCTGCGGGCAGCGGGGGCGGGCGCGCATCGAGCTCGCCGACGACCGCGAGCAACCTGTCCTGCATCTTCTTCCAGTCGAGGACCGCCATCCGGACGTCCTCGAGCACGCGCCCGATGTCCGCGGCAAGCGCGTCGAGGCGCGCCGGATCGATGGTCCGGTCGACCTCGACATGGATGAACGATTCGCGCCGGCCCTCCGTTGCGGCGGGCGCGAGGCCGGTCAGCGTGCCGCCGGCGTCGCGGACGACCGCAAGCAGCGGATGGACGATGAGGTGCAGCGTGAGGCCGTGACGATTCGCCTCCATCGTCACCGAATCGACGAGGAACGGCATGTCGTCGTTGACGATCTCGATGATCGTGTGGGTCGACTGCCAGCCGTGCTCCTCGATCGTCGGATTGAACACCCGGACCTTGGCCCGGCCGGCTTCGCGCTTTCTCGCGAAGCTCCAATGGGACAGCGCGGCGCCGTAAAGATCCGCCGGCCGGCGCTGGGCAAGATCCTCGGGGTCGACCTGGCCATAATAGCGACGGACGAGATCCTCGATCGTCGCGCGCTCGGCGGCGGCGATCTTCGCGTTCACGAGCGCAAGCACTTCCTGCAGCCTCTCGCTTCCGCCCGGTGTCGTGCCTGCGACCATCACCGCTTCCTCCGAATAGTGTCCGTGCCGTCCGCGATGCGGTCGTCCCGGCCGCCGTCGTCGCGACAAGACAGGATACCCGATGCGGTGCCGCATGCCCATGCAACGGCCTCGCATCGCACGATCGTCACCAGATGCCGATGTGGATGCCGTGCGCCCGATGCGAATCGGTGCGTGCCTCGACCAGCGAATCGTCGACCGTGGTACGACGCTTGCTGGCCGCAAGCCAGTCGAAGAGCCGTTCACGCATACGGGTCCGGATCGCCGCGAATTCCGGCGCGGCGCCGAGGTCGCGCTGCTCGCGGGGATCGGCGGCGAGATCGAATAGCTGCGCCCGGAAGCCTTCCCAGTGCACGTACTTCCAGTCTTCCGTACGCGCCATGAATGCGCGGCACTCGCGCACGCCGCGATTCAGCACCCGGCGCGCGCCGCGAAATCCGTAGTCGAGTTCCGAGAACGCGGCGTCGCGCCACTCCGGCACATTTTCGCCGCGCAGGAGCGGAAGCAGCGATCGGCCCTCGACCCGGTGCCGCGCGGCTCCAATGCCGAGCGACTCGACGATCGTCGGCAGGACGTCCACGCCTTCCACGAATCGCGCCTCCGCCTTGCCGCGCGTTGCGTCCGCGCGCGGATCGGGGTCCGCGACGATCAGGGGGACGCGGACGATCTCGTCGTAGAGAAGCTCCTTTTCGCCCAATCCGCGGTCGCCGGCGAACTCGCCGTGGTCCGACGTGAAGACGATCAGCGTGTCGCGCATCCGTCCGATCGACTTGAGCGCGTCCAGAACGCGTCCGATGTGAAAGTCGACCTGCGCAATCAGGCCCATGTAGGCGGGCCGCACGTGCCGCACGACTTCCTCCCTCGCGAAACTGCGGCATTCGTCGTGCTCGCGATAGGCGCGGACGACCGGATGCTCGTCGGCGGTGCCGTCCTGTGGTCCGCGCAGTATCGGGCCCGTATCTCTCGCGCGGAACATCCTGTGGAACGGCGCCGGCGCGAGGTACGGCCAATGCGGTTTCACGTACGAGAGGTGCAGCACCCATGGGGCCGGCCCTGCGCGCGAATCCAGTCGAGCGCGAGGTCCGTCATGTAGGCCGTCTCGGAATGGCGCTCCTCCACTCGCGCGGGAAGGTGCGCATTGCGCATGCTCCAGCCGGAAACGACGCGATGGCCGTCGACCGCCGAGACCACGAAGTCGGACCAGGGATCGGTGCTTTCGTAGCCCCGCGCGCGCAGCCAGTCCGCATAGCCCGACTCCTGGCCGGGCGGCGAGTGCCCGTCATACCGATCGACGACGACAAAGCCGCCCTCGCGCAGCAGCGCACCCCGTTCCGATTCGATCTCGATGCCGAGCCGCGACAGCGCGGCCGTGTCGGGGAGCACGTGCGTCTTGCCCGCGAGCGCCGCGGTGCGCCCCGCCGCGCGAAGATAGTCGCCGAGCGTCAGTTCCGCCGCGGACAGCGGAACGCGATTCCACGTCGCGCCGTGCGAATTGACGTATCGTCCGGTGTAGTAGGACATGCGTGCGGGACCGCACACTCCCGCCTGGACGAACGCGTTGTCGAAGCGCACGCCGCGGGCGGCGAGCCGGTCGATGTTGGGTGTCTCGACCTTCGATACTCCGTAGCACGAAACGAAATCACGACGCAGCTGATCGCACATCACGAACAGCACGTTGCGGACGGTTGTCATCGGCGGGGAGCGCAGGCAATGCACGCGTTGGCGCACGCGGAAGCCGGCGCTTCGCAGCGGCGCGCGAATCCGCGATAATGCCGTCTTTGCCGGCGCGCGGCAACGCCGTGCCCTCGGTGGCGCGCCCAGGTGGCGGAACTGGTATACGCAGCAGACTCAAAATCTGCCGGTCGCAAGGCCATGAGGGTTCGATTCCCTCCCTGGGCACCATGACTTCCCTCCGGCTTTCCGATTTCGACTATGACCTGCCGCGCGAACTGATCGCGCAGGTTCCGTCGCCGGAGCGCACCGGAAGCCGCCTTCTCCACGTCAACGGTGGGGCGCTGGCAGACCTCGCGTTTTCCGACCTGCCCCGCCTCGTCGCGCCGGGCGATCTCCTGATCTTCAACGACACCCGCGTCATCAAGTCGCGGCTCGCGGCGGCCAAGCCGACCGGCGGAAAGGTCGAGTTGCTGCTGGAACGCCTGCAGGCGCCCGACCGCGCGCTTTTCCAGCTGCGGGTCAGCCATCCGCCGAAGGTCGGCAGCGTGCTCGCGCTCTCGGGCGGCGCGCGCGCGACGATCGCAGGCCGTCATGATCGCTTCTTCGAGCTCCTGCTGCACGGCGACGTGTCCTTTCTCGATTACCTGGACCGGCATGCCGACGTTCCGCTGCCGCCCTACATCGCGCGACCGGCGGGCGTCGAGGACGAATCGCGCTATCAGACCGTCTTCGCCCGGCACGCCGGCGCCGTCGCGGCGCCCACCGCGGGGCTGCATTTCGATGCCCCCTTTCTCGCGACGCTCGAGGGCGCCGGCGTGACGCTCGCGTGGATCACGCTTCATGTCGGCGCCGGGACCTTTCTTCCCGTCACGACCGAAAATCCTGCCGCGCACACGATGCATCCGGAGTGGTACCGGGTGCCGGCGGCCACCGCTGCAGCCGTCGGCGCGGCGCGCGCGCGCGGGGGCCGCGTCCTTGCCGTCGGAACGACCTCGGTGCGTGCCATCGAGTCCGCCGCGTCCGCGGACGGTCTCGTGCGCCCGACCGAAGGCGAAACGCGCATCTTCATCACGCCGGGCTACGACTTTCGCGTCGTCGACCGGCTGCTCACGAATTTCCATCTGCCGAAATCGACGTTGCTGATGCTGGTGTCGGCATTCGCGGGGATCGACGCGATTCGCGCCGCCTATGCGCATGCGATCGCCGAGCGCTACCGGTTCTTCAGCTACGGCGACGCGATGCTGCTGGAGCGAGCCCGCGCCCGCTGACCGCATGCGCTGCTAGAATCCCCGCGATGCAATTCACGCTGCTGGCGACGTCGGGCCGCGCACGTCGCGGCCGGCTCCTGCTGACGCACGGGCCCGTGGATACGCCCGTTTTCATGCCGGTCGGCACCTACGGCACCGTCAAGGCGATGACACCGCGGGAGCTCGACGAGCTGGGCGCGCAGATCGTCCTTGGCAACACCTACCATCTCTGGCTGCGTCCGGGCGTCGAGGTCATCGGCGCGCACGGCGGCCTGCATCGATTCATGGGCTGGCAGCGGCCGATCCTCACCGATTCCGGCGGTTTCCAGGTGTGGAGCCTCGGCGCGCTGCGCAAGGTCCGCGAGGAAGGCGTCACGTTCGCGTCGCCCGTCAACGGCGACAGGATGCTGCTCACGCCGGAAATATCGATGCGGGTGCAGCGCGCGCTCGATTCCGACGTCGTGATGGTGTTCGACGAATGCACGGGACATCCGGCGACGCGCGACGAAACCGCCGCGTCGATGGAGCTCTCGCTGCGATGGGCGCGGCGTTGCCGGACCGAGTTCGATGCCCAGGAGAACGCCAACGCGCTGTTCGGCATCGTTCAGGGCGGCATGCACGAGGACCTGCGCGACGCGTCGCTCGCCGGGCTCGAGGCGATCGGCTTCGACGGCTACGCGATCGGCGGCCTGTCGGTCGGCGAGTCCAAGGAAGACATGCTTCGGGTGCTGGACCACACGGCGCCACGGTTGCCATCCGCGCGGCCGCGCTATCTGATGGGCGTGGGAACGCCCGAGGACATCGTGGCGGGGGTCACGGCCGGCATCGACATGTTCGACTGCGTTCTGCCGACGCGCAACGCGCGCAATGGTCACCTGTTCACGCGTTTCGGAGACATCCGCATCCGCAACGCCGCGCATCGCAGCGACACGCGACCGCTCGACGAGACCTGCGAATGCCACACCTGCCGCAATTTCTCGCGCGCCTATCTGCACCACCTGCAACGGGTGAACGAGATCCTCGGAGCGCGCCTCAACACGATCCACAACCTCCACTATTACCTCACGCTCACCGCCGGACTGCGTGCCGCCATCGACCTGGACCGCCTGCCGGCGTTCGCCGCAGCGTTCGCGGCAGAGCGCTGCCAAGGCTTCGGAGACCTCGCGGGTCCCGACGTGGGGCCATGAGCCCTGACGCGCGCGTCGTGGTAAAATGAAGGGCTTTCCGTCTGCAGCCCCGATCGCGTCCGCAAAAGCTGCGCAGGAGGGGCGGCAAGGGACGACACCCCGGTCTGCGCGACGACGCACCCGACCACGGAGGAACATCACGTGCCGCTCGATTTCCTGATCACCCCTGCGTACGCGCAGTCCGCACCCGCCGGGCTGTTCGGCGGCGACCTGATTTCCTTCCTGCCGATGGTCGCCATTTTCGTCGTGTTCTATTTTCTGCTGATCCGCCCGCAGCAGAAAAAGGCGAAGGAGGCGCGCGCTATGCTCGCTGCCCTGCAAAAGGGCGACGAGGTCGTCACTGCGGGCGGCGTCGTAGGCCGGATTTCCAAGCTGGGCGAGCAATACGCCAGCCTGGAAATCGCGACCGGCGTCGAGATGACCGTCCAGCGCGCCGCGGTCGCGCAGCTGCTGCCGAAGGGCACGATCAAGAATCTCTGAACGACCTCGGACCGGAGTTTCCCGTTCGACGCGGGGACTACGCCCCCCGCCGACGTTCGCCGTACACCCGCAACCGGACGCAACGCGCGACAGGGATCGCCGCTCGCGGAACGCCCAACCGAACCCCCACGCTCAACGATGAACCGCTACCCCCTCTGGAAATACCTGCTGATCGCGGCCGCGCTCCTCATCGGCATCGTCTTTGCGCTGCCGAACGTTTTCCCGGAAGTACCCGCGGTCCAGGTCTCGTCGTCGAAGGCGTCGACAAAGGTGGACGCCGCGCTTCTGGGAACCATCGAGGATGCGCTCAAGGCCGCGGCAATCCCATTCCGCGGCTCGGCGCTCGATTCGACCGGCATCAAGATCCGGCTCCCCGATCCCGACACGCAGCTCAAGACGAAGGATCTGCTCCAGGCCAAGCTCGGCCCCGACTACATCGTCGCGTTGAACCTGCTGTCGTCGTCGCCGCATTGGCTCGCGTCGATCGGCGCGTTGCCGATGTATCTGGGCCTCGACCTGCGAGGCGGCGTGCACTTCCTGCTGCAGGTGGACATGAAGGCGGCGCTCGACAAGGCGGCGGACCGCTACACGACCGACATCCGCTCGCTGCTGCGCGAGAAGAAGATCCTCTACGGCGGCGTCGGACGCGAGGGCACCAACGTCGTCGTCAGATTCAAGGATGACGCCGAGCGGACGAAGGCGCGCGTCGAGATCGAGAAGACCTACGGCGACCTCGCGCTGCGCGACGCCGACGCCGGCGCCGGCGAGCTGCGGCTCGTCGCGTCGCTGAAGCCGGAGGCGCAGAAGCGCATCCAGGACGGCGCGGTGCTGCAGAACATCACGATCCTGCGCAATCGCGTCAACGAGCTGGGCGTCGCCGAGCCGATCGTCCAGCAGCAGGGCTCCGACCGCGTGATGGTGCAGCTTCCCGGCGTGCAGGACACCGCGCGCGCCAAGGACATCCTCGGCCGCACGGCCTCGCTCGAGATACGCATGGTCAACGACGACCCCGGGGCGCTCGAGCAGGCGGTGGGCGGGCAGGTGCCGTTCGGCAGCGATCTCTTCACCGAGCGCAACGGCGGCAAGGTGCTGGTGCGCCGGCAGGTCGTGCTGACCGGCGACCGCATCAACGACGCGCAGTCGGGCTTCGACCAGCGCACGAACGAAGCCGCGGTGCACGTCAACCTCGACGGCAGCGGCGCGCGCATCTTCAAGGAGATCACGCGCGAGAACGTCGGCAAGCGGATGGCGATCGTGCTGGTCGAGAAGGGCAAGGCCGAAGTGATCACCGCGCCGGTGATCCGCGAGGAAATCGGCGGCGGGCGGGTCCAGATCAGCGGTCAGATGAACACGCGCGAAGCGAACGACATCGCCCTGCTGATGCGCGCGGGGGCACTGGCGGCGCCGATGGAAATCGTCGAGGAGCGCACCGTCGGCCCGTCCCTCGGCAAGGAGAACATCGACAAGGGATTCAACTCGGTGACCTACGGTTTTCTCGTCCTCGCGGGCTTCATGTGCGCGTACTACCTGCTGATGGGCGTGATTTCCACGGTGGCGCTGTCCATCAATCTTCTGCTGCTGATCGCCCTGCTGTCGATGCTGCAGGCGACCCTCACGCTGCCCGGCATCGCCGCCATCGCGCTGACGCTCGGCATGGCCATCGACGCCAACGTGCTCATCAACGAACGCATCCGCGAGGAACTCCGCTGGGGCGCGACACCCCATGCGGCGCTTTCCGCGGGCTACGAGCGCGCCTGGGGCACCATCCTCGACTCCAACGTGACGACGCTCATCGCCGGCATCGCCCTCCTCATCTTCGGCACGGGACCGGTGCGCGGCTTCGCGGTCGTCCACTGCCTCGGCATCATGACCTCGATGTTCTCGGCCGTGTTCGTGTCGCGCGGCATCGTCAACCTCATCTACGGCAATCGCAAGCACCTCTCGAAGATTTCGATCGGCCAGGTCTGGCAGCCCGCGGCAGCCACGGCGGCGGCCAAGTGACCGCCGCCGCGCCGCGCGGGCCGTCGCCCGTCACCACGATTCCACGATTCGTCGCGCCGCACGCGACACGGCTCGTCCGCGGCGGCGACACTTCCGACTGAACTCTCCGCCTCCGCCCCCCGACCATGGAATTCTTCCGCATCAGCCGCGACATTCCGTTCATGCGGCGCGCGCTCACGTTCAACGTGATCTCGGCCGCCACGTTCGTGCTCGCCGTGTTCTTCCTCGCGACGCGCGGACTCAATTTCGGCGTCGACTTCCGCGGCGGCACCGTGATCGAGGTGACCTTCGCCAAGGCGGTGGACTTCGGCCACCTTCGCGCGGCGATCGACAAGCTGAACCTCGGCGAATACTCCGCGCAGAGCTTCGGCAGCTCCAACACCGCGCTCATCCGCCTTCCGCTGAAGGAAGGAGTCTCCAGCGCGCAGCAGTCCGAGCAGGTGATGTCGGTACTGAAGGCCGACGATCCGTCGGCCGCGCAGCAGCGCGTCGAATTCGTCGGCCCCCAGGTCGGCAAGGAACTCTTCGAGAACGGCGCGCTCGCGCTGCTGCTCGTGTCTGCCGGGATCATGGGCTACCTCGCGCTGCGCTTCGAATGGCGTTTCGCCGTCGCGGCGATCATCGCCAACCTGCACGACATCATCATCATCCTGGGCTTCTTCGCGCTGTTCCAGTGGGAGTTCTCGCTGCCCGTGCTCGCGGCGATTCTGGCGGTGCTGGGCTATTCCGTCAACGAGTCGGTGGTGATCGCCGACCGGATCCGCGAGAACTTCCGCAAGATGCGCAAGGCGACGGTGACGCACGTGATCGACAACGCGATCACGAGCACGATCTCGCGCACCATCATCACCCACGGCATGACGTTGATGATGGTGCTGTCGATCCTGTTCTTCGGCGGCGAAACGCTTCACTACTTCGCGCTGGCGCTGACGATCGGCATATGCTTCGGCATCTACTCGTCGGTGCTGGTGATGGCCCCCATCGTCATGTGGCTCGGCGTATCGCGCGAGGACCTGATCAAGCCCGAGCGCACCGGCGGGGGCGAGAAGATCCTGCCCTGACCCGGGATCGACCCCGCGTTCCGCGGCCGCCCCGGCGCGCCCATGATGACGACGTTTCTCTACTCGCTGCTGGCGCTCGACGATTCGATCACGGCGCTCGCGGCGCAGCACGGCCACTGGATCTACGCGATCCTGTTTCTCATCATCTTCGCGGAGACGGGGCTCGTCGTCTTCCCGTTCCTGCCTGGCGACTCGATCCTTTTCATCGCGGGAACCGTCGTCGCAACCGCGGATCTCAATGTCCACGCGCTGGTCGCGCTGCTGGCCGCCGCGGCGATCCTCGGCGACACGGTCAACTACTCCGTCGGGCATTTCATCGGACCGAGGGTCTACGACAGGCCGGATTCGCGCTGGTTTCGCAAAGAGCACCTGCGGCGGACGCAGGAGTTCTATGACAAGTACGGCGGAGTCACCATCATCATCGGCCGCTTCGTGCCGATCATCCGCACGTTCGCGCCCTTCCTCGCCGGCGTCGCCGGAATGAGTTATCGCCGGTTTCTGTCCTACAACGTGATCGGCGCCATCGCCTGGATCGCGTCGCTCGTCTACGCGGGCTATCTTTTCGGCAACATTCCCTGGGTCAAGCACAATCTCACGCTGATCGTGCTTGTGCATCGTGGCGGTGTCGCTCCTTCCAGCGCTCGCCACCTACATTCGCGAACGGCGAAACAGCTCCGGTCCGCGCTGAGGCGCGGGAGCCGCCCGACATTCGGCCCGTGTTGCGCCTTATCGAGCGGCGCCGTTCGCGCCTTGCCCGGGTGCGCCGGCATTCGTGGGGCCCAGGTACCCGAGCGCTTCCGTGACTGCGTCCCCTCCGGACATCCCGCGACCGATGGCAAACGCCGAATCGAATCCTGCCTCGCCCAGTGCCTCGCGCGACCGCGCGCGTTAGCGGGCGTGTCGCGCCGCATCCACCGGCACGACGACGCTACCCGTAGCGGCACGCAGCGCATTCGCGGCTCCCGCGAAGATGACGCCCTGCCGATGCTGCCCCAGCTCGGCGGCCAGGTTGGCGACCTCGTCCAAGTCGTCGGCTTGGCCGGCACTGCTTTCGAGATCGCGATCAGCTGTCAGCGCCTCGCGCATCCGTCCGCGCGCGCCTGCGAAATCTCCGGCCGCCATCGCGATCTGCGCGAGACGCAGCAGCTTCTGGGCCTCGTGACTGCGGACGCCGATTTCGCGGTCCATCGCGACGGCGGCTTCGCCCAGCGCCCGCGCATCGTCGTAGTCGCCTCGGTGATAGGCCTGCATCGCGAGGTGCCCCAGAGCGTCGCTCTCCAGTGCGCGCAATCCCAGGGACCGACTGAGGGCGATCGCGCGCTCGAGCGGCGCCGTCACCGCCATGACATCGCCCAGGCTGTAGGCCGCGTTGGCGAGATTGACAAGGCAGATGACTTCACGCGTGCGATCCCCGAGTTCCCGATTGAGCGAAACCGCCTGCTCGAGCAGCGACTGCGCCGCGGCGAAATCCCGGACCTCGAAGGCCGCAGTGGCGAGATTGTTGAGGACGCGCGCTTCGAGCACGCGGTCGTTCATTTCGCGGCTGAGGTCGAGCGCGCGCTCGAGCGATGCCTTGGCCGCGAGAGCATCACCCAGGCGAATGGCGAGCGTTCCGGCACCGAGCAGCACCTTCGCACGGACCGGATCCCCGATCCGGCCGGCGCCGTGCGCGAGCGCCGCCTCGCACCAGCGAACGCCCTCCCGATAATGACCGCGGTGAACCCAGAAGAGATAGAGCGCGCCGCAAAACCTCGCCGCCGCCTCGCCACCCGGCTCGTCGAGGCTCCACCGGATCGCGGCCCGGAGATTGTCGTGCTCCTGTTCGAGCTGCGCGAGGCGGTGTGCCTGCCTGGGTCCGCCGGCAAGCTCGGATTCGGCGTCCTCCGCGAGCGCCAGAAAGCAGTCGCGATGCCGGCGAAGGACGGCGTGCGCTTCGGCGCCTTCCCCGAGCCGCTCGCGCGCGTACTCGCGGATCGTTTCCAGCATCCGATAGCGTCCACCGTCGTCGGCGAGCCCGACGATCGATTTGTCGGTGAGACCGACCAGGAGTTCGATGACGTCGGATTGCCCGACGCCGTCGTCCGCGCCGACGGTTTCCGCCGCCTCGAGCGAAAAGCCGCCGGCAAACGCGGACAACCGCGCAAACAGCGCCCTTTCCCGGTCGTCGAGAAGGTCGAAGCTCCAGTCGATCATCGCTCTAAGCGTCTGCTGGCGTGGCAGCGCATCGCGCGCACCGCCCGCGAGCAGGCGGAACCGATCGTCCAGCCGCTCGGCGATCTTTTCGACGGGCACCGTGCCGACGCGCGCGGCGGCGAGTTCGAGCGCCAGCGGAATGCCGTCGAGCCGGCTGCAAATGCTCGCGACGATCGGCGCAAGATGCGCGGTCAGCGCAAACGACGATTGCCTCATCTGCGCCCGCTCGACGAAGAGCTGGACGGCCTCCGAA
Organism: uncultured beta proteobacterium; assembly: GCA_963726765.1. Taxonomy (GTDB): domain Bacteria; phylum Pseudomonadota; class Gammaproteobacteria; order Burkholderiales; family Casimicrobiaceae; genus CAIWHR01. The sequence goes on along the minus strand of CAVSDH010000001.1, from coordinate 34,423 downwards.
TGGCCGAGCTTGCTGCCGACTTCCCCGGGTGCGGGCAGCGAGAGGGGCCGCAATGCGTAGGTACGCTCGCCCGCGACGTGCAGCGGTTCGCGACTGCTCGCCAGAATGCGTACGACCCGCGTCGCCTTGAGAATCGCGTTGACGAGCGCCGCGCACGCGCCCAGCAGGTGCTCGCAGTTGTCCAGAACCAGCAGCGAGGCCCGTGTCCTCAAGTGCGTGCACAGTGTCTCGGTCATTGGCGCACCCGACTGCTCCTGGACGCCCAGCGCACGCGCCAGGGCCTGGGGCACGAGCGTGGGATCGGTCACGGTCGCGAGGTCCACGAACCACGCTCCGTCGTCGTAGGCCTCCATCGCATCCGCCGCAACCTGCAGCGAGAGGCGCGTCTTCCCAATGCCCCCGACGCCCAGCATCGTGAGCAGCCGCGTGCCGTTCAGCAACTTCGCGACGTCGGCCTGCTCGTGCCGGCGGCCGATGAACGACGTAAGCTGCGCCGGCAGATTGTTGGGTCGCGATTCAAGCGAGCGCAGCGCGGGAAACTCGCGGCGCAGGCCGGGTGCAACGAGCTGATACACGCGCTCGGGACCGGTCAGGTCGCGCAGGCGGACGACGCCGAGATCGCGCACCGACACGGCAGCGGGCAGCCGATCGCGCACGAGATCGGATACCGCGTGAGAAAGCAGCACCTGCCCGCCGTGCGCCGCGCCCATGATTCTGGCCGCCCGGTTGACCGCCTTGCCGTAGTAGTCGTTGTCCCGACGCTCGACGAATCCGAGGTGAAGGCCACAGCGCACGTCGAGCGGGATGCCGCTCGACGCGATCGCGCCCCCGAGCTCTCGCTGAAGCTCGAGGGCAGCGCGGACCGCATCGAGAGGATCGTCGAATGCCGCGTGGGCGCCGTCGCCGGACGATTTCACGACAGTACCCCGATTGCCTTCGACCGCAGCGCGCGTGAGCGCATCGTGCCGCGCGAGCGCGACCGACATCCGCTCGGGGTGCTGCTCCCAGAGACGCGTGCTGCCCTCGATGTCCGTGAACAGGAAGGTGACGATGCCGGTGGTTGCGCGTTCCGCCATCTCGACCCCTGCGGTCCCGCGAGACCGCCCTGTGTTCAGACGCGACGGGCAAGAGCCGGCGCGTCGCCGACGTAGGTCGCCGGCGTGAGCGCCTTGAGGCGCGCGCGCGCGTCCGCCGGCAACGCGAGTCCGTCGATGAACGCGTGCAGGCTTTCGCGCGTGATGCCCGACTTGCCTCGCGTCAGCGCCTTCAGCTGCTCGTACGGATTGGGAATCCCGTATCGGCGCATCACGGTCTGGATCGGCTCGGCGAGCACCTCCCAGCAGGCATCGAGATCGGCCGAGATCCGCGCGCCGTCGACGGCGAGCCTGTCCAGACCCTGCTGGAGCGCGCTCCAGCCGAGCAGCGAGTGGCCGAGAGCGACGCCCATGTTGCGCAGGACCGTCGAATCCGACAGGTCGCGCTGGAACCTCGACACCGGGAGTTTCTCCGCCATGTGGCGCAGCAGCGCGTTGGCGATGCCGAGGTTGCCCTCGGAATTCTCGAAGTCGATCGGATTGACCTTGTGCGGCATCGTCGACGATCCGACCTCGCCGTCCTTCGTCTTCTGCCGGAAATAGCCGAGCGCCACGTAACCCCAAAGGTCGCGGTCGAGATCGAGCAGCACGGTGTTGGCGCGCGCGACGGCGTCGAACAGCTCCGCGATGCAGTCGTGCGGCTCGATCTGCGTCGTGTACGGATTGAATTCGAGTCCGAGCCCGTGGACGACCTTCGCCGACAGGCGCTCCCAGTCGACATCCGGGTACGCAGCGACATGCGCGTTGTAGTTGCCGACCGCGCCATTCATCTTGCCCTTGATCGGCACGTGGCCGATCGCCGCGACCTGCCGTTCCACGCGCGCGTAGACGTTCGCCATTTCCTTTCCGAGCGTGGTCGGCGTCGCCGGCTGACCGTGAGTGCGTGCGAGCATGGGCAGATCCGCGTGCGCGTGCGCGAGCGAACGAAGCGTCGCCGCAATGCCGGCGAGCGCCGGAAGCACGATCGAGCGCCTGGAGTCGGCGAGCATCAGCCCATGCGCGAGATTGTTGATGTCCTCCGACGTGCAGGCGAAATGGATGAACTCGGAAATGCGGGCGATCTCCGGAACTCCGGCGAATCGTTCCTTCAGCCAGTACTCGATCGCCTTGACGTCGTGGTTGGTCGTGCGCTCGATCGCCTTCACGCGCTCGCCGTCGGCCGGCGCAAACGAGGCGCCCGCGACATCGAGCGACGCGCGTGCCGTCGCGGAAAACGGAGCGACCTCGGCAATTTTCGGCTCTTCCGACAATGCGACGAGCCATGCGATCTCGATGCGCACGCGCGCACGGATCAGCCCGAATTCGGAGAAATGCTCGCGCAGCGCCGCCACTTTCGACGCGTAGCGACCATCGAGCGGGGAAAGCGCGGTGAGCGCGGATTCGGGGGCGGACATCGGGTGCGACGCCTCGCGGCGGGTGTCCAGCGAACGACGATCAGTGTAGCACGTGCAGCACGCCGTACATGCGGCGTCGCGGCCCAGCGTGCGGCGGGATGCGACGCCGCCGATGCTATCATTCGGATCGCCTCTCGCGCGTCGCTCGCGGACACCATTCCGCCGACTTGCCGAACGTCACCGCGGGCGTATCGGCACCGGCGTACGATCGTCCACGTGCGCGAATGCGCATCGATCACCGGCGGGATGACGAACATTCCTTTGCCCCAGGTTCCGTGACGATCCAGCGCTCTTTTCGCGGAGACGGCGGTTGACCATGGCGTCGATTCCCGCACCTTCGATCCTCGCGAGCCTCGCGGCCGCGTTGAAGCCGCACGCCCCCTTCACGGCGATGCATGCAGGCGACCTCGATCACCTCGTTCGCGCGGCGCGGCTCACCTATTTTGCGGCCGGCGAAACGGTCATGATGCCGGGACCGGACCGGCCCGCTCATTGTTTCGTGATCCGTCAGGGCGCGATCCGTGGCGAGCGGCCAGGCAAAAGCAGTGATTCGATCGCACTGTGGGAGCTGTCCGCGGGCGAGATGTTTCCGCTGGGCGCGCTTCTCGCGCATCGCGGCGTGACGAGCCGCTACCGCGCGGCACAGGACACGTTCTGCCTCGCTTTTCCGACCGCCGTTTTCGACGGCCTGATCGCGACGTCGGCCGCGTTTGCCGATTTCTGCATGCGCCGGCTCGCCTATCTTCTCGACCTTTCACGCACGAACCTGCAAGCCGAATACGCCGCCGCGATCACCGAGCAGCGCGGATTGGCAACGCCGCTTGCAGCATTGACGCGTGGCGCCGCGACCGTGTGCAGCCCGGAGACGTCGCTCGAGAGCGCACTGTCGACGATGGAAGCGCAAAACATCGGTTCGTTGCCGGTCGTCGATGCCCAGACGAAGCTTGTCGGCATCTTCACGCGGCAGGACGTCATCGGGCGGGTCGTGCTGCCGCAGCGCCCGCTCGGCTTGCCAATTCGCGAAGTGATGAGCACGCCCGTGGTCACGCTGCCCGCGAACGCAACCGCCGGCGACGCGGCGCTTGTCATGGCCCGCAGCGGCATCCGGCATATCGTGCTGCTGGGTAGGAGCGGCGAGGTGTCCGGTGTCGTGTCCGAGCGCGATCTCTTCAGCCTGCAGCGGCTATCGGTGCGCGAGATTGCATCCGCGCTGCGTCGCGCACCCGATCTCGATGCCCTCGTCCAGTGCGCCGCGGACATTCACGCGCTGTCGCTCGCGCTGGTCGCGCAGGGCGTAGCCGCCGGGCAGCTGACGCGAATGATTTCGAGTCTCAACGATCAGGTCGCGATGCGCATTCTCGATCTCGCGGCCCCGGAATTCGAACTGCCCGGCGTGACGCTCACCTGGCTGGGACTGGGATCCGAAGGCCGCGGCGAACAGACGATCGCGACCGACCAGGACAACGGGCTCATCTTCAGCGCCGACGATCGCGTCAGCGCGCAGGGCGACGTCCGGGCGCGCATCCTTCCGCTGGCGCGCCACGTGAACGAAGCGCTCAACCGCTGCGGCTACCCTCTCTGCAAGGGCGCGGTCATGGCGATGAACCCGCGCTGGTGCGCGAGCCTCGGCGCGTGGAAGGCCACATTCGCAAACTGGATCGACCGTGGCGACCCGCAAAGCCTTCTGGCGGCGAGTATCTTCTTCGACTTCCGCGCGCTTTGGGGGGAACCCCGATTCGCGGACGACCTGCGCGCCGACATTCTCCGCCGTGCCCGCGCCAACCCGCGATTCCTGAAGCAGATGGCCGATAACGCGCTGCGCAACCGCCCCCCGCTCAACTGGCGCGGCGAGTTGCGCGCGGCCGATGATTCCGGCGTCGAAGGCATCGATCTCAAGATGAGCGGCAGCGTGCCGTTCGTCGACGCGGCGCGCATCTTCGCGCTCTCGACCGGGGTATCGGCGACCGGCACGGTCGAACGGCTGGAGCGGGCGGGCGCCGCCACGGGCATCGGCGCCCCGGAAATCCGCGGATGGTGCGACGCCTTCGAATACGTGCAGCTGTTGCGCCTGCGCGAGCAGCACCGTCGCGCCGCGTCCGGCGGTCTCGGCGACGACAATCCGAACGTCGTGCCGCTTGCGCGCCTCACCGATCTCGACCGGCGGATCCTGAAGGAAGCGATGCGCCAGATTCGCAAGCTGCAGCAACGACTCGAAGTCGACTATCCCGGATGAGTCCCGGTCTCGCGTCGCTTCGGCGCTGGCTCGGAGGGACGTCTCGCGGCAACGCGGCGGCTTCCCTTCGGACGCTGGGTCGTCGTCGACACCGAAACGTCGGGGCTCGATGTCGAGCGCGACCGGCTGCTCGCGATCGGCGCGGTCGCCGTCGACGACGATGGCATCAGGCTCGACGACAGCTTCGAGATCGTCGTTCAGAGCACGGCGGAGGGCGATGCCGGCAACATCGTCGTCCACGGGCTCGGCCATCAGGCCCAGGCCGGCGGGACGCCGGCACCCGCCGCGCTTGCCGCATTTCGCGACTGGGCCACCGACGCGCCGCGCGTGGGATTCCACGTCGACTTCGACCGTGCGATGCTGCACAACGCGCACCGTCGCGCCGGGACGTCGATGGACGACAGCCCCTGGCTCGATCTTGCGCCGCTTGCCGCATCGCTCGTGCCCGACGCCCTCAAACGCGGCGGCGGCAGCCTCGACGAATGGCTCGCCGCATTCGGCATCGAGTGTCCGTTGCGCCACAATGCAGCCGCGGACGCGCTGGCAACCGCCGAGCTGCTGTTGCGCCTGCGCGCGATCGCCGCGCGGCAGGGGACGCACGGGTTCGACGCGATGGCCCGCGTCGCGCGGCAGCGGAAGTGGCTGGGGCCGAGAACCTAGGGGCCGACCGGCGGACGATATACTCGCGCGCCGCTCGACACCATGCCTACGCTTCGCCGAATCCACGCGCTCCTTTTCCGTCCGCGAGCGGAATGGGAGCGCATCGCCGGTGAATCCGTCACCGTCGATGCATTGCTACGGCGCGTCATTCTGCCGCTTTCGGCGCTACCGGCGGTTGCGACGACCATCGGTATGCGGATCTTCGATCGCGAATGGGACCCGGTCCACGGTTACCTCGTCCCCCCCGAAAGCATCTTCGCCGCCGGCGCCACGACCTATTTTGCGACCGTCGGCTCGATATTCGCGCTCGCTGCAATATTCATGCTTCTCGCGCCGATGTTCGGCTGCGCGCGAAATTTCATCCGCGCGCTCAAGGTCGCGACCTACGGCGCCATTCCCGTGCTGCTCGCCGGCGCCACGCTGTTGCTGCCGGTGATGGCCATCGTCGGCGTCGTCGGAATGTGCCATTCGTTGTACTTGCTGTGGCTGGGCGCGGACCGCGTCCTGCACGTGCCGGACGGCGCGCGGGCCGAATTCGTCGGCATATCGCTCGTGCTGCTCGCGTTCGCTTCGGTCGTGCTGGGCGCCGCGGCAAGCGGGATCGGCCTGTTCTGAATCGTCGGCCATTCGCGGGCGCGGCGCCCGCAGCGCACCCGATTCTGTAAACTGCGGCATGGCGCACCGATCGGATCGTCAGGTTTCTGTCGCCCCGCCGCAGCACACCCAATGAGCGACCTTCAATCCACGCTTTTCTGGCTCCGCCTCGCGCAGGTCGTCGTCGCCATTCCGCTGTTCGCGCTGGCGGGGCAAGGTGCCACGTCCTTTCTCGCGCGCATGATGGGCCAGCCGCCGGAGCGAAACGTCATCTACCGGCTGTTCGCGTTCGTCGCGTCCCCGGTCGTGAAGCCCTGCCGATGGATCACGCCGCGCTTCATTCCCGACCGCCGCCTGCCGATGGTGGCTTTTTCGCTGCTTCTGGTCGCGTACATCTGGATCATGATCGAGATCGCGGCTGCGTGCCTGGGGCATGGCCAGTCCGTCGCGCAATGCCTGCAATCGCACCTGACCGACCGTCTGCGGCGGTGGTATTTCAACCAGGTCGCCGCCTGGTGCACCCTGTTTCGGCGACGCGACGTGGCGGTCGAGTATTACCAGCGCATGCTGAACCTCGATCCCCGCGATGCGCTCGCGCTCGCGTCGATCGGATTCCAGCTCGCGCAACTCGGGCGCAAGCGCGAGGCCCTTGCAATGTTCGATCGCGTGCTCATCCTCGAGCCGGCGGACGCAGAAGCGCACTTCAATCGCGGTTTCCTGCTGCAGGAGTTGAACGACCATCCCGCAGCGATCGCGGCGTTCGAGGCCTCGCTCGCCGCGAATCCGGACCACGACCGGGCGTTGTACGGGTTGGCGCTGTCGCTGATTTCGACGCACCAGCCCGAGGCAGCGGTCGCGCCGCTCGAGCGGAACACGAAACTGCAGCCGATGAGCCCGTACGGCTGGTATCAGCTCGCGCGCGTCCAGCACGAACTCGGCCGGAAAGGGGAAACGCAGAGGATTCTCGACCATTTGGCGCGATTCGAGCCCGACTTTGCGCGGCAACTCGCGCGGGAGACGGGGCTCAAGGCCAGTACGCTGGACTGACCACGCCGCCCGCTCCGGGACACGATTATTCGGCAGCGCAGCACGCGGCGACTGGCGGTGGGCGCCGGACAGCCCTGTTGCGCCCGCGAAAAGCTGGGCTATACTCCGCCCCACTTGGGCCCGGGGTTTACCCGAGGTTGCGGCCCTTCAAAACAATAGTGATGCCGGCACCGGCCCGGACGTCATGCCTTTCGAGTAGTTCATATGGAGGAGCCTGCCATGCAGCTGACCGAGCGGCACCGCGAGTACTGGAGCAAGAATCTCGCGATCACGAGCATCCTGCTTTTCATCTGGTTCCTGGTCACCTTCGTGCTGATGTTCTACGCGCGCGACCTTTCGTTCAATTTCTTCGGCTGGCCGTTCGCCTTCTACATGGCGGCCCAGGGCTCGCTGATCATCTACGTGGTCATCATCTGGTACTACGCGCGGTACATGAACAACCTCGATCGTACCTACGACGTGCACGAAGGGGAGGACGAATAATGGCCGGCACTCCAGTGACCCAACCAGCTGCCGGGACGGGCGGCCTGTTCTCGGCTCCCACGCAAAGCGGATTCTTCCAGAAGCTCAAGAAGGCCTACACGTGGTACACGGGCGGCTTCCTCGTCTTCGTGATCGCGCTTGCGATCGCCGAGCAGATGGGCCTTCCGCGCGTCTGGATCGGCTACATCTTCCTGATGGCGACCGTCGGCCTCTATGCCGGCATCGGCGTCATCAGCCGCACGTCCGACGCCGCCGAATATTACGTTGCGGGGCGGCGCGTGCCGGCATTCTTCAACGGGATGGCCACCGGCGCCGACTGGATGAGTGCGGCGTCGTTCATCGGCATGGCCGGGACGCTCTATCTCGCCGGCTTCAACGGCCTCGCGTTCGTGATGGGCTGGACGGGCGGCTACTGCCTGGTGGCGCTGTTCCTCGCGCCCTATCTGCGCAAGTTCGGCCAGTTCACGATTCCCGATTTTCTCGGCGCGCGCTATGGCGGCCACATTCCGCGCGCAGTGGGCATCTTCGCGGCGATTCTGTGCTCGTTCACGTACGTGGTGGCGCAGATCTACGGCGTGGGCCTCATCACGACGCGTCTCACCGGCGTGCAGTTCGAGTACGGCATCTTCCTCGGATTGGGCGGCATCCTGGTGTGCTCGTTCCTGGGCGGGATGCGTGCGGTGACGTGGACGCAGGTCGCCCAGTACATCATCCTGATCGTGGCTTACATGATCCCGGTCGTGTGGCTGTCGGTGAAGCAGACGGGCGTCCCCATCCCGCAGCTCATCTACGGCAAGCAGCTCGAGAAGGTCACGGCGCTCGAGGACAAGTTCCTGAAGGACCCGAAGGAGCTCGAGGTCCGCGGGATCTTCAAGGCGCGTGCCGACGAGGCCGCGGCCAATCTCAAGGGCCTGCCCGGGTCGTTTGCGGCCGGCAAGCAGAAACTCACGGCCGACGTCGACAAGCTCAAGGCGGAGAACGCGCCGGCCGAGCAGGTCAGCGCCGCCCAGAAGGCGCTCGACGCGTTTCCGAAGGACGAAGCCGCCGCCAAGGCGCAATGGACGAAGGACACGGGACTCGCCGCGCGCGCCGGACCCCCGCTGCGCCACGCCGAAGCGTTTCCGGGCAAGGACGACGCGGCGCGCGACATCTCGCGACGAAACTTTCTTGCGCTGGTGTTCTGCCTGATGGTCGGCACCGCAGCATTGCCGCACATCCTGATGCGCTACTACACGACGCCCTCGGTGCGCGAGGCCCGCGAATCGGTGTTCTGGTCGCTGTTCTTCATCTTCCTGCTGTACTTCACGGCGCCGGCGCTGGGCGTGCTCGCGAAATTCGACGTCTACTCCTTCGTGGTCGGCTCGGAGTTCGCCAAATTGCCGCAGTGGGCCGCGGCGTGGACGAAAGTCGACCCAGGCTTGCTGTCGATCGTCGACATCAACAAGGACGGCATCGTTCAGCTCGCGGAAATTGCCATCGGCGGCGACATCATCGTGCTGGCGACGCCGGAAATCGCGGGCCTGCCCTATGTGGTGTCCGGCCTCGTCGCCGCCGGCGGATTGGCGGCAGCGCTCTCGACCGCCGACGGCCTGCTGCTGACGATTGCCAACGCGCTGTCGCACGATTTCTACTACAAGATGCTGGATCCGAATGCGTCGACCGCCCGCCGGGTGACGGTCTCCAAGATGCTGCTCCTGGTCGTGGCGCTCATCGCAGCAACGGTGGCGGCCCAGAAGCCCGCGGACATCCTGTTCCTCGTCTCCGCCGCGTTCTCGCTCGCCGCCGCGGCGTTCTTCCCGGCGCTGGTGTGCGGCATCTTCTGGAAGCGCGCCAACCGGTGGGGCGCGACACTCGGCATGATCGCCGGTCTCGGCATCACGTTCTACTACATGGCGACGACGCAGCCCTGGCTGCGCGGCATGTTCGGCGTGACCGGATCGATTGCCGACCACACGTGGTGGGGCATCAGCGCAATTTCGGCCGGGCTGTGGGGCGTGCCGCTCGGATTCCTCGTCATCATCGTCGTCAGCTTGCTCACCCCGGCACCGAACCGGGAAATCCAGGATCTGGTCGAGCATGTGCGATATCCGAACCTGGCCGGCGACAAGATGGTCACCACTTCCACCTAGGCGCGGACCCGCGTCCGACTAAAAGGCCCGCATCGCTGCGGGCCTTTTTTCTTGCGCTGCCTGGAATCGGCGAATTGCGGTTTCCTGAGCGGCCACCTTCGGCGACGGGCCATCCGCTTCCCGAATGCCGCGCCGACCGCGCGTGTCACCCGCTCCGACCCGTCTACAGAGCCTGCTTCAGCTGTTCGAGAATGGCGGGGTTCTCCAGCGTCGAGACGTCCTGCGTGATCTCCTCGCCCTTGGCGATCGAGCGAAGCAGGCGGCGCATGATCTTGCCCGATCTCGTCTTGGGCAGGTTCTCGCCGAAACGGATGTCCTTGGGCTTGGCGATCGGTCCAATTTCCTTGCCGACCCAGTCGCGCAGTTCCTTGGCGATTTTTTCTCCGTCGGCTCCCGACGGTCGCGCCTGCTTCAGCACGACAAAGGCGCAAACAGCCTCTCCCGTCATGTCGTCGGGGCGGCCGACCACCGCCGCTTCCGCGACCAGCGGATTCGCGACCAGCGCCGACTCGATCTCCATCGTCCCCAGGCGGTGTCCCGAAACGTTCAGCACGTCGTCGATCCGGCCCATGATCGTGAAGTACCCGTGCGCCTTGTCGCGCACCGAGCCATCGCCGGCGAGGTAGAGCTTCCCGCCCAGTTCGTCCGGAAAATAGGACTTCACATAGCGGTCCGGGTCTCCCCAGATGGTGCGGATCATCGCGGGCCACGGCCGCTTGATCACCAGGATGCCGCCCTGCCCGTTCTCGACGTCGTGACCGGTCTCGTCGACGATCGCCGCCATGATGCCGGGCAGTGGCAGCGTGCACGAGCCCGGAACGAGGGGGGTCACGCCGGGCAACGGCGTGATCAGGTGGCCCCCCGTCTCCGTCTGCCACCACGTGTCGACGATGGGGCAGCGTCCGCCGCCGACGCTGTTGTGATACCACATCCACGCTTCGGGATTGATCGGCTCGCCGACCGTGCCCAGCAGGCGCAGGCTCGACAGGTCGTAATTCGCGGGCGCGGTCTGCGGCGCACCGCCGCACGCCTTGATCAGCGAGCGAATCGCGGTGGGCGCCGTATAGAAGATCGAGACCTTGTGCTTCGCGATGGTCTGCCAGAAGCGCCCGGAATCGGGGTAGGTCGGAACGCCTTCGAACACGACCTCCGTCGCGCCGACCGCCAGCGGGCCGTAGGCGATATACGTGTGTCCCGTCACCCAGCCGATGTCCGCCGTGCACCAGAAGACGTCCGTCGGCTTGATGTCGAAGGTCCAGCGCATCGTCAGCATCGCCCAGAGCAGGTATCCGCCCGTGCTGTGCTGCACCCCCTTCGGCTTGCCAGTCGATCCCGACGTGTAGAGGATGAACAACGGATGCTCGGCGCCGACCCACTCCGGTTCGCAGGCGTCGGCCTGCTTGGCGACGAGTTCGTGCATCCACAGGTCGCGCGGCGCCGAGAACGCGATCTTGCCGCCCGTGCGCCGATAGACGATGACGTTCCGGATGGCGTCGCAACCGCCCATGGCGAGCGCCTCGTCGACGATCGCCTTCAGCGGAAGGTGACGCCCGCCCCGCGCCTGTTCGTCCGCCGTGATGACGGCGACGGCACCGGCATCGATGATCCGCTCCTGCAGCGACTTGGCCGAAAAGCCGCCGAACACCACCGAATGCGTCGCGCCGATGCGCGCGCAGCCCTGCATCGCGACCACGCCCTCGATCGACATCGGCATGTAGACGAGCACGCGGTCGCCCTTCTTGATGCCCAGCGAGCGGAGACCGTTCGCAAACCGGCAGACGCGCTGGTGGAGGTCGCGGTACGTCACCTTGGTGACGACGCCGTCGTCCGCCTCGAAGATGATCGCAACCTTGTCGGCATTGCCGTTGGCGAGGTTGCGGTCGAGGCAGTTGTAGGACACATTGAGCTCGCCGTCGTCGAACCACTTGTAGAACGGCGCGCGCGATTCATCGAGCGTGCGGCTGAAGGGTTTGTGCCATTCGATTTCGCCGCGCGCGAGCCCGGCCCAGAACCCCGTGAAATCCTTCGCTGCGCTGGCGTTGAGCGCATCGAAATCCGCCTTCTTCACGTTTGCCTGCGCGACGAAGTCACGCGGCGGCTCGAACACACGGGACTCGGTCGACACCGATTCGATGTTGGCCATGGTTTTTCTCCTCGGGAAGGCGTTGCGAAAGTGAATCGGCCCCTGGTGCCCGGCCGTGATCCCAGCCGGTGAAGTCTAACCAAACGCGCTCCCGCCGCGCAATGCGAGTCATTGACGTAGCGCAATGCCCGGGCACGCTTTCCCCGTCGTCCGGCGCCGCGGGCGCGGCGCACGGTACGGGAGATGCGGCGGCAGGTCGCCCCGCCGCCGCAGGCAGCGATGATAAACTTGCATGGTCGTTCAATGCCTTACCCGAGGCGCCCGATGTCCGCTCGACCGACCGACCAGGCCCGGTCCATGCGGTGCGGGCGGCCGTCGAGCGATCGGTCGCGCGTTGCCCTGATATCCGGGAATCCCCAATGTCCACCATCCGCCAGTCCGATTTCATCGAAAGCGTCGCCGACGCGCTCCAGTTCATCTCGTACTACCATCCGCAGGATTACATCGAGGCGCTCGGCGAAGCCTATGTGGCGGAGCAGTCGCCGGCGGCGAAGGATGCGATCGCGCAGATTCTCACCAATTCGCGGATGTGCGCGCAGGGCAAGCGCCCGATCTGCCAGGACACCGGCATCGTCGTGGCCTTCGTGAGGGTGGGCATGGACGTGCGCTGGGAAGGCGTGACCATGAGCATCGCCGACATGGTCGACGAAGGCGTGCGCCGAGCCTACAACCATCCGGACAACAAGCTGCGCGCTTCGATCGTCGCCGACCCCGCCGGCAAGCGAAAGAACACGAAGGACAACACGCCGGCGGTCGTTCACTTCGACATCGTCCCGGGGAACACCGTCGACGTGAAGATTGCCGCGAAGGGCGGCGGCTCCGAGAACAAGTCGAAGTTCGTGATGTTGAATCCGTCGGACTCGATCGTCGACTGGGTCGTGAAGACCGTCCCGACGATGGGCGCCGGCTGGTGCCCGCCCGGGATGCTCGGCATCGGCATCGGCGGCACGGCGGAAAAGGCCGTGCTGCTCGCCAAGGAAGCGCTGATGGAGCCGATCGACATGCACGACCTCAGGAAGCGCGGCCCGAAGAACGCCATCGAGGAACTGCGCATCGAGCTCTACGACGCCGTCAACGCGCTCGGCATCGGCGCGCAGGGGCTGGGCGGTCTGTCGACCGTCCTCGACGTCAAGATCCTCGACTATCCGACGCACGCCGCGTCGAAGCCGGTCGGCATGATCCCGAATTGCGCCGCGACGCGGCACGCGCACTTCACGCTCGACGGGCGCGGCGTCGCGCGGCTCGATCCGCCGGACCTTCGCCGCTGGCCCGCAGTGCAGTGGTCGCCGTCCCCCGAACGCCGCGCGCGTCGATCTCGACGCGCTCACGCCGGCGGAGGTCGCCAAGTGGACTCCCGGGCAGACGCTGCTTCTCAACGGAAAGATCCTCACGGGCCGCGACGCCGCACACAAGCGAATCCAGGACATGATCGGGAAAGGCGAGCCGCTGCCGGTGGATTTCCGCAACCGCGTCATCTACTACGTCGGACCGGTGGATCCGGTGCGCGACGAGGTGGTGGGACCGGCGGGCCCGACCACCGCGACACGCATGGACAAGTTCACCGAGATGATGCTCGCCCATACCGGCCTCATCGCGATGATCGGCAAGGCCGAGCGCGGACCCGTCGCGATCGAGGCGATCCGCAAGCACAGGGCCGCTTACCTGATGGCCGTCGGCGGCGCGGCGTACCTCGTGTCGAAGGCGATCAGGACTTCGCGTGTGGTCGCGTTCGCCGATCTCGGCATGGAGGCGATCTACGAATTCGAAGTCAGGGACATGCCGGTGACGGTGGCCGTCGACGCGCTGGGCACGTCGGTACACGACACCGGTCCGCGCGAGTGGCAGCAGAGGATCGGCAAGATTCCCGTCGCCGCTTGCTGAAAGCGCGCCGACCGACGCCCCATGCGAGCGACCTTCCTTTCGCGCGCCACTTCGCGCCGCGTATGCGGATTCCCTGCCGTTTCCGCGACGGCGCGCCGGGCGGGGTCGTCAGCGCCGGAATATCGCATGCCGCCCGGTGTATGCTTGCCCAATCCTGACGTCGATCTCGTGCGCCGGGGAATCCGCACGTGATCCCGTCTTTCCGCCAAGATCGGCTCCGACCGAACGCTGCGCCACCCATGGCCAAGCCTGTGCGATCCGAAAGCACCGATCCCCAGAGCAGGGCGATGAATCGCCTGCGGCGGCACCTGACGCCGCTCGCAACGGACACCATCTCGCCGCTCAACCTGCCGCCGGTCAGGATGGGGCTCCTCACCAAGCTCAACCTGCTGACGGTCGGCCTCATCTTCCTCACCGCCATCGCCACGACCGGCTTCTACCTGTGGCACGAATCGCTCGAGGAGCAGCGTGAGCTGCGCTCGCAGGCATCGACGGTGCTCATGATGCTGTCCGAGGTCGCGGTGCATGGCCTCGTCCCCGGCGACCTCGCGCGGCTCGACGCAATCCTCGACAACCTGGAAACCGACGGCGATTTCGGCTACGTCAGCGTGCTCGACGCCAAGGGAAAGCCGATCCTCGAGCGCCGCTTCGTCGACGCGTTGCGCAACGCCAACCTGCCCGCCCCTGCACCGGACGCGCTTGCCCTGGCGCCCGACAAGATCGGCTCGATCGACTACGCGATCCAGGGCAAGCCCTACGTCGAACTCATCACGCGCATCGGGAACGGGGCCGCGGCAGCAGCCGCCAAGGTGCCCGCGGGCGGCGCCAATATTTCGAACTCAACCGGATACGCGTCGGTCCCGGGCGCGCCGGTACCGGTGGGTTACATCCGGATCGGCATGACGTTCGAGCGTCAGCAGGAGCAATTCCGCAAGACGCTCATCGGCTCGCTCGCCGTGGTCGGCATGCTCGTGGTCGTTGCGATCGGCGCGACGCTCCTGCTCACCCGTCGGCTCGTCGCCCCGATGCGGAGACTGATGCGCGCGGCCCGCGCCGTGGGATCGGGCAAGCTCGACGTCTACGTGCCGGCCAGCAGCGCCGACGAGCTGGGGCTCCTCACGCACACGTTCAATCACATGACGCAGAGGCTGTCCGAGGCGCAGGCCGAAGTGGCAACCTACCAGCGGACACTCGAGGACAAGGTCGCCCAGCGCACGAAGGAGCTCGAGATCGCGACGGCGCACGCCTACAAGCTTGCGCAGCACGACATTCTCACCGGGCTCCCCAACCGCTCGCTGCTCAATCAGCGCCTGAAACAGATCATGGCGCAGGCGCAGCGCGACGGCACGCACGTCGCCTGCCTGTTCCTCGATTTCGATCACTTCAAGCGGATCAACGACACGCTGGGCCACGATTCCGGCGACCAGCTGCTGCAGGCGGTGGGGCAGCGGCTCACGTCGGCGGTACGCGAATCGGACACCGTCGCCCGGCTCGGCGGCGACGAATTCGTGCTGATCCTGCCGGGGCTCGATCCCGCGCACGCGACCTTCGAGACGATGACGGTTCTGGCCCGCGTTCGCGAATCGTTCCTCGCGCCATTCCGCCTGTCGGACCAGGTGCCGACCTTGACGTGCTCGATCGGCGTGTCGATGTACCCGCTCGACGCGAGCGACCCGGTGTCGCTGATCAAGCAGGCGGACACCGCGATGTACGCCGCCAAGGAGGCCGGCCGCAATTCGTACCGCTTCTACACCGCGGACATGAATGCCCGCGTTCAGCAACGGCTGCAGCTCGAAACGGACATGCGACGAGGTCTCATGGACGACGAGTTCTTCCTCGTCTATCAGCCGCAGATCGAAATGCAGTCAGGACGGGCGATCGGGGCCGAAGCGCTGCTCCGCTGGCGCGACCCCGAACGGGGCATCATCGCGCCGTCGGAATTCATCCCCATTGCCGAGGAGTCCGGGATGATCCAGGCGCTCGGCGCGCGCGTGCTCCGCGACTCCTGTCGCACGGTCGTCGGATGGCACCGCCAGGGAATGATGCTGCGGCTCTCGGTCAACCTGTCGGTGCAGCAGCTGCAGCACGACAGCTGGCTCGGCATCGTCGACGAGGCGCTGTCGTCCAGCGGCCTCCCCGCGCACTACCTCGACCTCGAGATCACGGAGAGCGTGATCATCACGCATCCGGAGAAGGCCGTCGCCACGCTCGTCAAGCTGAAGCAGCGCGGCGTTTCCATCACCGTCGACGATTTCGGGACCGGCTACTCGAGCCTGTCGTATCTCGCGCGGCTGCCGATCCAGGCGGTCAAGGTCGACCAGCGATTCGTGCACGGCCTCGAGCAGAACCGCAACGACGAGGCGATAACGCAGGCAATCATCGCGCTGTCGCACTCGCTCGGCGTGCGGGTCATCGCCGAGGGGGTGGAGACGGCCGCCCAGTTCGATTTCCTGAAGCGCCATGGTTGCGAGGAAGCGCAGGGGTTCCTCATCTCGCGCCCGCTCGCGGAGCCCGAGTTCCGCAACTGGTGGCGGATGCAGGAGCTCGAGAACCGGATCGTCGGCCGGCAAGGCGACATGTGGCAGGCCGAAGGCTAGACCCCGCCGCGGGAATCGGCTGCGCGGACCGATGGCTTTGCAGTACCGTGCGCTTCAACCGAGATCGGCAGGGGTATCGATGTCGCGCAGCGCACCCTCGTCATCGACGTCGATGCGCACGAGGCGGTCACGGTGCGCGGCAACGATGGACTTGGCGCCTTCGTCGCCGGTGAGCGCGACGAGCGAATCGTAGAGCGGCTTGCCGAATCCGACCGGGTGTCCGCGCTCGCCGCGGTGAAACGGCGCGGCGATATCCGCGCCCCGCGCCAGCGCATCGGCGACCCGCGCAATCGTCGCCGGCCGGATCCACGGCATGTCGGCAAGCGCGACAAGCCAGCCGGTCGCGTCGGGCCTCGCGCCCACCGCGCATGCGAGGCTCGCGCCCATGCCGTCGTCCGCGTTCTCGCAGCGCACGATGTGCGCACCTGCGGCGCCCAGTGCTGCGGCCAGCGCTCCGTCGCCGGGTCGCACGACGGCTACGACGTCCGGCAATGCCGCCAGCAGATGCCGCACCGCCGCTGCTCCGACGCATTCGCCATCCGGGAGCACGGCAAGGAGCTTGTCGCCGCCGAACCGCGTGCCGCGTCCGGCCGCGAGCAACACCCCGACGACGGGCGAATTCGTCAACGCACGCGCCTCATTCGGACAGCAGCCGGAACCTGCCGTCCTTCACGGTGACGAGCACGCGGGCACGCTCGTCCATGCCGTTGTGGTTTGCCGGCGACATGTTGAACACGCCCTGGCAGCCGACGATTTCCCGCTCCGCCTCGATCGCGTCGCGCAGCGCCGAGCGGAATGCTTCCGTGCCGGGCTTGCCGGACTTGAGCGCGACCGGGATCGCGCGCTGCAGGATGATTCCGGAGTCCCAGGTGTTCGCGCCGAAGGTCGCCGGTTTCTGGCCGAACTGCTTCTCGTACGCCGCGATGTAGCCCTGCGCGACTTTCTTGACGGGATTCGAATCCGGGATCTCGTCGATCACCAGCATGGGCCCGGCCGCGAGCACCGTGCCCTCGACCTTGTCCTTGCCGAGCCGGATGAAGTCGTCGGTCGCAACACCGTGCGTCTGGTAGATCGTGCCCTTGTATCCCTGGTCGCGCAGCGTGATCTGCGGCAGCACGCCCGGGCCGCCGACGCCGGCGACCAGCACCGCATCGGGCTTCGCGGCGACGAGCTTCAGCGCCTGTCCCGTGACGCTCGGGTCGGTGCGCTGGTAGTACTCGACCGCGACCACCTTGATTCCCGCCTTTCGGCCATCGGCGCGAAGACCTTGTACCAGTTCTCGCCGTACGGGTCCTTGAAGCCGATGAAGCCGATGGTCTTCACGCCGGTCTTCGCCATGTGCCCGACCAGCGCGGCGGCGATCAGATCGTCGTTCTGGGTGGTCTTGAAAACCCAACGCCGCTTCGCGTCCATGGGCTCGACGACGCTCGACGTGCCGACGGTCGCCATCAGCGGCACCTTGCCGTCGGCGACGAGATCGAGGATGGCGAGCGCGTTGGGGGTCGTCGACGGTCCGATCAATGCGTCCACATTCTGCTCCTGCAGCAGCTTCTTCGCGTTCTGCACGGCGCGCGTCGTGTCGCCGCCGTCGTCGAGCTGGATGTATTCGACGGTCGCGTCGCCGATTCGCGTCGGCAGCAGCTGGCCGGTGTTCTGCTGCGGGATTCCGATGGCCGTCGTCGGCCCGGTCGCCGACACCAGGAGGCCGATCCTGACCTGGGCCGTGGCGACGGCTGCGAGCACCGTGCACGCGACGGCAACGAAGAACCTGCTCCAACGAATCATGGATGTGCTCCGGAATTGGCGGTGGAAACGTCGAATCCTAGCGGAAAAAGCCTGCGCCGGTTTCGGCGAGCTCGCGCGCGAGCCGGTTGTGTCGCTCGATATGCGGAGGCAGGTCGAGCGTGTCGAGACGGCCTTCGCGGACCACGACGCGCCCGTCGACGACGCTCCACGCGACGTTCGACGGCGCGCAAAAGACGAGCGCCGCGACCGGATCGCAGAGCGCGCCTGCAAAGCCGCCGTCGACGTGTCGAAGGCCACGAAATCGGCGGCCATGCCTGGCGCGAGCGCGCCGATGTCGTCACGCCCGAGGACGGCCGCGCCCCCGAGCGTTGCGATCTCGAGCGCCTCGCGTGCCGTCATCGCCGCCGGACCGTGCCCGACCCGCTGCAGCAGCATGGCCTGCCGCGCTTCGGCGACGAGATGCGCGCCGTCGTTCGACGCGCAGCCGTCGACGCCGAGCCCCACGTTGACGCCCGCGTCACGCATCCGGCGGACCGGCGCTATCCCCGAGGCGAGCCGCATGTTGGAGCACGGGCAATGCGCGACGCCGGTGCCCGTGCCGGAGAAAAGCGTGATGCCCGCGTCGTCGAGCTTCACGCAGTGCGCGTGCCAGACGTCGCGGCCGACCCAGCCCAGGTCTTCGGCATACTGCGCCGGCGTGCGGCCGAATCTTTCGCGGCTGTAGGCGACGTCGTGGTCGTTCTCCGCGAGATGCGTGTGCATCGACACGCCGTAGGCGCGCGCGAGCGCCGCCGACTCGCGCATCAGGTCGCGGCTCACCGAAAACGGCGAGCAGGGCGCCACGCCGATCCGCAGCATCGAGTGCCGTCCCGGATCGTGAAATGCCTCGATCACGCGCCGCGTGTCGGCGAGGATCGCGTCCTCGCGTTCGACGAGCGCATCCGGCGGCAGTCCCCCCTGGCTCTCGCCGACGCTCATGCTCCCTCTCGTCGCGTGAAAGCGCATGCCCATCGACTGCGCCGCCTCGATGGAATCGTCGAGCCGGCAGCCGTTCGGGTACACGTAGAGGTGGTCCGACGACGTCGTGCAGCCCGAGAGCAGGAGCTCGGCCATCGCGGTCCGCGTGGACACGCGAATCATTTCTGGCGTGAGACGCGACCAGAGCGGGTAAAGACCCGTGAGCCAGTCGAAGAGCGACGCGTCCTGCACCAAGGGATTCGCCCGCGTCAGGCTCTGGAACATGTGGTGGTGCGTATTGACGAGACCCGGGAGCACGACGTGCCCCGCCAGATCGATCACGACGTCGGCGGTCGCTGGCAGGTCGGCGCCGGTGCCGACCGCCGCGATCACGTTGTTCTCGACGTACATCCCTCCGCCGCAAATCTCGCGCCGCTGCCCGTCCATCGTGACCAGAACATCGGCGTTTCGTGCGAGCAGCGTGCGGGGCATGATCGCGAGGATAGCAAGTTCAGGCGTTCATGCCCGCCGCGTGTCCCGAAGACCACGCCCATTGGAAATTGTAGCCGCCGAGCCAGCCTGTCACGTCGACGACCTCGCCGATGAAATGGAGACCGGGCGCGCCCGTCGCTTCCATCGTCCGGCTGGAGAGACCGCGTGTGTCGACGCCACCCAGCGTGACCTCGGCCTTGTTGTAGCCAAGCGTTCCCGACGGGAGCAGCGTCCACGCGTGAAGCTTCGCGGCGAGATCGCGGAGCTGCCTGTCGGTCAGTCGATTCACGGGCAGCGCGGCTGCATGCGCGGCGCACCATTGCTGCGCGAAGCGCTGCGGCAGCCGGCGCGCGAGAACGCTGTCGACGCGCGCGGGCGACGCGCGCTCGCCGGAGAGCCAGCCGGCCGCGTCCACGTCCGGCAACAGATCGATCACGATGGGCTCCCTGCCGTTCCAGAACGAGGATATCTGCAGAATCGCCGGACCGGAGAGCCCGCGATGCGTGAACAGCAGATTTTCACGGAAGCGCCCGCTTCCGCACGAGACCTCGACGTCGACGGCAACGCCGGCGAGGTCGCCATAGGTCGAGAGCGTGTCGGGCGGCAACGCCAGCGGCACCAGCGCCGGCGAAGGTGCGACCACCGCGATACCCAACTGCTCGGCGACGCGATACCCGAAAGGCGTTGCACCGATCTTCGGCACGGTGAGGCCCCCGGTCGCAATCACGACGGAATTCGCCCGCACGGCGCCCGCGGGAGTCGCGATGCGCCACGCGTCGCCTTCGCGCGCGACGCCTTCGACCGGACACGGCATGCGCCATTCGACATGGCCGCGGTCGCACTCCGCCTTCAGCATGGCGATCAGGTCGCGCGCCGTGTCGTCGCAGAAAAGCTGGCCAAGCTTCTTCTCGTGATACGGGATCCGGTAGCGCTCGACCAGCGCGACAAAGTCGCCCGGCGTGTAGCGCGCAAGTGCCGATCGGCAGAAGTCCGGATTCTGCGACAGGTAGTTGCCGGGGCCGGCGTTGAGGTTGGTGAAGTTGCAGCGGCCGCCGCCGGAGATGCGGATCTTTTCGCCGAGGACGGGATAGTGCTCGATCAGCAACACGCGTCGGCCGCGAAGGCCGGCGGTCGCCGCGCACATCATGCCGGCCGCGCCGGCGCCGATGACGACGACGTCGCAGCGGACGTCGCGGCGGGTCATATCGCGCAGACTTCCTCGGACGCTACGGTCCGAAAAAATCCTTGACGCGGTCGAACCAGTTCTTCGCGCGCGGGTTGTGCGCGCCCGGATCCTGCTCGCTGATCGCCTCGAATTCGCGGAGGATCTCCTTCTGCCGGGCGGTGAGCTTGACGGGCGTCTCGATGGCGACGTGGCAGAAGAGATCGCCATGCTGCGCTCCGCGCACGTGCTTGATGCCCTTGCCGCGCAGCCGGAAGACCTGACCTGTCTGGGTTTCCGTGGGAATCTTGATGTTCGCGTGCCCGTCGAGCGTCGGAATCTCGATTTCGCCGCCAAGCGCGGCAGTCGCGAAACTGATCGGCATCTCGCAGTGCAGGTCGCTGCCTTCGCGCTGGAACACCGAGTGGGGCTTCAGGCTCACCACGACGTAGAGATCGCCTGGCGGTCCGCCGTTGACGCCCGCCTCCCCTTCCCCGGAAAGCCGGATGCGATCGTCCTGATCGACCCCTGCGGGAATCTTGACCGACAGCGTCTTGTGCTTGCGCACGCGTCCGGCGCCATGACAGGTGTCGCACGGATCGGGAATGATCTTGCCGGTGCCGTGACACGCGGGACAGGTCTGCTGGATCGAGAAAAAGCCCTGCGAGACACGCACCTCGCCGCGCCCGTGGCAGGTCGGGCACGACTTGGGCTCGGTTCCGGGTTTCGCGCCGCTGCCATGACAGGTCGTGCAGGCCTCCAGCGTGGGGACGCGAATCTTCGCCTCCGTCCCGCGCGCCGCGTCCTCGAGCGCCAGCTCGAGGTTGTAGCGCAGGTCGGCGCCACGGTAGACGCCGTTGCCGCGGCCCCCGCGCTGCGCCCCGAAGATCTCGCCGAAGATGTCGCCGAACGCGTCGGCGAAGCCGCCGAACCCTTCCTGGCCCGCGCCGCCGAAACCGCGAGCACCCGCGCCGAATCCCGCCGACGCATCGACGCCGGCATGCCCGAACTGGTCGTACGCCGCGCGCTTTTTCTTGTCCGTGAGAATTTCGTAGGCCTCTTTCGCCTCCTTGAATTTCTCCTCGGAACCCTTGTCGTCCGGATTGCGGTCCGGGTGGTGCTTCATCGCGAGCTTCCGGTAGGACTTCTTGATGTCCTCCTCGGAGGCGTCGCGGTTGACGCCCAGCACCGTGTAGTAGTCGCGCTTCGCCATCAGGATCCTTCAATTGCCGCAACGCGGGGCGAGTCAAACGCAACACGGAGAACGACGGATATTCTCCGCGCTCTCCGTGCCGTCCGTGGTTCAGTCGGGGTTACTTCTTCGTGTCCTTGACTTCCGTGAACTCGGCATCGACGACCTTCTCTTCCTGCTTGCCGCCGGAGGTGGCGCCCGCGCCGGAACCGGCGCCGCCGTCTGCCGCCGCCGCCGTCGCGGCCTCCGCCTCCTTCTGCGCCTGCGCATACATGATCTCGCCCAGCTTCTGCGCGGCCTTTCCGAGCGCCTCGGCCTTGGCTTCCAGCGCGTCCTTCGCGGCGTCCTTCTCCTTCAGCAGCGCCTCGGCGTCCTTGACCGCTTCCTCGATCTTCGCCTTCTCGTCGGCGCCGACCTTGTCGCCGTATTCGGCAACGGATTTCTTGACGCTGTGCACCAGCCCATCCAGCGCGTTGCGCGCCTGAACGGTTTCCATCACCTTTCGATCGTCTTCCGCGTGCGACTCGGCGTCCTTCACCATCGCCTGGATCTCGGCCTCCGACAATCCGGAGTTCGCCTTGATCGTGATCTTGTTCTCCTTGCCGGTTGCCTTGTCCTTCGCGGAAACGTGCATGATCCCGTTGGCGTCGATGTCGAACGCCACCTCGATCTGCGGCATGCCTCGCGGCGACGGCGGGATCCCCTCCAGGTTGAACTGGCCGAGGCTCTTGTTTCCGGAGGCGACGTCGCGCTCGCCCTGCAGCACGTGGATCGTCACCGCGCCCTGGTTGTCGTCGGCGGTGGAGAACACCTGCTGCGCCTTGGTCGGGATCGTCGTGTTCTTCTGGATGAGCTTGGTCATCACGCCGCCAAGGGTCTCGATGCCGAGCGACAGCGGCGTGACGTCGAGCAGCAGTACGTCCTTGACGTCGCCCTTCAGCACCCCGCCCTGGATTGCCGCACCCACGGCAACCGCCTCGTCCGGATTGACGTCCTTGCGCGGCTCCTTGCCGAAGAACTCCTTCACCTTGTCCTGGACCTTGGGCATCCGGGTCTGGCCACCGACCAGGATGACGTCCGAAACGTCGGAGAGCTTGACCCCCGCGTCCTTGATCGCCATGCGGCACGGCTCGATCGTGCGCTCGATCAGCTCCTCGACGAGCGACTCGAACTTCGCGCGGGTGATCTTCATCGCAAGGTGCTTCGGGCCCGACTGGTCCGCCGTGATGTACGGCAGGTTGATCTCGGTCTGCTGCGACGACGAAAGCTCGATCTTCGCCTTCTCGGCAGCGTCCTTCAGCCGCTGCAGGGCCAGCACGTCGTTCTTGAGGTCGACGCCCGATTCCTTCCGGTACTCGGTGACGACGTAGTCGATGAGGCGCTGGTCGAAATCCTCGCCGCCCAGGAACGTGTCGCCGTTCGTCGAGAGCACTTCGAACTGGTGCTCGCCCTCCACGCTGGCGATCTCGATGATCGAGATGTCGAACGTGCCGCCGCCCAGGTCGTACACGGCGATCTTGCGGTCGCCTTCCTTCTTGTCGAGGCCGAACGCGAGCGCCGCCGCCGTCGGCTCGTTGATGATGCGCTTCACTTCGAGGCCCGCGATGCGACCGGCGTCCTTGGTCGCCTGGCGCTGCGAGTCGTTGAAGTACGCCGGGACCGTGATCACGGCCTCGGTGACTTCCTCGCCGAGGTAATCCTCCGCCGTCTTCTTCATCTTGCGCAGGATTTCCGCCGACACCTGCTGCGGGGCGATCTTCCTGCCGCGCACGTCGACCCAGGCGTCGTGGTTGTCGGCCTTGACGATCCTGTAGGGCATCAGGTCGATGTCCTTCTGGACTTCCTTTTCCTCGAACTTGCGGCCGATGAGCCGCTTGACCGCGTAGATCGTGTTCTTCGCGTTGGTGACGGCCTGGCGCTTGGCCGACGCGCCGACCAGGATCTCGCCGTCGTCCTGGTAGGCGACGACGGAGGGCGTCGTGCGCGCGCCCTCCGAATTCTCGATGACCTTCGGCTGGCCGCTTTCCATGATGGCGACGCAGCTGTTGGTCGTGCCGAGGTCGATGCCGATGATCTTGCCCATGCTCAGTTCCCTCCGGATGTCGCGATGAATGCCTGTTCGTCAGATGGGGGTTTCGGCCGTCCGATCAAGCCGGTGCCCGGTTATGGATTGGGTTCGGGTGGCTTGGCCACCGATACCAGCGCGGGACGCAGCACCCGGTCCTGGAGCCGGTAGCCCTTCTGAAACACCTGAACGACGGTGTTCGGCGCCTCCGGGAGTGTCGACGGTCGTCATGGCCATGTGCTGATGCGGGTCGAACCTCTGGCCGGCCGGATCGATCTCCACGATCTGCGCCTTCTCGAACGCAGCGACGAGCTGCTTCAAGGTCAGCTCGACGCCATCGCGCAACGCATCCGGTGCCGCATCCTTTGCGGCGAGCGTCGATTCGAGCGCGTCCTTGACCGCCAGGAGATCGCCGGCAAATCGCTCGTTGGCGTACTTGTGCGCCCGCGCGACGTCGTTGGCAGCCTGCTTGCGGACGTTCTCGACATCGGCGCGCGCCCGCAGCCAGGCGTCCTTCATTTCCGCCGCCTCGGTCGTCGCCTTTTCGAGCAGCGCGGCGGCGTCGGGCGCTTGCTCGACCGGTGGCGCGGTTGCCGTCTCGGCAGCGGACGAAGAAGTGTCGAGAGGTGAATCGGCGGCGGGTTTGTCCTGGGAGGTCATCGGGATTCCTGGAATGGCCTAATCGCGCTCTTTTCGGCGCCCAACTCCACCATGGGGGCGTCGGGACGATTTTCAACGGTCGGCGTGGCGCGGACGGCCAGGCGCAGCCCGATGTCAATAATGACTATGGAACAGTTACTTACCGATGGATTCCGCGGTTCCGCGGCGTACGAGTCGGCGGAGGGCCGACGACTATTTCTTCGCGCCGAGCGCGCGGGCGCGCAGAGCGGTCATTTCGAGCGCCGACGGGTCGGGCTGAGCAGCAAGCCATCCCTGCAGATGTCGGAGCACGAGGTCCGCCAGCGCGGCGACCCACAGGGGATGCTCGTTGAGGCAGGGAATCACGTGGAAATCCTTGCCGCCGGCCGCGAGAAACGTCTGCCTGCCCTCGATCCCGATTTCCTCCAGCGTCTCGAGGCAGTCGGATACGAACGCGGGACACGCGACATCGACGCGCGCCCTGCCCTCCTTTCCGAGCGCGGCAAGGGTGTCCACGGTATACGGCTGCAGCCACTGCGCCTTTCCGAATCGCGACTGGAACGTGACCGCGAACTGCCTGGCGTCGAGCCCGAGTTCCTGCGCCAGGAGGCGCGCTGTCTTGTGGCAGTGGCAGTGGTAGGGATCACCGAGGTCCAGCACCCGCCGCGGCAGGCCATGGAAGGACAGCACGAGAAAATCGGGCCGCCCGTGCTTCGTCCAGTAATCGTTGACGCTCTGGGCGAGCGCCTTGATGTAGGCCGGATCGTCGTGAAAGCAATCGACGGCGCGCAGCGCCGGCATGCGCCTCGACTTCCGCGCGTGCTCGTACACGGCGTCGAGCGCGGAGGCCGTCGTGCTCGCCGCGTACTGCGGGTAGAGCGGCACGACGAGGATGCGGTTGCAGCCCGCGGCCTTGAGGCGATCCATCGCACCCGCCACATCGGGATTGCCGTAGCGCATCGCGAGCTCGACCTTGACGAGTTCCCCCGGCAGCCCCATCGACTTCAGCCGCTGTGCGAGCAGGCCCTGCAATAGCGAGCGCTGCTTGAGGCTGTGCAGGAGCAGCGGCGAGCCATCCTTGCCCCAGATCTGCGCGTACTTTTTCGCCGACTGCGCAGGGCGCGTGGTGAGGACCAGTCCGTACAGGATCGGAAGCCACGCGACGCGCGGAATTTCGACCACGCGCGGATCCGCGAGAAACTCCGCGAGATATCGGCGCACGGCCGCCGGCGTCGGCGCGTCGGGCGTGCCGAGGTTGACGAGCAGCACGCCGACATTCGTCGCGCGGTCGTGCGCGAAGGGCGGCTCGGGATTGAAAGCGCGGCATCTGGATTGAAGTAGGCGATGCAGGTCGGGCGCCGGTGCCGTCAGGCGCCGTCGGATTCCAACGGCGCAGCGGATCCGGCGTCCGATTTCTTCGCACGCCACTCCGCGAGCGCCTTCGCCGCCTTCCTGCGGATCGCGTTCTGCATCGGCGGGGTCCAGCCGAACAGCAATCCCGGTACGCCCAGCGCCTGCTCCGCCCAGTGATGAAGGTCGAAGCGATCGTCATGCCGGACGATCTTCCCTTCGTCGAACGCGAACGTCGCATCGATCTCGTTGACGACGCCGCGACCGGTTGCCGAATACGTGTAAGTGGCGACCCAGTGCGCGCGCCCCTTCCGGTCGTCGGCGTCGATGTCCGACGCGATCACGCGCAGGTCCTTGCCGCGCGCGCAGAGCATCCGCCACATGGTCGCGACGCCCGCCGCGTCGAGGCGCGGGAAGACCGGATCGGAGAATCGGACGTCCTTCGAATAGCACTCGATCATCGCCGCCGCGTCACGACGGCCGAACGCCTCGTAGAATCGCTTGACCAGCGCGGCGTTGGGATGCTGATCCGGCGCGGCCATCAGTCGTTCAGCTGGTGAGTGAGGGCGTTGGAGAGGAGCTTTGCCGTCACGTCGACGATCGGGATCACGCGCTCGTAGGCCATCCGCGTCGGGCCGATCACGCCGAGCGTGCCGATCACCCGGCCGTCGATCTCGTACGGCGCCGTCACGACGCTGCATTCGTCGAGAGGCACCAGCCCGGACTCGTCGCCGATGTAGATCTGCACGCCCTGCGCGCGCTGCGACACGTCGAGCAGATGCAGCAGCGAAGTCTTCTGCTCGAACAGGTCGAAGAGCTGCCGCAGGCGGGTCATGTTCGACGACAGGTCGGAGGCCGACAGCAGGTTCTTCTCGCCGGTGACCACGAGCTCCTCGCCTTCGCGCAGTGCGGCTCCCCCTGCCTCCACCGCCGCGGCCATCAGGCCGACGATGTCCTCGCGCAGCGATTTCAGCTCGTCCGCGAGCAACGCGCGCAGCGCCCCGAACGGCTGCCCGGCATAGTGCCGGTTGAAGAAATTGGTGGCCTCGACGAGCTGCGACTGCGAGTACGAGCGGTCGGTATGCAGGATGCGATTCTGCACGTCGCCTTCGGGCGTCACGATGATGAGGAGCACGCGCCGCTCGGACAGTCGCAGGAACTCGAGGTGCCGGAACGACGCCTCGCGCTTGGGCGTCATCACGATTCCCGCGAAGTGGGTGAGCTGCGAAAGCAGCGCCGCCGCGGCGTTGACGAGCGGCTGCGGCCGGTCGGCGGTGAGCTCGCCCTCGAGGCGGTGGACCTCGACTTCCTCGAGCGGCTGGACGATCATCAGGCTGTCGACGAAGAACCGGTAGCCTTTCGACGTCGGAATGCGTCCGGCCGACGTGTGCGGACTCGCGATGTAACCGAGCTCCTCGAGATCGGCCATCACGTTGCGGATCGTCGCCGGCGACAGCTCGAGTCCCGATTGCTTCGACAGCACGCGCGAGCCGACCGGCTGGCCCTCGGCGACGTAGCGCTCGACCAGGGACTTCAGCAGATGTTGGGCGCGGGGGTCCAGCATGGCGCCCATTTTACAGAGGCCGGGCAGGTGCGCGGGATTCGGACCTCGGCATTTGTCCGTTCCGTGAAGGATCCTCGACCGTCCGTCGGCTTGGGACACGCCAGCTGGTGTGCTTTAATTGCCCATGCCCGCGCCCGATCCCGCCACACATTTCCGTCGCGTCGCGCTGGTCGGGCGCTACGAAAGTCCCGGTATCGCCGAGCCGCTGTCCCGCCTTGCCGCCTTCGTTGCCGGCCGCGGCCACACGGTGGTCATCGACATCGAGACCACGCGCTCGGCGCCGATCCCCGGCTATCCGACGGTGCCACGGGGCAATCTCGGCGCCGTCGCCGACGTCGCGATCGTGATCGGCGGCGATGGAACGATGCTCGCGGTCGCCCGGCAGGTCGCGCCGTTCGAAGTTCCGTTGATCGGCGTCAACCAGGGTCGGCTCGGATTCCTCACCGACATTCCGCTCGCGAGGATGGAGGAAGTGCTGGGACCGATCCTCGACGGCCGCAACGTCGAGGAGCGGCGCACGCTGCTCCACACGACGGTTCACCGCGGCGGCGGCGCGCCTGACGAGGTGGCGCTCGCGCTCAACGAAGTCGTCGTCAACCGCGGAACGTCCGGCGGCATGATCGATACCGCCGTCGACATCGACGGCCGTTTCGTCTACGCGATGCGTGCGGACGGCCTCATCATCGCGACACCCACCGGCTCCACGGCGTATGCGCTGTCTGCGCAGGGCCCGATCGTGGACCCGCAGGTCCCCGCGCTCCTGCTCGTGCCCGTCGCACCGCACGCGCTCACCAATCGCCCGATTGCCATCGGCGACATGGCGACGGTCACCGTCACGCTGCTGCGCGGCAATGATGCCTGGGCGCACTGCGACGGGCAGTCGCACTTCCAGCTGCAGGAAGGCGATCGCGTCACCATCCGCCGCTCGGAGCATTCGTTGCGCCTCCTCCATCCCGAGGGCTACGACCATTTCGCCGTGCTGCGTGAAAAGCTGCACTGGAGCGAAACGCCTGAAGGGCTTCGTCCGCGTTAGCAGCCGACCGGACGGTCACCCGGAATGTTGCGGCTCCTTTCGATTCGCCATTTCGTCGTCGTCGAGGCGCTCGACCTCGAGTTCGGCGCGGGCTTTTCGGTCCTCACCGGCGAAACCGGCGCCGGCAAGTCGATCCTGCTCGACGCGCTGGCGCTGCTGCTGGGCGACCGATTCGAACTGCGGCAGCTGAAGCCCGGTGCCGAACGCGCCGAGCTCGCGGCCGAATTCGACGTCGACGGCCGCGCGGATGTCGCCGCGTGGCTCGCGGAGCAGGGGGTCGACGGCGACGCCGCCGCCCTTCTCCTGCGGCGCACGCAGGACGCGCAGGGAAAGAGCCGCGCGTGGATCAACGGCCGGCCGGCAACGCTCGGTCAGCTGAAGGAAGTCGGCGCGATGCTCGTCGATCTCCACGGCCAGCATGCGCATCAATCGCTCGTCACCGCCGACGCGCAGCGCGCGCTCGTTGACGCTTTCGGCGGCTTCACGGCGCTGTCGCGCGAGACGGGCTCCGCGTGGCGCGAGTGGCGCTCGGCGATCGAGAAGCGCGATGCGGCGGCCGCCTCGCGCGAGGCCACCGCGGCGGAGCGCGAAGCCCTGGCAGAGCGCCAGCGCGAGCTCTCGACGCTGAACGTCACCGCCGACGAGTGGGCGTCGCTCGCGCATGCGCAGACGCGGCTGGCGCACGCGGCGGCGCTGCTCGAGACCGCGGAAGCCGCTGAGGGCGAGCTGACCGAAGCCGATGGCGCCCTCGCGCGCCGGTTGTCTTCGCTTGTCGCGCGTCTCGACGCCGGCGCCGCCCACGATCCTTCGCTGAAGGACATCGTCGCGCTCCTCGAACCGGCGCGCATCCAGCTCGTCGAGGCCGCACGCGAGCTCCGCGCGTATCGCCGGAAGCTCGATCTCGATCCTGCCGAACTCTCACGCATCGAGGAGCGACTGGCCGCGATCCACGACTGCGCGCGCAAATATCGCGTACGGCCCGAGGCGCTGCCGGACCTCCTCTCGCAAACCGATGCGCAGCTGGCGGTGCTGTCGCAGGCAGCGGACGGAGATGCACTGGCCAAGCGTGCCGCGGCAGCCGAGGCCGCGTGGCGCCGGCTGGCGAACGAGCTCACGAAAAAGCGAAGATTTGCCGCCCACGAGCTCGAAGGACGCGTCACGCAGGCGATGCAGCAGCTCGCGATGAAAGGCGGCCGCTTCGAAATCGCGCTGGCGCCGCTCGCCGCACCGACGAGCCACGGCAGCGAGCAGGTCGAATACCGCGTCGCGAGCCATCCGAAGCAGCCGCTCGGCCCGCTTGCAAGAGTCGCTTCCGGCGGCGAGCTGTCGCGCATCGCGCTCGCGATCCAGGTGGTCACCAGCGAAGTCGGCGAAGTGCCCACGCTGATCTTCGACGAGGTGGACGTCGGCATCGGCGGCGCCGTCGCCGCCACGGTGGGCCGGCTTCTGCAATCGCTGGGAAAGCGCCGCCAGGTGCTTTGCGTCACGCACCTGCCGCAAGTCGCGGCGTTTGCCGACGCGCATTTTCGCGTGACCAAGCACGGCGACGACGCGTCGCTGCGCGCGGAGGTCGAGCCGCTCGCCAACGCCTCCCGAATCGAGGAGCTGGCGCGCATGCTCGCCGGGCAGCGCCATCACCGCGAAGACGCGGGCGCACGCGAAAGAACTGCTGGAGCAGCACCGCCGCGGGGGTGCCTAGGGCGAGAACCTGCCCTTTACGGTGACCATCTCAGGCGCACGGTTCGTCCACATCAGGCAGAACTCTTCGGTCGACGGCGCGGTGAAGCGTTCGTCCGCGCGCCGGACGGCGTCGGCCTTTGCCGGGTAGACGACGTCGTTGCCACGATGGAAGTGAATGTTGAAATCGACCGGCGCGGAAGATTCGAAGACGTAGCCGATCGACTTGCCGCCGGTCAGCTTGAAACACTCCTCGGCGAATCCTCGCGGCGCGAATCGCGTGGCTGTACGGCCTGGCCCCGTCCTGCGCGACGACAGCGCCGGCGACGACGATGGCAGCGAAAGCTGCCGCTGCGCGCAACCGCATCACGCCGGAACGAACTTCAACACGACGCCGTTGCTGCAGTAGCGAAGTCCCGTCGGCTTCGGGCCGTCCTGGAAGATGTGGCCATGATGCCCGCCGCAGCGCGCGCAATGGTATTCCTTGACCACGTAAGGGTGCCACTGCGTTTCGACCCTGCTTTCGACGCGGCCCGGTAGGCTGTCCCAGAAGCTCGGCCAGCCGGTCCCGCTGTCGTACTTGGTCCTCGACTCGAACAGCGGCAGTTCGCAGCCGGCGCACAGGTACGCGCCCTTGCGCTTCTCGTCGTTGAGCGGGCTCGTGAACGCGCGCTCGGTGCCCTCCTCGCGCAGCACGTTGAATTGCGCCGGCGTGAGCAGGATGCGCCACTGCTCCGGGGACTTCACGACCTTGCCGATGAACGCCGGCGGGGCGTCCGCCGCGAACGTCGCCGGGCTTGCGCCAGCGGCCAGCGTCACGGCAAGTCGATTCAGAAATTCTCGGCGGTCCATCACGGGTCTCCGCTGCCCATCGTACAACATTGGTCGGGCAGGGCGCCGCGGGACTTACGGCCGCCAGCGAACGTGCGCGCCGACTCAGGCGCCGCGCGCTTTCGCCGGCTTGGCGCCGCGCGAATTTTGCACGACCTTGGTCCGCGACAGCGACCCGGTGACCTGGGCCTTGCCCTTGGCGGATTTCGTGCCGGTCTTGCCCGCGGCAGCCGCGGGCAGCATGTCGCCGGTCTCGAGCCAGTGGCGGATGCGGTGCGCATCGCCCAGCCGGGTGAACCGGCCCGCGGAGTCGAGGAGGACGATCACGAATGGACGGCTCGAGATCGTCGTCAGCATGACGAGGCACTTCCCGGCTTCGCGGATGTACCCGGTCTTCGACAGCTGGATGTCCCAGTGCGCGCTCTTCACGAGGACGTTGGTGTTGTTGAAGCCGAGCCGCTGGCCGGTCGGCTGCACGTCGACGTAGTGGCTTCCCGTCGTGCTGAACTCCCGGATGAGCGGATACTGCGCTGCCTCGCCCACGAGGACGGCAAGATCGTTCGCCGTCGAGACGTTCTCCGGCGACAGCCCGGTTGCATCCGAATAGTGCGTATGCGACATGCCGAGCGCCTCGGCCTTCGCGTTCATCGCCGCGACGAAGGCCGGGGTGCCGCCCGGGAAGGCGCGCGCGAGGCTCGACGCCGCGCGGTTTTCGGACGACATGAGGGCGAGCCGCAGCATCTCCCGCCTGGGAAGCTCGGCGCCCATGCGAAGCCTCGAATGGGTGCCTTTGACCAGATCCAGGTCGTCCATCTCGATCGAGAGCGGTTCGTCGAGCGGCTGCGCGGCGTCCAGGGCAACCATTGCCGTCATGAGCTTGGTGAGCGACGCGATGGGCGTCACCTCGTTGGCGGCTTTCGTGTAGACCGCGCGATTTTCGGTCGCGTCGACGACGAGGGCGTTGGCCGACGCGAGCCTCAGCTTGGCCGGATCGAGGACGATCGGACCCTGCGCTGCCGCGGGGAAAACCGCGAGCACCGCCAATATTCCCAAGAAAACAGACAGCAAGCGTCGCTTCATCAAGTCAGCCCTGAGGTCCCGCGGCTTTATAGCACATGCCCCGGGGTGCCGCCAATACCCCTTAACAAACATGGAAATAACCACGACCGCCCCGCATAACGGGCGCCCGACAGCCGCGCGCCGTCAGGGCGTGACCGGATTTCCCGGATAGGCAGCGGCTTCCGCCGGAGCCTCCTCGATCAACGCGCCAAGGCCTGAGGCGGACGACATCGGCGCCGATCGGGCCGGGCCATCGCCTGGCCGTCCCGGATTCGGTCTGCTGCAGCTGCCACATCCTTGCGTAGACGCCATCGCGAGCAAGAAGCGCGCCATGCGTTCCGCGCTCGACGATGCGTCCATGGTCGAGTACGAGGATCAGGTCGGCGTCGATGATCGTGGAGAGCCGGTGCGCGATCGTCAGCGTCGTGCGGTCCTCGGCGATACGCTTCAGTTCGGCCTGGATCGCCTTTTCCGATTTCGAATCGAGTGCGGACGTCGCCTCGTCGAAGATCAGGATTCGCGGATCCTTCAGCACGGCGCGCGCGATCGCAACCCGCTGCTTTTCGCCGCCCGAGAGCTTCAACCCGCGTTCGCCGACCGGCGTCGCGTAACCCTCCGGCGTGCTCGTGATGAAAGTGTGGATCTGTGCCAGTTCGGCGGCGGCGACGATCTCCTCGTGCGTCGCGCCCGGACGGCCGTAGCCGATGTTGTATTCGATCGAGTCGTTGAAGAGAACCGTGTCCTGCGGGACGATGCCGATCGCCGCGCGCACGCTGTCCTGGCGCACCGCGCGAACGTCGCGTCCGTTGACGGTGATGCGCCCGCCGGTGACGTCGTAGAAGCGAAAGAGGAGCCGCGAAAGCGTGCTTTTTCCCGCTCCCGAAGGGCCCACGACGGCAACCGTCTGGCCCGCCGGAATCGTGAAGCTCACGTCGAACAGGATCTGCCGGTTCGCCTCGTACCCGAAGTCGACGTGCTCGAAGCGCACTTCGCCATCGCCGACGTCGAGCACAGCCGCACCGGGCGCGTCGGCGACCTCGGTATGTTCCTTTGCAAGGGCGAACATCCGCTCCATGTCGGCGAGCGCCTGCTTGATCTCGCGATAGAGCACGCCGAGGAAGTTGAGCGGGATGTAGAGCTGGATCATGAACGCGTTGACGAGGACCAGGTCGCCGATCGTCATCGTCCGGTTGACGACACCCACCGTCGCCCGCCACATGATCAGCGTCACCGCGATGGCGATGATGGCGCTCTGCACGATGTTGAGCAGCGACAGCGAGGTCTGGCTCTTCACCGCCGCCTTCTCCCAGCGCTGCATGCTCTCGTCGTAGCGCCGCGCCTCCCATTCCTCGTTGCCGAAATACTTGACCGTTTCGTAGTTGAGCAGGCTGTCGATCGCCCGCGAATTGGCCTTCGAGTCGAGCTCGTTCATGTGCCGGCGAAAGCCGGTCCGCCAGTCGGTGATCAGTACCGTGGCGACGATGTAGAACGCAAGCGCCGCGCTGGTGATCGTGATGAACGTCCAGTCGTAGCGGACGATCAGGATCGTCGCGACCAAGCTGATCTCGACCAGCGTCGGCAGGATCGAGAAGAGGGTGTAGCTGATCAGCGTCGAGATGCCGCGCTGGCCGCGCTCGACATCGCGCGTGAGTCCGCCGGTCTGGCGGGCGAGATGGAAGCGCAGCGAAAGCGCGTGCAGGTGGCGAAACACCTCCAGCGCGATCGTGCGCACGGCGCGCTGCGTCACCTTGGCGAACAGGTATTCGCGCAGTTCGGTGAAGAACGTCGTCGAGAGCCGCAGCGCGCCGTAGGCGACGAGCAGCGTTAGCGGTACCGCGAGGATCGCCGTCGTCGCGTCGAGGCGGTCGACGATGTCCTTCATCAGGAGCGGAACGCCGACGTTCGCGGTCTTGGCCGCGATCAGCGCCGCAAGGGCCGCCAGCACCCGGCCCTTGTACGCCCAGAGGTAGGGCAGCAGTGTGCGGATCGTCCGCCAGTCACCCCCCTTGGCGGGGCCGGGGGGCGGAGGCGAGGCCTGGGAAGCGTGACGCATGGAGGGGTGGAGGGGAAGTGAGCGTGGACGGCCTGGCGCCGGGCTCACGATCTCCGAGTCTAGCAAATGGCCACGTCCGCCTGCCGGCACCCAAGCACGGCGAACCGCCGCGTCCGGCGTCCGTCCCGCGCCCCGCAGTCCCCGTCCGATACTCCCTCATAGAGCGCCGTATGGCATGGAAATTGCAGAATTGTTCGGCCAGGCGGCGACACGTCGCCGGATGCAGTGCGGCACACCAGTCACGGACACGGAGGAGTACATGGCATTCGCGGAAGCACGCCACAGGCGGGCTCCAGGATCGCTCCCCTTCGCGCGAACGCAGGGGGGCGCTCTTCGGGCCCCGGGTTG